>JBHPFN010000001.1:0-146397 GCA_042571725.1 Candidatus Omnitrophota bacterium
CTTCTTTATCTTAGGCCGATCTTCTTTTGTGCAGCCAACCTTCACCAATATCAGTTCGCGTCCGATATAATCCTTTTTCGTTAAGTCCACTACACTTACTGTATCAATCAATCTATGCAGCTGTTTTAAAATCTGCTCTAAAATTTTATCGCTGGGGGCATCTACTACCATCGTCATGCGCGAGACACTCGGATCGTCTGTCTCACCCACTGCTAAAGAAGTAATATTATATCCCCGGGCGCTAAAAAGACCGGAAATGCGCGCTAACACACCTGGCTTATTTTCAACTAAAACAGAAATTGTATTTTCCATTGCTTCTCCTCGTTAATAATTTATGCCATGCCACCAATCATACGATTGATCGCTTCTCCTGCGGGAACCATCGGAAACACATTTTCTTCCGGCTCAATCTTGAAATCCAGCAACACTACATTATCTGTAGCGATTGCCTTCTCAATCGCAGGACGCACTTCATCTTTCTTCTTCACGCGAATCCCAACCGCTCCATAACTCTCAGCTAGCTTCACGAAATCAGGATTGACTAACGTAGTATAGGAATACCTTTTCTTATAAAAAAGTTCCTGCCATTGACGCACCATTCCCAAGTATCCGTTATCAAGCACCGCAATCTTCACGGGGATTTTATAGGTTACTGCAGTTGCCAATTCTTGAATGTTCATCTGTATTGAACCGTCACCTGCGATATCAAAAACGATTTTGTCTGGAATTCCTAACTTTGCTCCAATTGCTGCTGGAAATCCATACCCCATCGTTCCTAATCCACCCGACGAAAGAAAGGTTCTAGGCTTGCTGTATTGATACCACTGCGCTGCCCACATCTGGTTCTGCCCCACCTCGGTGGCAATAATCGCATCTCCCTTAGTCGCCTTATGAATCTCTTCGATGACAAATTGCGGTCTTAGCTTAGTATCTTTTTTGTAATTAAGCGGGTATTTCTTTTTCCACTCATCGATTTTCTTCAACCACGCTTCAGTGGAAGGCTTTTCTTTTATAAACATAGACAGCTGCTCAAGGGAACCCTTGGCATCTCCTACAATAGGAATATCCACATGCACGTTTTTACTGATGGATGTTGGGTCTAAATCAATATGAATTACCTTAGCCTCCGGGGCAAAGGCATCAATGCGCCCTGTTACACGATCATCAAAACGCGCACCCACTGCGATAATCAAATCAGACTCCATCGTTGCATGATTGGCATAGGCGGTGCCATGCATCCCCAGCATCCCTAGGCTTAAAGGATGATCTGTGGGAAAAGCACCTATACCCATCAATGTCCAGGTAACTGGAATCTGTAATTTTTCCGCAAGTTTTCTCAATGGTTCGTGAGCACCAGAAATAATCGCACCGCCGCCCACATAGAGAATCGGTTTCTTGCTCGCAGAGATTTTTTGGGCTGCTTTTTTTACTTGCCCAGGATGGCCAAACAATGTTGGCCTATATCCTCTAATATTCACTTGTTCAGGATAATTAAACTCTGTCTCATTAAGCTGCACATCCACCGGCAAATCAACCACCACAGGCCCGGGCCTTCCGGTTCCTGCAATATGAAACGCCTCCTTTATTGTACTAGCTAAATTCTTAACATCCTTAACTAAAAAGTTGTACTTTGTAATTGGCCGAGTAATACCGGTGACATCTGACTCTTGAAATGCATCGTTTCCGATTAAATGCGTCTTAACCTGACCGGTAAAGGCAACAATAGGAATAGAATCCATATAGGCGGTAGCAATGCCAGTGGTTAAATTTGTAGCACCCGGACCGCTGGTTGCGATACAGACCCCCACTTTTCCTGTTGCGCGTGCATACCCGTCGGCAGCGTGTGCGGCACCTTGCTCGTGACGCGTTAAGATAAACTTAATCGGTGCATCGTAGAGCTTATCAAAAATAGGAAGCAACACCCCTCCCGGATACCCAAACATCACCTCGACATTTTCTTTTAGAAGTGACTCAACAAATATTTGTGCGCCTGTCATTTTCATGGGCTTTCCTTTTTTATATAGTGTAACCCTACTCTAAAATCGCTCCTTGTGCTGAAGAGCTTACAAGTTTTGAATATCGATAGAGATAGCCCGACGTAATCTTGGGAGCAGGTTTTTTCCATGCCTTCGTACGTCTTTCTATCTCATTTTTTGACAACAACACTTCAAGTTTTCTTTTTTTAATATCTATATGAATTGTATCACCATCTTTTATAATTGCCAATGGTCCACCTTGCGCTGCCTCAGGGGCAATATGTCCGATACACGGACCCTTAGTCCCGCCTGAAAATCTCCCGTCGGTAATAAGCGCGACATCGTTAGACAAGCCCATTCCGACGATTGCCGAAGTGGGCGATAACATCTCGCGCATTCCCGGTGAACCTTTTGGTCCTTCGTAACGGATTACCACCACGGTGCCTTTTTTAATCTTCCCAGAAGTAATCGCCTGCATCGCAGATTCTTCTAAGTTAAATACCTTGGCCTTACCGGTAAACCGCATGGCACTTGCGTCAACCGCAGATTGCTTTACTACTGAACCCTTGGATGCCAAGTTTCCAAACAACACTGCAATCCCGCCTTCTTTATGAACTGGCTGAGTGAGCGGCCGGATCACTGCATTACTGCGGATTTTTGCCGCATCAGCAACCTGATAAATATTCTTGCCATTTACCGTAGGATTGTTTTTGAGTTTCGACTTTAATCTTTTCAGCATTGCCGGTATGCCACCTGCTGCTTCCAAATCCTCCATAAAATAATCGCCACCGGGACGAAGATCAGTAAGATGAGGCGTTGCCTTGCTAATTCGGTCAAATGTCTTGAGCGGAATCTCTATACCGCATTCATGCGCAATTGCAGTGATATGCAACACAGTATTGGTGGAGCCACCTAAGGCCATATCCATCCGTATCGCGTTTTCAAAGGCCTTATGGGTTAAAATCTTTCGAATTTTTGTATCTTTCTTGACGAGTTCAACGATTTTCTTACCACTTTCGTAGGCAATTTTTTCTTTCTTTTTTGAAATCGCTAAGGCAGTACCGCAACCAGTAAGCGAAAGCCCCATAGTTTCTGTTAAACAAGACATCGTATTTGCAGTATAGAGACCCTGGCATGATCCAGCTCCCGGACACGCGCATTGTTCAATGCACGTTGCTTCTTTCTGCGAAATCTCTCCGCTTTTGAGCTTGCCCACAAGCTCAAAGGTATCGCGTACTAAAGAAAGCCGCTTTCCTTTATATCTGCCGGACTTCATAGGGCCCGCGGTTACGACAATGGTCGGCACATTAATACGTGCAGCACCCATAATCATACCGGGGGTAATCTTATCGCAATTAGTAAGAAGCACTAAGCCGTCGAGACGATGAGCCTGCATCACTGACTCGATCTCATCGGCAATGAGTTCTCGGGATGCTAATGAAAAACGCATGCCTGAATGACCCATGGCAATACCATCGCAAATACCCGGCACTCCGAAGATAAAGGGAACTCCCCCTGCTTTGCGGACTCCCTCTTTGATGTGCACCTCTAACTCGCGCATGTTGACATGCCCAGGGATTAAATCAGTAAATCCTGAGGCGATACCAATAAACATCCGCTTAAAATCGCCCTGTTTTAATCCTGTAGCGTATAACAACGCGCGGTGAGGCGTTCGCTCCACACCTTTTTTGATCTCATCTGAGCGTAGCTTCATTTTTAATCATCACCTTCTGTATCGCGTTCTTTTTCTGTGATTTCTTGACGCTTACGAGTAATAACTCTTTTAAGCGTTATGGTTTTATCGACTAACTCTTTATTGTTTACGGCATTGAGCTGTTTGAATAAAAATTCAAACTTCTCTTCAACTTCAGCGGCAATCGCATCACGGATTTCTGAACTAAGGCCCATAATCTCTTTCTTAAAGGGTCCCAACACCTTCTTTCTGGTCTTATAGATAAACTGCTCATCGGTCATACCTTCTTTTCTCTCCGAGGCTGCATTTTCATTTAACCATGCATACATCTTTTCCTTTAGGTCATTGGGAAAATGCTTGCTTTCATAAATCATGTTCTGAAACTGAGTCGCCAGATGCACTTCGCAGGTTTCAACTTCTGGAAATTTATGAAACATAGTTTCGGGTAAAGTTGAAGCGCCGTGCTGCACCGCCCCTCCCATGCCGAATTCATCCCGTGCAACCTGAGAAATAGTCTTTAGCGTATCAAAGTCTAGGCTAACCTCAGCAACTGATCCATCAGGCAATACCACACCGCCGTGTGAAGTACCGGTTTGAATACTCATTTTGCTGATACCAGTATAATTCTTGCGCAGTTTCTTTCTGTATCCTTTCATGTAGGCGCGTAATTCTTCGGGAGTGCTATTTTTGGTTCCTACTTCCCCAATTTCGCCCCCCACAGAAACGGTAATGCCTCTAGGCTCTTTCTTCCTAATAAACGTAGTCAGCTCTGCGGCCACCTCAAAATTATCCCGTTGCTGTTCTAAAAGTTTCTTTTTCTCCAAATCAACCAAGGTCGAGCTATCGATATCGATATTGTAAAAGCCACTTGCGACAGCTTCGTCGATGAGTTCTTTTAATACATCAATTTCTTTTTGCGGGTTTTCTTTGTAGCTTTTTGCCTTTGCTTGAAAGTGATCTCCTTGAACAAATACAGGCCCGGCAAACTCTTCGCGTATTGCGGCAGCGACGACCACGGAAGCGTATTCAATCGGCGGCTGATCGGTGTAACCGATTTCACTTTTTGCAATTTCAAAGATAAATGCGCCGGCATTGTTTCTTTTTGCCACGCGAAATATTGCCCTTGCTAAATCGTAGGTCATGGTACGTAAATTAATAGCGGGTACGGTAAACCCTGAACATTCTCCTCTTCCACGCGCATCATATAATTCTTGAATAGAAGAAAGATATACACCTTTTTTATACCCAAGAGCAATAATCTTTTTTCCGATTTCATGCTTTTTCTTTAAATCATCTGTCATGATCAATTCCATAACCATTCTATCAACTTTACTTTTAGAACTCCGACGCATACCCTTCCTCCTTTTTAAAAACTGTTTTACGTAAGTATCTTTGACAAACCATATAACTCATCAAGCAGATGAACTCTTCTTTCGCAGGCAGTTTTAAAATCTACGACATTTATTTTATCGGCCACTACCCCTACCACTTTGCCGGATTCTCCTTTTATGAGCAGCTCTACCGCAGCCGCACCCAATCGAGTTGCCAAAATCCTATCGTTCGCAGTCGGGCTTCCACCCCGCTGCACATGCCCCAAGACGGCAACACGGGTCTCAAGCTTGGTTTGAACAGTAACATCCTTAGCGATATCTTCTGCCTTGCCAACTCCTTCGGCAATAATAATAATCCAGCTGTTTTTACCACGCTTATTTCCTTCGACTACGTCGCGGTACATGCTTGAGATATCAAACTTTCTCTCCGGGATCAACACATCTTCTGCGCCCCCGCCTAAGGCAACCTGCATTGCGATATAACCTGATTTATTCCCCATAACCTCTACCACAAAAATTCTTTCCATGCTCGTTGCGGTATCGCGGATTTTATCGATCGCCTCAAGCGCGGTGTTAACCGCAGTATCAGAGCCGATGGTAAAATCTGTCCCGCAGATATCATTATCAATGGTTCCGGGAACTCCAATACAGGGAATGCCCCATTTCATGGTAAGCGCGCCACCGCCTTCATACGTACCGTCACCGCCGATTAACACTAACGCATCTATATTATTTTTCTTAATAACCTCAACGGCTTTCTTCTGACCTGCTTCTGTTTTGAATTCTTCAGAACGATCAGTCTTTAAAATGGTGCCACCACGATTAAGAATATTAGAAACAGAGCGATGATCCATCTCTTTTATTTCTTCATTCAGTAATCCGGCATATCCTCTACAGATACCTTTTACTTCCAATTTGTTATAGAGTGCACAGCGCACGACACTGCGTATCGCTGCATTCATTCCCGGGGCGTCGCCGCCGCTGGTAAGTACTCCAATTTTCTTAATACTCATACTATAGTCCTTGTACGTTTAGGCTTCTAGGATGTTCGATAGTATAGGAAAGAGTAATCTCTTTAGTCTTTTTTGGTTTAAGCTCGAACTCCCAACGCATTACGCCTTTTCTATCTAAATAGTCTTTTATGGTCGGTTCTTGGCTAAATTTAACCTTCTTTACTACGATTTTTTCATTCTCAGATACAGGTATCTGATCATAGAGATTTACCTTAATCTTTTTTGACTTATAATTTTCAACAATCAACTTATATTCAAAGGTGATTGCCCTAGTCCTTGAAGGAAGCCCTGCTATGAGCGTCTCATCAGTCTTTTCCTTGAGCTTCTTACGCTTGACCGTAATGCCCTCATCAATACCGAGGTACAAATCAAATTCCTCTTCAGCACCAATAGCTTTTGGGATAGATGAGATACCGACAAAATCACCCTCTAAGAAAATATTGACTCTTCCGGGAAGAAGATTTCCTTCTTTAGAATTCTTAACCTTAGACATCAAGTACGCATAGCTAGAAAGTTTCGGTGTTGCTGCATATTCAAATTTGGCGCTTAAGTCTTGTGATGAAATCGGTACCTTGTGATCGGTGCCGTCTGATTTTATGGTTGCTTTCCGCGTTACCGCATACACTACCGCAGTGCCTTTTTCTTCAGCTTGTGCGAAAGCTATTGTAGCTTTCTCTGGCTCCTCTGCCAACATATATCCTTCGTCGTCTGCCCCTCCGATACCTGGTGCCATCATAGTCTGCGTCCCTACATAATCCATTTCCATTCTCATATTACCTGATTTAGCGCCGAGCATCCCGCTTCGCCTTTTTCTAACTTCATACGGCCTTAAAAACCAAGGATGCAACTCCTGCATCTTGCCACCTATAGAGGGCTTGGCAGTAGAAAGGATTAACTCGACATCTTCCCAGGGCTCACCGGTAGTCTGTCTAATTGAGCCATACATTATCAACTCTACATTGTTTTTTTCAAATGATGCGCGCGCATCATAAATCGGTCCCCAACTGACACCGCGGACAAGATATGAGATGGTTAAATCTAGACTTCCTGCTTTTGTGGCTTCCAACTCAACCACGATTGAACGCTGCATCTTTCTTACGCCTACATTGATTTCCTGTAATTGTCTATTTAATGCATTTCTCTTGTCGTTGAGCTCTCTTATCTTTAGCCCAATTGCTTCTTTAGCGCTTTGATTCTCTTGTAGTTTTGTGCTTAAAAAAGTTGCTAAGCTATCTAGCTCTGTGACCGTAGGAAACTTGGTAATTAAATCTTTAGGAATCTGAGTACCGGCTGAAAGCTTAATCGAGTTTAAGAATTCTCTTTCTTCATTAAGAACGCCGAAGCGATTATTTAAACTATTAATCTGATCATCTATTGCTAGAATTTGCGCCTGCAGATCCTTTACCTGCTCAGAAGGTGCTTTTTCCAAATATTCCCTTTTTATTTGAGCGCCGTAGATCTTGACCTCAGCACTGCCTTTTCCGGAGACAGAGAGCGAATTCTGATCAACCTCAGGAATAATCTCGGGAAATACGATTTTGTGTTCCCCTGCTGAGAGATCTAAATTTGCAACGCGTGCAATCAGGGCTGAACCAGGATACACCGTAACCTGAGCGATCTTTGAATCGGTTTCCACTACTTCAGCGAAACAAACAGATACGTTGAGCGCCAAGAACAATACTAAACAAATTCTTGTAATCGTTCTCATTTCTGCCTCCCGTTTTTAAGTTCCCATCTCCCAGCTGGCAAGATACTTTTCTTGCTGTTTGGTTAATGTATCTATCTTAATGCCTAAAGATTTCAATTTTAGCGCAGCGATTCTTTTATCAAGCACTGCGGGAACACTGTATACTTTATTCTCTAACTTTTTATGGTGCTTTGCCACGTATTCGGCCGAAAGCGCCTGATTGGCAAAACTCATGTCCATAACCGATGCGGGATGTCCCTCGGCAGCGGCTAAATTGATCAGCCGGCCGTCTCCTAAAAGATAAATTCTTCTACCGCTACGCAATGTATATTCTTTTACAAATTCGCGAATCTGACGAGTAGCTTTGCTTAACGATTGCAATGCAGGAATATCAATTTCTACATTGAAATGTCCTGCGTTAGCAACAATTGCGCCGTCTTTCATCTTAGCAAAGTGTTCTTTGCGAAGCACGGCGATATCACCGGAAACGGTTACAAAGAAATCCCCGATCGCTGCAGCACGTGCAATCGGCATAACCGCGTATCCGTCCATGGCTGCCTCGAGTGCGCGCAGAGGATCAACCTCAACGATAACAACCTTTGCACCCATGCCTTGCGCACGCATAGCAACTCCTCTTCCGCACCAACCGTAGCCGCAGACGACAAATGTGGTACCTGCAAGTAACCGATTGGTCGCCCTGATAATTCCATCTATGGTTGATTGACCCGTACCGTAACGATTGTCAAAAAAATGCTTGGTGCACGCATCGTTAACGGCAATTACAGGAAACAACAATTTGCCATTTTCCTCCAACGCCTTAAGACGGATAACACCAGTAGTGGTCTCTTCTGTTCCGGCAAGGATATTTTTTACCAGGTTTTTTCTTTTACCATGAAGCGTTGAAACCAAATCTGCACCGTCATCCATGGTAATATGCGGTTTTATATCAAGCACTGCGTCAACATGCTTGTAGTACGTTTTAGTATCTTCTCCTTTTATAGAAAAAGTACTAATCCCATAATCTTTTACTAAAGATGCGGCCACGTCATCCTGGGTCGAGAGAGGATTCGATGCGCAGAGTGCTAATTGCGCACCACCAGCTTGTAATGCCCGCATCAGATTCGCGGTCTCAGTAGTTACATGCAAACAAGCAGCCAGTCGGACGCCTTTAAGCGGTTTTTGTTTGCGAAAGCGCTCTTCAATAAGACGCAAGACGGGCATATTTTTACGCGCCCACTCAATTCGTAGCTTTCCTTTCTTTGCTAACTGTATATTTTTTACGTCATATTTCATCGCACGGCCTTTCGTAACGCATTCACTTTGTCGGTTCTCTCCCAGGTAAAATTCTTTTCATTCCTTCCAAAATGACCGTAGCTTGCGGTAGCCTGGTAAATCGGCCGGCGCAGATCCAAATGCTTGATAATCCCCTGCGGCGTTAAATCAAAGACCTTGCGCACCGCTTTTTCTAAAACTTGAGGAGTAGCGTCTGAAGTGCCGAGTGTATCAACCATAACGCTTACCGGGTCTACTCTTCCGATAACGTAGGCGAGCTGCACGACGCATTTTCTTGCTAAGCCGCTGGCGACAATATTTTTTGCAACATATCGTGCCATGTACGTAGCTGATCGGTCAACCTTGGTCGGGTCTTTTCCAGAAAAAGCCCCACCGCCATGCGATATAATCCCTCCGTAGGTATCGACCACTATCTTTCTTCCTGTCATACCCGTATCTGACTGAGGACCGCCGACCACGAATTTACCCGTTTCATTGACGTAAAATTTTGTTCTCCTATCGATATACTCTCCTACTATTGGCTTTGCGATAGTATCGATTATTTCCTGCCGTGCTTTCTTCGTAATCCTCTTACCAGTAAAATCAAGGATGTCTTCGGTGTGCTGACAGGCTAACACAACTGCATCAACTCTCTTGGGTTCATCATCATGATATTCGACGGTGACCTGCGATTTACAATCAGGGCCGAGATATTTTAGCACATTGCTCTTTCTTATATCTGCCGCTCGCTTAACCAATTTATGAGAAAGCATAATAGGAAGCGGCATTAATTCTTTCGTTTCGGAACATGCGTATCCTACCATCAAACCTTGATCTCCGGCACCGCCAGCATCGACTCCTTGCGCGATATCCGGGGATTGACTATTAATGGAATCAATAATTGCGCATGTGTCGGCACAAAATCCATACTTATGATGAGTATAGCCTATTCTATTTAATGTTTTTCTTACAAGTTTATGTGTATCGACAAAACCTTTTGTGGTGATTTCTCCTCCCACGATAACGAGGCCCATGGTAACATATGTCTCACATGCAACTCGTCCTTTTGAATCTTGTCGTAGTACATCATCTAATACCGCATCCGAAATCTGATCACATACTTTATCCGGATGACCTTCACCAACCGACTCAGAAGTAACACAATACTTTCCCTTCAACGCAACCCTCCTTTTTTGACACTCCTGTTAAAAATAGTTCTGCACCTCGTTATACGACTCGATATGACCAATATCATACCACCGTCCCTGAAACACAAATCCGAATACATCTTCTTTTTTATAAAGCCACTTTATATACGTGCCGGAAGTATCCTTTTCTGAATGATTCTTAGCACACTTCTCAATATACTCCGAGATTAGCGCAAGACCTTCCTGAGGTAAATAGTATAAGCACATGGCCACTAAACTTGATTTCGGCTCGCGCGGCTTCTCTTCAAAAGAAATTATTTTTTTATCGGCATCTAACGCAACAACTCCGAAGCGCTGTGCGTCTGCAATTTTTTGTATGTCAACTAGCCCGATTGATTTTCGAGGCCGCACTGATTGCGCAAATTGCACAAACTCATTCAACTCAAAATCAAAAATATTATCTCCTCCGATAACAAGGGTATCTTCTGCAATATGCTTTTCTTTTATGGCAAAATAAATATCGCCAATCGCCCCCAACCTATCTTCGGGAGATGTAGTTCCGTCGTTGACAATGTTTATAGGAATTTTTGTTAGCGCTGCGTCGTTTTGTGCTTGCCAATCCTTAAATGTTGCAAAAAATTTATCATTTGTAATTACCACTATTTCTGTAAGACCCTCGAGGCTAGTAAGTTTCTGAACCAAATGATTTATCATCGGCTGCTTACCTACTGTCAAAAGAGGCTTGGGCATATTTTTTGTTAGAGGGTAGAGCCGTGTTCCGTACCCTGCTGCAAGAATAAGTGCTTTCATATTACTGTTTTTTGTCTACCCTCTCCTGCTCACCGAGTATCTCAGGAGCTAGCTTCCTTAATTGACTGTCGCTAAACTCTTCAACTTCCTTGCCGGTTGAAAGAGTAAGCGCCTTCTGCGCCACCTTCTGCGCCTGCTTATAGCTGACAGTTCTAACCATCTGTTTTATCTGCGGCACAATCACCGAAGGCATGCTAAATTCATCTAATCCTAACCCTAACAACAAAAGCGCTAACGCAGGCTCTCCGGTCATCTCACCGCACATCCCCACCCAGATGTTAGCGGCATGTCCTGCATCAATAATAGCTTTTACGAGCTTTAGCACTGCAGGGTGAGCGGGTTCATAAAGATAGGCGATTTTTTCGTTTGTTCTGTCAATCGCCAATGCATATTGGATCAAGTCATTGGTTCCGATGCTAAAGAAATCCGCCTCTTTCGCTAAGATATCAGCGGTGAGAGCTGCCGATGGCACCTCGATCATAGCCCCTACCTTCATATCTTCATCAAAAGGAATTCCCTCGTTGCGTAATTCACGTTGCGCATCATTTAAAATAATATTCGCCTGACGCAACTCCTCGATTCCGGAAATCATGGGATACATCATTTTTAACTTACCATGAGCCGAAGCCCTTAAAATCGCCCTCAATTGCACCTTGAAGATATCAGGCCGGGCTAAACAAAAACGAATTGCCCGCCAGCCCAAAAATGGATTCATGTCTTTTGGCACTTGCAGTTTCGATACAAATTTATCACCGCCTAAATCCAGCGTTCTAACCACCACGCTATGTGGCAGCATTGCTTCTGCAACATGTTTATAGGCTTCGAACTGCTCCTCTTCCGTGGGTAAATCTATCCTATTCATATAGAAATACTCTGTTCTATAGAGCCCAATCCCAAACGCACCATGTTCAATAATCGCAGGGATTTCTTCGGGCAACTCAATATTTGCCACTACTTCCACTGTTCTTCCGTCAGTTGTCTCAGCGGGTAAGTCTTTTAATTGATAAAATCTCCCTTTTTGACTGTCGAATCTCTGACGTGCCGTCTTATATTTATCGAGAGTGTCTTTAGAAGGGTCAGCGATTACTAACCCACCTCTTCCATCAATAATCAGAATATCTCCGTCTCGAATCTTAAGCGTTGCTACCTCCAGACCTACTACCGCGGGGATTTCCAGAGATTTTGCCATAATCGCAGTATGCGAGGTACGCGATCCGATATCGGTAACAAACCCGATAACGTTCTTCCTATGCATCATGGCGGTATCCGACGGAGACAAGTCATGTGCGACAATGATGTACTGATCCTGAAGGTCGCTAACAACCTGGCGCGTCTTACCCAAAAGGTTTCTTAAGATTCTTTTGCCTACGTCATTGATATCACTAATCCTCTCGCGCAGATATTCATCCTCGATTCGGGAGAATACATTAATATATTTCTTGAGTACTTCAGAAAATACATACTCAACGCAGAGTTTTCCCTTCTTGACATGAGAAATAACGTCTTCAATCAACATGCGGTCTTCAAGAACCAAAAGGTGCGCATCGAAAATCTCCGCATGCTCAGTGCCCATCTGCTCTTCGATTTTTCTTTGAATCTCAATAATCTCATGACGCGTCTTAATCAGCGCTTCCTCAAAGCGTACGATCTCAGAAGAAACTTCTGCTTCGGTAATCCCTCGGGGGGAAATTACAAATTCTTCTTTACCGAATAGATACGCCGGTCCAATCGCTACACCAGGTGCAGCCGGTATTCCTTTTATTACTTTCTCACTCATCTTTATTCACCAATGCCTCTAATTCTGCAACTGCCTCTTGAGCGTCAGCGCCGTCGGCCTCAATTACAATCTCGCTACCTTTTTCCGCAGCGAGCATCAAAATCCCCATGATCGATTTTCCGCTTACCGCGTCTCCGTCTTTCTTAAGTACAATCTTTGATTCAAATTTGTTGGCCAATTGAACAAAGGTCGCTGCCGGACGAGCATGGAGCCCTTGTTTATTATTTATAATTAGCTTCTTTTTTATTTTTGGCATAGCTATGTATTGATATCTATCAAAATCCGTGAATCCCAGGTTTTGTTCTTTTCAACAGTGATATCCCACCACAATAACAAGCATAAGTTTTGGTACGTTTTGTCTATGCCTGTTTCTGTTTGAGAAACTGTTTCAATTGGAAAATGCCACAGATTAAACGGCTGCTCAGCAGTAAAGGCTATCTGCAATTTATTCCATACATCATTAATATTCACATTGTGCATGCTTAATGTTTCACCGGGTACTGCCAATACCGAATCGTACACTGAAAGATTAAACTCGATGCCGAACCGAGCAGAAAAGTCATTTTGCCCAAGGTTTTTGATTGCATAATGAACATTTGCGCATGACTTCTCGATTTCAATCGTTTTCTTCAACCCTACTGCCAGAACTCCTGAGCCGCATCGACGAGAAAAAGCTACCCTACATTTTTTCTTAGCTTGTGTTACGTGTGTCTCAAAAGGCATACCAATAAAGTCTAATCTTTCTACATAGGAAGACTTTATAAAATCTTCCAGGTGCACAGAAGGATCTAAAAAATGATCCTGCAAACAGTATCGGTTGTGCTTATCGTAAAAAAGCATCTGCTTTAAATTATCCTGTTTAATGGGTGCTGCATCATGGATGCTAGCCGGTTGTTTGCCTGCCGCAGGCTGTTGGCTAGGCTTTTTCGTCAACTTATCATGATACGGTTCATAACGACGAACTAACGTATTGATCAATGTTGCCGGGGTTTCACGATAGTCCCAGCTTGAGAGCGCTGCACCTTGGGCAGGCTTTATAATCATATTCATTTTTTCGGTATTTACGATAACCTCGTCGTTTCCGTCGCAATCATAGTCTACTACTTCTACAGTCTGTTTTGTCTTATCACGTAGAATCCTATCAACAATCTTTTCTGCCTCAACTAAATGCCTTGATATCGCCAGCCTAAGATGATTAAGATACAATCCGCCAAAAACACCGTGCCAATAAATATCATTGGCTTGTCCCATATAGAGATGGTGTCGCGCTTTTGTTAATTCTTTGGCAATTGTTTTTTTCGAAACCTTGCATTTCTTTCCGTTGCTACAGGCTGATTGGGTCTGCGCAATCTTATTGCTGACATAGATCATTTTCTTATGCAGTGAATTTGCCTCAGGGTACTTTACCAAAAAATTACGGAAAAATCCTCCTGACCACTCCAACATCTCACGATAGCTTGCGCAGGAAAGATAAATTCTCCCTGTGGGGGTAGAATGCTTAAGGTGCTCGCTAAAGGTAGTTAGGTTAATCCACTCGCGGTTTGCTTCCAAGCAAGTGAAAAATGTATCTAACCATTTCTCTTGGTATACCCACTTGTGCGTACCTGGCCAGAGCCCAAACTTTTCTCCGTCGTCTGCAAAGGTTATCGTAGGATTAGTTTTGCGCTGGCTTCGCTCTTTTAAATAATCAATTGTCTCCTGCGGCAACTTAAACGGCATAAGGTATCGTAATTTTTCCGAACCAGGAAAAATACAAAGCCTGTTTCCCAGCTCTTCTGTCAGGTAATACCCGTTGAGCTCCTTGGGTTGAAACTTGACAAATTTGCCATTATCGGTAAGCTCGCTCACCGCAGAAAAATGTGAATCATCCACCATCGTATACGTAATTCCTGCTTGAGAAAGAATCGAGGGAATCTTAGGTTCCCAGATTCTCTCGGCCAACCATGCACCCTGAGCAGAATAGCTAAATTCATCTTTTATTTTATTTTTAAGCATCTTAATCTGGCCCCAAGCATCCCGCTCGGGAATCATTGATAAGATCGGCTCAAAATACCCTCCTGCGATAATCTCTACTTGAGACGCATCGACTAATTTCTTTATTCGCGTCAAAAACTCAGGTTGATTGCTTTTAAACCAGTCGATGAGATTGCCGGAATAGTGCAAGGAAAGCTTAACCTTCGGATGCCGTTCCAATACTGTAATAAAAGGAAGGTACGATTTCTCATACGCTTCCTGAATCACGCCGTCAAAATTTCCTACCGGCTGATGACAATGTATTGCGATAAGAAAATTAATCATTTCTTTTTTGCGTTCTTGTTACGCGTCGCAAGATCTACGATTGTTTTTGCAAGACGCGCTGAATCGTGCCGTACGAAATCGGCTAAGTTAATAACGCGTTCCTCAATCACTTTATACCCGAGCTTACGTATTTTATCTGTATCTGCTACAACGGGAAAAGCATCCTCTTCCTTATATCGAGCAAGTAATTCATCAGAGGCTCGCGCGGTATTTACCACGCAATAATCCATAATTGTCAAATGAGAATGCGCAATAATTGTTTCTGCGTGTCGCGAAGCAGTGTATCCATCGGTCTCTCCGGGCTGGGTCATCACATTACACACATACACCTTAACGGCGGAAGAATTTACTATAGTTTCAGTTACTCCTTTAACAAGCAAATTAGGGATAATGCTTGTATAAAGGCTTCCTGGCCCTAAAATAACTATGTCTGCTTCTTTAATTGCCTTTAACGCCTCTTCTGTCGCTGCGGGTGCCGCGGGTTTTAAAAATACTCTTTTTATGGGCAGATTTTTCTTAGGAATCCGATCCTCACCTTCTACAATTGAACCATCCTCATATTCTGCCACGAGTGAAACCTTCTCTAACGTCGAAGGAATAACCTGGCCGCGTATCGCTAAGACTTTACTTGACTCTTTTACCGCCAGTTCAAAATCTCCAGTTACCTCTGTCATAGCGGTGATAAAAAGATTGCCAAAATTATGGCCCTGTAACTCACCGCCTTTATCAAAGCGGAGTTGAAATAATTTCTGCATAAGCGGTTCGGCATCAGCCAAAGCTACAAGGCAGTTTCTGATATCTCCAGGAGGCAAAACATCAAACTGCTCACGTAATCTTCCGGAACTACCGCCGCTATCGGCAACAGTGACAACAGCTGAAATATTATTAGTATAGCTCTTTAGACCATGAAGTATCATCGCTAAACCAGTACCTCCACCAACGGTGACAATCTTTGGGCCTCGGGCAAGATGCACCTTCTGGTAGAGAATATCGACGATATCCTTCTCTTTCCGTGGAATAAATGCCATGACAAATGATTTAATGAGTTTCACGATACCAAGTATCGTAAGAAATACTCCACAGAAAACAGTAGCCAAACCAACCGTTCGTAAAACCTGGACAATCTCAGATGAAAAAAGCGCACTCCCGGCAATCGTCATGAATACTCCAAAGAGGGACACCATAATCCAGCGCTTGATTTTCATGCCCGGATAGAGCCATTTAAAAAGTGAATTGATATTAAATCGGAATCTAGATCTTTTTTTCATCTTCCCGTAAAATAATCTTTACCACCTCTTTAGAATCCTTTGCTTGTTTCAGTTGTTCTCTTAAATACTTATCTTTTAAAAGCCTCGATATCCTGGCTAATGCCTTTAAGTGAGGACCAGTGGTATCTTGAGGCGCAACGAGCAAAAAGAAAATGTGCACAGAGTCCCCATCGAGTGAATCAAAATCAACGCCTTGCCGAGAAAGCCCGAATGCTGCAACGAGCCTTCCTACACAGTCTGTTTTACCGTGAGGGATACCGATTCCCTGACCTATCGCAGTAGAACCCAGTGCTTCCCTGGCCATTAATATCTCTAGGAGTTTCTTTTTATCCCGAGACTCAATCTCTCCGGCACCAGCGAGTAGATTCACGAGCTCCTTTAAAAGGCTTTCCTTATCGGTTGATTTCAAATCGGTAGTGATAGCCTTCTTACTTAAGAAATCCATTACCTTCATGTTAGTATCCTCCCGGACTATTAATCTATTAAACATTAAGGACGAGCAAATTCCGTAAAGCGGGAGACGGGGGTCGAACCCGCGACATCAACGTTGGCAACGTTGCACTCTACCAACTGAGTTACTCCCGCAGATAATTATGTAGAACTGATATATGGGCGGAAGAGGACTTGAACCTCCACGCCTTGCGGCACATGGTCCTAAGCCATGCGCGTATGCCAATTCCGCCATCCGCCCTTTATGAAGCTTCTTTGGCGGCAGTCCTGCGCAACAGGACCATCCTCCCGAGGATTTTGTGGTGAGCCACCCGCGACTCGAACGCGGCACACCCGCCTTAAAAGGGCGGTGCTCTACCAAGATGAGCTAGTGGCTCACTAAAATTCCGTCAATTCTTTCTCTTTATCCTGTAGAATATTATCTATCTGCTGTATATATTTATCTATAAGCTTTTGAATTTGTTCCTGGGCTTTAAAACGATCATCCTCTGGAATCTTTTTATCGTGCTCTAATTTTTTAATGGCCTCGTTTGCGTCTCTTCGTATTGTACGAAGCGATATCCTGCCCTCCTCAGCCATATCTTTGACCACCTTCGCCAATTCCTCTCTCCTCTCTTTAGAAAGAGGCGGAAGGCCTAAGCGAATAATCTTTCCGTCGTTAGAAGGCGTAATGCCTAAGTTGGATTTCAAAATTGATTTTTCTATCTCCCCGATAATTGAAGGATCCCACGGCTGAATCACAATAAGCCGTGCATCAGGAATTGAAATAGACGCGATTTGCTTTAAGAGCATTGGTGTGCCAAGGTAGTCGACATGTAAACCCTCTACGAGTGAAGGGCTGGCGCGTCCCGTGCGGATTTCAGAAAATTCTCTCCTGCACGCATCAATTGATTTCTTCATTTTTGCTTCGGCTTCATTCATGGTCTCTTTTACTGACATTGCACACCTACCTTTTAATGTACTGTTGTTCCTATTTTTTCTCCAGTAATAACACGCTTCATATTGCCATCTTTGGTAAAGTTAAAAACTACAATAGGCAGCTGATTATCCATGCAAAGGCTGATTGCGGTAGCATCCATTACCTTAAGCTTCTTTCTTAAAACATCCATATATTTAAGGTGAGAAAATTTTTTCGCCGACTTTACTTTTTTAGGATCGTCGGAATACACGCCATCAACCTTAGTTGCTTTAAGAATCACATCAGCGTTAATCTCCATTGCCCGAAGTGCTGCGGCGGTATCGGTAGTGAAATAAGGATTCCCTGTTCCTGCAACAAAAACAACCACGCGTCCTCTTTCCAGATGCCGTATCGCTCGCAGGCGAATATAGGGCTCTGCTATTTCGTGCATTTCAATCGCTGTCATCACGCGAGTAGGTACCCCGGCTTTCTCCAGCGCCTCCTGCAGTGCCATCCCATTGAGAACCGTTGCCAACATACCCATATAGTCGGCAACAGAACGATCCATATCGAAAGTATCAACGTTGCTTTGTCCACGGAAGATATTGCCTCCGCCGACAACTAAGGCAACTTGCGTGCTTAAAGACTTTATCGCTTTGATCTGCTTTGCCAGAGAAACGCATATCTTAGGATCAATGCCATGTTGCTTATTCCCTAAAAATGCCTCTCCGCTTAATTTTATGACGACGCGTTTATAGACGGGCTTTTTGCTCACTGCTCACCTAGCTTAAACCTAACAAAGCGGCTGATTGAAACATTTTCTCCTGTCTTTGAAATAACAGAATTAAGATACTCTTGAACGGTGGTACGCTGGTCTTTGACGAAGGGCTGATCGAGCAAACAGTTGGTTTTATAATAGTCATCAGGATTTTTTTCATCCTTGATAATATCTTTAGACACATCGTCTCTCTTAAGATGCGCAGGGTCTGAGGCTGCAATGTGCATTGCGATGTCTTTTGTGAATTGCTTGAATTCTTCGTTTCTCGCCACAAAATCTGTCTCGCAATTTACTTCAACCAGTACGCCGATTTTATTTCCCAAATGCACGTAGGCCTCGATACGGCCTTCATTCGTAGCGCGCATCGCTTTTTTTGCAGCGATCTCTAAACCTTTCTTGCGTAAAATCACCTTTGCCTTCTCCACGTCTCCCTTGGATTCCTGAAGGGCTCGGCGACAATCCATTATACCCGAGGATGTCATCTCTCGTAATTCCTTCACCTTTTCTGCTGATATCTTCATAATTTTGAAACTCCTTTAGCTGGTAGTTTTTTGTTTCTTCTCTTCTGTGGTTTTTGTTTTTTTGGGACGGCTGCTTTTTTCTTTACCTTCTTCAGGAACAGGCGGTGCTGCTTCTGACTCCTTCCGCTCCTCCGCGATAGGCGTTGCCATATCTTTTAAGAACTTCTCTCTTCCTGCAATAATACTTTCAGAAAGCAGATGGGTAACTAAATGAATGGACTTTAACGCGTCATCGTTTCCTGGAATAGGAAAATCTATTAAATCTGGGTCGCAGTTGGTGTCAATAAGACCAACAACTGGAATTGAGAGCTTTCTGGCTTCCCGTACTGCCGTTTCTTCTTTCTTAGAATCTACCACGAACACGGCTCCTGGAAGCTGCTCCATGTCTCTTACTCCCAAAAGGTTTCGTCCTAGCTTTTCTTTTTCTTTAGTGAGCGATGCTATTTCCTTCTTGGTAATCTTTTCAAAGAGTCCTTTGTTTTCCATGCTTTCAATTTCCATCATTCGTGCGACAGACTTGCGTATGGTTTGAAAGTTGGTAAGCAGCCCGCCGAGCCAACGCTTGTTCACATAAAACATCTTACAGCGCAGGGCTTCTTCCTTGATTACCTCTTGAGCCTGTTTCTTAGTCCCGGCAAAAAGCACGGTCTGGCCTTTTGAAGCAATATCTTTCAAAAACTCGCGGGCTTGATTTAATGCCTCCAAAGTCTTCTCAAGGTCAATTATATAGATTCCTTTTCGCTCGCCAAAAATAAATTTGGCCATCTTAGGGTTCCATCTCTTAGCTTGGTGCCCGAAATGAACCCCTGCTTCAAGTAATTGTCTAATCAGTTCTTCAGTCATACTCCTCCTTAGTTGGCAAATTGTGCCGATTTTTGCGTTAAATGGTTAGTTTTTGGTATGTTACCACAGATATTGAAGTTTAGTATAGCAAAAAATGTGTTTTTTGCAAGGTTTTTTATTGGATTCTTACATCTTGAATTGTGTCTCGTAAAGTCGCTTGTAGAGACCGCTTTTGGAGAGCAATTCTTGGTGTTTTCCTATATCAACGATTTTTCCTTCATCTAATACAATAATCTTATTGGCCTTTCTAATGGTAGAAAGCCGATGGGCAATACAAAAAACAGTGCGATTTTTAACCAAATGGTCTAGCGCCTCTTGGACATACCTTTCAGATTCTGAGTCTAATTGTGAAGTTGCTTCATCAAGAATCAGGATAGGCGGATTTTTCAAGATTGCCCGTGCGATGGTTAACCTCTGCTTTTCTCCGCCAGAAAGCTTAAAACCTCTGTCGCCAACAATGGTATTGTATTCTTCAGGCATTTTCATAATAAAATTATGCGCAAATGCCATTACTGCAGCATGCCTAACCTTTTCATCGCTCACCGCTCCGCTACCGTAAGAAATATTTGCCTTAACCGTATCATTAAACAATATTGTTTCCTGTGTTACTACAGCAACTTGTGAACGTAACGACTTTATATTCATATCTTTTACATCAATCCCGTCGATGTTGATCTTCCCTTTCGTAGGATCATAAAATCGTGGGATGAGATTTACCAATGTAGTCTTACCGGCCCCTGTAGGCCCGACAATAGCTATTAATTCTCCTGCATGTATGGTAAGATTAATGTCTCTTAATACTTCCGCGGTTTCTTCTTCGTATCGAAACCAAACATCTTTAAATTCAATGAGTTTCTCAACGCCCCCTATCACCAACGCATCTGTTTTTTCTCTTACGGTTGGTTGGGCCTCAAGCACATCATGTATTCTCTCGCTAGCAGCAAGGGCTTTTTGAATAATGGCGTTTACTTGAGAAAGTTTTTTGCAAGGCCGAATGAGAGAAAATAACCCGCCTAAAAATAATCCAAAGACGCCGAAAGAAATTGTCTCATTGATTACTTCGCGCACCCCGAAAAAAAATATTCCCACTCCACAAAATGCACCAATAAATTCCGTTAATGGCCCTAAAATCAAATTGCGCCTTATTGACTTCATGGTTATCTTATAAAAGTCTTTATTCTGGGCTGCAAATCTTTTTGTCTCATATTCTTCCATGCAAAAGGCCTTTACAATACGCACTCCAGAGATCGTTTCATATAATAATGAATTAATATCCGCCATTTTCTCTTGAGAGCTCTTTGCAAGCTTCTTGAGCATCCTACCTATACTTACCATAGGACCCGCAACAAGAGGAAATAATACAAAAGAAATCAAGGCAAATTTCCAATGAATAAAGAAGATTAAACATGTAAAGAAAACTACTTGCAGGGATTGATAAATAAGGTCTGTAACCCCATAGGAGACAGCATTTTCCACAAGCATTACATCATTAGTAATGCGGGAAATCAACTCGCCGCTGCGTTTTTTGCTATAATAATCTAAGGAAAGATCTTGAAATTTCTTATATAAGGCTAGGCGCATATCCCGCACGACTCTCTGCCCGATATTCGACATAAGATACGACTGCCAAAAGAAGAAAAACCCCTTAAGCAGAAAAAGTATTAAGATTGTAACCGCAATGGTGGTCAAGAGTTCTGCCCGAGGGATATTGTTTATTTTCTCTATGACACTGCTTAATCCAAGCGGTAGGTTATCAAACGGGACAATAATCTTGCCATCACTTAACACCCTGTCAGTAAACGGGGCTACCATTGTGATGGTCACGCCATCAAAGAGTGCGGAGAACCCCATGCATACGATCGCAGGGACAAAAAAAATGACGTGGGGTTTAAGATATTTGAGGAGCTTAATATAGTTTTTCATAATAACGTAAGCGTTTATTGTAGCATCTCGATTGACTTTTGTCGAGTTATTTGTTATATTGAGTGCATGCGCAAAGTCAATATTGCGGTAATCGGCACAGGACATCTCGGCTCCAAACATACAAAGGTATATGCAGCACTTCCTAGTAAGGTAAACCTTGTTGCTGCCTGCGATTGCCAGCCTTCAAAGGCACAGCCTATCTCCCAACAATACAACATCCAGCCTTTTCTCGATTATAAAAAGATTCCTTTAAAAACCCTTGATGCAGTAAGTATTTGCGTTCCAACAAAACTTCATTATACAGTTGCAAACTACTTTCTCTCTCATAAAATCCACTGCCTTATTGAAAAACCAATTACTACGACCCTACAACAGGCAAAGCACCTTACGGCGTTAAGTCAGAAGAAACGTATAACGCTACAGGTAGGCCATGTAGAAAGGTTTAATTCAGCGTTTCAAGCCATCAAAAACATTGCACGCAATGCCCGTTTTATAGAATGCCACCGTTTAAGCCCTTTCTCCGGAAGATCTACTGATATAGGAGTAGTATTGGATTTGATGATTCACGATATAGATATTATCTTAGGGTTGGCTAAGTCAAAACTTAAAAACGTCCAGGCCGTAGGGGTCAATATACTCACTCCTCGAGAAGATATTGCAAATGCGCGCATTGCGTTTCAAAACGGTTGTGTATGCAACCTTACCGCGAGCCGAGTTTCACCTGAAGCAATGCGTAAAATTCGGCTGTTCTTAAAAGATACCTATATTTCTCTGGATTACGTAACGCAAGAAGCCTTTATGTACAAGAAAAAGAATAATCTCATCGTAAAACACGCCCTTCCCATTGAACGGGAAGAACCTCTCAAAAAGGAAATCGAGTCATTCATTGACTGCATACTCCGCAGAAAAAAACCCGTTGTCTCCGGCAAAGAGGCGACCGATGCACTTTCGCTCGCATTAAAAATCCAACGCCTGATATGGAAGAAAAAATAAAGAAGATAGCGATAGTGGCAGGTGAAGCATCCAGCGATATGCACGCTGCCCACTTAGTAGAGGCACTCAAGAAACAGTCGCCTCATATAGAATTCTTTGGCCTCGGTGGAAAAAAAATGCAAGCGGCCGGCGTACTTATTTTTTATAACCTTGTTGATCTAGCGGTAGTGGGATTCTTTGAGGTGTTAAAGAATTATTCTACCTTTAAGAAAATTTTTAATGATTTCCTCAAAGAAATCGATGAAATTAAACCCGATTGCGTCATACTCATCGACTATCCTGGATTCAATATGAGACTGGCTAAAGAGCTAAAAAAAAGAGAAATACGCGTTATCTACTACATAAGCCCTCAAGTATGGGCATGGGGTAAAGAAAGAATTGCACTCATCAAGAAATACGTCGATAAGATGATCGTGATTTTTAAATTCGAAGAGGAGCTCTATCAACAGCACGGAATAAATGTTTCGTTTGTAGGACATCCTCTTATGGAAAGCATAAAAGTTACCACTGAAAAAGAGCAATTCTTAAAGAGGGCCGGGCTTTCCGAAAAGAACATCACTATCGGACTCCTGCCTGGTTCTCGTCAGCGAGAAATTAAGGCCCTGTTGCCAGCAATGCTTAAGGCAGCAAGTATCATTTCTCAAAAAATGAAGAATGCGCAGTTTATTGTCTTACAATCTCCCACTCTACCTGATGAACTGGTTAAAATACATACTTCTGGCTACAACCTCCCTCTAAGGATTATTCGTGATGATACCTACAACGGCATTAATGCCTCTGACATCGTCATCAGCGCTTCAGGAACCGCAACACTGGAAACTGCAATTTTAAAAAAGCCCCTCATTGTTGTCTATAAAGTCTCATTTCTTACCTGGCTCATTGCCAAATCAATAATTAAGCTTCCCTACATTGGTTTGGTGAATGTGGTCGCGCAAAAAAAGCTCATGCCTGAATTAATTCAATATCAGGCAACCGCAGAAAATATTGCCGATGAAGCGATGCGTCTTATTTCTGATAAGCATGGAATTAAGACGATAAAAAAAGAATTGGATTCGCTGCAAGATTCGCTGGGAAAACCCGGGGCAAGTCAACGTGCGGCGCAGATTATTGCGGGCCTCGTATAGAATGTTAGTGCGGTTTACGTTCACTCCTGAATAAATTATAATATCCGGAAAGTTTCATCCAAAAAGTAATTGCAGTATCATTATCATCGGGCTTGATCCTCTGAAGACTGTAGACATCCCAGTTGAAACGGTTAGGCCCTCTATTTGTCGTGTAGGCGCTCTTGTAGCCGGCTGCATGTACCAATGCTTTTGCCCGAGAAGTATAACCACCTATCGGGTAGCAGAAATGCCGAATCTCGATTCCCAGTTTTTCCTCAAGCATGCGTTTACTTTCGAAGATTTCTTTTCGCATTGTCTCAATATCTTCATCGGGTAAATACAGCTGCCTCACTCCGTGAGAACCAAAATCAATACCACTATCAATCATCTCTACAATCTGCTCAAGAGACATAAACCCTCCATCGATAGTTTCTGCGCCGATAAACATCAGTGCAGGAAAATCATACTTCTTTAATATAGGAAACGCTTTGGTGTAGTTATCAACATAGCCATCGTCGAAAGTAAGTACTACGGTATTGCGCGGAAATTCTCTCTCAGAGCGAATTCCCTCAACCAATTCATCTAACGAAATCACATTATATCCGCGCTTCTTAAGAAAGGCCATCTGCCACTCCAGCGTCTCTGGCGTCACGGTAGGACAGTCGGGAAAACTCGTGTCATTAACATGGTGGTAGGTAAGTATCGGCACAACGTATACCTGCGGCAGAAACAATAGAAACCCGCCAGCACAGAGAATAAAAATGAGCGCGCTAATCGTAATATATTTTTTCATAGTGTTTGATATTACTTTCAACAAATTTGAAAAGTATTATACCAGAAATATATAAGGATGTCTAACAAGGAGAGGACTTTTTGAAGTGAATGCTACAGCTACAATCCCAAAAACTTAATTGCTCCGCCGCAGAGAAAAATAACCAGCCCCGCAAGCGCATGGGAATATCTCTCCAATCGGGCGAGTGGTAACTTTGCCAACCCAAAAGAAAAAACCATAACCATCCCTAGCATGGTTGCAATAGTAGTGACGCAAAATACCGTAGCCACCATCGCAACTGAAAGCATGTTGCCTTTTGCCGCAGGATACATTAAAAGAGGAATAAGGGGCTCGCAAGGACCAAATACAAAAATGGTAAAGAGGATCCAAGGCGTAATGTTTGTTTTTTCCTTCACCCCATGAGGATGTACGTGCTCACTGAAATGTTCATGAAGATGTTCATGATCATCGCCGTCGTGATGATGGTGAGCATGACTGTGCGGCTTATTGCGAATTGCTCGACGAAGCCCCCAAATAAAATACATAAATCCAAAACCAAGCAATAGCCATCCGGCGATATCCCCGCGAAAAGACTCAATAGCTTCCAACCTAAAAACAGCTACTCCCAAAGCGATACCTGCAAATCCAAGCACGACCGAACTCAACACATGACCAAAACCACACAGTAAAGTAATAACGCTGGTTTTAAACATGCTCCAGCCCCGAGCCTTTGACATTACGATAAACGGCAAATAATGATCGGGTCCGAATAAAGTATGCAAAAAGCCAATAGTCACAGCAGTGCCTGTTAAAACTAACAATTCGTTTGTCATAATTCCCCTTAATAGGCAGGACAACCTTTTGCTCTGACTTTAAATCATTAAGGTTGGTTTGTCAATAAATTTAACAATTTAATGACAGCGGTGTTCTCTGCAGGCAGTCTGAACGGAAATTTCTTCTAGGGAACCTGCTTTGAATTCTGTGAGCGCATCACGCACGGTTTTTGCATCGTCTACTTTGTATACGGTGATACCGGCGGATTGCAATACGTTCAATGCCCGCACGCCTAACCCGACGCAAAGTACAATGTCGATTTGCTTATCGCGAAGGAATTTCGCAGGATTACAGGTTCCGTGTTCATGATGTATATTGGTATTTTCGATTGCTTCACAGGTATTTTTTTCGATATCCACATTGAGCAAATAGGGTGCACTGCCAAAGTGCTCACTGAGTAACGAATCTAAACCTTGATCCAGTGTAACTGGTATGCATGCTTTCACGACCTACCCCCTCTCCAACATTTACCCCTGCCGTGTCCAGCGCCGCCGCCGTGGCCTGCTCGGGCCCACCCTTTATCATGAGGAGCCCTGTGGATATTCTGAGTCTTACACTTCGGACACTCTTCCGGCCTACCAGAACCATAGGGCTGACTCCATTCATGCTTACAATCATGACAGACAAAATGTTTCTCGACCATTTTAACTACACCTCCTTCAATTTTCAACGCCTTTGAATTAACTAAAGAATCCGCTATTTTTTTGTGGGCAGATGTAACAATATTGCCGAATGTCTGCCTCGAGACGCTCATCTTCTTAGCCGCCTCTTCCTGATACATGCCTTTTAAATCAGCAAGTCGTACTGCCTCGAGTTCATCCATGGTTAAATTCACTTCGCCCAACATATCAATAGGAATACCTCGAGGTTTAAAATAGTGTGCATCAGGTTCATGACGCACTCTTCTACATCGACAGGGTCTTGACATAACTCGCTCCTTTGCTAGTTATTGGCATATGCTAATAATAGTATACAACGTCCTAATAAGCTTGTCAAGGGGTGATCATAAAAAAATTACGAAGTGTCTATTGAGATAACTTTAAGGCGGAATCTCTCTCCTCTTAAAATAGAGACAGAGTTTTTTCGAACGCTAAAATGATTGGCGAGCAACTTTATGAGTGCCTTGTTTGCTTTTCCTTCAACTGCGGGTGCGCGCACATAAACTTTCACAACAGCTGTTTCTTGTTTAACCATTTCCTTTTTCGCACCAGCAACAACCTTTACATTAATAATCATTTTTCCATATCACACAATGAGCTACACGCGCCGTCCTTAAGATGCTTTTTCTTCCAATGGCCGGTTAAAAACCACAGCAAGATCCCCCCGCCATTAGCTAAATACGATACTGCGATTGCCCACCACACACCCAGAAGACCAAGGCTGGTATACTTTGATAAAAAGAACGCAAGCGGTATTTGGATGACCCACAACGAAACAAACGTAATTATCATAGGAACGAGCGTATCGCCTGCACCTACGAGTGCACGGTTTAATACAACACCGAATGCAATAAAACAGTAAAACAATACCGTAATGCGAAAGAACGTCTTCCCTATTGCAATCACTTCGGGAGTACTATCAAAAAAGCGCAAGATGTTTTCTGCAAAAATATAAAACAGTACCCCCAAGACAACCATCATGATTAATCCAATCCCTACTGCTGTTAATGCGCTACGTTTGGCCTTATCAAGTTGTTTCGCACCAATATTTTGGCCTACCAGTGTCGCTGCGGTAGAGCCTAAGGCAAACAGAGGCATAAGAATTACCATCTGCACTCTCAATCCTATGCTATAAGCAGCCAGGGCATACGTGCCAAAACCTCCCACGATTGCCATAATCACAATCATCATCGTACTTCTAAAAAACATCTGCAAAGAACTTGGGACTCCAATCTTAAGCGTATCGATAAAGATCTTCGGCTGAAAACGAAATTCGGAAAATCGAATTTTGACATGCGAATAGCCTTTAACCAATACATACATGACCACACCGCATGAAATAAGCTGAGAAAGTACCGATGCCAACGCTGCTCCGGAGGTACCCATCTTAGGAAAACCTATGCCAAAAATAAACAAGGGATCAAGGATTATATTAAGGATATTAGCTACAATCATCACTATCATAGGAATAATCATATCACCGGAACCTAGCAGTATGGAGTTTGAGAGAAACAATACAAACATTACTACGCCGCCGGTTAAGATAATCCGTAGATAGTTGGTGCCAACAGATATTACTTCATTGCTCGCACCTAAAAGCCTAAGAAGATCTTCAGCAAAGATAAAGCCAACTACCGCTACAATTGCAGAGCCCAAAATCGCTAAAAGCAAAGAATGCATGGCTACCTGACTTGCGGCTTCTTGCTGCTTTGCACCGATATTTTGCGACACTAAAGAAACAGTTCCCGATGAAACACCGAAGATCAGCGTCACCAACACCATTATGATAGAACCGCTTATTCCGACGGCTGCGATAGAAGCTGAACCTAGCCGACCGACCCAAAACATATCAACCAAACTCTGAGTGGTATGCAGTGCAGCGCTGACCATCAACGGAAGAGCTAAATGAATAATAGTAGGCAAGATTGGGCCGTTGACGACCTCTTTTTTTCGTAAAGATAGAAGTTTTTGCACCAGTGATTTAAACATAGGATTATATCTTATCAGAAAAAGATGTTCGATAAAAGGAATTTAAGATAGGCTGCTATCGTTCTAGCTTTTTCTCTTTTCTCTCGAGGCTTGCGCGGATAAATTCTCCAAATAACGGATGTGCCCTATTAGGTTTTGATTTAAACTCGGGATGGAACTGACAGGCAACAAACCACGGATGATTTTTAAGCTCAATTATTTCAACCAAATTGCCTTTTGGATAAACACCAGCAATTACCATTCCTTGTTTTTCAAATTTTGATTTGTATTTATTATTAAACTCATAGCGGTGGCGGTGGCGTTCATGAACTATAGCTTTCTTATAGGCTCGGTAGGCGCTGGTTGCCTTTTTTAATTTGCAGGGATATGCGCCAAGGCGCATGGTCGCACCCATGTGCTTTACCTTTTTCTGCTCTTCAAGCAGGCTGATGACCGGATGCGGCGTCTTTTTCCTAAACTCCGTAGAATTGGCTTTTTTAAGGTTGCCTACATTGCGCGCAAACTCAATCACCGCACATTGCATGCCTAAGCAAATTCCAAAAAATGGAATATTTTTAACCCGTGCGAAATTTATTGCCTCGATCTTTCCTTCAATTCCCCTGGTACCGAATCCACCAGGAACAAGCACCCCATCTACATCGCGCAAATACTCTTCAACTCTATTTTTTTCGATATCTTCCGAATCCACGCGCCTTATTACCACTTCAGCATCATTGGCAATGCCGCCATGGAGCAATGCTTCATAAATGGACTTGTACGAATCTTGTAACGTGATATATTTACCAACCACTGCGATCTGAACTGTTTTTGATGGAGAAATAATACGCCTGACCACTTTTTCTTCCCACTCAGATAAATCTTTATCATCACATCTCAAATGAAGCAACCGTATCAGAAGCTTATCGAGTCCTTCCTGTTGCAGCCCCACGGGAACCGCATAGATGGTTTTGGAATCGACCGCAGGGATTACCGCTTCGCGGTCTACATTGCAGAAAAGTGCAATCTTCTCCTTCGCACTCTTGCTCAGCGGCCTATCCGCTCTACAGACAATAATATCAGGCATAATGCCAATCTGCCGCAACATCTGTACACTATGTTGTGTGGGCTTAGTTTTAATCTCTTGAGCAGACTTTATATAGGGAACAAGTGTGACGTGCACATTAACCGCATATTCTCTTCCCAGTTCAAGCTTAAGTTGTCTGATGGCTTCCAAAAAAGGCAAACTTTCAATATCGCCAACGGTCCCGCCAATTTCTACAATGACTACGTCAATCTTCTTGCCATAGGTAACCTTTTTTATCCCCTCTTTGATTTCATCGGTGATGTGCGGAATAATCTGAACGGTCTTACCTAAATAGTCGCCTTTTCTCTCTTTGGATATGACGGAATGGTAGATTTTACCCGTGGTAAGATTATTGTCTTGCGAGGTCCGGGTACTAGTAAACCGCTCATAGTGACCAAGGTCTAAATCGGTCTCGGCGCCATCATCGGTAACGTATACTTCTCCGTGCTGAAACGGATTCATGGTTCCGGGATCGACATTAATATAGGGATCACACTTAATAAGCGTAACCTTTAACCCTCTCGATTCCAAAAGGGTACCGATAGAGGCTGCAGTAATGCCTTTGCCTAAACTAGAAACAACTCCGCCAGTAACAAAAATATATTTTGCCATTTTTTTCTCTCCAAGGTTTTACATTGTTAGGCCACAAAGAGATTCGCGCTGGAGAAATTCGGGTCGCTGGTAAGATTGACCCCGAGCTTACGTAGCCCGGCCTCGTCGCCGGGGGTAGGCATATGGGTGATATGAACTTCACATCCTTGGAGTTCTTGTAATTTCTCCATTGCCAGTTGCGATGTAGAATTTGTGGCAGCACTAATACTTAAGGCGATCAACGCCTCTTCTAAATCTAAACTTACGGTTTTACCCTTAAGCGTATTCTTCTTTAGATTTCCTATTGATTTTATGATGCTGGGTGACAGTAGATGAATCTTATCAGGAATATTCGCAAGTTTCTTAATTGAGTTTAGTACTAAACTTGCGGTTGCATGCATTAGCGTAGAATTTTTTCCCATAATAATCGAACCGTCGCGAAGCTCAATCGCTGCTCCGCAAAAAATTCCCTTATTACCTTTTCCCTTTTTCTCAGCTTCGCGTGCTGCCTTGCGTGCCGGCTCAACCACTACTCTGTCTTTTGACTCAAGAGAAAGCTGCTCCATAATAAGCTTTGCTCTATCGACGGTTTCTTGATCAACAAATCCAAGTGCATATTCGCAGCTGTATCTAAAAAACCTACGGATGATTTCCTGTTTTGCCGCAGCTTTTACGGTATCGTCATCAACAATACCAAACCCTGCTCGATTAACCCCCATATCGGTAGGAGATTGATACACGGATTCGGCACCGGTAATTTTCTCCAGGATCCTTTTTAATACAGGAAATACTTCTACATCACGATTATAGTTAATCGAGGTCTCGCCGTATTTTTCTAAATGAAACGGATCAACTAAATTAAAATCTCTTAAATCTGCAGTCGCTGCCTCATAGGCAACGTTCACCGGATGTTTTAAAGGAATACTCCAAATCGGAAAAGTTTCGAATTTCGCATACCCAGATTTTTTTCCTTGCCTATAATCATGATACAGCTGCGATAAACAGGTGGCTAATTTACCACTGCCCGGACCGGGTGCGGTTACCACAACCAATGGTTTTTTGGTCTCAATATAGGCATTTGCGCCGTAGCCTTCATCGCTGACAATCGTATCGATATCCGTAGGATACCCTTTGGTAAATTTATGGGTATACACTTTTATCCGCCGGCGCTCCAGTTTATTTTTGAATATTTTAGCTGCGGGCTGATCATCATAGCGTGTAATCACTACTGCTCGGATTTTTAAATCCCAGTCGCTTAAATCATCAATGAGCTTGAGCGCATCAACATCGTAAGTAATACCAAAATCAGCGCGCACCTTTCTGCGTTCGATGTCACCGGCATAAATACACAAAATAATGTCTGCGCGGTCTTTGAGTTTCTGCAAAAGACGCATCTTCACATTCGGATCAAACCCCGGTAACACGCGTGATGCATGATAATCGAAAAGCAGCTTGCCACCAAACTCAAGATATAATTTATCATCAAACTTCTCCACGCGTTGTAAAATTGCCGCAGTTTGTTCTTTCAAGTATTTTTCATTATCAAAACCTTTAATCTTAGTCATAATTATACCTCGCATGCCTGCACTATTCTTTTTTAAGTGCAGTACTCCTGAAGTGATTTAGGCTCCTCTACACTTTTCTTTGCTGCCTCAATCCCCTCAACGCTCGCCTCGGCTGCAGCAAGTGTAGTAATATAGGGAATCTTATACTGTATTGCAGATCTGCGTATATAGCTGTCATCGAATTTACTGCTCTTGCCGACGGGGGTATTGATAATCATATGAATCTCTTTATTCTTAATCGCATCAACGATGTTTGGCCTACCTTCATGCATTTTCTTAATTAAAGTATTTTTTATCTTTTGTTCGGTTAGAAATTTACTCGTCCCTTCTGTAGCCAGCAGGGAGAATCCTAACTTTTCAAGTTTTTTCGCAATAGGAAGCAACTGTGTCTTATCAACACTGCTGACCGTTAACAGAACACTTCCTTCAGTAGGAAGCCGCAGACCCGCTGCTTCTTCTGCTTTGTAAAAAGCCATTCCGAATGAATCCGCAATACCCATCACTTCACCAGTTGCCCTCATCTCAGGGCCTAATACCGGATCTACATCCGGAAACATATTAAAGGGAAATACCGCTTCTTTAACCCCTATGTGAGAAAGTTCACGTTTCTTAAGCTCAGGAAAATCTTTGATCTTCTTACCAAGCATCATTTGGGTAGCAATGTGGGCAACCGGAATGCCTGCAACTTTAGAAACTAACGGAACCGTTCGAGATGCACGGGGATTAGCTTCAAGGATATATACCTTATCGTCACAAATAGCATATTGAATATTCATCAATCCTACCACCTTAAGCTCCTTAGCAATCTTGGCAGAATATTCTTCAATAGTCTTTAAGTGTTTTTTCTTAATAGTTCGAGTGGGAATCGCACAGGCAGAATCTCCTGAATGAATACCAGCTAATTCAATATGTTCCATAACCGCTGCAACAAAAGTATCTTTTCCATCAGAAAGTGCATCGACCTCTGCTTCGGTTGCCTGTTCAAGAAACCGATCGATAAGCATAGGGTGCTCGGGACTAACCCCGATAGCCTCTATTGCATATTGCATAAGCGAGGCCTCATCATAGACTACCTTCATACCTCTTCCACCTAAAACATACGAAGGCCGCACCATCAAAGGAAAACCAATCTTGGCTGCAATTGAAAACGCCTCGTCCAAAGAACGGGCAGTTCCGCTCTCTGGCTGAGGGATACCTAAGGCGATCATCTTTTCCCGAAAACGCTCTCTGTCTTCTGCTAGATGAATACTCTCCGGACTCGTACCTAGAATCTTAACACCGTTGTCTTTTAATTCTTGAGCGATATTGAGCGGTGTCTGTCCGCCAAACTGAACAATAACGCCTTCGGGTTTTTCTTTTTCGTAGATGGTCAAAACATCTTCTACGGTCAATGGTTCAAAATATAATTTGTTTGAAGTATCATAATCGGTTGAGACGGTCTCAGGATTACAGTTGACCATTATTGATTCAAACCCTTCGTCGCGCAGCGCAAATGCCGCATGTACACAGGTATAATCAAACTCAATTCCCTGGCCGATTCGATTTGGCCCGCCGCCTAAAATCATAATTTTCTTATTGGGTGAAACCTTAACTTCATCCTCGCCGATATAGGTCGAATAATAGTATGCCGCGTTTTCCACGCCGCTCACCGGTACCACATTAAACCTACCGTATTTGCCAATTTTTATTCTTCTCTCTCGCACCTCTTTTTCTTTCACGTTAAACAATCCCGATAAGTACCGATCTGAAAAACCCCATTCTTTTGCCTTAGCCAATTTCTCATCAGGCAATTCATCCCACGAGTAGGTGCATAGCTCTTCCTCGTATTCAACCAACTCTTTCATCTGCGTAATAAACCATCGGCCGATAAAGGTCATTTGATAGAGCTCTTCTACCTCCATGCCTTTACGCAGGGCTTCATACATTAAAAAGATGCGCTCGCTCGAAGGATGCGCTAATCTCTGCTTCAACTCTTCGAGTGAGAGTTCTTTAAAATCTTTTGCGCCACCCAAACCGTAACGTTTTATCTCCAGAGAACGAATTGCTTTTTGGAAAGCCTCTTTGTATGTTTTACCGATGCTCATCACTTCGCCTACGGCCTGCATTTGCGTACCAAGAACATCCTTTGCTTCAGTAAACTTCTCAAACGCCCAGCGCGCGAATTTAATCACCACATAATCGCCCCACGGTTCGTACTTCTCGAGCGTTCCTTTTCTCCAATAAGGAATTTCATCCATGGTTTTTCCGGCGGCGAGTTTCGTAGAAATCCGAGCAATAGGAAAACCCGTTGCCTTTGAAGCAAGCGCGGATGACCGCGATGTCCTCGGGTTAATCTCTATGACTACCAATCTATCGTCTTTGAGGTTGTGGGCAAACTGGATATTGGTCCCACCAACCACTCCAATTGCATCTACAATTTTATAAGAAAGCTCTTGCATGCGTTTCTGCAGCGGCTCAGGAACGGTCAGCATAGGCGCTGAGCAAAAACTATCCCCGGTATGCACACCCATCGCATCGATATTCTCAATAAAACAGACAGTAATTTTTTGATCCTTGTCGTCCCGCACAACCTCAAGCTCCAACTCTTCCCAACCAAAAACAGATTCTTCCACCAATACCTGATGAACGATGCTGGCTGCAAGTCCTCGCGTGACGATTACCCGCAGTTCTTCAACATTATAGGCCATCCCGCCTCCGGTTCCTCCTAAAGTATATGCAGGACGCAACACTACCGGGTAACCAAGCTCCTCCGCAATCTTTTCTGCCTCTTCAACAGAATGCGACGGCGCAGAGCGCGCCATAGAAATACCTAATTTATTCATTGCCGCTTTAAATGCAATACGGTCTTCTCCGCGCTCAATGGCATCTGCCTTTACACCGATAATCTCTACACCGTATTTTTTTAATATCCCCGCTTTATGAAGAGCTGAGGCAAGATTAAGTCCGGTCTGGCCCCCTAAATTGGGTAAAAGCCCATCTGGCTTCTCTTTCTTAATAATCCTCTCTATGCTTTCGACCGTAAGAGGCTCAATATATGTTTTATCTGCCGTCCCAGGATCAGTCATAATCGTAGCAGGATTCGAATTAACCAGGATTACTTCATACCCTTCTTCTTTCAATGCCCTGCAGGCCTGCGTTCCGGAATAATCAAATTCGCATGCCTGTCCGATAATAATCGGCCCGGAGCCAATGATCAAAACTTTGTGAATGTCTGTTCTCCTTGCCATACGTTCTCCTTTAGGTTTTCTAAGATATGCTTATAGCAACACTGTTTTAGAATATTCCTGAATCGACTTAACGACAAAATCTGCTTTTGCTACTGATTCGATACCGTTTACCGCTGCCTGTGCACCTTGAATAGTAGTAATGCTCGGGATAGCATGTAATACTGCGAGGCTGCGTATCGGCCTCATATCAGATTGACCCCGCTTACCCGAAGGCGTATTGATAATAAGCTGGATCTCATCTTTTCTAATTAAATCTAATACACTGTTTTCCCCCTCTCCGATTTTTCCTACCACCTTACAATCGATATTATTCGACTGAAACACCTTTGCTGTACCTTTGGTGGCAACGATATCAAATCCTAAATCCTGTAATTTTTTGGCAATAAACACTATATCTCTTTTATCATCGTTCTTAACACTTATAAATACCGTGCCCTTGCTCGGCAATGCCTGACCAGCGGCAATTTGTGATTTATAAAAAGCGACTCCGAATGATGCATCCACTCCCATTACTTCTCCGGTTGATTTCATCTCAGGGCCGAGAATGATATCTACGCCTGAGAACCGCGAGAACGGCAAGACCGACTCTTTCACTGAAAAGTGAGCTACGCTTTTCTCTTTTGTCATTCCGAGTTCTTTAAGCCGCTTACCGACCATCGCTTTTGCGGCCAGCTTTGCTAAGGCAACGTTGGTCGCCTTACTGACAAACGGCACTGTTCTTGATGCCCGAGGATTTACCTCCAATACGTAGACCGCATCCCCCTTAACAGCAAATTGAATATTTATTAAACCCTTCACACGCAATTCTCTGGATAACGCAAGCGTATATTTTTTAATCGTCGCGATAATCTCGTCGCTTAAGGTATGCGGTGGCAATACGCAGGCAGAATCTCCCGAATGAATCCCTGCACCTTCAATGTGTTCCATGATGCCACCGATAATAGTTGCTCTCCCGTCAGAGAGGGCATCAACGTCAACCTCTACCGCATCTTCCAAGAACTTATCAATGAGAATCGGATGTTCTTCAGAGGCTTCCTGTGCGTAAGCAATAAACTCTTGCAGAGCTGCCTCATCATACACAATCCTCATCGCCCTACCGCCTAAAACATACGAAGGCCGCACCAATACAGGATACCCGATTCTCTTGGCAATCCTTTTTGCTTCCTTTGCAGATGTAGCAGACCCGTTTGCAGGCTGGTTAATCCTTAATTTTTTCACCACGCGTGCAAATTTATCTCTATCCTCTGCCCTGTCGATTGAGGCAACGCTCGTTCCAATAATAGGTGCTCCGGCCTCTTCGAGTTGTTTCGCTAAATTAAGCGGGGTCTGTCCGCCAAACTGTACGATCACCCCGTCGGGCTTCTCCTTATCGATTATATTCATTACATCTTCAAAGGTAAGCGGCTCAAAATACAATTTATCTGATGTATCATAATCAGTCGATACTGTCTCAGGGTTTGAATTAACCATAATAGTTTCATATCCGAGCTCTTTTAGAGCAAATGAGGCATGGCAACAACAATAATCAAATTCTATTCCTTGCCCAATGCGATTCGGACCACCTCCTAAAATCATAATCTTCTTTTTCTTGGAGGGGCGAGTTTCATTCTCAGTTTCATAAGTAGAATAGTAATATGGAGTGTACGCCTCGAATTCTGCGGCACAGGTATCAACTAATTTATAGGTTGCTTCTATCCCCTGTTTTTTTCGTAAGGCGCGCACTGTTACCTCATCAGAATTCATAATCGCTGCCAACTGCCTGTCGCTAAAACCGTATTGCTTCGCTTCTTTTAATGATTGCGGACTTAATGCTTTGCTTCGGTTGAATTCCGCAGTTAGTTGATTTTCAAACTCTACAATCTGACGGATATTATCAACAAACCAAGGATCTATTGAGCTCAACTCTATAATGTCCTCAACGCTGTATCCTTTCTGTAGGGCATATTTCACATAAAAAATGCGCGATGCATTCGGCTCTTGCAACCGAAGCCGCATCTTTTCATAAGAAATCTGATTAAACTCTAGCTTATTATCTAATCCGCTATGGCCAATCTCTAAACCGCGTAATCCTTTCTGGAGCGCCTCTTTAAAGGTCCTGCCGATTGCCATAGTCTCGCCTACGGATTTCATTGAAATTCCCAAGACATCCTTTGCCTCGGGAAACTTCTCAAACGTAAACCGCGGAATCTTTACCACGCAATAGTCTATTGTCGGCTCAAACGAAGCTGGTGTTTCTTTTGTAATATCGTTTTGAATCTCATCAAGCGTATAGCCTACGGCAAGCTTGGCTGCAAATTTCGCTATGGGAAATCCGGTTGCCTTACTTGCTAACGCTGAACTTCTGGAGACGCGAGGATTCATCTCAATTACCACCATCCGTCCGTCTTTGGGATCGACTGCAAATTGAATATTCGAACCGCCCGTCTCAACTCCGATTTCACGGATTATCGCAAGAGAAGCGTCTCTCATCTTCTGATATTCTCTATCAGTCAATGTTTGCGCAGGGGCAACGGTAATAGAATCTCCCGTATGGATTCCCATAGGATCAAAATTCTCAATCGAACAGACAATCACAACATTATCTTTTTTATCACGCATCACTTCGAGCTCATACTCTTTCCAGCCCAAAACCGATTCCTCGATAAGGATTTCGCTCGTCATGCTGTTTTTTAAACCCAATGCCGCGATGTTTTCAAACTCTTCTTTGGTAGTAGTAATGCCTCCTCCAGTACCACCTAAGGTAAAACTGGGTCGGATAATCACCGGTAGCCCAATTGTAGTAAGCGCTGCGCGGGCCTCTTCCATAGTATGGGCAAGCGCGCTCTTGGGTAAATCAAGTCCGATCTTTTGCATTGCCTTCTTGAAATGTTCTCGGTTTTCTGCTTTTTTAATGACATGATAATCCGCACCGATCATCTTCACGTTGTATTTCTCTAATGTGCCCCGCTCAAAAACTTTTATTGCGGTATTAAGACCTGTCTGGCCGCCGAGGGTAGGAAGTAACGCATCAGGACGCTCTTTTTCGATTATTTTTTCAACCGTCTCGGGCGTTATCGGTTCGATGTAAGTAGCATCAGCTATTTCTGGGTCGGTCATAATCGTTGCAGGATTAGAGTTAACAAGAATTACCTCATACCCCTCTTCCCTTAATGCCTTACAGGCTTGCGTTCCGGAATAATCAAACTCACAGGCTTGACTAATAATAATTGGGCCTGAACCGATAATAAGTATCTTATGAATATCTGTCCGCTTAGGCATGGTTATCGCTTAAATTCTTTTATCATCTTTACAAACGTCCCAAATAAATAGTTGGCATCATGAGGACCGGGGCCAGCCTCGGGATGAAATTGTACTGATGCGATTGGTAGCTTCTTGTGTCGCATTCCTTCAAGAGTATTATCATTGAGATTCATGTGGGTAATTTCTATATCATCCTTATTCAATGAATCTATATCCACGCAGAACCCGTGGTTTTGAACAGTGATATCAATCTTGCCGGTTTTTAAATCCTTTACCGGCTGATTTCCGCCGTGGTGGCCGAATTTAAGTTTATAGGTCTTCCCTCCCAGAGCGAGTCCGAGTATTTGTTGACCCAGGCAAATGCCAAATATGGGAAGCTTACCAATGAGCTGCTTTACCGTATCTACGACGTAGGGAACGCCTTCAGGATCTCCCGGACCGTTTGAAAGTAGTATTCCGTCTGGTTTTTGGCTTGCGATAAGCCCCGCTTTTGAACTGGCAGGCATTACAACGACCTCGCAATTATTTTCAACCAAATGCCGTAAGATATTGAATTTTACTCCACAATCGAGCACAACTACTCTGTGTTTTTTACTTTTTTTAGCGCTTGCGCTTATTGATTCGTTCCAGATAAAACTCTGCTTGCAGGCAACGTCTTTCACGCAATCTCTGCCGACTAATCCCTGCGAGAGGCGCGCTTTCTTTACCAAGCTCTCATCATTTAAATCTTTCGAAGAGATCACTGCTTTCATCGCGCCTTCAAGCCTTATATGACGGGCGAGGGCACGGGTATCAACGCCAGTAATCCCTACAATGTTATGTTCTTTGAGATATTCATCCAGGCTCTTCTGTGCCCTCCAATTACTTACTATGGCAGAATTTTCTCTGACCACAAACCCTTCCACAAATGGCTTATGCGATTCAACGTCATCAGGATTAATACCGTAATTGCCGATTAACGGATAGGTCATGGTAACGATTTGACCTTTGTAGGAAGGATCGGTAAGGATTTCCTGATACCCGGTGAGACTGGTGTTGAAGACGACTTCGCCTTCGGTTTCTGTGCTTGCGCCAAAAGAAAAACCTTCAAAAATTGTGCCGTCTTCGAGTGCGATCTTTGCTTTTAACTTCATATTCTACTATAGGGAGGAACTTTCTATCGGTAATGCGGCAACAACAATAGTGCTGCCCATACAAAAATTAGAGTGAAAAACCCTACCACTATTCCTATTTTTAACCAGTACCAAAAACTTATTGAGACTTTCTTGTGTCGCTCCAATGTTCCTAAAGCAATAAAATTTGCCGTAGAACCAATAACCGTGATATTTCCGCCAAAGCATGCGGCAAAAAGAAGCGCCCACCACAACGCACCATTTGCATGAAGCATCTTTTCTAAGCTCTGTAATATCGGGATGAACCCAACCACAACTACTACGTTATCCAAGGCACTTGATACCAACGCACCGCCAAACAAGATCGTGGTAATAAGAAGATTTCTACTATGCGAGACCATCACCAATATTTTTTGGGCCAGAATCTCTGTGACACCCTGCTCAGCCAAAACTCCTGCCTGCGCAAATAGAAACATAAAGAACAACAGCGTCCACCACTCAACATCCTTTTCTATGTAGTCTCTCGCTTTGTGCCTCCTCCAAACCATGATCACCGCAGAAGAAAGCATGGGCGCAATAAGAAGCATAGTATTTGTCTCAAGCCCCAACCAAAGTTCAATACGATGATGCAGCGCAATCAATCCCAGGGTAAAGCCAAAGATTACAAATCCGATTCTCACATTTTTTTCAGGCGGCACTGACAACAGACGCACCAGAAACTCATTAGGACCGAACTCCTTAATCTTCTCATCGAGCTCTTTAAGATGTTCTCTAAACATTACGATAAGTAGACCCGTCAGGATAAACAGCGAGAAGAACATAAGCGGAAATGAATACTTGATAAAATCTTCAAAGGTAAGACCTGCTTTTGCCGCAATCATTAAACCAATCGGATTACCGATAACCGTACCCGCCGAACCGATATTGGTAGCTAATACCGCCGCAAGAACATAGGGCACCGGATTAATCTCAAAGTAGTCACAAAATTCAAATATTATCATGATAACAATAAGAATTGAAGAAACCTCGTCAATAACACAGGCTAAGAGTGCCGATGAAAACACAAGCGAGACCATAAATTTCTTCGCGCTAATCTCCTTCATAACCAATGCGCGCTGCAGAAGCCAAGAAAATACCCCAATTTCTTTTAGGAAACCAACGATGATCATCATCCCTATTAAAAACAGGATTATCTCCATGGACGAGTATCGGATGAAATTCTCTAGATTAGTTACGTGAGTCAACAACACAAGGCTTGCGCCCAAGAATGCAAAACTCAAGCGGAATTGCCAGAAAAGAAGTGTACCCAAAATTGAAAGCGAGAATGCCACGAGAGCTACATCTTGACTGAAATTTAAACCAGAACGAGCCCCCAAAACCGCAATAATAATTGTGGCTACCGTTAGAATAATTCCTTTTTGTGGCAAGAATTTACTTTCCATGTGTTTTCTTTACTTACTTATAAGTGCCTTCTCGATAAGAATTCTTAGCTTATTCACCTGCGGTCTAGGCAGACGGAATTGAGACCGCAATACTGGAGTGGCAATCGTAAACTCAAAGATATTCGGGTCTTCCGGTATTTTTTTCACGCTTACATTCATCGTCATTTTGGACATTTATCGCCTCTTAATAGAAAAGACAGCTCGACTTCGAGCTGTCACAACCTCTTTTAGTAGCATTGTAGTCAATTTCTTCTTCCGCTGTTTTCATTATATTATATACATTTCCTTTATCTTTGCAATGGAAATTTCTAAATTCAATTTTCCAGCTTTACATCGTAGGTAGACTGCTATTGCCCATTAGATGTTCATCGATTGCGTGCGCGGCGCGCCTGCCTTCTGCTATTGCCCAAACAATAAGTGACTGCCCTCTTCGCATATCACCTGCGCAGAATACATGTTTTTTCGAGGTCATATAACGTTCGTCAGTTTTTACATTTCCGCGCGCATCCAACTCTATGCCTAATTGCTCCAGAAGTCCTTTTTGTTCAGGATGAACAAACCCGATTGCCACAATGACCAAATCTGCCTCAATTTCGAATTCACTGTTCGGCACTTCTTTCATCAATAGACAATTTTTCGCATCTTTCTCAGGGCCAAATTCAACCTGCGAGCAATGAAGTTTTCTTACCTTGCCGTTTTCACCGATAAATCGCTTGGTTAAAATACTCCATTTACGCTCTCCTCCTTCTTCATGAGAACTAGATGCCTTAAGCAACATCGGATACCTCGGCCAGGGAACATCATCCATGCGGCATTCGGGCGGCTTCGATAACACTTCTATCTGAACCACACAACTAGCGCCCTGTCGGTGTGCAGTTCCTACGCAATCCGAGCCGGTATCGCCCCCGCCGATAACCACAACCTTTTTACCTTTTGCATTGATTGATTGGGATTCCGTAATAGAAACTCCGGAAGCCCTCTTGTTCGATTGAATCAAATAATCCATTGCAAAATGGATTCCCTGTAGATCTCGTCCTTCAATATTTAAATCCCGCGCTACACGGCTTCCCCCGGCAAGACATACCGCATCAAAATCTTTAAGAAGTTTTTTAGCCGAATACTCAACACCGACATTTACCGATGTTCTAAACTCAACTCCCTCCTTTTGCCACAATGCGATTCGACGATCGATTATGTTTTTTTCTAATTTAAAATCAGGAATACCATAGCGCAAAATCCCGCCGATCTTATCGTCTCTCTCGAATACTACTACGTTGTGGCCCGCACGATTAAGCTGCGCTGCACACGAAAGACCTGCAGGGCCAGAGCCCACCACGGCAACTTTTTTACCGGTCCTCTGCGTTGGTGACTGAGCTTTAATCAATCCCTTTTTGAATGCGTGTTCGATAATGGCTAGCTCATTTTCTCGAATAGTAACCGGATCATCATTAATTCCTAAGACGCACGCATACTCACAGGTTGCAGGACACAGGCGTCCGGTAATCTCTGGCATGTTATTGGTAGCATCAAGAAGCTCAAATGCTTTTTCCCAGTGGCCGGAAACCATAAAATCATTCCATTCCGGAATATAGTTTCCAACCGGACATCCCCAATGACAAAACGGTGTGCCGCAATCCATGCAGCGTGAAGCCTGCTCCTTAGAATGCTCTGCGCTGTGTGGCACGTTAACTTCCTTAAAATCCACAATGCGTTCGCACACAGCCCTATAGGCAGCGGTTTTTCTTTTTACTTTTAGAAAACCTTTTGGGTCACCCATCTGAAACCTCGGTTAAATCAAGTTTTTTCTCAAGCCTTACACCCTCTAAAATACGCTTGTACTCAATCGGCATAATCTTAACAAACTTCTTAAGCTCTTTTTTAATATTATCCAGCACTTTTTTTGCAACAGGGCTTTGTGTACAGTTATAGTGGTTGTACAGAAGATTATAGATTGTAGTTTCATCTTCATCGACAAGCTCCTCTAACACAACCATGCCCATATTACACTTCTCTTTAAAGCTACTATCAACATCATACACATAGGCAATACCACCCGACATCCCCGCGGCAAAATTTCTTCCCGTCTTGCCTAACACTACCACACGTCCTCCAGTCATATATTCACAGCCGTGATCGCCTACGCCCTCAACCACCGCATGCAATCCTGAATTACGAATGCAAAACCTTTCTCCCGCAATTCCTCGAATATACGCCTCGCCTGCGATAGCACCGTAAAAGGTAGTATTACCAATAATAATATTTTCCTCTGGGATATAGCCTGCTTCTTTTCCCGGATAGATAATAATTTTTCCGCCTGAGATGCCCTTGCCTACATAATCATTGGTCATACCCACAAGCTCAAAGGTAATGCCTTTTGCCAGCCACGCACCAAAGCTTTGTCCTGCTACACCGGTGAATTTACAATAGATAGTATCTTCAGGAAGTCCCCTTTCACCGTGTCTTTTGCAGACCTCTCCGCTAAGCATCGCCCCTGTAGTTCTGTTGACATTATTAATTTCCGTTTCAATTTTGACCGGCTCTGCCTTAACAATGGCAGCCTGCGCTTTTTCGATTAGTTCTTTGTCTAATACTGTTTCGATTCCATGAACCTGCTTCTTCTTACAATAGACCCCAATTTTTTTATCGACTTTCGGCTTGTATAAGATTCGAGAATAGTCAATGCCTTGTGCCTTCCAGGGAACAATAGCGCTATTTACTTCAAGTAAATCTGTTCTTCCAACTAACTCTTCTATCTTTGTTACTCCAAGCTGCGCCATAATCTCTCGTAGCTCTTGTGCAACAAAATGGAAAAAGTTTACAATATGCTCCGGCCTACCCTTAAAACGCTTCTGCAAGATTTCATCTTGAGTAGCAACTCCCACCGAACAATTATTGAGATGACAGTGTCTTAGCATTATACAACCACTAATAACTAATGCGGCGGTGCAGAACCCAAACTCCTCGGCGCCCAAAATAGCAGCAATGGCAACATCTCTGCCGGTACGTAATTGTCCATCGGTCTGAAGACGTACCCTGCTTCTTAAATCATTCAATACAAGCGTCTGATGTGTCTCAGATAACCCAAGCTCCCAGGGAAGACCGGCATACATAATCGAACTTCGAGGAGAAGCACCGGTTCCGCCGTCTCCACCTGAAATCAAAATCATATCTGCGTGGCCCTTAGCAACACCTGCGGCAACGGTACCTACACCAATTTCGGATACAAGCTTAACGCTTATGCGTGCTCTTGGATTGGTATTTTTCAAATCAAAAATAAGCTGGGCTAGATCTTCAATTGAATAAATGTCGTGGTGCGGAGGCGGTGAAATAAGCGTGACCCCCGGCGTAGTGTAACGGGTACGCGCAATAATCGCACTTACTTTGTGTCCGGGAAGTTGTCCGCCTTCACCCGGTTTTGCGCCCTGTGCGATCTTAATCTGTAATTCATCGGCATTAACAAGATAATTTGTTGTCGCGCCAAAACGGCCAGAGGCAACTTGTTTTATTGCGCTGCGCGCTGAATCACCACCAGGCATCTTTACGAAGCGAGCAGGGTCCTCTCCTCCTTCTCCGGTATTCGATTTGCCGCCGATTCTATTCATGGCAATTGCTAAAGTCTCGTGCGCCCCGCGTGAAATCGAACCAAAGCTCATGGCTCCGGTTGCAAAACGGGTAAAGATATTTTCAGCTGGTTCAACCTTATCTATTGGAATTGATTTTGTTTTCTTAAACTTTAAAAGGCTTCTTAATGTCGTGGGCTGTGCTGATTGATCATTAATACACTGCGCAAACTGCTTATAGCGCTCGTAGTTATTAAACCGTGTTGCATCCTGAAGACTTGCGATGCTCTCAGGATTCCAAAGATGAAATTCCCCGTCACGCTTCCATTGATACACTCCACCGGCGGAAAGATATGGTGCAGCAATACGTTCTCTTTCCGGAAATGCCTCTTTGTGGCGCATCATAGCCTCTTGCGCCAGTGTTTTAAGACTTACTCCTCCAATTCTCGAGATTGTTTTCTTAAAGCACTTTTCAATCACCTCTTCGCCTAAGCCGAGCGCTTCAAAAATCTGAGCGCCCCGGTAACTCTGCAAGGTGGAAATCCCCATTTTCGAGAGAACCTTCAGCACACCTTTGTTAATTGCTTTGATATAATTTTTCTGAGCAGTTTTAAAATCTATATTGAGTTCTTTTTCATTAATTAGATAATCAAGCGCCTCAAACGCAAGATAAGGATTCACACATCCCACACCGAAACCAAAAAGCACTGCAAAATGATGCACCTCTCTGGGTTCAGCGCTTTCTAAAATAAGCGCAATCTGAGAACGCGAGGTATCTTTTACCAGATATTGATGCACCGCACCTATTGCTAGCAGAGCGGGAAGCGCTGCATATTCTCTATTAACTCCACGATCACTTAAGACAACAAAAGAACAACCTTCTTGGATTGCTGCCTTGGCTTCTTTGCACACCCTGTCAAGTGCCTCAAAGAAAGCATTTTCCTCAGTTGCTCTAAAAAGCAGCGAAATAGTTCTAGTCTTAAATCCCTTTTCATTGATGTGTTTTAGTTTTGCAAGCTCCTCATTGGTTAGAATTGGCTGCTTCAACCGTACCTTGTGGCAATGTTGAGCTGTCTCATCCAAAAGGTTCCTGCGCGAACCCATATAACACTCCAAACTCATTACTAAGTCTTCACGGATAGGATCGATTGCAGGATTGGTAACCTGGGCGAATAACTGTCTAAAATAGTTGTATAAAAGTTGTGGTTTTTTCGACAATACCGCGTACGGAGTATCATTGCCCATTGAGCCTGTAGGTTCCTGGCCGCTTTCAGCCATTGGCTTAATGAGCACTTTTAAATCTTCGCGCGTGTAGCCAAACGCCCTCATCTGCGAAAGCACATCTTCAAATGGCTTCTCTTTTATGGTGGGACGTGGGAGTTTTTCAATCTCTACTAAATTTTCTTTAAGCCACTTGCCATAAGGCTGTTGATTGGAGACAGTATTTTTTATCTCTGCATCGTCAACAATGCGACCTTCTTCAGTGTCAATAAAGAACATCTTACCCGGCTCAAGCCTGCCTGAAGAAATAATGTCTTGCGGTTTGATATCAAGCACCCCTACCTCAGAAGCCATCACCACTAAATCCTGTTTAGTCACCACGTACCTGGCAGGACGAAGGCCGTTTCGATCAAGTACCGCACCGATTCTGGTTCCGTCAGTAAACGCAATCGCAGCCGGACCATCCCAAGGTTCCATAAGACAGGTGTGATACTGATAAAACTTCCTATGCTTTTCATCCATGGAATGATTTTGTTCCCAGGCTGAAGGAATAAGCATCATCATAACGTGTGGCAAAGATCTTCCTGAGAGCACCAACAACTCAAAGGCATTATCAATACTGGCGGAATCGCTTCCACCCGGCACTACAATTGGTTTAATCTTTTCAATATCTTCTCCGAATAAAGGGCTAAACAAAAGGTCTTCTTTTGCGCTCATCCAATTGATGTTGCCGCGCAAAGTATTAATCTCTCCGTTGTGCGCTAAAAACCGAAACGGCTGTGATAAATCCCAGGTGGGAAAGGTGTTGGTGCTATAACGAGAATGCACAAGACATAGCGCACTCTGCAGACTCGTATCTTTCAAATCCACAAAGAAATCCTCAAGTTGATTGGGCATAACAAGCCCTTTGTAAGAAAAGGTGCGGGAAGAAATATTGGTGACATAAAAGTATGATTTTTGTTTTAAATTTGAGGCGCGGATTGTGTTTTCTACCTGACGCCTAATAACATAAAGCCTGCGTTCAAACGCCAGCTGTTCTTTAAAGGCCTCGTTCTTGGCAATGAAGATCTGCTCAATCACCGGCTGAGTTGCCTTGGCGGTTTCGCCAATATGCGAGTTGTCAACCGGTACCTTGCGCCAGCCTAAGAGCCTTTGATCATCCGCCTCGATTACTTTTTTAAATACGTCTTTGCAAAACTCCCGTTCTTTCTCGTCAGGAGGTAGAAAAATTAGTCCGGTACCATAGGAGCCTACGTGTGGTAACTCAATCTTTACTTCACCTGCAACCTTAACAAAGAATTCATGAGGTATCTGAATTAATAGACCAGCCCCGTCACCGGTCTTAGGATCAGCACCTACAGCCCCGCGGTGTGCTAGACGTAGCAGCACCTTCAAACCCTGCTGGACAATCGTGTTGGATTTATCCCCTTTTACATTACAGACAAATCCAACGCCGCAGGAATCATGCTCAAACCGCGGGTCATAGAGACCCTGACTATGAGGAAAATGATGGTAGCTCATTTTTTTTACGCCTTTTAGCCGCAGATTAAAACTTCCACTTCTCTACGTCAATACCTAACCTCTTAATCTTTGCTCGCAAGGTATTGCGATTAATCCCTAGGATTCTGGCGGCTTTTAGCTGATTGCCATCAGTACGCTCAAGCACCCTTTCGATAAGAGGTTTTTCAACCATCTCGATAACAAACTTATAGAGCTCATTGCGCTTGCTCTTAATAAAAAAATCATCGAGACCCTTGATACTCTCACCTAAGGTGCATGTCTTATCTTCTTTTATCAACTCTGCTTGCATCTTATTATACTCCTGCCTAAAAATTAGGCACGTGAATTTTTAAACGAAGCGCCCACGCATATGCAGAGGCGCTCCGTTCTTCTTTTACAAAATCGAAAGATACTTATCTAATTCGTACTGAGGAACCTGAATCCGGTAATCATCCCACTCTTTTTTCTTCAGCTCAACAAAGCGAGGGAAAATATGATCCCCAAGCGTCTTTCTCACTAACTGACTCTCTTCTGTTAACGAAATAGCATATCCCAGGCTATCAGGAAGTGTTTGGATACCTTTCTTCTTTCTTTCAGTATCGCTTAAATGATACAGGTTCTGTTCCATAGGTGCCGGCACTTTGTATCCTTTTTCAATCCCATCTAAGCCTGCTTGCAGCATTGCCGCAAAGGTAAGATACGGATTACACGCTGGATCACAGGCTCTAAACTCACAGCGCGTTGCCTTTTCTTGTCCTGGATGATACAGCGGCACTCTTACCAAAGCACTTCTGTTTCTTCGGCTCCAGGCAATATATACAGGTGCTTCGTATCCAGGCACTAATCTTTTGTAAGAATTAGTGGTCTGCGCAAAGATAGAACAGATTTCTTTTGCGTGCTTTAAGAGCCCTGCGATATATTTGCGTGCGGTGTCTGATAGATAATCTTTTGACTTGGCTTCAAAAAATGCATTCTTGCTTCCTTTAAAAAGCGACTGATGCGTATGCATCCCTGAGCCGTTCTCGCCGAATATTGGTTTTGGCATAAACGTAGCATACACGCCAAACTTACTGGCGATCTCTTTTACTACAACCCGGTAGGTAATAACGCTATCAGCCATTGCAAGGGCATCTGTATAGCGCATATCAACTTCGTGCTGTGAAGGTGCTACCTCATGATGAGAGTATTCAATCTTAATCCCCATCTGCTCCAATGCCAAAACGGTTTCTCTTCTCAGATCACTTGCAACATCCAACGTGGTAAGATCAAAATAGCCGCCCTTATCCAAGATCTCTGTTCCGTCATCCTTTTTGAAATAGAAGAATTCAAGCTCAGGTCCAAGATAGAAATGATCGAACCCCATCTTCTGTGCGCGTGCAAGTGCGCGTTTTAACACATAGCGGGGATCTCCTTCATACGGTGTCCTGTCAGGGTTTAATACATCGCAAATCATACGCGCGACTGCCTTTTCTTTTGGCCTCCAGGGTAAGATCGCAAACGTATCCGGGTCAGGCATTGCAATCATATCCGACTCTTCAATATCCTGATAGCCGGTAATAGATGAGCCGTCAAACCCCATGCCGTTTTCTAACGCACCTTTTAATTCGCTATCGGTGATTGAAAAACTTTTCACCTGTCCGAGTACATCAGTAAACCACAATCGGATAAACTTAACATCATTATCCTTAACCTTTTTCAAGATCTGCTGTGTTTTGTTTAGCTTTTTAGCCATTTTCCCCTCCTTTTTAATTTTCCAAAATAAAAGCCCTTTAAAAGCGTCTCTATGCTTTCAAAGGGCTTCTTCGCCTTTTCCAATTGCACAAACTTTGTGCTTTTTTGCCTTCAAAGTATACAAGTAAGTTTTACCTAATTTTGGTAACCTTTTTTACCCTATAGCCTCTGAGCCACGCTCACCGGTTCTAATACGTATACACTCAGGTAAATCGAGCACAAAGATCTTGCCGTCTCCGATCTTGCCCGTACGCGCACCCTCGGTGATCGCTTCAATAGTAGGCTCGACAAAATCCTCATTTACCGCAATCTCAAGACGAACCTTCTTCAATAGATTCACCTGATGGATAATACCGCGATAGGTCTCGGTATACCCTTTCTGCTGACCGCAGCCTACCGCATTGGTCACCGTCATCTTATATACCTTCCTTAAATATAAGGCTTTCTTTACATCAGGTAGTTTATGAGGTTGAATCATCGCAATTATTAGTTTCATGATATACCTCCTTTTTATTCTGTGGTAAATATCTGGAATCCCGAATACGATTCCATTCCATGTTCACCAATATCAAGACCTCTCAACTCTTCTTCGCGAGATACTCGTAAACCAACGGTCGATTTAATCAGCTTAAATACAATGCCCATTGCAATCAAGATAAACACTATTGTGGCAGATACCCCTAATAGCTGAATACCCAGCTGCGTGAATCCACCGCCGTAAAACAAACCGTTATTGGCAAGACCCAGTGCTTCTTTGCCAAATAATCCGACAGCAAGTGTGCCCCAAATGCCATTCAATCCGTGAACCGGAACCGCACCCACAGGATCATCAATATGTAGCTTATCGAGTACGATAACGCCAAGCACTACGATCACACCGCCTACTGCACCGATTACGATTGCTGCCCAAGGAGCTACAAACGCACATGGTGCGGTAATCGCAACAAGGCCTGCCAGTGCGCCGTTCATGGCCATGGAAAGGTCCGGCTTTCCAAACATCTTCCAAACAGTCAACATAGCAAAAATCCCACCGGTTGCTGCTGCCAGATTCGTATTGATTGCTACTCGAGCAATTAGATCTCCGTTTCCTACCCCAAGGGTTGAGCCCGGATTAAAACCAAACCAGCCAAACCATAGAATAAATACCCCGAGCGATGCCAAAGGAATAGAATGTCCTGCAATTACATTGGAGGTTCTATCCGGATTGTATTTTCCAATCCGTGGACCCAACATTATAGTACCGATTAACGCAGCAAACCCTCCTACGGCATGCACAACGGTTGAGCCGGCAAAATCAGCAAATCCTAAATTCGCAAGCCATCCTCCACCCCAGATCCAATGGCCTACAATGGGGTAGATAAAGGCTGAAATTAGAAACGAATAAATCAGATAGGCTTGAAACTTCATCCGCTCAGCCATTCCACCTGCAACGATGGTTGCTGCTGCTCCACAAAACGCTGCCTGGAAAAGCCAGAACGCATATAGAGGAATATCCGCGCCTGACTCAGCCCCAACCAGAAACCATCCTTTCAATCCCATAAAGCCATTTCCTGCGCCAAACATAATCGCATAGCCAAATAGGAAGAAACCTAGAGAAGCCATACAGAAATCCAGGAAATTTTTCGTAAGGATATTACAGGCGTTCTTTGCACGGATAAACCCTGCCTCCACCATGCCAAACCCTGCCTGCATGAAAAACACCAAAAATGCTGCAATCAAAACCCACATTGTATCTAGCCCTACTACTACTGATTGTATCTCTGTCATAACCTCCTCCTTTCAAAAGGGCCTCATTACCCATCTGTATTCCGCCTTATCGCGGGTAAATTATCTTAAAATACGTAACTTACTTCTACGCCACCCCAGATTTCATCATCACCTGCATTAATTGCATCTTCATAGTTTGCGGTATAGTTAAAACTAGGGGAAATACTCATATCTCCGAACGCATATGATGTAGAAAGCACATAGTCTGTTGCATAGAGTGCTGATGATTTCAGATCAGCAACGCCATCGTTTCCCCAATTCGTAATCCCAACTGAAAGCGCCTGATCTTCCTGAAAGATTTCCCATTCAGGAAGCGGGATATCAGTTCCAAATCCCCAGGAATAGTACCAGCCTTCATTTGGTCCGTCAGGATCAACCTTAAAGTCATAACCTGCAAATACGTTCATAGAAACAGCAATAGGTAGTTTTGGAATCTCATTTAAGCTAACCGAAAGCCACGGTTCCTGCACATCTGCGGTCCTGCTCGTATTAGGAAAATGGAAAAAGGTATATCCTTCGGAAATGGTGACCGCGCCATCCAAGTAGTCTTTTGTAAATGAAAGGGTATAATCAAGCTCCTCAGTATCTACATGGCCGCTACCGGTTGCAAATGAACCCCATATATTTAAGGAAACATCTTTGCCGAAGATAAGATCTGGGGCGGTAATATCAATGCTGGGCTGGTGCGCACCATCGTTATCCGGAAATAGATCCTGACCGCGCCAGACATACCGTGAAACGTACGTTTCGCTCACCGTAATATTAACCTCTTGCTCGCCAACCTCAAGCGCATGTGCCGTAACTGCACAAAACATGATTCCTAAACCTGTTAACACTACTATCAGTTTTCTCATCTTTGCCTCCTTTTTAACCTTTATCTCAAAAATAAAACAAGCTGTCAAGCCTTTCTCCGCTTCCTTGACAGCTTTGTCTAAAAAATAAAAAGACGTTCAAATAATGAACGTCTTTGTCATCACACCTCTATGTGTTTGTCGCTTCTATGCTACAAGTAAAATTGTGCTATTCTTGGTAACCCTTCGACTCTGCCTACCGGCAGGCTCAGGATGGTTCGAAGGGTGGTGAGCTTGTCGAACCACCCTTTTTTCCAAACTCATCACGCAGAGCATCGCATTTTACTCTGATTCTTTTTTCTATCTTGACAACCATGACGTGCGATGCCCCTATGCGCGCACCTATCTCGCGGGTAGTGAGGCCTTCGAGCCTCAACAAAAATATTTCCTGTTCTCTTGCAGTCAGACGTCTTCGCACTTCATCCGCAAGCAGTGCGGTTTTATCTTCATCTGACTGAGCACTATGTTCGATGGTATCGGAAATCAAAATCTCCTCCAGAGAGCGCTTCTCATCCAAAGTACCCTCAAGGCTAATCGAACGGGCATCGATCGACTTGAAGGTCTTTCTGATATAATTTCTTAAATAGAAGTAACAATTCTGTAAGATGTAGCTTTCTGTATGGCCCTCAAGTCCTCCCTCTTCATACAACCTCCACAGATGTGTGATGGATTCCTGGTAAAGATCATCATCGCTAAACATCGTATACTTCCCATCGAGCTTGTGCGCGATCGCTTTTAACCGCGGGGTATATGTTTTAATCACTTCGTTAAAGTTCATTTTCTTCTCCAAAAAAATAAACCCTTTTGCAAGCGTATCATCGCTTTCAAAAGGGCTACTTTGCCGTCTATAACAAAAATGCCCTGCATCTCTTGCAGGGCTACATTGCCTCTACCAACTTCATTGTCACCTTAAGTATACCCTGAATCCCGTTATTGTCAAGAAAAAATTAAAAAAAGTTTCTACTTGACAAATGTAAAGTTAGTGTTATACTTGTCAATTGACAAGGAGGAAACTATGGAAAAAGAGTATTTAAGCCCTACTGAGGCAGCAAAGCTTTTAGGAATCTCCAGGCAGGCGGTAAACGATAAGATTAAACACGGCACACTCCCTGCAGAACGCGCTGGACACCAATACATCATCCCCAAGGCGGCTCTATTGCCTAAGCGCAGTTCTGCAAAGGCACGGCATACAACTTCAACGAAGCTCTCTTCTTCTAAAAAGCGAGCAGCCCGCGATATCCTTTCAAAGGTTGAGAAAAACAACATAAAGACAATTCAACTCTGGTTTGTGGATATTTTAGGCATATTAAAGTGTGTTTCGATTACCAAGGGAGAACTCAAAGAAGCGCTTGAGCACGGCAAAGGCTTTGATGGTTCGTCAGTCACCGGCTTTGCCGAGGCTGAGGAAAGTGATATTATTGCCCAGCCAGACCCGTCCACATTCAAGATCCTTCCCTGGACAAAAAAGGACGATCCGATTGCGCGCATATTCTGCGATATCCTCAATCCTAATCGAAGCGCCTACGCCGGAGACCCACGCTATGCATTAAAGCGTGCAATGGCACGTGCCAACAAATTAGGGCTAAACTTCTTTGTGGGTGCGGAGGTTGAGTATTTTTATTTTAAGTCTGCGCATAAGCCGGAGATCATTGACGAAGGCTCCTATTTTGAGCTTATTCCCAATGACCTGGCAAATACGCTGCGCAATAAAACCATCCGCGCTCTTGAAGAAATGGGCGTCGAAATGGAGGCAAGCCATCACGAAGTGGCCCCTAGTCAGCACGAGGTTGACCCAAAGTATTCTGATGCGCTCTCCGCAGCAGACAATGTGATCACCTGTAAATATGTAATTAAGGAAATCGCCCAACAGGCAGGTGTCTATGCTACCTTTATGCCCAAGCCGATGTTCGGTGTTAATGGCTCCGGTATGCACGTACACCAGTCTTTATTTAAGGGTAGTAAAAATGTCTTTTTTGACAAAAAAGACAAGCATCATTTATCTCCCATTGCCCACCGCTTCATTGCAGGACAGCTCAAGCATGCGCGGGAGATCTGTTCTCTTACCGCACAGTGGGTAAACTCCTACAAGCGCCTGGTATCAGGCTATGAGGCACCGGTGTATGCCTCGTGGGCACAGAGGAACCGCACTGCTCTGTTGCGTGTTCCGGTGTACCGACTTGGCAATGAAAAGGCTACCCGTGTCGAACTTAGATGTCCGGATCCTGCGTGCAATCCGTATCTGGCATTTGCCGTAATGTTAGCAGCCGGATTAGAAGGCATTGAGAAGAAATACAAAATCCCCCCTCCGGTAGAGCCTAATATCTATCATATGGCTATGGAGGAGCGAGAACGTAGAGGTCTTACCTCTCTTCCAGGAAATCTTTTTGAGGCGATTTTAGAAACAGAGAAAAGCAGCTTTGTGAAGGAAGCCTTGGGAGATCATATCTTTGATAGATTCCTTTTTAACAAAAAGAAGGAATGGGAGGATTACCGCATTCAGATCACCCAGCACGAGATAAAAAAGTATCTACCACTACTCTAAAACTCTACGCCCGACTTGCAAAATTGACAACGGCAGGGGCATTTGATATACTGCTGATAGTTAAAAAGGAGATTACGATGATGACAAGATTAAAACATGTATTTCTCATTATGCTCGGCGTCTCTCTGCTTTTCTTCTTGGCCAACAGCTTTGCTGATACAAAAAAATCGATTACCTCTTGGAAAGACATCATGATTCACAAAACCAAGGAAGCACACGTCATCAAGGGAAACCCCGGAGGTTCGGCTACTCTTTCCACTGAAGACCTACTCACCCTAGCAAAGGGACGAACCGTGTTGCGCACGCTTAAGTACAGCACAGAGTGCTCATTTACCGAAGAAAAAAGGCGACTGAGAAAACGCAGCGCACCAGCTCTGCTAAAAAACGGGCCGATTGACCTTGGATGGAATAAGCTTGGTTGTGCAAAATTGGAGGTTCTTTCAAACGGCATTGTCCAAGGTTGGATAATGCGCTACTGGTTTTACAACCCCAATGATTTGGAAAACAGCGTTCGGGAGAGAATGGAATCGTTTCCTGCTAAAGAAGAAATCTTAAAACTCTTTATCCCAACACTCGGTAAACCAGTCAAAATGCTACAGCCCAAGCCTAATCATGAAATATTTACATTCGCGTTGGATAAACGCACGTTCGAATTAAAATTGAGCTATTACGAAAAACCTAAAGTCTTTTACGCAGATTTCAGCGAAAACGGCCATTAGAAAATAGATAACAACAAGTACGCGGGGTATCTCAGACGTTTAATGCGGGTAATTCCGAATCTATGCTGTATTGATAGTGCGCACAACACATCAGATCATCTTACCATCAGTTTCTCGGCGATTTCAATGCAATGCTCTGCGGCTTCTTTAGTAAAATCCAACATATCTAAATAGCGAACCTTTGCCCATTCATCGCAAATTCCCCGAGCAGATCGCTCAATATGATTAGCTCTATACGTATCCACTAATCTATTTATATTTGTTTTACTTTCTACAATTTGTTTAGGTAATTCTTGATTGCTCGCTTTCATCGCGTCAATGACATCAGATATAATCTGGTTCACTTTACTGTGTAAATCTTGATATTCCTGCACTGCAGCTTCGCTAAACAATAATCTTTCCACAATTTTGTATTCGATTCGCTCTGCCAAATCAACGCAACAGTCTCCTATTCTTTCAACAGAACAGATGATATCTACTAAATCTCCAACGTGCTGTTTGGCCTCGTTTGATATTTTTTGCTTGGAAACCTCTACCGCTTTGGTAGTTAAGTTATTATATATTTTAGTAACTTTCAACTCGGCAGCGGGTACTTGTTTCAAAATATCGATATCATTTTTAATAAAACCATCGAAGTCGGCTTGGAACATTTGCTGAACCTGCTCAAACATTCCAATAATTTTTTGCTTTAACAAAGAGCTCTCTTTAAGCTCAACCTGATTTAGTTCTGGCATTGTAGAAACCTCCTTTCAATCTTTATTTCTATACAAAAAATAAGGCCACCTCTTTTGACGGCGGCTTCTTGTTATTTATTTTAGCCTGTTATTGTTTCTCATTGCCACACCTCCGTGGCAACTTTTATATTACCTCTTTACATCATCTTTGTCAACCAACAAACACTTCTTCAATAATTTTTCGATTGTCTTTTCTACCAATAGTCGTCGGTTTTACTATTACGAGCTAAATTTTTGAATTTTACCCTAGTTTACAAATATGTAAAATTCAACACCTCCTCATTAACACTTTGGGTATCTCGTTTCTCCTCTCAGCCTTTTATGAGTGCTTACGGTTAACTTCATTTGGCTATGCGTTTCTTTAATAACTCTGCAAAATCTCTGTCTTCTTCTTTCACGCAATTTTTGCAATCCGATACTAGCTCAAAGTATTTCTCCATACATCGCCAAGCTTCTTGCAATGTCTGCTTATCATTATCTGAGGCGGTTTGCGCGTACAGATCAGCTAATCTCCTATGCGCTCTGGAATTATTGGAATCTTGATTTAAAATTTTCCTATACAGTGCGATCGCCTCCTGGTAATTTCCTAATCCTGACTCTGCTTTGGCAATCTCATGATAAAAATAAATCCTCTTTCTAGTGGATTTTTCGATAAAGGAAGGATCTAGCTTTAACGCTGTGTTAAACGCCGCAATTGCCTGTGCGTGTTCTCCTGCCGCATTGAATCTCTCTCCTGCCCTATAATAACTGACAAACCTTAAAAGCTGCATAATGAATCCTATAGATACCAAAGTAAAAATTAGTGCGATTGCGATAATGAAGATTAGTATCTTTTTCGATATACGAAGTTCTCTTTCCTTATTACACGGAACCAATAAAACGAATAATAGCAAATCGATAAGAAGCATTGACATAAAAAAACGAAAAGAGAGATTTTCGCTTGGGACTGTCAAGCGAACTGCCAACAAAATCAATAGTCCGATAAGTAAACTAATCTTCGCCCAGCGTTTAAAATTGGCCAACCCACAAAAACATATTCCCATAAATAAAAAGGAAACTATGCAAACCGATATCCAAAAGGTTTCCTCTTGAAAATTTCCAAAACATCTTAAGCTTTCAGATAAAAATATAATAATACTTGAGGCGCCGTGACACTTAATGGCTATTATCAAAAAGTAGACATACGAGCACACTGCCCAGGGAATGAAAAATAGAAATGAAGCAATTAAAGCAAATCTTCTAATTAATTTCACGTGATTATCTTTCATTTATCTCTTTTCCTTTTTCTATGTTCTACGCAAATAATGAGTACTATCCTTTATTTTCAACCATGAAATTCAAATACTACGTACTTAGCGATTTGCCTGCCAGGGTTACGCAGACCGTGCGGTTCTCCTGCTGGGTAAAAAATCACACTGTAAGGACCTACGCACTCACCCAGAGTCTCAACTTCGCCTTCAAAGACAATAATAGCTACATCATACGGATCGCTGTGGGGCGCATAGCCAGCACCTGGCTCAACCACAGATGTATGACATTGAAGTTTGTGTAAGTATGCTGTTTTCCCCTCAAATAAAAGTTGTGCTCGAAAATCATCCCTACCCTCTAAAACCTTTGCAGTATCGAATAATTTACGCTGAAGAAAACCAAGCGCAGATCCGCTTCTCTGCGAGCGAGCGGCCCACTTAAACATCAAATAATTTGCCGGATAGAGACTAGTTGTCTGTATGGTATGAGCAAAGCCAGCTGGATAATATACCGCATCGCCGGGCCTTAACGGCATTCGTTCTTTTCCATTTGGGGCATTCGGTAGTACAATATCCACTTCCCCTGAGAGCACCATAAGAATCTCTTCGTCCTGATGCGCATGCGGCTTGTGCGGACTTTGACCTTGAGTCAGTACCGAAACATGGCAGGATAGCTCTGACAAACCATTAGTAGTGCCGGTAAATATAGGATAAAACTTCCATCCGCCTTTTTCATCCGGCGGCAGAGGGATCTTTAACGGATACACTTGACCAGCCAATGCGCTATCATCTTTTGTTTTTGGCCTCATGCGCTTTTTAACTGTGAGTCTAATCCGCTCCTTACGCGAAAGCAGCGCAAGTTTCAATTTTGCTAATCGTCTCTTCAATTCAACTAAAGGCTTAACCAACGGGCGCATAAGCGCATGCTCGAGCATCCAGACCTTTAACATTGGAAGAAATCTAAATTGCTTCAAGGCTTCTTCGATATCTCTATCTGTAACCCAATCGTTTCTTTCTTGTATTGTCTTGTAACGTTTGCACTGAGCGCAGGGGATATCGCTTCTGATTTCTCGCCTGCCCATTAACACCTCTCGGGCGTAGCTCATTTTTTCATTATTTAAGATTTCTTGCAAGCCGTCTTTAAATACATTTCCGTAGTCGCCCCAGAAATTAACAGAGCAGCCCAAAGCCTTACCGTCGTAATTAATCTGAGGCTGCGTCCAAAGTTCCAAGCAGCCGCATTTAAGCGAGTAGTCCTGTCCGTACCTCTCTAAAAATTCATCCCTACTGGCAGCGCCCAGGCCGCTTTCTTTTCTGACTAATTCTGTATTCTTTACCGGAGAAAATGCATCGGTATAAAAATCATCCCAAGAGAGCTTGACATAAAACAACATGTTCAGCTCATCAGCCATGGCGCGCGCCTTAGCAATCTCGTGTTCGTTGTGACCAAAGGCAATAAACTGCCAGGTCAATATCGGATACCGTGATTTATATTGGGTTTTAAATTTATTGATCGTTTTAATATTTTCTATAACCTGTTCAAAATTTCCATTGACCCGATACTTAACATATGTCTCTTGGCTTGCCCCATCAATAGAGCATGTCATTCTGCGAACGCGATATTTAACCAACGCCTCCAGTACTTCAAGGCTAACGTCATTAAGATTTACGCTGTTATCCGCATATAAGGAAATGTTTCGCTTGTACGCATACTTAATAATTCTTATTAGTTCTTTATTAAGGAATATCTCTCCCCAGTTGGATAGCTCAATAGCGTTTACGCGAGGATTCTTGTCCACAAGTTCTTTGAAATCCTTAAATCTAAGGAATCCTGTGCCAATACCTTCTGCTACCTCTCCGCTCGCATTCGGACACGCTGGACACTTAAGCTGACACGCAGTAGATGCGTCTAAGCGTATCTTTCGAGGTTGGATTATTGTTTTCATACGGGGCTGCGGTTTTTGTTATTTTCTTTCGAACAGAAACGAATGGGGCAAAAAATTTATACTTTCTGCGCCTCTTTGGTTAAACGACGGGCTACTTCAAGAGCGGCATCAACAATTAAGGTTGATGCGCTTAGGTTCGTATGATATCCGGAGGTTTTTGTGGTGCGCTGACGCATCACCAGCACATCCACCCCCTCTGACTTTGTCTGTTCACATAATATCCCTTTGTGGACATTAACAGTGGCATCGCTTCTCTTTTCAAAAAGCTTAGCCTCTTCTTTGGCAATCAAGACGCAATACAGATATGGATAAGCGTGTCCCTGAACGCTGTTAATTGAAATCTGAATCTGCATTCCCAGAAAATAATCCGGGGCGTTGACAAAACGGATCATAACCCGCGCGTCAACCGGCACGCGCCCTTTTTCTTTAGTCTGCTGCGTTGAGAGCATTGGTAACACCTGAATATCGCTAGGGGCTGCAAGTCTTTGCATAATCTCCTCTAAAAGATTAATCTTGATAATCAATTTATCTTTTGTCAAAAAATTCCGCACGCCAGTAATCCAGTGAGGAGCAAAAACCACGATGGCATCCCAGGCCCAATACGTAGCAAGCTGCAATTTGTTGTTGAAAATAAGCATATACCACACCATAAAGCAAAACACAGTCACTACTATAAAAATACCCGAGCCTAAAGGGTTAGTGATATCAAAACAATCTGAATCCCATTTCTTAAGCTGTTTCTGTTTAAGCTTTACTTTAGCGTACTCATCAGGCGTAACTTGATTCCACTCTTCTGCGCTGACCACTTCAGGTTTATCTGCGTATCCCCGAATCAGACTTAAGCCCGTAGCAATTGCCAAAAGCACAAGCCCAAAAGCAAAATTTAAAAACAACTGTACAATAATTCCAGCGACGAATAACCCTGCAATAAGCTGCATCCTGGTTAGATACGGCAACTTTTTTGCAAAAATGAATTTGATGTCACCTTGGCGTTGGGGATCAGGAAAAAAACTCATACCAATGCCTCCTTGCAATTATGCAGAATCTCTTTGAAACCAACCTGCTTCCAATAGAGCGGGCAGCCGCCGTTGCAGACCGCTAGATCCTCACATGCCTGACAGATATCATGGGCAAACCTTTTCTTCTGGAAAAATTCAAAATCTGGACTGCGCCACATCTCTCTAAATCGACCTTTTATCTTTAGCATATTACCCATTGGCTGCGGGAAGCTCGAGCAGGGCAAGATGTCTCCGCTTGGTGAAATGCTTAAAAGTCCATCGCAGGCAGCGCAGCCTTTATTGCCTAATCCGTGGACAATAGGATTAAAAATACACATAGGCGTAGGCGAATACCACATAAATTCTAACCCTAACTGCTTGGCATGCTTAGCTACCTGCAGAATAATTCCCCCGATCTCGGTGTAAGTCACCAAAACCTCTTTAAGATTCTCAACCGCCGCGCCCTCAGGCATAAGCATATTCATGGAGAATTTACTTAACCCTCGCTTCTTCACCAGCTCAACAATTTTCAATAGGTGGTTTTTATTCAAAGCTGAAATTGTTGAATTAGTATGCACTCTAATGCCAGCTTCCTGCAGATGTTTCAATCCCTGCAAGGTTAGAGAAAACGCCCCGGGACTTTTGACGATCGAATCGTGAACAGTTGCCTCTGCTGCCTCCAGACTGACCTGCGCCGAATCCAAACCGGCGTGCTTTAATTTCGCGGCAAAATCTTTGGTGATTAACGTTGCGTTGGTAATAAGATTAGTCCACATCCTAAGCGACTTAGCATGTTCAATCAATTCGAATAAGTCATCGCGCAAGGTAGGCTCTCCTCCGGTAAAGCTGACCGAAGGCACTTCTGCTTCGTGTTTAATAATCGCTAAGATCTTTTTGAACGATTCACTTGAAAGCTCTGGAGAATCATCTACCTTCTTGCATCCGCAGGCAGCATAACAAAATCTACAGGCCAGGTTACATCGGTAGGTAAGGGCAATCTCGCTTAATACAGGCAGTGTATTAAACGGCAGGGCAAACGGCACCTTCTCAACTGCGCGACGCTCATCCTGTTCATGGTAACAACCCTTAAGCACCGCACGCAGGTCGCAGAAAAAATTGTGTATATCATACGCGACCTGTTCTCTTTCAGCATACCTATTGATAATTGTATAGATACTCTCGCCCTTCAACAGGTGTTTTAGAAGTGCAACACCCTGCGGATTGAGCTTATACGCCTCGTTAGGAATTTTAATAAGCAGATTATCTGTCTCTCTGACGTAGATAAACGATGCAACATTACGGATGTATTCATCTACCCATTGTATCTGCGAATAGTAATTCATTTTCATCCTTAATGGCCGCTACTCACGCACGCCCCGTGACAGGCGCCGTGACAGGCCGAATGACACGCTGAGTGACAGGCCGAGTGACACGCTGAATGACAGGCGTCATGGCACATATTTTGGACAAAGGGTCCGTTATAGCATACCGCAGACGACCTAAACGAAGAAAACCCTTCGCTCGTCTGCGGAATCGTCTTAGCAAATTGCTTGCCTATCGTCTCACTTTTGTCATAGTTCTGCCGGCCGTGATAACTTCTTCCGTAATAATGGTGGTAATATCCTCCCCAGTAATACGCATCCTCGCTCTTTTTATCCCCTGAGAGCTCACCTAGGCGACGCTTATAATATTTTTTCGTTGCCTCCAAATCACAATCCCAGGTCTTCTGCTCAAGCCCTGCCCCAATCGAATAGTACATGTCGTACAGTGGCTGCTCTGCGATGCTACCGTCGTGCTGAATCGCAGCGTAGAGAGTGTTTTCATACGTGTCGCTGCTCCAATGAGAACCCGGCAGACGTTCAACGCGTAATGGTTCAAGGCTTTTTACTTTCAACAATCCCTTGCGCTCCATATTACGCACAATAAATCCTGTAAGTTTTGCAAGTGGAATATCCAATAATACACCGGCCTCTAAAGCACTTAAGATTTTGCAGATCTTGCCTTTTTTGCGAAACGTCCCGGTCTGCACCTTAGGAGGAACCCATTCAGTACCCTCCCATTTAACTTGCGAGATTCCGTCTTGCGCAGCCAACATAGAGATGTGCTTGCGCGTCATGATAATAAAAGGTGGCACACCGAAGATTAAAATGACAATTACTACTATAAGAAATAAACTCAAGCCGCTTAGCGGCATCTGGGAAAGTACGCTTCCGGGAAAAAACCGATTAAGCGCATAGGCCTCTCTCGCCCGTTTAAAGCCTTTGGTAGAACCTCCCGGCACCGAAGGCGCCATGGTAGTAAGAGAAAAGTGTTTTGCATCCACATAGGTCTGAATCTGGAAATGGTAACGGGAATTCAAATTTTCCCGGTGAAATAAAACCGTAAAGATATTTTCGCTGTTGAGTCCCTTCACGGTCCGATAATCAATGCGGTAGCGCTGATTGACGTATTTTTCGGTTTTAAACTTTATGCGCTCAAGGTCTTCAGTGTTTACCGTTTCAGTAGCAAGCGTTATAGGATAGTGCACCACTACTGTCTCGTGCTCCAGGCTATCGTTCCACTGCACAGGGGCCCAGTTAAACACTGCGAGCCTTCCAAATTTACTTTCAGTTTGGGTGACGTTTCCGCTCTTTTCCAAATCAGTGGCGTAGCGGAAAAAATAGGTTATTTCGCCATTATCAAATGCGCGGCCATCGGAAAGCACGATATCGTATTTCCGAGAAGAGAGCTTTTTTATATCCAGCGCGTATTTATTGCCCTCCTGGTCCACTGCATATGAATTTGTATAATCAAACTGCGGCTGGCCGGTGAAACCTTCAAAGTAGAATCCATGGAGGTTCGCATTGCTACAGGACCACCTCACTGCGTAAGATACCTGGGCCTTAGCGTCTTTATCCAAGATAACATCCACCTCAACCCAGCGCATGCGAAAATTGCCTGCCTCTGCAGAAGACTGCAATAGCAGGCTCAATATCAACAGAACAGCAAGCAAAACAAACGCTTTCAACGAAAAACACCGGTGGGAGTTGCGAAAAAAACTAAAAGGTTTAAAGAAGATAGCACCCATTGTGTTTATTGTATAGCACAATCGTTCTATTTTCAAGAAATGGAACACAGATTATTGTTTTGTGCGTTACTTACCTAATGCCTGTTCAAGGTCCATCGCGTGCTCTTGCTCAACCGCAAGGATATTGCGCAACTGCTGTGCTAGATGAAAAAGATTAAGCTCTTCTGCCTGACGGATACGTGTGATGTAGCGCTCAATCGCATCATTTTCACCGGCTAAGTCCTGCTTGAGCATTGCGATGTTGTTTTTAGAAACTTTCGGCAGCGGCATCTTAACCGTAGGAAAACCACCCAAATAATCTATCTGCGAGGCAAGAGCTGTTGCGTGCGCCAACTCTTCCTGGGCGTGGATGACCAACTCCTTCTGAATACTCTGGTACATCGCACCCTTTAATACTCCTTGATGCTGGGTATACTGCACACAAGCGGTATATTCCAGACCAAGATCCATGTTTAATAACTCAATTAATTTTTGTTTTGATATCTTTGCCATACGTTCTCTCCCTTCTTTACTATTGAAACATAAGCCCATAGTACTCGGTTAAAACCCGCGCAGCTTGCATCGAAGCGATAGCGAGCCAAAACGTCAGCGCCGCCACAATAGTAGTGGTAATAATCTTAGAGTTTTTGCTGAAGCGCGGATTGCACCACATCAGTGGCAAGGCAAGCGGTCCCACGCAGAACAAGGCGATTATCAACACAGACGTCTTTAAGTACCACTTAGTCTGCTTTTCCATTATTTTTGATTTATTGATCTTTTTGAGAATGCATTAACCCGCCCTTCATCATAGAACAATGGCCCTTTGCGCCTTTCTTCATTGGACAGGACGAATCCTCTTTTTTCATTTCCTTGAAAATCTGCTTCATCTTGGCTTTTTGATCTTTCGTAAGTATGCTTTTAAGCGTGGCGCATGTATTGACTAATGCTTTTGCCTTTTGCTTCTTTAGTTCATATTTCTTATCGATGAGCGCATTGACTGCATCGATATCAACCGCATCTTGGTATAACGCTGCTTTTATATCCACAGCGAGTATTTCGATTTCAGCCTTCTTCATGATAAGGTCTTTTTTGGTAGCAACCTTCAAATCTTTTATTGTCTGCATCTGCTCATCCGAAAGGCCCAACTCTTCCTGTTTCTTCATAAGAAATTTGACCTTATGGGAAAATTTTTCTTCGAGATTCCACTGCTTACTTTCTTTTTTCCCGTGGTCGCGCGCAAACACCTCAACCGTTACCGCGCCCAACATCAATGCTACAACCAAAACCGCTACTACTGCTAACCGCTTCTTCATAACCCACTCTCCTTTCTTTGTCTTTCTTTAATTTCTTCCCAATTTCATATTTTACTTATCATCCTATTACCTACGACGCAAGTCATTTACTATTTCATATATGCTTGCTATTTTATCATTAAATAAGTCTTGGATGTTCATTAAATTACTAGTATTATTTTCTGTTGAATTATTAATAGCGTCTTCTGTCTTTTGTGCTAAATCGACGATGCTCTTATTCATATCCTTATAGGTTGTTTTAGTAGATTCATTCATATCCTTGTAGATCAATTCAACGGTTTTAGCCAGTGTTGCGTGCGTAATAAACATGTCTCGGTTTGTACCGTCTAAAGAAATGTCTGCCATCGCAGCGGTGTAACTCAAGCCTCTTCTGGTTTGAAAGATTAAATAGTAACAAAAGATGTTGGAAATCACTAACGCGGCAATAATAATTCCTAAGGTTCCTGTTGGTTGCTTTTGAGTTTTCATTCTATTGTTCTCCTCTCTTTATCACTCGTCCTTAGATTTCGGCTGATTTTCGAGAATCCGCTTACCTCTTTTATCAAATAGTGATTTCATCAGAGATAAAATTCCTAACGCCAAAAGCGAATGCGTTACAACCTGTAGGCCTGTACAGACCTCGATGTCTGCAAATAACCTTTCCTGATCAATAACACTTAGATGTTTATAGAAAAACGCAAACATCCCCAGCGCAGCCAATCCCGAAACCACATCGAAAAACCTGGTGTACTTCCGATACACAGAAGACCAGGCGCAGAGTAGCGCAAACAGAGGCAAAAAATACAATAGATATACGATATTCCCTGTCTCTTCCTGGAACTCCAAAGGTATCTGATAGCCGCTTAAGGTTAGCTTAAGCTTTTTTCCTGTAAAAAGTGCAGTAAAACCATCAACCACTCCCTTGGTTATCGTAACAGTTGTCTTAGCCACACCGGTAAAATCCACATCTTGAATCACCTTAGTAGAATCAGCCAGAGGCTTAATAATACTGCCGCTGCCAGTCACCCAAGGCATAAAAAAAGCAATAATGATAACTACCGATACGCAAAAGATTAAGAAGCTAATTTTTTGAATTTTATCCTCGTTCATAAATCTGTAAAATTCAACACTCCCTCTTTTTCAGGCTGGGTGTGAACTTTTTCCTCGTTCATGAAGTCACTCTCTGAATGTCACTACCTACCAAACGGATTCTCTCCGTCATCGCCTAGGTAACCTTCTACCGCGCCTTCAGAAAAATCACCTACTACCTTACTTGCTTCCCCAAGGGGCTTACCAATAAGATCTTTTACCACATCCTTAAAACTATTCCATTCCTTCTTTTCTTTTTCAGTGACGGCAACCGGCTCTGCAATCTCGCCGCCTTTGGCAACTTCTGTTCCAGAGCCCTGTTCTATTTTTTTATCAGTTACCACATTGCCTTGTTCGTCTAACCCTTTCACCGCTACCTCTCCCTCAAAACAACGGACTGAGGTCTGCTTGCCAGACTCCATTGACCAACCGGTCCCTCTAACACCTGCGACAGCAGTAGGGGTACGTATTTGAAAGGTTTCTTCCTTGTCCATCCGCTCTATCAATGAAAACACCCTTCCCTTAGGAAGCTCAAGGTTCCCAGCGTCAATATCCGCTATCTTTATCTGGGAATTCTGCTTGATTGTCATTGCCCTCTCTAACTTTTCGCCAAAACTAAACGTGCACTCCGCGTTCTTTTTTGTTAATAATTCATAATTTGTATCGAGATGCTCGCCTTCTTTTGCCTTTCTCCAGCGCTGGTCTTCATTTTCTCTTACCATAACGCGTCCTTTAATCTCAAATATCCTTACGTCCTCCGCGAAGCTGGTGACGGTGAAAATAGAAACAGCTAGTACAGCCAATAATATCTTTCTCACTACATCCTCCTTACTATGCGCAATTTGAAGCAATTCCGATATCTTTACGTTTCTTTTAAGTACTTTAAGATATTTTCGTATATTGAGGCATACTTATCTCTTGGGGGAGGGAAGAAGCTGGAATTATGCCATAAAAAGGCAAATACCCCCTTATAACGCCTGACTTTTTCAACAAGAAATTTGATTCTTTGCTCTACCTTCTCTGGAGATGCGGCCTGATAGCTCATAAGGCTGCTCTCCATAACAATCAGGGGCCGTTCCTTGAGCTTTAATTTCTTTCGCGTATGGCAATTAAAAACACTATATTCATAACAGGTTCCACAGCGGAAGCCCTCTTTCTCTGGGTATCCTAAGGAACTATCGCATATCATATTGTTATCTTCCCAGATCTGCCAGGTGGTAGGCACTTCAAATCTAAGATAGTGCTGCCTGCCTTCTTTTACCGCAATGTTTAACGTGCGCTCAAGTAAATCTTTTTCATTCTTCCACCGCAGAGGATCAGCACGCGAAGCATAGCTAGGATGAAAACCTATAATATGACCCCTCTGCTGTATCATCCGGCACAGTTCTCCTATCTTTGGGTCAGCAATATCATAGTGGTTATCATAGCGCGTGTATCCCTTGCTCATAAAATAAAAACGTGATTGTATATTATTTGATTCTGCCACATCCATTAATAGCTCAAAGGTATCATAGGGATCCTTTGTTTTGCTTTTCTTTACCTTAGAGTACTGCTGTGCGATACGTAATGCAACCTTGAACCCTACGCCTTTTAATGCTAACTCTGCTGGTTTGATGAATGCATCCTTCCAATCATTCCAAAACCGAACCTCATCTACGTCGTGAGTGAGCAAAAATTTAAACTGCCTGTTCTTTCTTTGCTGAGCGCATCCAAGAAAGGTAATCATATTCCACAACATTTCTACATATTCATTCACTATCGGCCTATCCAAGAAATTATGTTTATATGCCAAGCTTTCTGCTGCGGGGAAACGGTCATGTGCGTCTCGTGCTGTAAGCACACGTTCCTCCCAGCGGGTAAGCATGAAAAAACACGATGCAAAGATATCAATACCAGAGAGCATCTCATGCTCTTCAACGATGAACTCATCATTACCATAGATTATAGGAATACTATTTTCAGAGGTAAATTGATTTTTGGTATACTGCACGCTTTTTGGGATATTATTTGCATTCAAATAACTGACACGGCCATCAAATCGAAAAAAGAAATGGTCCCGTATGATAAGCGTGTTGCCATATTCCAAAACGATGCGGTACTCTTTGACATCAGAAGCGTGTATCTCATATTCAAGCCCTAAAAATTCGCCAAAAAGTATATCGATTACATAACTACGTTCCTGTAAAGAAGATCGTGGTACATATATGGTAATCATTTCTATTGGGCCCTATATCCACTCATTATGAAAGCGATAGTTGTGAAGTGATGATTTTGTTTACTTTCTCGACTTGTTTTTTGTGCGAGAACTGCGCAATAAAATCTTCGTTGGGATTGATGATGATTTCGTTTTTTTGAAGTTTTAGCATAAAATCTTTGATACGATTAACATCCCTACCGCAAAAAAAACACACCCCTGTTTTATACAAGAATTCACCTACGTATGAACCCCTGTCTACACCGATACAGAAGATAGGCTTCCTGGCTGCCATGTATTCGAAAATCTTACCGGTTAAAACACCGTCGTTCTTCTCGTCGTTCTCAATAAAAAGAAGCGCTGAAGCCTGTTTGTATTTTTCGAGAACAGACGTAAAGGAAAGTAATCCCTTGTACTTGACAATCTTTGCAGCTGCAGGATGGTGCGCGAGCTGTTCTTTGACTATGCATTCAGTTATGGAGGAACCGTAAAACTCAATCTGTATCTTACCAGCCTCCCCTCTCTTGGTTAATTCCTCGGCTGCCTGCAGCAGAGAGGTAATGTCGTGCCGAGTCCGATACAGAGTACCAAAATACATAATGCGCTCTACGTCCGTTTTGTGAGAGGTAACATCTGATTCAAAATCAAATCCGTTCTCTATCACGCTTATTTTTTTGTGTGCAAATTTCTTTTCTAACGTCTTTTTCAAAATCTCTGAGACGGTAATGATTACATCTGCTTTTTTTAAGGCATTTTTCTCCGCTTGATTCTCCCAAGCGCTAAAAGGAAACATTCCTCTATAATTAGCATGCTGTGTCCATAAGTCTCTGAAGTCAGCAATCCAGAAAATATCCGGATGTCTTTTTTTAATCGCAGCTGCAATGCGCACAACCGTAGGGGGAGGTGAGCTAGAAATAATGACATCTACACCCTTTTCTTTAATAATGTGCTCTACCTTTTTATAGGCGTGCGTGAACCACGGTTCTGAAAATGAGGGGAAACGCGTAAAGCCTAACAGGATGCCCCGTTCTGATAACCGGTTAACCACAGCTGTCCCTTTTTCTATACATGCACTGCCAAGGCTCTTTTGTGCCGATATGCTGGGGCTGCTTTTTTTTCTAGCGATTTTTCTTATGAGGTTGCGCGCGTCAAAATACGCAAGACGGTAAACTTTCAGAAAAGACTCTTCCATGCAAAAATCCTGTGCATCCCTGACATCAGGAGTATCTGCGGTTACTACGGTTACATCATGCCCTGCTTCAGTAAGATACTTCGCCCAGGAGTAGATACGGCGGCAGCCAACTGTATTAACAGGCGGGAAAAAATAGGTTATAAGAAGAATACGTGCCATAATCAGTGATGTTATTGTATCTCTATTCTCTTTTTTTGACAAGGGTTTAAAGCAACAGAAGGCAAATAAAGCGTAAAAAGCAGAAAATTATGAATAAAACTGATCTCTTACAGAAGATCGGGTAAGAAATATAATGGCAGCGGCGCTTGCGAAAAGAGTAGGTATCTCTACCACGAGCTGGCTGAGGATAAAATCTTGCCCGGCAATATTTTGTTCCCAAAGGCCAACCAGCACATAGAAAGAAAATATGGTTATAATGACAATCCATGCTAAAGAAATGCCTAGCTCCCGAGCCCCGTTTCTTAACTGCAATATCCCCGCACCGCTTACCAGTGCACCGGTAGGAATGGCTAAGCGTTGGATGAAGATAAACACACAATACAAAGACGTTGGTAGAAAATCCATCTGGAGATCCTTTGACAATGAAAATACCTTACCAAAACCACCGGTCATACCAGGAGTGTTGGCTGTTTGTATTGCAACCACGGTTACCCAAATTATGGGAGAAAGCATATATAAACCGTAGCCGATCAGCATCCATCCGATAATCGTTATCCCGGTTGACTTTGGGGACGGCAAGTTTACTTGGCCTGAGTCTTCTTGCAGCATTGATTCTTTTTCCATAGATTATCTAGCTTGAAACATTAACGCTGACTCGCAGTACGGATTTGCTAAACGAGCCCTTCTTTGTTGGTGTCTCCGCTGGCGTGTTTAATAAGGGCATTAAGAGGCTCGTGTGCCATATTAAGCAGCTTTGCACCGATCATAAAGCTGTTATCTGCCTGGGGGGTGGCTCTAATGACTTTTGCGGCAGCTGCAACAGGTGCTTCAGAGAGTTTTTTTCCGAGCGATTCAGGCAGGCTTAATTCAAGGGCAATAGTTGAATAAATCGGTACTTCGTGATCAAGCTTAAATGAAAAACCGTCCCAGCTCACATCCTTTGTTTCAGAGGTAGCAACATGATCATCAACGACAACCTTCGTTACAAACTCTGCTTTAAAACGCATTGCCCTTCTACGCTCCCTGCCTTTATACGCGGCGGTCTTAACAAAAAGAGGAGAAGCTGGATTTCCCTCGGCATCTATACCTCTGATATTGATTTTGTAGAAACGCTTAATCAGGCTTGCGACTTCCGTAAAGACTCCCACATATGCCTGAACCGAACAACCGGTTGCCTGTTGAATCTTCTCAATAGAAACACTATCAAAGGGATCAACCATTATTGTTATAAGATTCTGTTCCATCTTATCCACTGCCACGGCCCAATGTCGTTCAGCAATCTCAGGCGGTATCAAATGTACTACCTCATCAGACATTGCATACGAACCAATCGGTAGATACGGGGCTTTAAAATCAACCGAGAGGCATTCGGTTAACTTATTCTCATCGATCTCTCTATTGACGAATAAGAATTGAAGGATGCTGCCTTTATATTTCTGCCGAAACTGAATTGCTCTTTGGGATATCTCTTTTGTGATTAATTTCCTCTTCAGCAGCACCTCTGGCAGCTTTACCTGAATATCATCCCGCGACTGTGCTAATTCTTTCTGCTGTTCAGCTACTACCTGACTTTTTTTAGCAGCAAGTCTCTGTTTTAGTTCAGAGATAACCACGGTTTGAGCCTTTGAAGCTTTCTGAAATCCTTGCACCTGCTCAGCAGCCTCTTTAACTTTGTCCTCCAGAGCCTGCTGGGCTTCCTGCAGTTTTTGGACATCCTTTTGCTTATCATCAAGGGCGTCCTGAAGGTTGCGGCGTTGCGCATCTGCCTCCTTAAGCTGTTGTTCTTGCTGGGAAATAGTGGCAAGGTTATCTTTGTTGCTTTTATTCCCCTTACCAAGAAGTGATTCGAGCTCTTGGATTTGCTTTGTCAGCTCATGAGTATTCTGCTGCAACTTCTCAATCTCTTCCTGCTTCTGTTCAAGCGAATTTTGAAGCTCTGTGCGCTGCCCAATAATAGTTTCCAATTCTTGGCGTTGATGAGAGATGGCCTCTTGCTCAGATTCTGTCTCTTGGTTTAAGCGCGCAAGGTGCGACTCATCCTCTTGAATTTTCTTATTTAAGCTCTCGTTGGCATCCTGGAGCTCCTTGAGGGCATCTTCTAACTCCATGCGCTTAGCGTCTGCCTCTTTCCCCAGCTGTTCTTGCTGAGAGATGGTTTGCTGATTCTCTTCTTTTTCCTTCTCCAAATCGATAATGTTTGTTTCGAGCTCTTGAATCTTTTTCATCATATCTTGGTTGAGGCCCTGAAGTTCATGGGTACGCTGCTCTTTTTCTCGAAGCGTCTCTTTTGCCTCTGAGAACTGGACATGTATCCCTTCCAGCTCCTGCTGCTCATGAGAAATAATTTCTTCATTAACCTTTTTTTCCTTTTCCAGGCCTTGCACCTCTAGTTCGAGGCCGCTGATTTTCTCCGTAAAGGAATGATTGGAATTCTCTAACTCCTGAATGTACTGTTCTCTTTCTTGAAGTGTGTTTTGAAGGTCTGAGCGCTGAGCAGCTGTTTCTTCGAGTTGCTGGCGCAATTGAGCAATAGCCTCTTCCTGGGTTTCTTTTTCTTTGCGTAAGTCTGAGACGCTGGTTGCAAGTTCTTGGATATTGACAACCATTTTTTGATTGGTGTCTTCAGATTCATTAAGCCGCTGTTCTCTGTCGCGCAGTGTATCCCGAAGCTCTGAACGCTGAGTAGTGGTTTGTTGTATTTCTTGCTCTTGACGAGAAATGGTTTCTTGGTTGGATTCCTTCTCCTGACTCAATCCCTGAATGCGCACTTCGAGCTCTTCAATCTTTGCCTGTAAACTTTGATTGCTGCTCTCGAGTCCGCGCTGTTGCTGCTCTTTTTCCCGTAGAGCATCGTGAAGACTGGAACGCTGGGAATTGATTTCTTTTAGCTCCTGCTGCTGTCGGGCGATCGTCTGTTGAAGAGCATCTTTTTCTTTTTTGAGCGCTGTAATGTTTGATTCGAGCTTTTGAACGCTTGCGGTTAAATCACGAGTGGTTCCCTGAAATTCCTGAAGACGTTGATCTTTTTCTCGAACTGCCTGTGCGTGCTGGCTGTTAATCTCCTGCAGTTTTTGCTGGTGATGCGCGATAGCCTGTTTCTGAGCTTCGCTTTCTTTTTTGAATCGGTCGCGTTCTTTGCTGACCGTCTCAAGAAATCCTTTTGCCTGACGTAGCTCTGTATTTACCTTTGCTTCTCGACCCTTTAACTCTACAACCTGATTTTCCGCGCGTGCGAAGTCTCTCTTTGCCTTTGCAAGATTGCCCTCAAGGGATTGTACATCAGAAAGCTTCACTTGCTTTTCTTTCTTTTCGCCGGTAAGATTCTTCCGTAGGGATCCTATCTTTGCAGAAAGAGCAACGGTGGTAGTAATCATTGCACTGGCTACTCCCACAATTACCCAAAATGAAATCGTTATTGTTTCCATATTCTCTTAGTAATTGCCTTTCTTAAAGTATTATTATAACGGGTTTTATGGTTAAAAATCAACAAAAAATCAAAGAAAAAAGGCGCCCGCAATTTTTTCAATGGCGGGCGCCCATTTGTTTACTTCATTTTTACTCAATATCCTTAACTATAAGTGGGGTTATGAAAATGAGGAGTTCTGATCTGTCACGGTGTTTAATTTTAGTTTTGAAAAACGCGTTTATGACCGGGGCATCCGATAGTACAGGAACGCCAGATAGATCGAACCGCTCCCTAATACCTGAGAGTATTACTGTTGACTCAAGTTGAATATCAGTCCCCGTAGATGAAATCACCGGAGTAACTTCTAGCTTCAGACCTTCTTCTTTGTATTGAAGCTCTCCTGTTGAAGATCCGTCAAGACTAATACTAAAATCCTGGGTTTGCCCTGCTGAGGATTTGTCACAAGGCTTACTTGAAGAACCTGTTTTGACCTGCACATTCTCACCAAGGATTGATGCAGAATCTATCGACTGAGTTACCACCCGAGGAACACTTATTATGTTGCTTTTACCTTTTGACTCAAAGGCTGAAAGGGCATTATCAACCATTTGAGTGCTGTCACCGCCAAGTGGAATCTTAATTTGCTCCGTAGCTTGGGGTGTAATAATAGGCCAGTCCTGCACTTCAAGAAAAGACCCTAAGGTAATCCATTCTCCTGTATTTGCGCCTATGCCTTGAGGTGTAGTAGAAACCTCAAGAATCCTTCGGTCTCCTTCTTGGAACTGTTGGAATGTCCAGTCAACACCAAGCTCTTCTGAAAAATTGGTAGTGGCTTCCACAATCCTTGCTTCAATTATTACTTGTGGCGTCTGGACATCGAGGCTGTATACTTCTGAGAAGCTTGAGGTAAATGCCAGAGAAACAAATAAAATTAATAAAATCCTAATTACTGTTTTCACTTTTTCTCCTCCTTCTGGGATAAATGTTCAAACGTAAAGTGTGTATTGTGAGGATTAAATTCTACTCCTAAATTATTAACTTGTCAAGTTTCAGACGGAAGTGAAAAATAAGGGCGACCCCGCCTAATGCGGGGGCGCCTCACTATTTGCTCTCTTCTTATATAAACTTTCTATTTAACTTTCTCTCGGCAATATCTTCTTAAGTAGGATAAGTTTCTCTTGAGAGTATCAAGCTTATCTTTAACCTCCTGCGATTCAGGATCCAAAAGATATAACATCTTAATCTCAAGCAAGCTATCTTCAATGATTTTGACGTACCTGTCTATAAGCATGCCGAAGGCTTCTAATTTCTTAACATCCTTAGTCGTTACTGTGGTTTCTTCAAAACATTCCTGAAGTGCTTGTTTTAGCCACTGTTCATCCTGCGGATTAATCATGGCCACCTCCTCAATAACACAAAAGACGTTCTTCTACCCCTGTGGGCATAAGAACGTCCTCGTTCAATAAAAAACCCTACACCATTCTGGTGTAAGGCTTCATTGCCTTTTGACTTCTTTGTCAGTTACAGCATAGCACTTTAAATATACTATGTCAAGTGCTTAGAGGGGCTCCCCGCCGACGGCGGGGAGCCCCTTAAATGCTCAAACAACTTACTTCAAGATTTTCTCGGCTTCCTTGCGATACGCATCCATCACATACGGAATACCTGAAACTTTAGCTGCTTCTTCGGTCAGAGACATGACGTCTTTTCGCGTAATAGTGCTTAAGTTAAAGTTTCTACTTCCTGCCATGAGCTGCTGAAGACCAACCTTGATCTTCTGGCTAAAGCAATAGATTCCAACCGCTCCCAAAGGAATCTCTTTCATTTGCTTTCCGTATTTATCCAGAAGCTCTTCGTAGCAGATAAAGATTTCCTCTGCTGAACTGCCGAACTGCGAAACGGTCTTAGGTAAATTACCGTCTTTTAACCAGTTGCCGATATTCTTACCGACCATACCGGGAATCATCAATGCGCGGCCCATACATACAGCTTTTACATAGGGCGCACCCATAGCCAGTACTTTGAATACATGGTCTTCACTGGAAAAACCACCAGCGATAGCAATATCAGGAACTCGCTTCCCCTGTTTTTTTAGCTTCTCGCAGAATTCGTAGGCCAATGACTGCAGATAGAAAGTAGGAATTCCCCACTCTTCCATCATGCGCCAGGGGCTCATGCCTGTTCCACCCGGAGCACCGTCAATGGTGAGCAGATCAATCTTTGCTGCTGAACAATACTTAAGCGCCATAGCTAACTCTACCATCGAATAGGCGCCGGTCTTTAAAGTAATGCGCTTGAAACCCAGGCCGCGTAAACGCTTGACTTCTGCCATAAACGCTTCTTCAGTCACAAAGCCTAAACGGGAATGCCTCTCAAACTCTTTAATCTCTCCTACTCGATAGGCTTCTTGTACCGAATGAACCGTTGGGTCTGGAGTAACAATATAGCCGCGCTTCTTCAGCACCTTGGCGCGCTCAATATCTTTTACCTTAATCTCGCCACCGATACATTTTGCTCCCTGGCCCCATTTAAGCTCTATAGTATCAAGCTTATGTTTTTTACTGACGTACTCAGCAACGCCGAGGCGGGTATCTTCCACATTCATCTGCACTAAGATCTCTCCGTAGCCTTCATGGAATTTTTTGTAGATGTCAATACGGCGGTCCATATCGGGAGCGCTCTTAATTTTGCCTTTGGAATCTAGTTCTAACTTTGGATCAATGCCGCAGACGTTTTCGCCGCAGACAAGCGTTACTCCGGAAATCGCCGCGCCCACTGCAAAATGTTCCCAGTTTCTGCGGGCGATCTCGGTTGAACCTAACGCACCGGTGAAAATGGGCACGCGCAGCTTTACTTTTTTATCCCAGCCGTATTCTGTTTCTGTATCGACTGCGGGAAATGTTGCGGTGTCCGGACCTGGCTCTACTCCCTTAGGAAGCCCCTTTGCGCCGACAGCATATCCCTGGATATTAAGATGCGAATAATCAATAGGATATTCTTTGTCTCCGCCGGCGGTTACCTCGCCGTAGGGACCGGGGTAAATTACTTCTCTTCCTCTAAATGATGCCTTGAATACATCGCAGTTTCCGCGGCAGCCGTCGATACAACGGGTACAAATTCCGGACACCGGAGCTACGTTACGCGAACGATTTGCTGTCTGCAATGCTTCATTTGCGTTTGGTTGCTGCAAATTCATTATCGCCTCCTTTTTCTACCTTTTTCTATCTTGTTCTTACCCAAATAAAAAAGACGTTCTTTGTCTAAGAACGCCTTTGTTCTTCCTTATGAATATTTTCTAGGCTGATTGTGATTAAATTATACTCACACGCCCAGCATTGTCAAGATTTATTACAAAAAATTCAACTAACTTTGCCTGACGCAATCAAACCCCTCTCCGAGCCTGCAATCGATACAGGTATCAGGGGTATCTTGCTCCATGGATAACTGCGAAGCGCATAACGCACAGAGAGATTCCTTACCCTTTTCCATCGGACCCGGACAGGCGGTAATAGTCATTGGACATAGATCAATACAGGCATTGCACTTTTTACAGAATTCCGGACGCTTATTAAAAGGAAGGGCTACATGGCGTTCGTTTCCGCGGCCTACAAATCCTAGTGATTTTGAACGCCAGACTTCAGAGCAGACACGTACACAGCGGCCGCAGAGAACGCAGTTTTTATTTCTAAACGGGTAGCGTACATCGGTAACGCCGCAACGTGCGGCAATATCCTGAACTGCGCGGGAATTGGGTGCCTCGGCAACCAACATCTCTGCAATATTTTTTCTTGCCTTTAAAATTTTTTCCGTATGGGCTAAGACCACCATTCCCTCTTTTGCCTCAAGCGTACATGAAGTAGTGACTTTTGATCTGCCGTTTTTTACTACCTCTACGATACACAATCTGCACGCGCCAAAAGAGGTAACTCCGCGAAGATGACAAAGATGCGGAATACAGATCCCGTAGTCTAATGCAACATCTAACACATAAGTGTTTTTAGGAGCTCTCACTTTTGCTCCGTTAATGGTAAGATTAACATATTCAACCATAATATCTCCTTTTATAATATGGAAATTGCTTGGAATTTACACGTCTCTTTGCAGATACCGCACTTTTCACATTGTGCGTCATCAATACGATGTAACTCCTTCGGCTCTCCGGAAATCGCGCCATGAGGACATGCCTTTAAACACGCGCCGCAGCCTATGCATTTTTCTGAATCAATCGAATAATGAATTAGCTCCCTGCAGACACCAGCCGGACAGCGACTATCTTTTATATGTGCTTCGTACTCATCTCGGAAATATTTTATGGTAGACAACACCGGGTTGGGCGCGGTTTTACCTAACGCGCACAATGAAGCGATAGAGGTAGTTTCGGCAGTATCTTCCAGAAGCCTTAACTTCTCCTCCGTACCTTTCCCTGTGGTAATATCCTCAATTATCTCTAGCATGCGACTTAGTCCGACTCTACAGGGAACGCATTTTCCACAGGATTCATCAATAAGAAACTTTAAAAAATATTTTGCGATATCAACCATGCACGTGGCTTCGTCCATCACGACCATCCCGCCGGAACCAACCATTGAACCCGCATCAGCTAATGCTTCGAAATCAACGGGTAAATCGAATTTGCTCTCCGGTAAACAGCCACCTGATGGCCCTCCGGTCTGCACTGCTTTTATCTTGTTTCCGTTGGATGCGCCGCCGCCGATATCATAGATAATCTCACGCAGGCTCATGCCCATAGGAATCTCGACTAATCCGGTATTGCGTATCTTTCCGGTGAGCGCAAAGATCTTTGTTCCTTTGCTCTCTTTAGTCCCTTTTTTAGCAAACCAAGCTGCGCCATTATTAATAATGGATGGCACATTAGCCCAGGTTTCGACATTATTTAAATTTGAAGGAAGCTCCTTAAACCCTTTTTCTATGGTATGGATATCCTTTGGCCTTGGCTCTCCAACCATTCCCTCTAGAGATGCCATTAAAGCGGTTGATTCTCCACAGACAAAAGCACCTCCGCCGCGGGCAATCTTTATAGAAAAAGAAAAATCAGTTCCCAGGATATCTTTTCCCAAGAGACCTAATGCCTCTGCCTGCTTCAGCGCTAGTTTTGAATGCTCCACCGCAAGAGGGTATTCGTTTCGCACATAGATAAATCCCTGTTCAGCGCCGATTGCGTATGCGCCGATGAGCATACCCTCAATTACCGCATGTGGATTACCCTCTAATACGCTTCTATCCATATATGCACCGGGATCGCCCTCGTCAGCATTACAAATAATGTATTTAGGATTACCCTCTGCCTTTCGGCACGACTCCCACTTTCTTCCCGTAGAAAATCCGCCGCCGCCGCGGCCCCGTAATCCAGATTTCTTAATCTCTTCGATAATTGCTTCTGGCTTTGCAGATGTCAAAACCTTCATCAGTGCTGAATAACCGCCGCTTGCGATATAATCATTGATATCACAAGGATCAACTAGTTTATTCTGACCTAATACCGCTCGATCCTGGGCCTTATAAAAAGGAACGTCCTTTTCATGCGTAACTAGCTTGCTAGAAAGGGGATCTTTATAAAGCAGTCTTTCGATAATTTTATTCTTTTTCAAAGTCTCAGAGATAATCTCAGGGACATCCTCGGGCTTAATGCGGCAATAAAATGTGTTTCCCGGCTCAACAACCAACAAAGGCTCCTGTTCGCAAAAACCATGACAACCAGTAATCCGCAGCTTTACTTTATCGGTAAGCTTTTGTTGCTTCAGCTCCTTTTTAAATGCTTCTGCCACCTTTAATGAACCACCAGCTTGACCACATGTCCCCGAAGAAAGAATTACAGTGCGTGCGCTTCTTTCCTGTTTTGCCTTTTCCTTTGTTGCTATCAGTTTTTGAAAATCTTTTAAGGTTTTTACAGTTTTCATTTTTTCTTTCTCTTGTTTTTAGGTTGTTTTTTAAATTGATCTCGTGTCTTTTGAATCAGGGCGCGTAATTTTGCGGTGGTCATATGATCATAATACTTCCCGTCCAGCACCACCACCGGGCCTAAGGCGCAGGCACCAAGACAGTTTACCGTCTCAACGGTAAACTGTTTATCTTCAGTAGTCTCTCCGGGCTTTACCTTAAGCTGCCCTAAAACCTCATCTAAAAACTTTGGTGCACCGCGCACATGACAGGCGGTTCCCATACAAACGGTAAGCAGGTGCTTTCCCCGAGGCTGCAAGGTAAAGGCCTTATAAAAATTTGCAACCCGAAATACTTCTATAAGCGGTGTCTGAAGCCTGTCTGAGACAATCCGCAGAACCTCCTCAGGAAGATAATCATAGGCCTGCTGAACATCTTGCATCACCTCAATCAATTCGCTTGCATCGCCTGCTCTGTCTTTTAATATACTTTCAATCTTTTTCTCTTTAGTCATTACGTTTGGCATCGTGACCTTTCTGTTTAGTTTTGATGCAATCCATGCCTATTCTTTAGGCACTTAGTTTAAAAAAATAATATGTGCTTTAGCGCATCATGCAGATTGCAGGAAGGCACCTTTTATGTGCGGTCTGTGCTATTTTTTTCTTCACCTTTTGAATTTTGGCGCTGTCTTTGATGTTGCGTTTGCCTGTAAACAGCATTTTTAATATGCTATCTAAATCATCGTAGGTAATACCCATCTCTGCTTCATCCGTCTGCCCTTTCCAGAGACCTGCTGACGGAGGCTTAGCGATAATTCTTTCTGGCACGCCGAGTGAACGCGCCAATTCTCTAACTTGTGTTTTATACAAATCGGCAATGGGTAAAATATCTACCCCTGCGTCGCCGTATTTAGTGAAATATCCTGCGTATAATTCTGATTTGTTACCGGTTCCTGCCACAAGATAGTTTAATTTATTGGCAAAATAATAGAGCGTAATCATACGCAGCCTAGCCCGTACATTGCCTTTGGTTTTAGCATCAGACTCAGGCAATATAGAAAGAAATGCGTCGTAGACCTTGCAGAGATCAACGGTTTTGACTTTAAGTTTAAACTTTTTTGCTAGAAGTTTTGCGTCACTGACGTCTTGCGGGATACTGTGACAGGGAAGAATAAGACATAGAAGATTTTTCGCACCGACTGCTTTTTTGGAAAGGGCTGCGATTACGCTTGAGTCTACGCCGCCGCTAATGCCAAGGACTATGCCTTTTGCCTTAGCGTCTTTAACCTGCTTTTTAATCCAGGTAATTATTTTTTTCTCTGTGGCCTTCATGTTTTAATCGGTGAGCGTAAACATAAGGTCTGCTTCAGCAACAACCTTATCCTCTACCTTTGCCTGAGTATGTACTTGCCCGGTGCGGGTGCGCATCTTAATCACCTCTACCTCTAATACAAGCTGATCTCCGGGGACAACAGGCTTGCGGAATTTGATATTGTTTGCGGCAATAAAGTAAGCGATTTTTCCCAGATGTTTTTCTTGCGAAAGCATCAACACCCCGCCTACCTGCGCCATAGCTTCAATCATGAGCACCCCCGGCATCACAGGCCGGGTGGGAAAATGCCCGGTAAAGAAATTATCATTAATGGTTACGTTCTTGATGCCTACGGCACGCTTACCTTCCTCTATAGAAATAATCCTATCTACAAGTAAAAATGGATAGCGATGTGGTAACACCTTCATAATGGTACTGATGTCCATCTCTTTGCCTTTATGCACGTAGGTAGAGGCGATTCCGCTTGCTTCAAATCGTTTCTTCTGCTCAGCCAGTTTCTGCATCACGCGAAGGTTAAGCGCGTGGCCGCTTTTTAACGCAACCACGTGTCCCTTAATCGGCATACCTAAAAGATAAAAATCTCCAATCAGATCTAAAATCTTATGGCGTGCGAATTCGTCTTCTTTCCTGAGTTCGTTCTCAAGAATCTTGTCTTTTGAAACCACCAGGGTATTTTTGTAGTTTGCACCCTTGCCTAAACCTAAACCTCTAAGTTCTTCTACCTCATCTTCCAGACAAAATGTCCTGAATGAAGCGATTTCTTTTTCAAAACTATCAGGGTTGATTTCGATATCAAGATGTTGAGACCTCATTACGGGGTGATTATAACTTAAGGTATAAGAGACTCTAAACGACTTATGCGGCAGCACCGCTAAAGATGCCTCTTTATCATGAGCCCAAACTGGCTCTCTTACTACAAAAGAATTGCGCTGAGCCTCTTGCTGTGTTAGCCCTGCTTTTTTAAGGGCTTCTACGTACGCAAGGCCGCTTCCGTCTAAACCAGGGGCTTCATTATTATTCATCTCAATAAGAGCATTGTCTATGCCCAAACCGTTGAGCGCTGCCATAAGATGTTCAATGGTATGAATCTCAAAACCGTTTTTACCGACCGATGTTCGCCTGGCCATGCGGGCTTCATCGAGAAGGTTTCCTACATCTGCTTTTACGCACGGCTTATCGGGTAAGTCGACACGGACAAACGTAATGCCAGTATTGACCTCGGCGGGTAGAAGCCGCACCTTCACCCGATTTCCTGTATGCAAGCCAACGCCTTCAATGTCAATGTGCTTGTTGATTGTATTTTGGAATTCCATAGTTATTTTTTGTTTGATTTTTTTTCGAGCGCTTCTACTTTCTTTTTAAGCTCATCGATAACCTTATATAGGTCCGGGAGCCTCTGAACGCAGGCATTCACGCGCTTTGCGATATGGTGTGGCTTAGCGGGATAACCTGAAACCATAGTATTGGCGGGGACAGATTTTATTACACCGCCTTGTGCCGCAACGATTGCATTGTCTCCGATTTTAATATGTCCTACTAACCCTGCTTGTCCGGCAAGGGTAACGCTGCTGCCAAGTTCGGTACTGCCTGAGACGCCTGCCTGTGCAACGATAATACAGTTCTTTCCAGTAATCACATTGTGGGCAATTTGAACGAGGTTGTCTATTTTAGTCCCTGCTCCAATAATTGTCTTATCAAACCGGGCACGATCAATCGTCACGTTCGCACCTATCTCTACATTATCCTCGATAATTACAGTTCCTATCTGCGGTATTTTCTTATGTACTCCGTTAACAGAGGCATAGCCAAAACCTTCCGAGCCGATTACCGTGCCGCTCTGTATCTCAACCCTATCTCCTATACTGACGTATTCTCTAATAGAAATATTAGGATACAATAAACACTCTTTACCGATTATGGTGTTGTGTCCTACGTAGCAGCCTCCGTAGATAATCGTATTGTCTCCGATTGAACAATTATCTTCTACTATGGTGTGCGCGCCGACAGAAACATTTTTTCCAAGCGTTACTGTATCTGCAATAACTGCAGTAGAATGAATCCCTTGCGGGTGCTTAATCTCTCTAGGTGTCATAAAGGAAATCATTTTCGCAAATGCCAATGAAGGATTGTCAGTGCGCACAATCGGTTTAGGCGCAGATGTAACATCGCGCGAGGTAATAATTGCGGAGGCCTTTGTTTGATTTAACAGAGGCATGTATTTAGAGTTCGCCACAAAAGTGATATCTCCCTCTTGGGCCTCTTTTATCCCACAGACACCCGTAATTACGGTGTTTCCGTCGCCAACTACTTCACCTTCGATAAGCTTGGCAATATCTCTTAAGGGTTTTTGCATAGTGAGCCGGTATTACTACTTGTTATATTTTTCGTTAACTACTTCAATAAGCTGTTCGGTCACATCTAACGCAGGATTACCATAGAGCAAAACGCGGTCATTAAGAATGAGCGTGTAATTGCCTTTCTCCGCGAATTCATTGATTGCATCTTGAATCTCGTTTAAAATCTCTTTGAGAAAATCATCCCGCTCTTTCCGTAAATCCATGGTCGCATCACGATCAAAATTTTCTAAATTAGCGAGCTCTTCTTCTATCTTACTTTGCGTCTTTTCTTTCTCTTGATCATTCAAAAGCGCCATCTTATCTTGCAGACCTTTTATTTCTTTTACCTTCTTTTCTCGCTCTTGCTGTTTTACCTCGCGTTTTTTCTCCAAATCTTTATCGTACTTTTCAGTCTTCTTATAGGAATCAAAAACGCGGCTTAAATCAACATACGCAACCTTGCCTTCTTCTGCTTGGACGTGAGAAGACCATGCGCACAACAACGCCAAAACCATACCTACTAAAATAACTGTTCTTTTCAAAATTCCCTCCTTATTTTGTTTAAAATTGTTTAAAACCCGTGACTAACGCTAAAATAGAGCTTTCCCTCTTTCTCCTCTTCTCCTGGTTCATCATTTAAAGGAAAGCCGTAATCGAGCCTGATCGGTCCAATGGGAGTCTTCACACGAAGCCCTAACCCTACACCTGCTTTGAACCCACCGTCTCCTAATTGATTAACATCTGGCCAAACATTACCAATATCATAAAATGCGGCTACACGTATAAATTCTATTAAAGGAACCGTATACTCTATGTTTCCCACCATAATAGATTTTCCGCCAATAGGATCTTCTGAAACAGGATCGATAGGACCGACTTTTCTCTCGTTATACCCGCGAATTGTGTAAGCACCACCTGCAAAGAATCGCTCGTAAATAGGCACGTCATCGGAATCGTCAAACGCATCAACTACGCCGACGCGGCCGCGAAACTCCAACACTGAGCCGAAAGGACAAGGAATATTATAGCTGCCCCTTAAGATATATTTCGTAAAATCTTTATCAAACCCAAAAGGACCACCGGCAACCTCTGCATAGGCACTTACAACATACCCTTTAGTCGGGTCAAAAATATTATCTCGCTTATCAAGGGTAAGTGTCGTTCCTATGCTGCTAATGGTATTTGTGCCGATCTCCTTTTTAAGCTCACTGGTTGATTCGTCGGTAACGTTAGAAATTTTAATTTCTTCTAATTTATACATAAGGTCCCCGCGCAGATACTCCGTAAGCTCTTTTCCGAAGCGGACATCGCCGCCCTGTCTCTGTTCGTCGAATCCGTAGCCTATGTCGCTTTCTCTCTTGTGGACCTTTTTATACGCATCGAAGCCGAATGAAAGAGGATAATCTAAAAACCACGGCTCGGTCCAGCTCAAAAGAAAATTCTCCCGCACGGTTCCCAGCTCTGCACGCAGCACCAAATCTTGCCCGTCACCGGTAAAGGTTGGCCATTTCTTAAAATCGAAATTTCTCTGCCGAATCTCAACGAACCCTACAAACTCATCAATAGTGCTATAGCCTCCACCGAAACTGAACTCGCCGGTTTTTGTCTCTTTTATCTCAACCATAAGATTTTTCTTATCCGGAGTACTGCCTTCAACAATGTCATAGTTTATCTCTTCAAAAAAACCTAGGTTTCGAAGCCGCTCTTTACTGCGGCGAAGCTTCTCTCCATCAAATCTTTCTCCGGGCTGAATACGTAGTTCACGCCGAATTACGACATCTTTGGTTTTTGTATTACCAACTATATTAATCCTATCGACGTAAGCGATATCACCTTCTTTGATGGTAAATGTAATATCAATTTTCCCCGTGACGGGATCAATAGAGGTTGCCTCAAAAACTTGTGCGAAGATGTATCCTTTATCAAAGTAAAGGCTTTGAATATACGCGCTATCGACCTGGATCTTTGCGTAGCTAAATGCGCTGCCGGGAATCGATTCCTGTAGTGCCCCGCGTATCGCTGCCTCATCGACTACTTCGTTTCCGATAATAAACACTTCTCCCACGGTATACTTACTACCTTCAGTAATAGTAATCGTAATATGAATGCTTCCTTTTTCCTTAGTCTCAAGAGAATGGTCAACGATAACATCAAGATAGCCCTCGAACTGATAAAATGCCTTTAACCGCGCCAAATCGTCATCTAGAACCTCCTCTTTGAATACCCCGGAGGTAAACAGCGAATCGGCCCGTGTCTTTATCAATTTCATCAGCCGTTTTGATGTAAATGCTTCGTTGCCTTGGAAGAAAATTTTTGTAATGCGCTTCTTTATTTTCTCTTCAATAACAAATACTACCTCTGCTCTGTTGCTTTGTGAATCAACCGTTGAATCGGGAGTAATGCTGACGTCAGAAAAACCCCGTTTTTGGTATTCGTTCTTTATCTGCTTAACATCGTCTCCTATTTTCTGCTCGTCAAAAAACTCACCCTTTTTTGAAGCAATAAGCATCCTTAGCTTTCTTTCGTTGAGATGTCGCTGCCCGGTAAAGGTAATCGAGTCAATAATAGGTTTTTCTATAACAATAAAAATGACCCTAAAACCATCCTTATGGTCTTCACGATCAACGCTGACATCGCTAAAATAACCCGTATTAAACAACCTGTTGAGGTCTTCGCTGATAATGTTCTGAGAATAGATTTGCCCAACGCGTGTTTTTATCTTCGAAACGATGGTGGTAACGCTAATGGTCTGATTGCCGCGAACATCAATGGCCGTGACCTGCTTGGAAGTTTCTTGCTGAGCAAATACATTGCAGGTAACGCAAAGAATGGATATCAATACCAGAAACGATGAAATTTTTTTCATATCTTTCTCTCTTCTTTTGAAAAAATAATTCACAATACGCATTACGCTATTCCGTAAATGATAAGTTTTCAAACCGCATGTATTCCCGAACAAACGTCAGCTTCAGCGAACCCACCGGACCGTTTCTCTGTTTAGCGATAATTACTTCTGCCAAACCTTTATTTTCTTCCGTAGGATTATAGTACTCCTCCCGAAGCAACAATACGACTAAATCTGCATCCTGCTCAATAGCACCTGATTCTCGTAAGTCAGACAGCTGCGGACGGTGATCTTGCCGAGATTCTACCGCGCGCGAGAGTTGGCTGATTGCAATAATAGCGATATTAAGCTCCCTGGCCAATGCCTTCAGCGACCGGGAAATTTCTGAAATCTCTTGCTGTCTATTTTCTGTGCGAGCCGAACCCCTCATAAGCTGCAGGTAATCTACGACCAATAATTTGATATCTTGATGGGCTTTTAATCGTCGTGCCTTCGCGCGTAATTCCATGGCTGAAATCGCAGGGGTGTCATCAATAAAAATAGGCGCGTCAGAAAGTTTTCCTGCGGCTGCGGTTAGCCGAGGCCAATCAGAGGTAGATAAAAATCCGGATCGTACTTTATGGGCATCGACCTTTGCGTGAGAACAGAGCATCCTCTGCACAAGCTGCTCTTTGGACATCTCCAAGCTAAAAAATCCAACGGGTATCTTCTCGACGATTCCCGCATGTTCTGCCATAGAAATTGCCAAGGCGCTCTTACCCATCGAAGGCCGGCCTGCAACAACCACCAAATCAGATGCCTGCAGACCTGCAGTGCGCATATCAAAATCTACAAACCCGGTAGGAACACCGGTTACATGGGCCTTACGCTGATAGAGCTTATCAATGGTCTCGATGCTGTCTTTTATGATTTCTCTTACATGAACACACCCATTATTTGATTTATGGTCGGTGATATTAAAGATTAACCGCTCTGATTTATCCAGCAGTTCCTCCATGTTGCCTTCGGCAGAATAGCTTTCGGTTACAATCTGAGTTGCATTGGAAATAAGTGAGCGCAGCATGCCTTTTTCTTTGACGATGCGGGCATAGTGCTGCACATTTGCAGCGGTAGGCACTGTTTCGGTAAGCGATGTCAAATACGCCACGCCGCCAATTGATTCAAGCTTTTTATTCTTCTTCAAAAGATCGGTAAGCGTGATTAAGTCAACGGCTTTATGCTCGTTGAAGAGCTGCAGCATCGCACTGTAGATTTGCCGGTGGGCATCCTTATAAAAAGAAGTATCATCCAAAAGCTCAATAGCATAGATGATAGCGTCTTCCTCAATCAGCATTGAGCCCAACACTGCTTTTTCTGCCTCAACGTTTTGTGGCGGGACTTTTAATTCCTCGTTACCCATACTCGAATTTTTGTAGTTACCTCTGGATGAAGTCGTATTTCGACGTCATAAATACCCAGCGCCTTTATAGGCTGCTCCAAAAAAATAAGCTTACTATCAACGGTTATATTTTTTTCGGTTTCTAAAGCTGCGGCGATATCGGCTTCTGAGATGCTGCCGTAGAGTTGTTCCTCTTCATTTGCTTCTGCGGTAACCGTACAGGAAATACCTGAAATTTCTTCAGCAAGCTTCTGCAGCTTTCCCTTTTCTTTCTCCTGCATCAACACTTTGCGCTTCTTCTCTACCTCGATACGCTGCAAGTTCTCTGCATTGGCTTCACACGCAAAATCTCGAGGCAGAAGAAAATTTCTCGCATACCCGTCTTTTACCGATACAACCTCTCCTGCCTGACCAAGCTTTTTTATGTCTTTTTTTAAGATAACGTTCATCGCATCACTCTCTTAGGTATGTATTTTATTGTAAAATTAAAAAGATTGCTTAACCGTGCCTCTATAGTCTTATGTAAGGCAGGAGCCCTAAAAACCGAGCGCGTTTAATTGCCTCGCATACTTTCCTCTGGTGTTTGGCGCAATTTCCTGAGAGGCGCCGAGATACAATCTTTCCGCGACCGGTCATAAATCTCTGAAGTCTGTTGATGTCTTTATAATCAACGGTTTTTAATTTCTCAACACAAAATTTGCAGACTTTTTTTCTAAACTCTCTTGGTAAAAGATCAGCCTTTTTTCTAAACTCGCCTCTCTTACCTTGATCTCTATCCTTCATTTTTCTCATTCAAATCCTCCTGCCAACTTGTATCTTCCTCGGGTAAGCGTGCTGCTTTTTCTCCATCCGTATTTGTCTTTGTTTGGTAGCTCTCGGAATTATCCTGAGGCAACCCCGGAGATTGCGCGCTGCGGCCAGCTCCTTGAGAAGCAGAACCTAAAAACTGTACGCGTTCAGCACGAACCTCTATCACGTTACGCTTTTGACCGTCGGGAGTATCCCACGACCGCGACTGAAGCCTGCCCTCAATAAATACGGGACGACCTTTAGAGAGATACTGGTTACAGACCTCTGCTTGCCTATCCCAGGCGACTGCAGTAATAAAACAGGTCTCCTCCTTATTCTCTCCCGATTTATCTTTAAATCTGCGGTTGACCGCCAAACGCAAATTTACTACCGCGGTACCGTTGGGTGTATAGCGCAACTCCGGATCCCGCGTAAGATTCCCCATTAACAATACCTTGTTTAAATTTGCCATTGCATTCTCCTCTTTCTAAAATGTAGCCTACTTTTATCGCAGTATTAAAACCCTCAAAATATTATCGTTTAATTTCCAGGCCTGCTTAATCTTTATCACCGCAGCGGGAGCCAGGAGAAAATTAATCACATAGTAGAGCCCTTCATCGAACTTCCTTATCTTAAAAGTCATCCTATGCTTCTCAGCCCATACCTTCGAAGATTGTATTTCCCCTTGGTTCTTAGTGATTTGTTCTTCGATTTGCTGAAATACCTCAGTTCTGGTGTTTTCATTCAAATCGGGTCTAATAATTACCATCGCTTCGTAGTTATTCATCGTATCTTCCTCTTATCCTTCCTTCCTTTTAGAGAGCCAACTAAATAAATGAGTTTCTGCTTCTTCGATAATTTCTTCGATATCCTGTTCTTCACTCTTTTTAAAATCAGTGAGTACGTATTCTTTTACGTCGTCTTTGCTTTCGGGCCTTCCTATTCCGATTTTAAGCCTGGCAAATTCTCGAGTATGCAGCGAATTGATAATAGATGCGAGACCTCGGTGACCTCCATCGCTACCGGATAAACGAAGTCTGATTTTACCGAATTCCAAATCGATATCATCGCAGACGACGAGTACATCTTCGGCGCTGATCTTTTTTGTTTTCAGTATCCGCGCAACTGCCCTACCAGAAAGATTCATATAGGTAGTCGGCAACACAAGCAGTAGCGCAGATTCCTCAAGAGCGCTGTGTGCAAGCAAACTTGAAAAGAACAAGCTCTTTTTGAATCTCACAGCGTTTTTGGCAGCTATGCTTCGAACAACGCGATATCCTATGTTATGCCGATTGTACTGATATTTCTTTCCCGGGTTGCCCAGTCCAACAATCGCTTTCAATGAACGTCTATTTTTTGTCACCCTTATCTTCTTGTTTTTCTGGCTTTTGTTTTTCTGGTTTTTCCTCTGCGGCTTCTCCCTCAGCAGACTCTTTCTTTTCTTTAATTACCTCAGGCTCAGTCGCAGCTGCCTCTTCGCCTTCTGCGGGCACTTCTTCTACCTTTCTCGGAGGAATAACCGAAAGCACCACCGCTTCCACATCCTGTTTTACCTTAATGCCGTCAGGAATGGTTAGATCCTTAACATGAATGGCATCGCCTATCTTTAATTCGCTTACGTTTACTTCAAATTTTTCCGGTATCTGGGTCGGAAGGCACTCGATTTCTAGCTCCCAGATATTATGCTCAAGGGACCCATCCTCTTGTTTAACGCCAATGGGCTCACCTTTGGCTTCGATAGGAACTTTTACGGTGATCACCTTTGTTAGAGAAATCTGATTGAAGTCGATATGCAGGATTTCATCAGTAACCGGGTCGAGCTGCATCTCTTTAATAATAACCGTTCTGTCTTTTTCTTTTTTTGCATCAGACTGAATCGATAATGAAATAATAATATTTTCACTATGCTGACTATGCAGCAAATGAATAAAGCTTTTCCTGTCGATTTTTACGGATGCGGCTTTTTTGCCCTCTCCGTAAACAACGCCTGGAATAAAACCTTGTTTACGTAACGCATTTACTTTGTTTTTTCCTGCTTCTTCTCGTGATTGCACTGTTAACTGTATCTCGTCCATTTGCCTACGGCTCCTTTAATCAAATAAACAACTGATTGATTCTTCGTTATGTATCCTCTTTATCGCCTCGGCGAGAAGCCCGGCAATAGAGAGTACCTTAATTTTTGGATGTCTCTTTTCATTGTCTAGCGGAATACTATCGGTAATAATGAGCTGCTTGAGCGATTTACAATTCTCAATATTTTCAATCGCATTACCACAAAGCACGCCGTGAGAAATCGCAGCATAAATATCTTGCGCACCTTCTCTTTTTAATGCCTCTACTGCCTGAACAATCGAACTACCTGTTGCGATTAAATCATCAGCCAGAATTATGTTTCTACCTTTAACGTTTCCTAAGATATGCATTGCCTCCGCTTCTTCCGGTGAACGACGACGCTTATCTACCAGGGCCAAACCTGCACCAAACCGTTTGGCGTAGGCGCGCGCCATTTTAATGCTGCCAACATCTGGTCCAACAATAGTAAGTTTCTTTAATCCTTTGATTTTTTTGAAATAGTCAACAAAGACATTAACGGCGTATAAATGATCGAGGGGAATATCGAAAAATCCTTGAATTTGTCCCGCATGTAAATCCATCGTCAAAACCCTATCTGCCCCTGCGGTAGTAAGTAGATTAGCGACTAATTTTGCAGTAATAGGGACTCGCGGTTGATCTTTGCGGTCTTGACGGGCATAGCCAAAATAAGGCACAACGGCGGTGATTCTTTGAGCTGAAGCGCGTCGTAAGGCATCGAGCATAATCAAAAGCTCCATGAGGTTTTCATTCGGAGGAGGCGATGTCGGTTGAACGAGAAAGACATCTTTGCCTCTGACGTTATCGTTGATTTTGATACGGATTTCTCCTTCGCTGAAACGCGCCACAAACGCCTTGGAGAGATTAATCTTTAACTCTCTCGATATCGCTCTCGCCAGCTTCACATTCGCATTTCCAGAAAATATAGCTAGTTTATTCATCGCGTCCTCTTCTTTTTCTTTGATAAAATTCGAGCGGGAACCCCTCCCACGATTTCCTTATCCGCGACATTCTTATTCTTCGTCACTACGCTTCCAGCACCTGTAATGGCTTTCTTGCCTACTTTAATTGGTGCAATCAAAACCGTATCAGAACCAACGAATGCATCGTCTTTAATAGATGTCTTATGTTTCTTCTTGCCGTCGAAATTAGCAGTAACCACTCCTGCGCCGATATTGACTCTTTTACCAATAGCAGCGTCTCCTAAGTAGCTAAAATGTTTTGCCAGGCTATCGCTGTCGATTGAAGTTCTGATCAATTCTGTGAAATTACCTATGATAACATTATCTTTTACCACGGTCTGAGGCCGCAAATGGCAGAAAGGACCAATTGAACAGTTTTTGCCGACAGTAACATCATCTTCGATTACGCTAAAGGGATAAATTATTGTATCTTTTCCAATCGTTGCTCCGGGGGCAATATAGGTGGTGTGAGGATCAACTATCTCTATTCCATCCTGCATGAATTCTGCTATAATCCTCAGTCGCATAATCCGTGCAGCTTCCGCTAAATCATATCGAGAATTGATTCCCAGCGCCTCTTCTTTATTATCAACGCTTGCCGCTTCGATTTTTGCTTCTTCTTTTGACAAAAATGCTACTACGTCAGTAAGATAAAACTCTTTCTTTTGATTGTTAGGCTTAACCTTATTCAATGCCCATAAGAGTTTCTGGCATTTAAAACAGTAAACGCCGACACTAATTTCTTTTATTTGCTTTTCCTGATCAGTTGCATCTTTTTCCTCAACAATCGCAAGAACATCTCCCTTATAGCCCCGCACGACCCTTCCATAGCCTCGGGCATTATCTACGGTAGCAGTTAATAACGTGCATGCCGCATCTGCTGCTTTATGCTGACGCACAACCTGAGAAATTGTCTCAGGGGACAATAAAGGATTATCAGCGTACAAGACTAACACATCACCTTGAAAACTCTTTAGTTTACTCGCCGCAGCCTTTACCGCATCAGCCGTACCTAAAAGCCGCTTTTGCTTGACTACTTTTACTTTTTTATCAAGGACCGCGCGCACTAATTTATCTTTATAGCCGACCACGACCGTCACGGGACGCAGCTTTGCAGCTTTCACTGTATCAAGGACAAAAGAAATCATGGGACGATGGCATATCTGATGCATCACCTTCGGCACATCTGATTTCATGCGCGTTCCCTTACCTGCAGCCAAAATTATAACCTGTATATCGTTTTTCATATCTATTTAAATAAGAGATTGCCCGGTGAGGACTCGAACCTCAAAAACGAGATCCAAATTCTCGTGTGTTGCCGATTACACCACCGGGCATCTTAATTTCCTTAAAAATCGAAATTCCGATCGACCCCGGCAGATGTCGCAGCCCTTCCGGCTTCTTTCTCAAATGCCTCAAGTACCTTGCTCTGAAGATATTCCCTAAAAGACTGGGTAATAGGATGGGCAATATCTCTATGTTCTGACTGTGCTGACGATTCCTCCATGCCTGGCGACCGTGCTGGCGCGGATAAGGCACCCCCGCACTGATTGCAGAATTTACTGCGTAATTCATTTCTGAAGGAACACTTCGGACATGAATATTTGAGCTTGCGCGAAGGCATGGCGATAAAACGACCGTTGCTTCCTTCTATAACCTTGATGTTTCTGACCACGAAGGCGTTATCGAAAGTTACGGTAACGTATGCCTTTAGCTTCTTATCAACCCCGTCTTTTAGAAAAACTCTGACCTCAGTAATCTCCATTCAAGCATCCTCCTCTTAGTAAGTCCTCACTGCAAAGACCTGCCAGCTCTTGTGCGTTCTTTGAATTTTGCTCTTTAATGCTTCAGCCTCCTTTCTCGAATTGACTAATCCAAATACAGCAGGTCCGCTTCCGGATAAAGCATAAGTTTTAACGCCATGACAAGCCATTGTTTCTTTAATCTTTGATATTGAAGGGCAAAGTCTTGCGGCTGGCTCTTCCAATGTATTCATCACGTATTTGTGCGCTAAAGTAAGGTTGTGTTTCCTTAATGCGTAAGTGAGCATATTAGCACTTTTTCTGCTCTTTGTCAACATCTTCGTGGCCTTGCCTTTTTTAGGCGATTTTTTTCTATCTAGCGCTGTATAAATGGCTTTTGCGCTTAATGCAATCTTAGGAACAATTAAAATATGCCATAATGGATTTAATTTTGATATTTTTTTTAGCTGCTCGCCTCTACCCTTTCCAAGTGCGAAGCTGCTTTTAAGCGTAAAAAAAGGCACATCACTACCAATTCTCTCAGCAAGGCGCTGTATGCGCTTCTGAGTCAGGCCTAATCGCCAAAATCGATTAAGGCCTTCAAACACACAAGCAGCATTGCTTGAGCCACCTCCTAAACCGGCTGCAACAGGGATACGCTTTTGTATATGAATACGGATACCGTCTGATATAGAAAAATGCTCTTTGAGCAATTGAGCAGCTTGGTAGGCTATGTTTGCTCCGTTTTGAGGTATGCGATTACCGCTACTGGATACGGTTATATTCCCGCGGGACCTTTTTGAGAAACGAATAGTATCGAAGAGGTTAATCCGCTCAAAAATTGTATAGATATCGTGATAGCCATCACTGCGTTTTCTTATTACATCGAGATATAGATTGATTTTTGCCGGTGATTTGAGTGTAAGAGGTTTCATTTATACCCTGCACATCTGCTGCGAGAGAACTTTTTTTACCTGTTTTGCAATATCGCGGGCAGTTAATTTGTATTCTTTGATTAAATCAGCCGGTGCACCTGATTGGCCAAACCGGTCTTTGACCCCGATTCGCAAAAGCCGCGTGGGACAATGCTCCAGCGCGATATCATCGACCGCAGAACCTAAGCCCCCTGCGATTGAGTGTTCTTCACAAACAACAATACCCTTCGTTTCCTTTGCTGCCTTAATTATCAGTTTTTCATCGAGCGGCCTTATGGTATGCATATTAATTACCCGCGCGCTGATTTTGTCTTTTTTTAGAATATCTGCTGCCTCCAATGCGTGGTGAACCATAAGCCCACAGGCGATGATTGCTACATCCTTTCCACTGCGCAGCACGCACCCTTTTCCTAATTCAAATTTTTTCTTTCCTTCAAGAGTGGGAATTTTAGATCTACCGATTCTAACATAAAAAGGTCCTGGTGTATGATAGGCAGTAATCACTGCGTCTCTTGTCTCCGGCCCATCGCAGGGAACGATAATTTTCATATTGGGTATTGCGCGCATGAGTGCTATGTCTTCTATCGCCTGATGGCTTGCTCCATCCTCTCCGACGGTAACCCCGGCGTGCGTAGCGACGATTTTTACATTAAATTTGTTATAGCAAACGGTGTTTCTCACTTGGTCCCATGCACGGCCGGTTGCGAACATTGCAAAGCTCGAGATAAAAACAACCTTTCCGCAACTTGCCAGGCCCGCTGCGGTGGCTACCATATTCTGCTCTGCTACGCCGAAATTAAAAAATCTCTCGGGAAACTCTTTTGCAAATATTTTTGTGCGCGTTGAACCGGATAAATCCGCGTCAGCAACAACAACATTCTTGTGTTTCTTGCCTAACTCCACCAGTGTTTGACCATACACATCACGGGCATACAACATATGTCGTTCCTTTGTTTTACTGTAATTCTTTTAAGGCTTGGATCTCTTCTTCTTTGCTAGGGGCCCTGCCGTGGAAATCAACCACGTTTTCCATAAAAGATACACCTTTACCCTTAACGGTATGCGCAATAATAATTGAGGGTTTTTCGTGAATACACTGCACTTGTTCGTAGGCATCTAAAATTTGAGTCATGTCGTGGCCGTCTATCTCAAGCGTATACCAGCCGAAGGCCTTCCATTTATCCGTAATCGGTTCCAGGTTCATAATATCGTCTACTTTTCCGTCGATCTGATACCGATTGTAATCCAAAATTGCACAGAGGTTATCGCAACGATAGTGACTGGCAGCCATTGCCGCTTCCCAGATATTACCTTCTTGTATTTCTCCGTCTCCCATAAGACAGTAGACGCGGTAATCTTTTTTATCAAGCCTTCCCGCAAGCGCCATACCTAATGCAACCGATAAGCCCTGTCCCAGCGAACCGCTTGCTGCATTAATCCCCGGGGTTCTTCTATCAGGATGACCCTGCAACATACTCCCTAACTGCCGTAAAGATCCTAATTCTTTCATGGGGAAAAATCCGCGGTTTGCTAATATCGCATACAACAACGGAGAGCAATGACCTTTTGAAAGGTGAAATCGATCTCGGTCAGGCCAATGCGGGTTTTTAGGATCATGACGCAACATCGCATAGTACAAACAGGTAATCAAATCGGTTGAAGAAAGACTTCCTCCCGGATGACCCGAACCTGCCTTTGCTAACATTTTTATAATAAGCCGCCGGATTTCTTTTGCTGCTTCTTCTAATTCCTGGATTTTTTTCTTTGGATAGATTTTACACTCTCTGGCCATTACTTTCCCTTTTTTAACGCATTTAATTTCTTCAGCACGGCTTCTTCTTCTGAGAGTTCAAGGGACTTCTGCCAATTCTCTTCTGCTTTTTGATTATCGCCTTTTTTTAAATAGGCATCACCCAAATGATCCAATATCACCGCATCTGCAAGCAGGCCTGCCGCTTCTTCTAATTTTTCAATCGCTTTATCGACTAAGCCTTTTTTATAATACGCCCACCCTAAACTATCAATGTATGCGCCGTTATTGGGTTCTGTTTCTAGGGCCTTACTTATTAATTCTATGGCCTTATCAAGATCTATGTTGTTTTCGACATACAAGTATCCTAACGAATTAAGCGCAGGATGATAGGAAGCATCAATTTCGAGAATTTGCTCAAATATCTTCATGGCTTCATCTTCTTTCTTCTGTTCTACGTAGATGGTGCCTACCATGAAAAGGGCGCTAATATCTTTAGGGTCTTCTGCGACGACCTGCTGAAATTCTTTGAGTGCAGCCTCCAGGTTTCCTTCCTGAAAAGAAAGTTGTCCTAGATAAAAATGTATCTGGGTGTTCTCGGGATTCTGAGCCAGCGCGGTCTCAAGCATTGCCCTGTATTCGCTGGTTGCGCGGTCAAAGTCTTTAACCGAAGTGTACAACAAAGAAAGGAGAAATCGCACCTCCAAATCATCGGGGTCTAATGAGGCTGATTTTTTAAGTGCTTTAATCGCTTCTTCTGGCTTATTAAGCTTCGTATAGGAAATACCTAACCGTTTGTGGATAGAGGGGCTATTTGCATCGAATGTTGCAGCTTTCTTGTACTCTTCTAACGATTCCTGTGGTTCACCGAAATAATCAAGGAAAAGCCCCATTGCGTAATGGGCGTAGCCTAACGAGGCCCTCTTTCTATCGACGGGAACAGATGCCTGTAAAGACTCAGTGGCACAGAGAATTGTAATTAGAATTGTTGCAGCTTGCCACAGCTGACGATGTCTAAGAAGAAGCATTTTACCAAGGTCTCTTTTTCTTATGTCTCAGTGACTTTCTTAGCTTTTTTCTTTTATGGGTTCGAATTTTTCTTCTTTTACGTTTTTTTCCGCACGGCATAGGGAATCTCCACTACCTTCACGTTAGTAAATTAACTTATTTAAAGAATATTCAATAATTCCTTGGGCGCCTGCTGCTTTAAGCTTCGGAATAATGGTTCGAACGATTTTCTCATCTATGACAATTTCTAATGCACACCAGCCTTCTTTGCTCAATGCTGATATGGTAGGATTTTTCAATGCGGGCAATAACCCTACTACGCGGCTTAAGTTTTTGCTGGATACGTTCATCTTTAGCCCAACCATGTTTTCTGCCTGGATAGCACCCTGCAAAAGCATAGAAATCTGTGTAATCTTATTTTTCTTCCAGGAATTTTTTAAAGCCTCTTTGTTGGCGATAAGTTGAGTTGTCGAAGTGCAAATAGTAGCTACTTCTCGCAATCGATTAGCCTTCAAGCTCCTGCCCGTTTCAGTAAGCTCAACCACCGCATCCACTAAGCCAATACCCACCTTTACCTCTGTGGCCCCCCAACTGAATTCAACATCGGCACGTACCTTATTCTTTTTTAAGAATTGCTTGGTGACATTCACCAGTTCCGTTGCAATGCGCTTGCCTTTAAGGTCCTTAATCCTTCTTATGGAGGAACCTTCCGGAACAGCCAACACCCATCTTACCGGCTGCATACTCTGTTTTGCATAGACTAAATCGGCTATTCTTATAACGCGTGAGGCGTTTTCTTTAATCCAGTCTTCGCCGGTGATTCCGCAGTCCAAGACACCCTCTTCTACGTACCTAGACATCTCCTGAGCGCGTAAAAGCACGGGCTCAATTTCCGGATCATCAACAGAAGGGTAGTAGGATCGGGAAGAAACCGAAATTTCAAACCCGGCGCGCTTTAAGATCTTTACCGTGGCCTCCTGAAGGCTTCCTTTTGGAATTCCTAATTTTAACTGTTTCATAGACTAAGGTAGACTCCTTCCTCCTCTAAGAAAAGTATTATACAGTTTAACAATTTTATTGTAAAGCAAAATAATTAATATCCAGCGTAAAAAAACTTGTCAAAATTTCCTTCAGGAAGTATAATGAACAGACATATAACCCTTGTAAAAGAGAGGTAGCCGATCCTATGTTAAAAACATTCAGAAAAAAAGGGGTAGCAAAAAAGATTTTAATTGCCCTGGCGCTGATTATTGTCCCTGCCTTTGTGCTCTGGGGACCCAGTACCACCATACGGGATAGGAGTTCAGCGAATGTTGCGGGTTTGATCTCTGGTAAAAAGGTATCCATCGATGAGTATCGCGAAAACTTCTTAGCAACTCGCAATGAAGCAATCATCAAACTAGGCGAAAACTTCTTTAAGATGCAGAATGTCTTAGATTTAAACCGCGAGACCTGGGATAGGATCATTTTGCTTCGTGAAGCTAAGAGCAGAAAAATTAAAGTAAGCGATACCGAAGTACAAGATCGAATACGCAGTTACCCTTTCTTTCAAAAAAACGATCAATTCGATTACAAGCTCTACGAGCAAATCCTCCAACACGGGTTTCGCACATCCTCTCTTGATTTTGAAGCCCAAACCAGGGATTCCGTAAAATTAGAAAAGCTGTATGCTCAAATTACCGAAGATATCTCGTTCAAACCGGACGAACTATGGGAAGCATATAAAAAAGAAAACGAGCAGATTAAAATCAGCTACATTCAAATCCTCCCCGATGATTTAAAGCAAGATGTTGCATTAACCGACGAAGAAATTCAATCCTATTTTGAAGAGCGCAAAGAAAATTTTAAAGAACCCTTGAAAGTAAACATCGAATACGTCGGCTTTGAATTTCCCGAGGAAGCAACAGATTCGCAAAAGGAAGAAATTATGCTAAAGTTTCAAGCCCTTGGCGAGGATGCACAACAAGAACCTGATTTTGAAACCTTGAGCGAAAAACACGTTGCGACCTTTAAAGAGACTGATTTCTTTTCTCAGGAAGGACCGGTAAAAGGATTCGGCTGGAACTTTGAATTTATTGAACTGGCGTTTCAGTTGCAAGAAAATCAGATCAGCCAACCGATTGAAACACCGAAAGGATATTATCTTTTGCGGTTAAAAGAAAAAAAAGAAGCACATCTTCCTGAACTCAAAGATGTAAAACAACGCATAGAAACAATCCTGCGTGACCGTAAAGCAAGGGAGCTGGCTGAGAAGAAAGCTGATGCCCATCATGCTCAACTGCAGGAACTTTTTGATGCTAGTCCGGAATCGTTTGACTTTAATAAATCCGCACAGACACTGAGCCTCGAGGTAAAACAGACGCCATTGTTTACGTATGGAAAATATGTACCTGACATCGGCGCTTCTGAGGAATTTTCCGAAACTGCCTTTGGATTACTCGAACCCGACAGCACGTTCGAGCTAACTCAAACGCAAAAAGGATTTTATATCATTGCGCTCGATGAGCATATAAAGGCCGATGAAGAAACATTCTCCGAAGAAAAGGAACAATTTCAATCCCAATATCTGCAGAAGAAAAAATATGATGAGTTTAATAAATTTTTCTTAGAATTAAAGCTCCGCGCGAAACTCCTCGATCATATCGGGGCTGCGGCGCGCACACCTTCACTCTAACACTCCGATTTCTTCAACACATAAAAAAACACTCTTTTGGCCAGATGCACTGCATCCAACCAAAAGAGTGTCGGCGAAAGACCATGTGGTTATATGGTCGTATTCTACAACGTGCCTTTAAGCTCTACTAATTTTCTTAAATGCTCTTTCTCTTCTTCAACTACTGTATCGATAAGAGCATGTTCTTTTTCAGGTACAAACTTCTTTATCTCGCTAAAGAATATAATCGAATCTTTCTCAAAACCCATCCCGAGCTGAATAGCCTCTTGGTCAGAGATTGTTTTCTGAGCCATTTGCTTTATGGTTTCATCCTTGGTAAAGACGTTCTGCGAGGCCAGCGCTTCTAAATAAAGCTTGAACTCTCCGGGATACGCCTCCGCAGGATCAGAAGCTTCGGTTTGCTTAAGCATACCCTCAAATGTCTTCTGGTGCTTAATCTCCTCACCGGCTAAATACCCAAAGAGCTCTTGAACCGGGAAACTGCGGGATTTCTTTTTAACCTCAGAAAAAAACGCAAAGCCGTTCTTCTCAATCTGGATTGCAACTTGTAGTATTTCGTTTGCTTTAAAAATATTCATGGGGTTTTCCCTTATTCAACCGTAATTGCGGTAACCGGACACTGCTCAGCTACCTCTTTTAAATCACATGAACCACATTCATGCTTAAGCACTTTAGCCATGCCGCTATCATCCACCTTAAACACATCAGGACATGCCTGCTCGCATACGCCGCAGCCAACGCAGGTCGCTTCATCAACTACTACTTTTGCCATCTTATTCCCTCCTTCTTATTTCGTTTATGCCCCTATCCTAACGCAAGGCCGTATTTCTTAATATTATTATCTGCTACTGCCTGAACGCGCTTCATCTCTTCCGGAGCCTTCACTACGTGCCTGAATCTTCCCTGCAATTTAAGATATTCTTCTACAGGCTTAGGTTTTATCTTCTGGACACCAGTCAATTCTCCGTCGGTGTATTCGAAGATCGGATACAATCCTGTCTCAACCGCAGCTCTGGCAACGGTAACTGTCTCAGCACCCAGATGTCTCCACCCTAAAGGACAAGGAACATGAATCTGAAGATATTTTGGGCCTTTTACTGAAATGGCTTTTTTTACCTTTTTTTGGATGTCTTTTGGAAATGCGGTTGAGGCGGTTGCCACATAAGGAATCCCGTGGGCGCGTGCGATTTCCGGAATAGGTTTTTTATCTCTTGGGTTTCCAAACGACGCCTTTCCCGGAGGAGAAGTCGTCGTGTTGGTATCAAAAGGAGTTAAGCCGCTTCTCTGAATTCCTGTATTCATATAGGCTTCGTTATCGTAGCAAACCGATAAAATATCATGGCCTCTCTCCCACATCCCCGAAAGAGCCTGTAGGCCGATATCTGCGGTACCGCCGTCACCGGCTTGGGAAATGACATTAATATTTTCTTTCTTACCTAAATACCGCAGAGCTGCTTCTATCCCTGAGGAAACCGCACCTGCATTCTCAAACAAAGAATGAATAAACGGTACTTCCCAAGCTGTCTCCGGATACTTTGTGGTGAACACTTCAAGACACCCGGTGTTATTGGCGATAATCGTATTCTCTCCCGCAACCTCAAGCACCAACCGTGCGGCAATCGCCTGGCCACACCCGGCACAAGCAGTGTGTCCAGAATTAAACATTACTTTATTTTCCGACATATTTTTCCTCCAGAAGTTCTTTCTTCACATCAATAAATTCACAGTCAACTTGTTCTCCTGAGAGCCTCTCAACTATCTGTCTGATTGAATTCTTGGTAATGTCCCTTCCGCCTAATCCGATGACAAATCCGCTAACCTTCGGAACTGTCCTTTGCCCTAAATATATCGAGGTTAAATCAGTATAGAGCGGACCATTCAATCCTAAGGAAATTGACTTATCAACAACGGCGATTTCCGAGACATCCTTTAATGCGTCTAAAATCGCATGCTTGGGAAATGGTCTATAGGTAACTACTTTTAATGCACCAACCTTCTTTCCCTCATTGCGTAAATCGTCGACCGTCTCTTTTATGGTTCCTGTAATCGAGCCCATCGAAACAATTACCTGCTGTGCACCTTCTAACCTATAGCCTTCGACAAGACCGGGTAATTCTCGACCGAATACCTTTTTAAACTCTGCGGTAAGCTCGGGAATAATCTTTAAGACGTCTTCATGAGTTTTCTGAATCGCGATGCGTGTTTCCATATAATGTTCTGGTGTAGCCAAACATCCCAGCGTCATAGGATCGCTTGGATCTAATTTGTACAGCGGCTTATACGCAGGTAAAAATTTGTCTACCTCCTCTTGAGAAGGCATATCAACCGTCTCGAGCCCGTGCGTTAAGATGTAGCCATCTAAATTAACCATTGCCGGTAGCATGACACGATGATCTTCGCTGAGTCGGTATCCTAAAAGGTGTAAATCAGCTACCTCTTGATTATTTTCACCGAACATTAAAATCCAACCACTGTCTCTGACTGCCATGACATCCTGTTGATCATTCCAGATGCTAATGGGAGCTGATACTGCGCGGTTGGCACAGGCCAATACAAGCGGCAGACGCATCCCGGCAATATTAAAGATAACCTCTGCCATCAATAAAAGTCCTTGGGAACTCGTGGCGGTAAATGAACGCACTCCGGTTGCGACTGCACCTAACACGGTTGAGGCGGCAGAATGTTCGCTCTCAACATTGACAAACTGGCAGTTGAGTTCTCCGTCGGCAACAAACTGCGCCAGGCCCTCAACAATATGCGTCTGGGGGGTAATCGGATATGCTGAAATTACTCCGGGTTTACAGAGCTTGACGATTTCAGCTATTGCATGTGAACCTTCGATAAACTTTTTCATTTTTCCTCTTCTCCTTCGGGAATCATTTCAATATCTTTTTTCGGACAGATAAATGCACACAACCCACAACCTTTGCAATAATCAGGGTCATTTTTGTAAGAATTTTTCTCCTTACCAGCAATACACCCTTCAGGACAAATCGTCACGCATAGATTACAAGCAATACATTCTTTTTGTAAAAACCTTGGCTTTACATCAATACGCCACGAGCCGGTTTTATTCGCTCTGCTCGATTTCGGTCTTGCAACTAAAGGACCAAACATTATTTTTCTCCTCTATTTTTGTTTTTTAATAAAATCAAAGCCGCGCTTTGCTGCCTCGACATTTACCTCTGCAAGCTTTCCTGTAAATCGCTCGTTTACAGCCTTAGAGACTGACTCAAAATTCATCTGACCCGTTGCTGCAGCAAATGCCCCAATAAGAGTAGTATTTCCTAGAGGTTTTCCGATAACCTCCATAGCAATTTTATTTGCAGGCACGACAAAACACTTTTGTTTCTTTTCTGGTTTTGGTGCCTCGAGGCCCTCGCGCTCATTAATTAATGCGATTCCATCAGGGTTTAAGCTAGTGAAACAATTAAAACCACGCATCAAGGTGGCATCTACAATAATTACATAGTCAGGGTTATAAATCTGGCTTCGCAAGCGGATAGGCTTATCGTCAACTCGAACAAACGCATTCATTGGGGCACCCATTCTGGCTGCGCCGAAATGAGGAAATGCGTAGGCATATTTTCCCTCTTGAAACAGTGCCTGGCCTAGAATGGTAGCGGTGGTAATCGCTCCCTGGCCAGCACGAGCATAAATCTTGATTTCTTTCATTACAGCTCCTTTTTGGAAATTAAAGAGTTAGGAATGTCTTTCTATTATAGTAAGTAACGTTTTTTGAATCAAGCTTTTATTTCAGTCTTTTTTCTACTACAGAGCAATGTTTCTACCCTAATAACGATTTTACGGTAGTCGTTTTTACGCCTTTTGCCCTTAGCAGCTGCAAGGTTTTTTTTCCTGCCTTTTTATCTACGGGCTTTACCGTATCGTGCACGAGACGAATATCTTTTTTTAATTTTAGCAATCCTAAGCAGCAGGCCTTTACGCAATAGTCTGTGGCAACTCCGTAGACATACAAGGTGTCGGCGTAGCGAAAGAGCGACTTTGCGCTCGGATTAGAAAAGATATCAAAGGTATTCTTCTCAATAATAAGCTGGGGATAGGAATGTAGCGCCCTCGTAAGAAAACGCGTTGAGTACTTTTTTCGTTTTAAACGAATCCGCTTCTTAAGTAACGTCTCTTTTATCTTCCGCTGCCCTAAAGATCCCTCAATGCAATGACCGGGAAACTGTTTAAATTCTTGATCCTTTTTCGAATGCGTATCGACCGAAGCGATAATAGGAATATCTTTCTTCTGAGCATGCGCGGTTAATTTTTTTAGGCGGGGGATGATCGATTCGGCACCAGGCACATAGAGCGCTCCTCTTCTGTGCATAAAGTCAGACTGCGTATCGATATCAACAAAAAAAATCCTTTTTCTCACTGGGAGCGCTTTTTAATGTTTTTTACTACTTTCTTGGTCAAGCTTTTAAGCTGAGGACTAATGACCACGGGGTAGGGTATGGCGCCTTTTAACTTTTTATATCGTTCAGGCAACCTGGTAAGATTATCTTGAGTGAAACGTCGTATGTCATCCAGGGGAGGAGGGTCGTAGTCAATCCTGCCTGAATCCATGACTTTTTCTAGCAGTGGTTTTCCGTCGATATGTTCATCTTCAAGTGCTAAAATATCTTTTGCAAATAATCCCTTTTCCAGCACTCTAAATACCTGTTTTCTCCCGGGATGAGTCACTTTTGCCTGGCTTAACTTCATGGTAGGTAAAAACTCACCTGTTGCATCTGTGACTTCGCAGATCTTATAAATGACATCGCTGTACGGTGCATCTTCAGAAACACCCATATTGGTGCCCACGCCAAAGCTATCAATAGGAGCTTTTGCAGCAAGCAGTTCTTCAATTTTAAACTCATCTAGATTGCCGCTGGCAAATATTTTTACCTTTTGTAATCGTTCGGCATCAAGCATCATTCTAATTTTCTTCGAAAGCTTCACGAGATTGCCACTATCGAGGCGTATGCCTTTAAGCATAAAACCGGCTTTGTCTAACTCATGTGCAACAGCAATTGCATTTTTAATACCCTTAATATTATCGTAGGTATCGATAAGTAAAATAGAATCGTCGGGAAATGTGTGAACAAATGCCTTAAAGCTATCGGCCTCACTCTCAAACGACATTACAAACGAATGCGCCATGGTACCTACCACGGGGATTTTATCGCGAAGGCCGGCTAAAACATTAGAAGTCCCTTTAAAGCCTGCGATGTACGATGAGCGCGCCACTTTAAGTGCTGCATCAGCACCGTGGGTCCTGCGGAGTGCAAAATCGTATACCCCTTTACCCTTGGCTGCGCTTACCACGCGTGCAGCCTTTGTAGTAATTGTCGTCTGTAGATTAATCGTATTAAGTAAAAAGCTTTCCGCCAATTGAGCCTCAATAATCGGCGCGACCACCCGAAGCAAAGGCTCATTCGGAAAACAGATCTCTCCTTCGCGCATCGCCCATACGTCTCCGGTAAACCGCAGTTTGGCTAAGTACTCTAAGAAATCTTCTTTGAAACGGTTTTGCTTGCTTAAGAATTCAATCGCATCAGCATCAAAGTGAAAATTGCTTAAGAAATCCAATGCATCCTCAAGCCCTGCGGCAACGAAATATGAACGATTGGCAGGCAAATTGCGAATGAATAAGTCGAACACCGCCTTGGCATCCTTTTTGTATACAAAGTAACTGGCGGCCATGGCGAACTCATAAAAATCGGTTAAAAGAGCTGTATTATTAGATTTCGTTGTTTGTTCAAGCATAGCGCATCACCATTTTTCTTTCTATTCTGATTGTTCTGTGAATTTTTCTTTATAATCCGCTGGAAACTCGTGCTTAGTCTCGATAACAATGCCTTGCTTATTAATCAGTACATACGTCGGCACGCCGATAATGTGATACTGGCTTGACACATCTTCGTTTTCATCCAAAAATATTGGATACGAAACAGAATATCTGTCTACGTATTCCTGCACTCGGCTCTGTTTCTCGCCTAAATCGATTGCCAATAACTCAACACCATTACTTTGTATTTTCGAGTATTCTGTGTTGAGGGTCCGGATTCCACTGCGGCAATTAGGACACCAGGTAGTCCAGAAAAAAAGTATAATGGGTTTTTTGCCTTTCCACTCAGAAAGGCTTACCTCGTTTCCTCGTAAATCGGAAAGAGTAAATTCCGGGGCTTCTTTATTAATAATCAGCTGCGAAAACGGCATCATTGCAAGCGCATTACCTATCAACAAACAGATACACAACACGCAAAGAAACGCTGTTATACTATTTTGCTTCATATTCATAATAGCATCCTTCCTGTTTTAATTAAAAAGTAAATGCCAATCCCGACTAATACAAGACCACCGATTCTCTTTACCCATAACATCCATCTGCCAGGTTTGGGCAGACTTACCAGCAAGCTACTAAAAGTTCCTGTTAAGACAAGCGTAAATCCCATACCAAAGGCAAAGGTAAACAACAATGACGTGGCTAAAATCAGATTTTGCTTGCTTGCGACATAGAGCAATAATGATGAAACAATAGGAAATACACACGGTCCAATTGCTAAGCCGGAAATCAAGCCAAATATAAACAGCGAGATAAAATCTCCCTTGGGAGTTTTACGCTGTAGTGAGATCTGACGAACCGGTAATCGAATCACCTCTGCCATAGATAAACCGAATACGATACAGGCTACCCCAATTACCGCATACGAGACAGGATGAGAACTAATCTTACCGAACAGCGTTCCGGTTAAGCCTGCGATGAGACCTAAAATCGAGTAGGTAACCGCGATGCCAGAGACATACACTAAACTTAAATAGAGCCCTCTGCTTCTCGATCCTTCTGCCTTGGGGGCAATCACGCTTAATGTAATGGGAATGAGCGGATATATGCACGGGGTAAAACTTACTATCACCCCGGCTCCGAAAACTGAAAAATAATCAATTACCTTTACGACGTACGGATCCATCTATCCAATCAAGATATGGTTTGTACCCTGCAACGATAGGTAATGCAATAATCTCTGGGACATCATAGCTGTGCAGAGACCTCACCTTTGTAATCAATCTTTTGAAAAGTGACTTTTTCGTTTTAATAACGAGCAACGCCTCTTTGGCGGAGTCAACCTTATTATCCCACCAAAAAAGCGACTGCACCGGATTAACAATGTTTACGCAGGCAGCTAATTTTTCTTTAATGAGCGCCTGTGCGATTTTTTTTGCCTGCGCAATGTTTGCGGCCGTAACGAATACAACGATCTTCATAACTTAAACGCACTCCTTTTATGAACCTAAAAGCTTCTCAATCCGCTCTTGGTCAAACCCTACGATGACTTCCTTATCCACTGCAATCACGGGAACTCCCATCTGACCGGAAAGCTTAATCATCTCATCAAGCTTGCTTCGATCTGAAGAGACATCGATATTTTCGTAACTGACCCCTTTTTGATTCAAATAGTCTTTTGCCTTTATGCAATAGGGGCACGTCGGCGTTGAGTAGACCTTTACCGTAGCCATTGCTTCCTCCTTAGAATTTAACCGTGAATTTTCTTAGTTAGCTTCGCTATTCTCTGGCCGAACCTCACGCACTGTTTGTGTGCGCGTGCGTCGGGCGCACTAATGGAAACCGGCCCATAGTGGTCACCCATCGGGTCACCTTGGATAATCATACCATGAATGAGCATTGCATTCAAGATATCTAACACCGTGGTTTCATTGCCACCACCGATGTTAGCACTGGAGGAAAACGCCCCTCCTACCTTTCCATTTAAACTACCATGAAATTTCACCGAATCATCAAACAGTAGTTTTATTTGGTAGCTCATGCTACCGTAATATACAGGAGAGCCGACAATAATTGTATCAGCTGTCTGAAGCTCTTTTGCCTTTGTATCCTCTACCTTTTTAAGCTCAACTTCAACTCCGCCTTCTTTTTCAATGCCTTCCACTATGAGCTCTGCCATTTTTTTAGTATTGCCGGATTGGCTGTAGTAAATTACTAATGCTCTTGCCATAGCAACCTCCTTATGCCTATTGAGTTTTTATTTACGTTGAGAGCAAATTTTCTATACCGCCTCTATTGTCGATGGTGGTTTGGTGGCGAGGTTATAGGTAACACTTACCACACCGTCAACTTCAGAGACAATTCTATCAGCTAGCTTGCGTAACGTATCAAACGGGATATTCGTTGGTTGAGCCTCACGTGCATCAACACTATCCCAGCAGCGGATTTCAATCTGCATGCCAAACTCCCGCTTATTATTACGCATACCGGTAACCCTATCTTGATGCAGAATCGCCATATATTGGAATGCATTAGTTGAACAAAGTAACTCTTCAGTGATTATAGTGGCCTGACGTACAATCTCAATGCGCTCAGGCGTTGCTTCTCCAATTACCCTGGCAGAAAGTGCCGGTCCGGGAAACGGAATTCTCTTGAATATTGAACCAGGCAACCCTAATGACTCTGCAAGTTTTCGAACACCGTCTTTGCGAAGTTGCACTAAGGGCTCAATAATTTTATACCCAAAGGCCTGCTGAGGGTCAATACCAAGCTGCTCAAACACATTGTGTTGTCGTTTTATCCCTGCGATGGTCTCATCGACATCGGTAAGGATAGTGCCTTGTAACAGAAATTTTGCACCGCTGTCTTTGACGAGTTTTCCAAATACATCCTTATAGAACGTCTGCGTAATAGCTTCCCGTTTTTCTTCAGGATCGGTTATACCTTTTAAGGCGTTAAAAAAGTTTTTTCGTGCGTCAACAATCTCAACGTCTACTCCATGATTTCTAAATAATGATGCAATTTGTTCTGGCTCATCTTTTCGCATAAGGCCGTTATCGATAAAATACGTCTTAAGCCGATTACCCAGTGCTTTATGTCCCAACATGGTTACTGCGGAAGAATCTACTCCACCCGAAAGAGCGTTTATCGCCACGCCTTTTCCTACGGTATCAGAAATTTCTTTTCTTTTGGTCGTAATAAATTCTTCTGGCTTAAGTGTACTTACCTGAATCTCTTTTGCTTCCATTTTCTCCTCCTTTTAAGTTAAATGATTTTTTTGAGATCTCTATTGAACGGTATGGTGCTGCCGGTTATCTTATAAGAATACCTGTCTTTGCCTCCGCGTGCAAATGAAAATTTTCTGAGTCATGCATGCTAGCGTGCCGTAGATTAATTCTGAAATCAATGCAAATGCGCTACTCCGACCCTAGACATGAACACACCCTTGTAAAAAACTATCAATGCATTGAGGAAGACTTGCGCTATACCCTCCCTCCAACACACAGAACACAGGAATGCGCAATTGAAAAACTAGCTGAGCGATTTTTTTATAACTTTCAACCGTAAGTACAATACCCGCCAGAGGATCGTCGATAAAGGTATCAAAACCGCAGGACATTCCAATTAAATGTGGCTTAAACTGTGCAATTTTTTCTACTGCTGCGCGCAACACCTGCAAATACCCTTCTTCATCTGTTCCTGCAGGCAGGGGAAAATTCAAACAATTATCCTCTGAGCGCATGCCTGTTCCAGGATAGAGCGGGCTTTGATGAAGCGAGATAAACAACACTTCTTTTTCTCCTTTAAAAATATCTTCAGTGCCGTTTCCGTGATGTACGTCTATATCGAGAATTGCGATTCTCTCTGCCTTGGATAAAATCTTTTTTGCAGCAACTGCGATTTTATTAAAATAACAAAAGCCACCGATATTTTTCTTTGTTGCATGATGTCCCGGCGGCCGCATTAAAGAAAATCCAAAATCACCGCTCAAGGAAAGCTCCGCTGCCTGAATCGCCGCCCCTGCCGAAAGAAGCGCATGCGTAAATATCCCGTCGAAAAAAGGTGTGTCTGCATCAAAAAAGTTTCCAGTTTTAACCTGTTCAATAAGGCTCTTTGTATGGACTAATGCAATATCGCTTTCGCTGGCCGGAATTGGTTCGATTAAATTATATCCCTTACTTTTAAGAAACTCATAGCTCCTCTTCACCCGCAGCGGGCTCTCGGGATGTCCTGGTTGACCATACTCTGTACATCGTAAACTTGAGATAATTTTCATATCTTACGTTACGATAATAACTGAAATCATGCGCCCTGTTTTTTTACCTTCCCTTCTATACGAAAAAAACCTTTTGTCGCAACAGGTACATATCTTACAATCAAAAATATTCTTTTTTCTTACTCCGGCTTTAAGGAGCTGAGATGCGTTGGCTTTTATCAAGTCGAAAAAAAGCTTATCACCATTGCGGATAAGAAATCTTTGAGAAAAATAGTTCTTAAACTCACTACCCACCTCATAACAACAACTTCGTATTGCAGGGCCAAAAAAAACAATGAGGTCTTTTGGATTTATTTTATATTTTCTCTGTAATCTAGCGATTGCTTTTTGCGCGATTCTTTTATTGCTTCCTTTCCAACCAGCGTGAAGTATACATGCTGTCTTTGTTGCAGGATCAAAAAGCGAGATCGCAAGGCAATCGGCGGTTAAAACTCCTAGCGGTAAGTTTTTTTCTTGTGTGAACAACCCATCGGTTCTTTTTATGGCTGCACGGTAACCAAATGCTCCTCGTCCTCTATGTTTTTTTCCCATGGAAACGACACGTGCACTATGTACTTGCTGTGGTAAAATTAAATCTTTACAATCAATGTTAAGTTTGTCAAAAAATGCCTTGCGGTTTTTGCGAATCGTGCGCTTTGAGAAATTGCGAAAGCTGAAATTAAAGGTTTTATCACTAAAAGCAGCAATGAATGGATAGTTCTTTTTTTTAAAAAAGCGGATAGAATTTCTTTTCACAATATTAGATTGCTTCAATGTAAGAATGAGGCAGGATAAATTTGTTATTGAAACACGACAGGTCCTGCATTGTCAGGGGCGTTTTTTAACCAGTCACGCTGGTCCTTGTATGTATCTTTAAGCTCCTTATCAAAACTTTTTCCGCCACCCATATCCTTAAATAAAACAAGTACGAGCGCACCAATTACTATAGCTAATATAAGAGTGTATTCTAAAACGCTCTGGCCCGAATAACTATTCAACTTCATATGTTTTCACCTCTTTTCCTTATCATAACGCTTGTTTGTACGCATCAACAATGCTATAAACTCCTACTATGCAGGCAATAATAATCCCTACTACCAAAAGTACTATTCCTATAATAACCTCTGCAAAAGGGTATGTTGAAAACAGCAACCAATGACCGATAAAAACACCGCCGACAATAATGAGAATCATACTGACGACCGAAATACTCATAATCGTAAGGCCTTTTCTAATGTCTCCCACGTAAAGCTGTCCAAGGCCGTTAAAAATAAATGAAAATACCGCTGCAAGCCCTGCGCGGTGCCTGATATCATCCATCAATTACCACTCCCCTGTCTCCTGCTTATAAAACTTTGCAATTAGGTAATTTCGATCTGCTTACTTTGTTCGACGCTGATGAGTTTATCAGAGAATTTTTCTAAACGTTTTTCTGCTTCGGTATATTTCTCGGCTGCATTTTTAATATGCACCCCTACAACCCTAAAGGCATCGCTAAATTTATTTAAATCCCCCTGTAATCGACTTAAACTTGCAATAATGGCTTTGACATTACTTTCAATCTTCATGCCGCGTAAACCCAGGCAGATGACCTGCAAATATGCGTAGAATGTATTGGGAGAGACCGGAATGACTTTTTTTGAAAGCGCATAATTCAGAAAATCCCCCTTAATAATTGTCTCATAATAGACATTTTCTGCCATGATATACATCAGGGCGAAATCAAACGTTCCCTCATCCGGTAGAATGTATTTCGTCGATATTTCATCAACGCGGTTCTTCACGTCTTTAATAAAGTGTTTCCGAAACACGCTCTTTTCTTCTTCGCTAGCAGCCTCGAGCATTTTTCTGAAGTTTTCCAGTGAAAATTTTGAATCTACAGGTACAAGATGACCGGCTAATTTAATAACGGCATCGACTGCATCTCCTGACTTGAAACGGTACTGAAGTTTAAAATTATCCTTAGGTAATACCTGGGCAATGATATTTTCCAACATAGTCTCGCCAATCTCTCCGCGGAACTTTGGCGCACGTAAAAGCTCTTGAAGGCTCGATATATCTCTTCCAACAGCAAGAAGCTGCTTGTTAGCTTCCTGCAATTGACCGAGACTACTCGCAACATCACCGAAAACCTTAAGCTGATCACCGATAGTCTTATTTGTCTGGCACATAGCATCGGTTGTATCTTTCAGCCGCTGGTTTAATTCTGAGCGCAGGACGTTGATTTGATTATTCATCTCTGATGAAATCTTCAATACAAATGCAACGATAATGCCCGTGGTCACAAGCGATGCTGCGATGATAATCCATATCATAGTATGTGCTCCTTATGCGCTTTTTTCAAGTGTGATTGCTGAACCATCCTTTATCTTCTTAAATACCTCTGTATCGCCGTTGATCTTGCCGATAACATTAACAGAGCTTGCCGGCCGGATTTCAGAATCTGAGCTTATCGGAGTCTGTCCAAAGAATATACAGAATGCCGGACCCTGTGGCCAATAGCCCAGATCACCTAACTGCACAACATCCTTGGCAAAATCTTTTTCTAAATCTGCCATTACAGGAATATTGAAATAGATTTCCTCTCCCCAGATATTGACGCGTGATTCAATCGGCAGGCGATCATAAATTGCCCTGGCGGTTTTTGAATCGTTAAGTTGTGCTTTTGCTTTTACTGTATTGACCTTAATAAAAATCTCTTGCGACATCTCTAAAGGCGGCGTTTAAGAAGACTGGTTTTTCTCAAGAGTTTCAATGATTTGCTTAATCCGTTCTTGACTCTGCTTCTGCAATACATCTCTTACAAAATCAGAGGTCTTAATGGCATCCTCAGAAGACATATAGCTAAACTGTATGCCGGTTGAATAGTATTTCTTTTTACTTGTCGGCACATAGGCGCAGGATGATTGCCATACTATTTTTCCTTTTGCTAATACAGGTCTTTCCTTTTCAAAAACGTGAATATGCATCTCTATCCTGTCACCCTTCTCTAGCGCATGAGGCATAATGATATTAATGCCGGTAGAGCTAATATTCTTTGAATAAGCGATTCCCTCTACCACTAATGCCTTTGATACCTTGTACGACACCTTTAAAACAGCGTTGGCTCTTAAGAGTCTTCTGAATTCAAAGGTTGGCATGGTGCTACTCCTTTATTATCACAATCAACCGTTTCTTCGTATTGTTACAGCAAGCTATATTATATGTCTATAAAGCTTTTATATAAAGTATTTTTATTGTAGGGATACAATGAGCGAAGCGCGCTATTTAGGAACAATAGTGTATTTTTTCAAGAGCCGTACAGGATTATAGGATAGCTTTGCCTTGCGTAAGCCCGCCACTCCAACGTCTTGCTCGCGGTTAATAAACGTTGCGCGTGTTGCCTCATTGCGCAAAAATTCCCAGTGAATCGTCTGGTATAACCCCACCATATCCGCGCGCGCCTTTTCTATATGCACCACAAAGGTATCGTTATTTAAAAATTCCCCGAAAGCCAAAGCAATAACTTTCCCATCAAGTTCAATAGCGCCTCCAACCGCATCAAGCGAATCAATGTTGCGCAAAAGCTTCTTTACCGCCCTGTTCTCCTTCGCTAGCCCTTCGTAAATATCACACTGCTTCATAGTGCACCACTCGTCTATAAAAGCAAATCCCTTTTTATGATCGTCAGTACAGCATCGCAGATAGGAATAGGTGTGCTGTTTTGTAAATTGTCGAATGAGATTCTTTTTATCATGGAATTTTTGTGAAGGCAGCTCGATAAGGTCTTTTGCAGAATATATATAATCGAAATTATCTCTGTCTTCAACGAAGGTAAAAGCTTTTTTGTCGAGCTGGGCGTGTTCGATGAAATCTTCTCCAGCGCGACGAAATGAAGGAGTAGGCGTCTTAGCTTTCAAGTAATCAAAACAAGTTGCTATTGTTTTGGGATAATTACTTGAAACTAATGGCTGCAAAAAAGCAGGCGTGTTGTCGAATGTCGCAGAAATAAGTAAACTATCCTCGAATTGGCTTATCTGAAAATCGTGAATCTCCTGCCAAATAAAAAGATTAGTGAAATTAAGCTCGGAGATAACCGGAGGATTACCGCGAAAATAGTCATCGATGATTGGCTTATCTTCGAGAGTGATAGGTTTAAATGTGGGAAAGCGAGGAATCATTATCTCTTCAATAATGCAGCAATCTGCGCATCTTTTTCAAACGCACTTGTTTTCCACGATGCGATTATTTTATTTCTATGCTTCTTCCAAAGTGAGACGTAGGTATCCCAGCCATAGAACGGTCCTTGCCTGTTAACCCACGGTGGATTTTCATTGTAGTGATATAATCCGTCTGGGAAAATGCTATTTTTAACTGCCTTGTATGTCCAGTAGGTCCAATGAAAATTGCACTCATTAAATATTTTGAGTAAGTCTTTTAGATGATTCATCTCGCCGCATGTATTGCTGCGTGAATTCACTCCAAATTCCCCTATGAGAATTGGCGCTTTTAATTTTCTGGCTAAACGCGCGTACGACATAAGGTAGCGTCGGTATCTACTCATATGCCACCCGTTGGTAGTACTTCCATTAACATACCGTAAGCTCGGCACAAAATTAAAACAAAAATCAATTGGTTGATATGCATGAAGGCTGAATGCAATATTATCGTCTTTGGGTCTTTTAAGATGCTGTAAATCCTGCGCCCAGTCTCCCGGCTCTAAAAAAAGTATATGATTCTTATCGATCTTTCTGATTTCAAAAATTAACTCTTTATAAAAAGTATTAAGAGAAGCATTGTCAATAATCGGTTCGTTAATCAGATCGTATCCCGCAATTGTCTCCTCGTCTTTAAATACGCCGGCGAGATAACGCCACAATGCGATAGTTCTTTTTTTATTAGTGGCACTTGTCCACAGCAAAGCCCTTCCCTTGCTATCTGAATGCCAGTCTTGATTTTGACTACCTGGACAGCCGTGAAGATCTAAAATTATCCAAAGTTTATATTTTTTGGCCCACGCGATAGCCTTTTGCAAATACGACAAACCTTTCTTGCTATAGCTGTATGGTTTTTTCTCAATAAGCTTATGATTAAAGGGGAGCCGAACACAATTAAAACCTAAAGAAGAAATATTTTTGTAATCTGTTTCTTGAATAAACGTTTCTCTAAAGCTCTTCTCAAAATCGAGCAAGGCTTTCTTGCCTAACTCGCGTTTAAATTTACTTTTAAAAACACACGCTGCTATGATAGGCGCATACAGAATGTAGCCTTCCATCATCAGCCATCCGCCTAGATTAACCCCTCTTAGCATAAGAGGTTTTCCAGCTTCATTTACAAGGAAATTGTTTTTTATCCTTAGCATAGCGTGCTTTTTGTAATGATTAACTCACCGGCGCAGAAGAAGGAGGATTTTCTTCTAACACTTTCTTAATATTGCGTATCATCCACTTGAGCGAAATAAAAATTACAATGGTACCAATACTTGGAATAGCTCTGTTTAAGAGAAAGCTTATTGCAATGATGGCTCCCGGGGCATAAGGTTTCATGTTTAATGAAGGGGCGTTGACATTGATAAACTTAACTACCTCCGACGGCCATTTAAAAATCCAATAGAGATTATAAAACGGCAAGAAATGAAAACCCACCGCCCTGCGTGGTGTAATGGGATAAGTATTATCGGTAGCTTGAAACAGAACTTTGTGTATTTTATACACACAAACAAGCCAATAGATAAATGCCCCTAGCGAAATGAGCACATAGGGGATATCAAGTAGAGGAATGGAGCTTTCCTCGCTCAGGGCTGCTGATGCGATCATTACTGTTGCAATTGCCTCCAAGAGAAAAAGAACGACTCCGGCAACATATCCCACCCATATCTGCGGGAGTGTTGCTGTTTTTTCTTGTTTGATATTTTCTTCAACCATTACACCCTCCTTTGTTTTATTTTGTATATATCATCTCCTGTTGCTACAGGCTTGTCCCAATCGATACTACCAGAAGATTTTACTAAAGCAAGGTTATACCCTGCTAGTATTACCCCAATAGAAACACCAATCCTGCGGTCAAGCATTTTCTGCTTATCGCCTGAGAAATCCATAATATACGGCCCTGATACCCGCGACAGCCTAAACGTAGAAGCTGCGCTGTAAAAAGAAGCTATCTTTTTGTTTCTGACGACGATATCAATGTGCGTGAGCCTATCGCTTATACTTTCCGATTGCACTCTGCCTATTTCCTGCTTGAAGATATCTTTAATAATAAAATTTATCCAAGAAATCGGCTGCTTCTCTCCTTCCAGATACGCAAGAGGGGCATGAGACCTATCGGTAATTACATAGTTATACCCGATCGCCATCAATCCACTTTTTATTTTCCACGAAATGTCTAACGCAGGCACATTAGAAGATTGAGAATCAAAAATAGATAATATATTTTTTACAAACGGCTTTACCGCTTGAAAAAGGAATTCACCGCTCTCGCTTGAAATGATAACTTTTGAAGGAAATTTCTTCTTGAGAATATATTTATCCAATGAAAATTTATCTGCAATCATAAAAAGCTCCCTATCTCTCCCTCTTCTAAACGCACTCTACGTTCATTATAATAGATAATCTTTTTTAATTCTACGAATACTCTTAAAAATATTCCGCTTTACTTGGCGATCGTGCCGAAACACTTCTTGTATCACTTTCTCTACCACAACACGCTTAGAATCAATGGCACTCGAACACCTGCATGTCTTATAGGAAAAATCTCGAGAAAGATCCGCAAAGCGCGCCAACTCTTTCTCTTCAATATACGCCAGAGGCCTGATAATCGCGACCTCTCCCTCAAATAATTCCTGCCTTGGCTTCATCGCACTTATCTGACCCTGATAAAAAAGATTGAGCAGCACAGTCTCGACGATATCATCCATGTGATGACCCAAGGCTATCTTATTATACTTTTTCTTGTCAGCTAGCTGAAATAAAACCTTGCGCCGGTTCCAGGAACACCAGAAACAATTGAAGCTCTCTCTCGCAGCGGATTTTAGCGCATTGCTTTTTTTCACACAATACTTAACCCCTATCTTTTTACAAAATGCAGCTAACCGGTCTGACTGCCGTTTAGACTTACCAAAATCTATGTGGACTGCCAAAAGATCGAATTGTATCGGTACGAAGCTTTGGCGAAATTTAAGCAACTTAAGAAGCGCAAGGCTGTCTTTTCCACCTGAAACTGCCACGAGAATCTTATCTTTATCTTGCAGCATATCGTAATCGGCTATTGCCTTACCAACTTTTTTAGAAAGAAAGTATTTTAGTTTTTTAACATGCTGGGTATGCGTAGTTTTTTTGGTAGGCATAGGTTAGTGATTATAAAAGAGGGATTCTACGTGTCGCTCAATTGCCGAGGCAATTGCCTGATAATCATCAGTTATTCCGCTTGCCTTGCCTTCAGACAACAACTGCTCGGGCTCAAGAGGCTCTCCAAATACGATAGTAATGGGAAAGGGTCTCGGGAAACGCCTAGTTCTTGGCCAGGCTTGAAAACTACCAATAATTGCAACGGGAATGATTTTTATTTTTTCTGAAGCTTTGTGTTCTCCAGAAGAGGCAACCTTTAATTCTTTTGCCAAAATCCCAACACCTTTTTTAAATTCAGTGGGTTTGCCTTCGAACGAACGAAGGCCCTCCGGAAAGATGCAGAGCATTTTATTGTGACGCAGAATATAACTTGAAATCTGCAATGTGTGCATCATCTCTTTAGTAGGATCAATTGGCACCATGCGAGCCATCTTAAGCCCCCAGCGAAGAAGCGGATGCTCAAAGATATTTTTATCCCCTAGAAAATAGAGGTTAATAACCGTTTTAAACGGTGCGGCACATGCAATTAATAAACCGTCCAAATAGCTGGCATGGTTTGGACACAACACATAGATTCCCTCTGTGGGAAGATTTGTTCTACCTTTGACCTTCAGCAAGAAGAAAATCTTAAATACAACAAATAGTAGCTTAGGAAAAATAAAGCTAAGAAGCTTGTCAAATGGGTTAGGATGTAGACCGATTTTGGCCACCTGTTCTTCAGGAGGAGGAATATCTAATGTGCTTGACCATGAAAACGCTTGTTTATCCTTTTTACCCCTCACTCCCTCAGAAATAACTAATTCGTTTAACTTAGTAATAAGCTCTCGTACGGTAAAGACTTCATCGATGACCGATTCGGGAATCTCGATATCAAAAACATTCTCTAGACCTAACCCAAGCTCAACCCTCGCAAGGGAATCGAGGCCTAAATCTATTTCGAGGTGATCATCGAGCTTAATTTCTTTTTCTACCGAAAGCTCTTTTAAGAAAAATGCGATTACTTTTTTTCCAATTTCAGTATCTAAAATGTTGGCATCTTCCGCCGTAGCACTCTGCGTATCCTCGGTAGACTGCTGTTTATCAATAAACTTGTTTTGATATTTCGCTTTTACTTCGTAGCGCTTTAATTTTCCTAAGCGCGTCTTGGGCAACTCCTCCGAAGCAATGATAAAATCGTTTATCCGTTTATACGAAGGTAATTTGGAAGAAAAATTCTCTAGCTCCCACTTTATCTTCCTGTTTACATTGGCGTCCTTGATTTGCTTAAAGTACTCGAAGTCAGGCACCACCACAGAAGCCAGCACATCGTTTCCCTCTGCATTCTTTACCGAAAGGATACAAATCTCTTTGATAAAGTTACTCTTCTTAAAATAGTTTTCAATCTCTTCCGGATAAATATTCTTTCCGGAGCTTAATACAATCATCTCTTTGATTCTTCCGGTAATAAAAATAAATCCGTCTTTATCAATACAGCCCGAATCACCGGAATAAAACCAATTGTCTTTTATTACCTTATCTGTCTGCTCTTGATTCTTGTAATACCCTCCCATAATATTATCGCCGGCGATAAGGATTTCTCCTTTGTCGCCAATCTTTACCGAGACCCCATCAATAGATCTTCCGACTGAGCCAATTTTGTATTTTTTAGGAAGATTAAAACTTACCACAGGAGATGTTTCTGTTAAGCCATAGCCCTCAAGAATGGTGAAGCCTAATTTAAAAAAGTCTTTTGCAACCCGAGGATTAAGCTTAGCACCACCACTTACAAAATACCGAAAACTACTGCCAAATTGCTTGTGCAAAGGCTTCAAGAGTGGCTTAGCAAGATTAATGCCAGTTATTCGCCTCAATGGCCACAAAACAGTCGTCAATACCTTGACGAATATTTGCTTAAGAACAGATTGACTCTTCATCTTGTTGAAGATGCCTTTATGGAACAAGGTGTACAGTTCCGGTACCCCCATAAAGACAGTAACAGAGGCCTTGCGCAAACAATCCATGAGGTCTTCGCTTTTAAGACTCTTGGGATAGACTATTCTTGCACCCATAAACAGCGGGAAAAGAAGCGTTGCAGTAAATGCAAAGACATGATGCAGCGGCAGAATGGAAATAAAACAATCGGTCTTACTACAAAATTTGAGCCTCTCAAGGCTTGTGTAGTTCGACGAGAAATTTTTATGCGAAAGCACGACTCCTTTGGGTTTATCAGTGGTGCCGGAGGTGTAAATAATAGAAGCAGTATCCTCCAACGATACTTTTGGAAACGCAACCGCAGCTCTTTTTTCAATAACATGATCAAAGGGAACAAAAGGCGACCTGCTGCTCTTTTTGTCTACTAACACAATCCTTTTTATGTTTGGTAAATTAGGCAGGCTCTTTTCAAAAAATGGCATAAATTTACTTGAGGTAAATACCACCTTTGTTTCAGAATCGGTAAGCAGGTTATATACTTCTAAATCTGAGAGTTTCACATCCATTGGCACAACGGTAGCGCCGGCAAACATACTGCCAAAATAAATCACCGGCCAACGAACACAATTATCCAGAATAATTGCAACTTTATCTTGGGGTTTGACCCCAGAAGTTACTAACCATGTACCAATATGTTGGACAGAAGAAAGAATTTGCGAATAGGTATATTTCTGGCCGGTCTGCATTTCCATAAATGCCATAGTGTCAGCAAAACTATTGCAGACCTCAGTTAATCGTTCGTGTAGCAAAAAGGTACTAGACATGTGATCCATCCTCTATGTTAAACAAATTCCTTATACTTGATACGTTTGTTAAATGTATCACGGCAACGCTTACACAGCGTCAATTGATACGAAACATAAATATCCTCTTCCAGTTGTTTGGGGTCAACCTGCTTCATTTGCTTTAAGAGATCTTTGAGCTCCTCTTGTGCATCTTTGCGCATGTCCTGCTCGGTAAATTCTACTTCTGGAGAGACAAAGAGTTCTATCTTTAGGACGTGGCGCGATTGCGGTTTCTCCAGCTTTCTTCCGCAAGAATCGCAGGCGTGCTTAATCTCTTTATTAATTTGTTTCAACGGACAGATATGGCAACGGGGCATCTTTTTGCAGATTTCTTTTCCCAGCCTTACAATAAGAGCATGATATTCGTTAAAGAGCTGAATATCATGTGATAGATTATTCATAAAAAGATTTTGAATCTCCGAATACGTCGCGGTCTCCTCAATCAGATGATGTCGAGCAAGTATCCTTCTGGTATAAGCATCTACCACAAAAAGAGGCTTTTCTCCCGCATATAATAAAATAGAATCTGCAGTTTCCAAGCCGATGCCGTTTATGCTTAATAGTTCTGCGCGCAACTTCAGGAAATCTGTTTTAAACATCCTATTAAGGTTTCCGCCATAACGTTCAAATAAAAAGTTGATAAAGTCTTTTAATCGCTGCGCTTTTACATTATAGTAACCAGCTGGCTTGATTAATTGACCGAGGCGTTTTTCTGAAATGTCTCTGAGGCTTTGAGGGGAAAGTAACTTGTGGTTCTTTAGATTTTGTAGTGCTTTCTCGACATTGGTCCAGGCGGTATTTTGGGTAAGAATTGCTCCTACAATAACCTCAAATTTAGTATCGGCAGGCCACCACTTCTGGGGACCGAACCGCCCAAAAAGTTCTTTGTAGATAGATTCTAAAATTGCTTTTCTCTGGGTGGATTTCATCTCCTGCCTAGTCTTCGCTTGGAACGCAGCTGTTCTTCATACAGCTCGCCCGGAGTCCAATCTTTATCCTTCTTATTTTTCTTCTCCTCAGGGAGAAAGATCTTCTTCGGATCCAACTTATATTTTGGTTTCTTCGTCCGTCGCATGTTGTATCACCTCTTTTTTCTGCCGATTATATACCCTATCACGCCGCCAATCAATGCAATGCAAATAACTGCGCCGGTCTTACAGGTTAAACAAATTTCAGTACCGCTACACCGCAATGCTTCTGCAAAAGGACACGTATTCACAAGCTTCTCCTTTACTCAAACTTATAGACCTTCTTGATTGGCTTGACTACTTCCCATGTACACTTTAATCCCCTGGGAAAGGTTACAAGATCTCCTGCGTTGATTTCTACTTCACCGTCTGCGGTCTTTACTTTTACTTTACCTTCATACACATAGGCAATCTCGGTGTCAGAATACTGCCAATCAAAAGTAGACGGTTCACATTCCCACGTATTCCATTCTCCTGTAGAAGACGGTTCATCGGGAATTCCTAATTTTCTAATTTTATCTTTTTCCAACTTTTCAATCTTTATCTCACTCATTCACGCTCCTTTCTGAACTGCATCTACTAAAGCAAATCTATTTTTTTTAAATATTTCTTCAGCCTCTCTAAAATGATGTATTTCGATTCAATAAATCCAGTGTTATGTCCGCCGGTTATGGTCAACAATTCCTTAGGCTGGGCTGCAGCGTCAAACAACTTTTTTCCTAAACTAAAAGGAACTATTTCGTCATTCCGACTGTGGATAAAAAGTTTCTGTGTCTTAAGATTTTTTACTTTTGTAATCGAATCAAATTTGCTTATAAATAAAAATGACGGTAGAAAGGGATACACTATTTTTCCCATCTCTTTTGCAGAGCTAAAAGTAGACTCAGCAATAACACAGGCAACGTCTCTGTGTGTGGCAAGATCAATTGCAACCGCACCGCCAATGGATTCTCCGTAGGCGATTATTTTTTTTCTATCGATGTCGTCCCGGCGTATCAGGTAGTCGAACGCAGCCCGCCCATCTTTGTAGATACCTTCCTCAGTAGGCTTGCCCTTGCTTTTTCCATAACCGCGGTAATCAAAAATGAAGGTGTTAATGCCTAGGTGATAAAAGAAGGCTATCTTCTCAAGCCGATGGCAGATATTACCGCCGTTTCCGTGAGCAAAGATAATCGTTGCTTTTGCCTTTGGGCTTTTTATAAACCATCCGTTAAGTTCAATACTATCTTCCGTTTTAAAAAAAATATCTTCGAATGGTAAATCGACTTGTTGCGGAGTGGTGATTACTTCACGGGTAGGAATAAAGATGCTGCGAAGCTCAATATAGCGTATATAAAAAAATCCTAAAACAATACATACAAATAAAATTAGGATACTTTTTACCATAACGAGGCCTACTCTTCTGTTTTTTCTTGCGCTTCTTCGTATTGCCAGCTGACTAATTTCCTATTTTCATCAAAAAATAGATATACTTTCTCTGAGCCAAAAAATTCCATGGGATGCCGATAGACAAATCGTTCCTTCGCTTGACTCTCACCGTCAATTTCTCGAGCTGAAATCGGTTCCCCAAAAGACCTTACGATTGTTCTGCGAGATGTTCCTTGCTCCAGCTTATTATCCCGATAGGCGCTCAGGAGTTTTTGAAACTTCTTTTCCTGTATCTCAACATACCGCTCATTGCCTTCCTGCGATTTAGAATATCCATGCAAGGTCTTTAATCCGCTAATTTCTTCAAAGGTAATACATCCGTAGACGCTCAGTGCCGCAATGAGCATCATAAAGTATATACAATATTTCATTCCTGCCCCCTTATGTATCCTATTTTCCAATTACTATGAGGATTGTTTACTAAAACAAATCTCAGCTATTCTTTGGCCGCCGATTCTATTAGGCGAAATTACTTCATTCGCACCGGCTTTATGGATTCTATGGGCTATCGAATCGTCAAAACACCGTGCGACAATAAACAAATTAGGATTTAAATCGCGCGCAGTAATCACCACATAGAGATTATCGATGTCCGAAGAGAGCGCTGAGATTAAACACCCCGCCGCCTTAATATTCGCAATCCAGAGGGATTCTTCACTGGTTGCATTTGCGTGAATTATCGGTATGTTGGGAAATTTATCTTCAATTTTTTTTGTTGCGCTTTGATCCTGTTCTACAATGATTAAGTCTTGGTTGCCCTTCTTGAATTCTTCGACAATTACCCTTCCGGTTGTTCCTCCGCCGCAAAGAATTGTGTGATGCTTCATATTTTTAATCTTATCGAACATTTTCTTCCTCCTAAAATAGTTTCTTAAATCTGCGCCGACGAGAAAACTGGTTACGATTGCAACCCATCCCGCCAGTAACGTAACACCCATAAATATTAAGAATATAGTAAAAAGTCTCCCTGTCAATGAAAGCGAACCAATTTCCCTGAATCCGACAGCAGAGATAGTAATTGCCGTCATGTAAAAGGCATCTGCAAAGGTCCAGCCTTCAATAAGGTAGTACCCGAATGTTCCGATTAAAAAACAAACAGCCAGGACCGCAAAAAGCAGCAAGACTCTTTTTAAAACAACGCTTATATTCGATACCGCGTGACTTTCTTTCATCTCTTCTTTACAGACCTACATTTCTTGTTTTTTCTTGACTCGCTACATAGATATTTATAAAGGCTCGGGATTTTTCCGTTTTCAATTGGAAAATCAGCACAATGTAGGGGCCTCACAGGGTAAATCCTGCATAATTTGTTTTTTCGCTGGAATACGCATCGGCGATCCCTGACAATAGTTGCTACTCTCCAGCCAGAGGGAAAATCATTATCCCTGCACAACCCTTCAAACCACGGTTTTTTTAAATTCAAATCGAGCAGAGAAAGCTCAATCGCCTTCTTGAAATCGACTTCAACTCCGTCTTTGCAACAGCTCCCGGATTTACAGGTTTTACATAGCGCAACTGCGTGCCTTCGTTTCTCATGCATAACAATACTACCTTCCGCTTTTACAGTTCAATATCCTCAACGCTTAACACTAAAGCAACATTTTCAAGGTTATCAATATAGTGAGAATAATACTCCAAGAAGCGCTCATCCTGCTCATCTTCGGGAAGCGAAACTCCCAAAAAAGTCATAGCGCTTTCCTTAGAGTATGCAACGATTTCCTCTTTGGGAGACCGGTCAGACTGAATGACAACCGGCTCACATATTATTCTGGCATTCTCAGCCAATTCAATCAAGTGTTTTCTGGCAGGCTCAATATCTTCTTTATTATCAACAAGGCGTATAAGACGTATGCGGGCACTCGACCACTCCCTATTCTGTGTCAGAAGATACGCCAATAAAAGCATCATGCCTCCGTTTCTCTGGCCCCTCCACCACACATCAATCAGCGCTCCACCTGGTGCAAAATCCCCGGATAAGTATCTGTTCTCGATAAATTGTTTGTTTTCGTTAATTACAATCAAATTACAATGTAATTTTTCTATGCTGCGCAACAATTCAACATAGGTAGAGCGGTTCTCTTTCTGGTCAGACCACCCCAATAACACTGTGTTAGGCTTAAGACCGGTAACGCCGTGGGCCTGAATCAACATTTGAAAACCCGTCATGTAATCGGGAGAGATAACTACCTCACCGAAAACATCAAGATTTTCCCTTTCAATAAATTCTTTTAACGACTTCTCCTCATTCGCTCTGATTTGTAGACGCTCCTGAAGCTCGCCGACAATAATATGCGCTAAGGTAAAAAATCCCCTGCCCGCTTCAAACCATCGACCAAACAACACCAAAGGAAGCCTGTTCTCGGGACGACCGCAAAATACCAGAATCTGGGGCCTCCATGATTTACTGTGAAAAGGTTCATTGCGTAATTTATACAAATAATCTTTAATCTTTCGAAAATAGAATCCTCTCTTCGCATCACCCCAACCGACCTTGTCAACATAGCGCTCAGTGTATTGATAAAGGAGAAAAATAACCAAAAGGGCAACGAGGGATGCTTTCAGGTCAATTGCAAACATAGCAATGGCACAACCAAAAGTTCCGACTAAAGAGAATCTCCAATGGAAGAATTTAAACCGCGGCCTGAAACTTGGCGTCTTGCTATACCCTTCATAGAAAGTTGCATAATTCATCAATCCATAGCTAATCAAAAAGAACATAGTTACTACCGGTGCGATATTATTTAAATCAGTGCACACAATAGCCACAAGTGCTATGCCTAATGTCAGGTATGTCGCACGGCGCGGTTCGCTCATCATCCCAAATCCCTGAGAAAAAGGCTGCAAAAACGGAAAAATCTTATCTTTAGAAATCGCTTGAAGAATCCGAGGCGCACCTAAAAAACTCGCAAGCGCGGAAGAAAGCGTCCCCGCAAAAATCCCTATGTCAATAAGAAACGGAATGGGAGAAATTTCTTTCGCAATTAAATACCGCGTTTGCAGCGCCTCCCTAGACGCCGAAGAACCAAGCAGCCAAATCAAAACTAAATACACTATTGCCGATAAAAACAGGGATGCAAATACACCTTTTGGAATGTCTTTTTCCGGACGTTGCAAATCGCCCGACATCGCAACCCCTTGGGTAAATCCGGTTATCGCCGGAAAAAACAGGGCAAAGATAAGCCAAAAATTTTCTCCGGGACGATACGCTGATGATAAATTTTCTTTAAGAAATTGTGCATTGAAGTGCGAAAACCCTCCCCATAAAAACACAATGACCGCAGAAAAAAGAAGTGCCATAATCACAAATTGTAGTTTCGTTGCCCAATCGACACCCCGATATACACAATAGAAAAGCAGCAAGCATACGATACTTGCAATGAATTTTTGATAAGGCGCAAACTGTGGTAGCACTGAGCAGAATATTTCGGCAAAACCAATAATATAAAAAGCAACGGATACGGCCATTGCGAAATACAGCACTATGCCACAGGCAGCACCAAATTCCATGCCCAGGCTGCGCGAGATTAAATAGTAGAGACCTCCCCCTTTTACGCGCATATTGCTGACAATTGCAACAAGTGAAAGGCCCGTTAACGCCGCAATTGCCACAGCAATTAATACAATGAGCGTACCTTCTCTCAATCCTGCATTTCCTACCACATACCCGAAACGCAGGAACATAATAATGCCAAAGATCGTTAAAATACTAGGGGTAAAAACCCCTGAGAAGGCATTTAATTTTTTAGCTTGAAGTTCTGCGGTGTTGTTTTGGGATGATTGTTGGTCGGCCATTCCTTAATCTCGTTTTAATGGAAAATCGTTATTAACGGCGCATCCTGCCTTCTTCAATAAGTTTTAAAAATACATCAACCACATCTTCGCGAAATTGCATTCCTTTATGATTAACCAATTCTTGTTTTGCCTCTTCGATAGAAAGGGCCTGTCTATACGGCCGCTCGGTACACATTGCATCAAAGGCATCTGCAACAGAAATAATCGAGGCTAATGTTGGAATCTCATCTGCGCTAAGCCCTTCGGGATACCCTTTTCCGTCTGGGCGCTCATGATGTGATTTCACAATTGATAAGGCGGGTCGAACCATGTTAATGTCGCTTAAAATATCCACGCCAATAACAGGGTGCCTACGTATCTCGTTCCATTCGCGGTCTGTTAACGGATCTACTTTGCTTAAGATGCGTTCGCTCACGCCAATCTTTCCGATATCATGCAAGAGTCCGACGGTACGGATAAACTCTACTTGGGAATCTGATAACTTTATTTCTTGAGCAATTAATGTAGCGTATCTGGTGACCCGCTCAGAATGTCCTTGCGTGAAACGGTCTTTCGCTTCTAATGCGTTTACCAGGGAGTGAATTGAGGCGAGAAAGTAAACCTCTAAATCTTTATAGGTAGATTCTAGTTGCTGTGCCATATCCTCGAGGGTATCTGCAACCATGCCTATTTCATCGTCCGATTTATGCGCAAGGCGGTAATCGAAATCGCCTTTGGAGATGATGCGTGCTGCGGTAGCAAGCCTCTCAATTTTCCGAGAAAAATGCCGAACAATAAAATATGCTCCTATAGACGAACTTATCAAGCCAATCGAAAAAGCAATGATTATATTGCGGGTAATCGGTTCTCCGAAAATATACAACCAGCTAAACGCTATAAAATAAGTCCATACAAGCAGCGTAATGAAAGAAAAGCGTAATCTCTTTTGAAAATAAAATTTCATCTCCTTACTTCGTCAATCCCCCTCTCTAAAAAATCTATTAGTAAGATTATATCATTTTTTTAAAGAATTATCTCTTATATCTTCCCATAAGCTTTGCCTCGGCAAGAATATGGCCTTGCATCTTACCTAGGAGTTCTTCTTTAGTTATGCCGGCATTAACATTGAGCATGGTATCTAGCGCATACAGCTTAAAGAAATAGCGATGATATTTTCCTGGTGGCGGACATGGACCCCCGTAGCCTACTCTTCCAAAATCGGTCATGCCTTGCTTAGAGCCATCAGCCAACACCAGGGTCATTGCAACTTCCTCTGGTAATTCTGTCGTGGCTGCTGGTATATCATAGAGTACCCAGTGTACCCAGGTACCCATAGGGGCATCAGGGTCATCGCTAATCAAAGCAAAACTTTTCACACCTTCAGGAGTCCCGCTCCAACGTAGTGGCGGCGAGATATCCTGCCCTTGGCAGGTATACTGCTTAGGTATTACCTCGGTATTGTTAAATGCCAAACTGGTTAATTCTAGCGCCATGGCCACACCTCCATAAACTAAAAAAATTCCCAGGCTTAATACGCAAATCCTTCTAAGCATCTTCACCCTGCTTTCCTATAATTCAAATAATCCTCAATTATTTTTTTATGGTCAAATGCGTACTCGTGATTAAGCAAATCTTCATACCTGATAACCTTAGCCCCTTTTGCGTCGTCTCCTGCCTTCAGAGTTCCTTTTGCTTTTGCAATAAAGACTGTACCAATGACATGAAACCGCGGGTCACGGTCCGGCTCAGAATAAGCATGAAACTGTTTTATTTCGGTTAAATCTAAATCCGTCTCTTCTTTTGCTTCACGCTTAACTGCCTTCTCCAGGCTCTCTCCATAATCGACGAATCCACCCGGAAGAGCCCATCCGTAGGGAGGATTGGACCGTTCAATTAATACTATTCCCTCTTCTAATTCAATAATCGCATCTACCGTGCAGAAAGGCCCTTGTTGAAGTTTGCTCTGGATATATTCGATGTATCTTTCTGAATATTGCTTAAACGTCTCGTACGCTTTGTCGTTATAGAGGCAAAAAATTATTTCACTTAAGCTTGATTCATTTTCCCGTAAATGCTTAAATACCTCCTGCGCCATAATCTTGGCTGCTCCCACCAGCGGAAAACCTCCTACGCCACAGCCAAGCGCAGGAAATGCGATAGATTGAATCTTCAATTTATCAGCACATTTCAAAGAGTTTGCGCAGGAGTTACGAATCTTTATCTCGTCAGTTTTAAAATCCATGCCCATGGTTGCTGCGTGAATAACGTATTTTGCCTTTAGTGAACCGGCAACAGATTCGATTGCTTCACCAATCTTTATTGGGCCTTTTTTGACTGCATCGTCTTCGATAGCCTTGCCGCCTTTTTTCCGGATTGCACCGGCTACGCCTCCGCCCATCACAAGTTTATTATTTGCAGCATTTACTATCGCATCAACCTCTAATTCCGTCAGGTCAGCTTTAATAATTGTAAATTCTGTATTTTTAATCTTCATTTTCTTCCTTGGCGCGAATCATTACCAAAACCATCTTGAATTTTTCTACGGCTCTAAGTGAATGCGGTTTATTTGCCGGCATGATTACCGACTCTCCTGCTTTAACCTGTAAGGCATTGCCGGAAATTACTACTTCGGCCTCTCCGTCAATAACATCTACCAACGCATCAAATGGTGCGGTGTGTTCACTCAAACCCTCTCCTTTGTCGAATGCAAAAACCGTTACCGTGCCAATTTTTTTATCAATAATGGTTCGGCTTACCACCGAACCATCTTGATAGCCAATAAGATCGACAAACTTTAGTACCTTACCTTTCAGGTCTCTTGCGTCCTGGTTATTCATAAAAAACCTTTCTACGTAGCTAAACTATTTTTTAGCTTTTTGCCTAAATCAAGCAAATAATCAAAATCGGATTCCTTTTCACTGCCAAGAACCATCGGCTCTAAATAAATAAATGCCTTTCCGCGACTTAATGTTATCGTAAGAAAATGCGGAGGAGGTGAAGTTTCAATAACAGGAATAATCTTTTGAAAATAACTATCTGCTTCAAGGTTCTTATTAGCTGGATACCGGCTTTTCGAACTTCTATTCTTTGGATCATATAGGAAAAATAATGAAGCATCGACTGTCACATCAAAGGTCACTGCCACACGTCTGACCTGCGGGCTTGCGGCTCTTCTGTGGCGAGCCAAATCAAGGAACTCTAAGCAGGTTAATAGCGTCACCACTCCATCAGTGATAATATTACCTACGTGCGAGAAGGCCCTGCATTTTCCTTCCTCATCAATATCTAACTTTTCCGAAAGCTCATTTTCGATTTGTCCATCGTCTTTCTGCTTATACATCAAACCTCGCTTGGCGCTATATTCTTTCATAGCAGCTGCTTTTTTCTTATTAAAAATAATAAGATAAATTCCTACCGCTATACAAAGAGCAATAAAAACAATAGGAATCGCCGGATTACCACTTGACTCAACCGCCATAGTAACCTCCTTTTTAAAAAAAGTATATACTTAGTATATACTTTTACGTTATTTGTTTAACCACTTCTTTTCGTTGTCAATGTTAGGATTTTTCCAGTGCCAGTTATCTCCGCTGGAATAGATAATATTTCTGAATTCAAACATTCCATCCATCTTCCATTTTCCGTGCTCCTTTACAAAATATATAGGCGCCGGGCTCTTAAACATCTTGCCGAAACGCATAATCGCTTTGTTGCCGTACTTCTCTACTTTATAAGATTTGTTCGCCCAAATATTATATGCATTGCGTAGCTGTCCGGGATGTCGATGAGAAAGATATTGCTTATTCGATTTTTGATACCTTTGAAATTCCTTAGTGCTGCACAGATCAGATTTTTCAAAACTACCTTCTTTACACGCTTGTAAGTATGTTCGAAACGTCGCCTCGGGAGAGGAAAAATCCATGTCAGCAGCTTGTATTCTCGAAAAGCAAAAAGCCATTAATAAATGTGTCGCTAATAAACAAACGGCTATCTTTTTCGTATTCATTATTCTTCCTTTTGTTTCCTAGGTAATTTTTTCAACATATTCATCATTTTCGGCATTGCTTCCTGAGAAAAGCTATCCTTTGCTGTACGAATCATGATTTCTCCGTCAACATTATACACGTGAATCTCCTTATCCATTGCAAGCGTCTCATATTGAACCTCGTAGGACAAAGAAACATAAGGAGGAAATATTTTCTCTGAACCTGTAGTAACATTCTTTTGGAACTTTTTATCCCAGAAAACATGACTTCTGTATTTGTAATCAATTATGTCCCCAAATTCTTCATGAAAGACTTTCAAAGCCTGCAAATCAATATCCCTATTTTCCGGTCTGTCATTGAGTGGTTTAACCATATCAAATGCCTGCTCAAACTCATTATCCTTCAAAAGACTAAGATATTTCTCTGCCAGTTTTTTTGCTTGGTCAATATCGATATCTACGTCTTCAACGCTAGATTCAACGCTTTCGTTCTGACCAAAAGCCACTGAGGAAAAAAGAAACATCGTTATTGCAACAAAAGAAACTAAATAGATTCTTTTCATCATATTGACCCTCCCTATCTCCAGATGTATTAATAGTTAGAGATTTATAATTTGCCTTCTTTTAATAAACAGAGCCATAGCTATAAGCATAAGAAAACCTCCTATGCCCTGCAAAGTATGCATGGACGTTAACGGAACGTCTCTTATGAGAATAACCTTTTCTGGGTCGTCAGGGGAAACATATACTTCGACTGTCTTACCGACAGGAAACATCTTTACGTGCTCCTTTCCTGTAGATTGTCCACTAATTTGTCCAAATGATACTCTGTAAACGTCGAAGTCTTGATTATTGTCCAGAAAAACCCCTTTTATCTCAGCAATATATCTCCTGTCCCCTGTGCTTGAGCCGCGAAGCTCGATTACCTTCGAAAGAGTTATCCTTGCTTTCCTAGGTAGCCAATTCTTAGCTTCGTTAACCTTGTTGATGTCAAATTGGGAAGGAATAATAAGAAACAGCCCGATGATCACCAAAATCACGGACAATGCCTTAAACAAGGCCGGTTTGTTAGGTTTATTACCCATAATGCTCCTCCTTTCTAACTACTTTTTTGCTAACTTTCGCGCTAATTCCAGCGCCTGTTTTTTTGTCGTAATGCTTCCTTCTGCCTGTGCTTCTTCTACTTCACGCAAGATGGTGGCAAAGATTGGTGACGGAGAAAGCTTTAATTTTTTAATTAAATCATTACCATCTATTAATCGCACAAACGGTTCTTCTTTTTGCTTATCAAAATAGTATTTAATCAACCCTCTTACTACCTTCTCGTGATGTTTGCGGTCGCTTTTATCGGTAAGAGGACCCCTTGTAGAGCGTTGATCCGCAATACCGATAATAAGAATGCTTACTCCCTCTTCTTCAGTATCGCGAAAATAACGAAAGACTGCCCGTTGCGTAGGCATTTTTGTATTAGCTAGATAGCCTGGCCGAAGGTGCCAGAAAATCATCTTCTCAAGCGCGAATTTTTCTTTTGTAGAAAGCTTAAGCATCTCAGCAATGCTATCAATGATTCTGCGTCCTACTCTTTCGTGCCCGTGAAAAATCATTTTACCGTCTTTACGCTTCTTTGCCTCGGGCTTGCCGATATCGTGAAGAAGCGCCCCAAGCTTCATCAAAGACCTGCGCGTACGATTAGGTACTATCTCTTGATCAAGATACGCATTTAATTCCGCATCACCTTTTATCTGCTGAAAAAGCTTCTCTAGCTGGACTAATGTTTCTAACGAGTGCTTCCAGACATCCAGATGATGATACGGCCCCTGAGAGACGTTGCGCATAATCTTTATTTGAGGAATGACTTTCTCCAAAACACCTATGGTATCCATCTGTTTTATGCGGGGGGCGCTGTGATTAACGGTGAAAATTTTAAAAAGTTCGTCGCGCTTCCTCTCTTCTGCTGACTGAAGAAGTTTTTCCCGTTTTCTTTTAATTGCCTTTAGCGTAGCGCTGTCAATTTCAAAATCCAGCATGGCTGAAAAACTAAAAGCGCGCACAATTCTCAGTGGATCTTGGTCAAAACTCTCCTTGCTGGCCATCCTTACTTTTTTTCTCTTTAAATCATCCAAAGCACTACAGCAATCGAGCAGTATCTGATTGAATTTCTTTGCCTTTTCTATTGAATTGATATCAATTGCTAAAGAATTAATAGTAAAATCCCTCTGAAGAAGATCGCTCTCGATTGTGGGCCCACGAAAATCAGCAAAATCAAACGTATGCGAGCAGTGTTTCTTGTTATACACCACCCGTGCGCATCCGTGCTCTTTATCCAATAAAACAAAATTGCCCTTTATAGCACGCGCTATCGTTTTAGCAAAGGCGATGGCGTTCTTATCGACGGCGAAATCCAAATCATAATTTTCTTTTGTGCGCTCCAGCATCAAATCACGCACATAACCTCCCACCAAGAAAACCTTCTGCTTCTTTCTCTTGGCTTCTCTATTAATAGTTTTTAAAAACGTATTAGTTTTTAACTTTTGCATATGTGAAGGCATAATTAAATATGTTAAAGGCCAAAGAATGTAACGTTCATTGTGTCTAAATCTATCACTGCTACACTTGAGGAGCCGTTAAGCCAACCACTGCACTCTCCGGGATTGACAAACAGAATTCCATCCTTCTTTTCAACCGCTTTCTCGTGAGAATGGCCATAAACAACTAAATCATATTTTCGATTTCCTAGGTTTATCTTATTGATATCATGAGTAAGCAGTATCCATCGGCCAGCCTCACGTAAGGTGCGCGGAGCCTTTTTTATCCTGCCTTTTGATTTCAGCGTAAGCCCTTTTACTTCTCCGTCGTTATTACCGAATACACCTACATAATCACAGGAAAGTTTTTTAAATACATTAAGGCTAAACGGGGCGACATAATCCCCCGCATGCAAAACCAAATCTACTTTTTTCCTATTAAATAATTTTACTGCCTTTTCTATCTGAGTGAGGTTATCGTGCGTATCGGCAATTAATCCGAGCTTCATTTTTGTTCGTCAGGCAAACCTGCCTTCTCCAAAACTTCATCTTCAACAAAAATGGGGGATTTTGTCCTCACCGCTAAGGCAATGCTATCGGAGGGGCGTGCATCTATTGTTTTTTTCTTACCGTCCTGCTTGATGATAAGCTTTGCGTGAAATGTATTATCTTGAAGTTTGTCAATTATAATTCTATCAATCCGAGCATCGAGGCTTGCGATGGTTGCATGAAGCAAATCGTGCGTAAGCGGCCGAGGCGGGTTGATGCCGCTTACTTTCATCTTTATCGCAGACGCCTCTAAAAGCCCGATAATAATAGGTAGGCGCCGTGTTCCTTTTTTCTCTTTGAGCACAATTACCTGGTCGCTTCTTCGCTCATCGATGATAATTTTATTCAACTCCATCTCAACCATAGAGGTTCCTTTATGCTAAGACTACTTATCGAGCACGTCCTTTAATTCTTTCATAAATTGACTTACGTCTTTAAACTGCCTGTACACAGAGGCAAACCGTACGTATGCAATATCGTCTAACTTCGCGAGTTTCTGTATGACTAACTCCCCGATGCGCTCTGACTTAACCTCTTTATCGAACTTACGCATGATGGTCCGCTCGATATCCGTTACCACCGCTTCCAACTTCTCCATGCTAATCGGCCGTTTCTCGCACGCCTTCCTCAATCCTGACAGAATTTTCTTGCGATCGAATGCTTCTCTGCGGTTATCCTTCTTTACCACCATCAAGGGTGTCTGCTCAATATATTCATACGTGGTAAATCGCCTATCGCACTTTACGCATTCCCGCCGGCGCCGCACAGAGGTCCCCTCGCTACTATCTCGAGAGTCTACTACTTTATTTTCGGCATGGCCGCAAAAGGGACATTTCATTTCTTTGTTTTGCTTTTCTTAGATGTTTTCTTTTTCAACTTTAACAGGCGTATTTTAACCCCTGCTTCTTTTAGCATTTCTCGCGCTAACGCATCGGGGTAACTCGAAGCAATCACGATCTCTTTTATCTGGGCGTTGATCAGCATCTTCGAGCAAATAATACAGGGTTGGTTTGTAATATATATTGAGCTGCCTTGTATATCGATATGATGAATTACTGCCTGCAGAATTGCATTTTGTTCTGCGTGCAAACCACGGCATAGCTCATGGCGCTCTCCGGATGGAATGCGCATCTTCTCTCGCAAACAGCCTCTTGAAAGACAGTGTTTAATTCCCGAAGGAACGCCGTTATAGCCGGTTGCTAAAATCCTTTTATCTTTTACTACCACCGCGCCAACCTTGCGGCGTAAACAGGTAGACCTACTCGCCACAATGTTTGCGACGTCTATAAAATATTCGTCCCAGCTTGGCCGGTTATCGTTCTTTTTCATCTATTTTTTCTAAGTTCAAGGTAGAGAGGAAACCGAACAGTGAGCCTATCGACTTCCTTTATAACTGCTTTTCTTATGTTATTATTATCTCTATTCTGTATTGCTTGATCGATTAAATCTGCAATACGATACATCTGTTTTTCTTTCATGCCCCTGGTCGTCAGCGCAGGTGTACCTAAGCGGATTCCGCTGGTGACTGCAGGAGACGTTGGATCAAAAGGAATAAGATTCTTATTTACGGTAATTTTTGCTCTCTCTAATGCCGCCGCTGCCTTTTTTCCGGTAATTCCTTTATTGGTTAAATCCACAAGCAAAAGATGCGTATCAGTACCGAATGACACAATACGATACCCTTTACTGGTAAGCTCTTCGGCTAAGGCTTTAGCGTTTTTTACAATCTGTTTTTGATATGCTTTAAACTTCGGCGTCTGCGCTTCCTTAAGAGCAACAGCCTTTGCAGCAATTACGTGCATCAGCGGCCCTCCTTGAATTCCAGGAAAGATCTGAGCATCAACTTTCTTGGCAAACTTCTTTTTACACAAAACCATTCCGCCGCGAGGACCGCGTAAGGTTTTATGGGTCGTGGTAGTCACAAATTCGGCATAAGGAACCGGGTTTGGATGAACACCTGCTACCACCAAGCCTGCAAAATGCGCCATGTCCACAAAAAGATACGCCCCTACCCGATCGGCGATCTTACGGAACTGTTTAAAATCAATCGTGCGAGGATATGCTGAAGCCCCAGCAACAATCATCTTAGGCCTATACCGCTTTGCTAAATTAAGGATCTCATCATAGTCGAGCATCTCGGTTGCGCGGTTAACCCCGTAGGTTACGACATTAAAAAATCTTCCTGAGAAATTATGAGGATGTCCGTGGGTAAGGTGTCCGCCGCAGGCTAAATCCATAGCCATGATCGTCTCCCCCAGCTTCAAAGCTGAAAAATACACCGCCATATTTGCCTGCGAACCTGAGTGAGGTTGTACGTTTACGTGTTGTGCCCCAAAAAGTTTTTTGGCTCTCTCGCGGGCTAAATCTTCGGCATCATCGACAAAACGGCATCCTCCATACCAGCGAGCCCGGGGATATCCTTCGGCATACTTATTGGTTAACACCGAGCTAAGCGCCTCAAGCACAGCCAAAGAGGTAAAATTCTCTGAGGCAATTAATTCAAGCTGATCATTCTGACGCTGCAGCTCATTGCGGACAACCTTATAAATTTGAGAGTCAGTTTGCTTTAAATGTTTCATATTTCTACGCCTTCTTTTTTGTCTTCTTTTCAAAATCTTTTATTTGATTTACTCTCTTGATGTGCCTCCCGCCTTCAAAAGCAGTAGTGAGCCAAATAGTTAAGAGCTTACCCACTGTGCGGGATTTCACAAAATCTGATCCTAGGACTAACACATTAGAATCATTGTGCTGGCGTGAGAGCCGCGCTGCTTTCTGATTATAACATAGCGCGGCACGAACCCCCAATACTTTGTTAGCGGCGATCGCACTTCCGATACCAGTTTTGCATATCATAATCCCCCGATTATTCTTAGATGTACTCGCCTGCTTGGCAACCTTTATAGAGATTTCAGGATGGTCGCACGATTGCGTACTGTGCGTCCCGACATCCTTTACCTTATATCCCTTGGATTTCAAAAAGGTAACGGCCTTTTTCTTTAATGCAAACCCTCTGTGATCAGCACCGATTGTTACTATAGGCTTCATAAAAATCCTCCGTTATTGTATTTTCTTATAGACCTCTTCTATACATTCTTGAATCACTGAAAAACAGTTAGCATAAAATCCCATCGGCATGCCTATAGGATCAGGAATATTGACATCCAATTCGCCAATCTTGACAAATTCTTTTAATAGAAATGTCCGCTCCTTTGCAAAAGGAAACATGCTCAGTAACTTATTTTTGTGGTGTCTCTCCATTACTAAAATTAAATCTGACCTCTTCACAAGATCATCGCTGGCGCCTTGAGACCGGTGAGCCCGTGCGTCAATCCCTTCTTTCTTAAGAAGTTCGATAGTGGATTCGCTCGCGCTCATTCCAGGCAGCGCTCCTACACCTGCGCTCTCAACAAAAATATCGTCTCGACCGGCCACTTTTTTCTTCATTAACTCTGCTGCCATAACAGATCGACAACTATTTCCCGTGCAGACAAACAAGATATGCTTACTATTAATAACCTTAAGGATTTCCTCCTTCTTAATCACTCCCTCGCGCATCAGGCGTGCAGGGATTTGTGCAACATCCACTACAGAAGAACTTACGCCAAACTCGGTAACACCTCCATCAATAACGATATCTACAAGGCCCTTTAAATCCTTAAGCACATCTTCGATTTTTGCCGGAGCATGCTTTCCTGAGACGTTTGCTGAAGGAGCAAATACAGGAACCCCTGCAGTCTCAATGAGCTTAAGTGCAATGTTGTTATTGGGCAGGCGCAATCCTACGGTCCCAGAAGATGAATGCTTCGATTGTAAAATTATCGTAAGGGGCCCGGGCCAAAATCTATCCATTAACTTATATGCAGCGGTAGGGATATTGCTTGCATATTTTTCTACGTCCTCTTTATGCGCAATATGAATAGAATATTTCTTTTCTTCAGGACGTCTCTTAACCTGAGAGAGCCGATCGACGGTAACTGCGTTAAGCGCGTTGGCTGCGATCCCGTACACTGTCTCGGTAGGAAAAACGACCAAGCCGCCGTTTGTTATCACCTCAGCGGCGAAATTGATCTTTTCCTGATCCGGATTATGTGAATCTAATTTAATAATCTCGGTTTTTTTCAAAACTTCACCTTTGTCTTTTTGATTTTGGCTGATTGCTTTTTTCGATACCCCTGAAGTTTCGCAGCGATCTTTTTATCTTCCAACGATAAAATACTCAGCGCACAAAATGCAGCATTTTTCGCACCGGCCTTGCCGATAGCCATTGTGGCAACCGGTACCCCCGCAGGCATCTGCACTGTTGAAAGCAAAGAATCTAAGCCTTTAAGACTCTTTGTCTCGATAGGTATACCGATAACCGGCAATGTGGTATGCGATGCCACAACCCCCGCTAAAGCAGCAGCTCCGCCTGCTGCAGCGATGACAACTTTAACTCCCCGTGGCTTAGAGCCTGCGACATAGTGAGCTACTGCTTCAGGGGTTCTATGTGCTGAAAGCACCTTTGCCTCAAAACCGACGGAAAACTCTTTGAGGATTTTTAAGGTCTCGGTGACAATCGGAAGATCTGAAATACTGCCCATAAGCACAACAACTCTTGGTTTTTTCATATCGTACTCCTTATTTTAGTCTCATTTCTTGAGAGCGCCCTAAAACCGATATCCTTACGATAATGACGTTTTTCGAAATTGATTTTTTCTACTGCTTGATAGGTAGCATCAATCGCCTCTTTGATGCCGTTGCCTAATCCAGTAACGCCTAAGACTCTTCCGCCAGAGGTAACCACGGTATCGTTTTGTCGTTGTGTGCCGGCATGAAACACAATAACATCATCTATCTTTTTGGCTTGGTCAAGACCAGTTATTACTTTACCTTTTTCATAACTTCCCGGGTACCCACCAGATGCCATAACCACACAAACACAGGCGCGCTTATCCCACTCCAAGGTAACATTATCGAGATTACCGTCGATTGATGCAAGGATTACTTCAACTAAATCAGATTGCAACCGAGGTAATATCGCCTGCGTCTCAGGATCACCAAAGCGAACATTAAATTCTAAAACCTTAGGGCCTTCTTTAGTAATCATCAAACCTGCATAGAGTACACCTTTAAAAACATTCCCTTCTTTTTTCATGCCGTCGATCACAGGCCTCATTACTGTCGATGCGATCTGCTGAAACAATTCTCTTGAGATAACCGGGGCCGGAGAATACGCTCCCATGCCACCGGTATTGGGACCTTTGTCTTCATCAAAAATGCGCTTATGGTCCTGGGAAGAATCGATCATGACGAAATTACTTCCATCAGCGATCGCAAGGATCGAAGCCTCTTCTCCCTGAAGACATTCTTCAATCACGACTCGGCTGCCCGCATCCCTAAAAGCCTTTTTCTCCATAATCAAATCTATTGCATCCTCTGCCTCTTGTTTCGTTGTGCAGATGACAACACCTTTGCCCGCAGCTAAACCATCGGCCTTTATCACAAGAGGAACTGAAGCTTTCTTTAAATATTCTTTTGCTTCTTTGCTGTCTGCAAACACCGCAAACTCTGCAGTGGGAATACTGTGCCGCGACATAAACTCTTTGGCAAAAGTCTTACTGCCTTCCAACTGTGCAGCGGCCTTGCTAGGTCCAAAAATCTTTAAGCCTTCTTTTTCAAAAACATCAACGATACCAGCAACGAGCGGTACTTCTGGACCAACAACGGTCAAATCGATATTCTTTTCTTGAGCAAATCGCAATAATCCATTAACGTCATCGGCTTTAATATCAACACATTCTGCCATTTCTGCAATCCCGCCGTTTCCCGGCGCAGCATAGATTTTATCCGCAAGCTTCGATTGCGATAGCTTCCAGATTAATGCGTGTTCTCTGCCACCTGAACCGATAACCAAAATGTGCATCAAGTTATTCCTTTCGGTCTTTCTTTAACGGCAATACCCCAGCCATTTCTCCGATAACATTAACTAATTCTGTATCTGAAGAAACCACTATCTTCGCATTATCTTCCAAGGCATTTTCTACGGCCTGCAACTTTCTCAAGATCTGGGCGTTTCCCACGAAATATTTCTCTGCTGCTTCATTGACTAGCTTAATCGCTTCCGCTTCACCTTCAGCCTGCAAAATCCTGGATCGTTTTATACCTTCAGCTTTTTTAATCGATGCCCGTTTATCACCATCAGCTACGGTCTCGTTGGCAGTTGCGAAATCTATCGCGGAGATTTTCTCATTCTCAGCTTTTACAACCTTATTCATAGTCTCCTGAACATCTTTGGGCGGATCGATCTCTTTTAATTCCGTGCGCACTATCGCAATTCCCCAGCTTGCTGTCTCCTCGCGAAGCGTTTTGTGCAGTTCTGAATTTATTTTGCCTCTCTCACTGTTTGCGGATTTTAATGTAAGTGTTCCGATTATGTTTCTTAAGGTAGTCCGCGCTAAGTTTACAATCTGCCAACGGTAATTATTCACGTTATATTGGGAGTTCTTAACATTCTCTTCGTCAGGTTGCACCTTAAAATAAACCTGGGCATCGACCCTGGCGTTAAGATTATCATTGGTGATAATTTCCTGCGGCTCAGCGTCGACCATTTGCTCAGTAACATTGATGATAAACATGTTTTCGATTACGGGGACGATCCAATGAAACCCGGCCATGGCAAAACGGTTATATTTACCCAATCTTTCTACAAGCCCCCTGCTGGTGGGTCTTACGATTCTAATACCCATGAAAAATATGACAACTGCTGCGATTGCGACTACGTAAAGAATGTTCATTACCCCTCCTTTTTTATCTAAAAGTTCATGTTTCTGTACTTAGCTCAAACCAGGACCGTCTTTCCTCTGCCTCCTGCTACCTCACCGATAATCCAAGACTTAAGCTTATATTTACGCAAGGCTGATTTTATTCTAAGGGTGTCTTTTGCGTTTACAATCAACACCATACCAATACCCATATTGAATGTACGGAACATTTCGTATTCGCTGATATTGCCTTTCTTTTGAATCAACGTAAATATATTCGGGATTGGCCATGTGCGTTTTTTGATTTGAATTGATAATCCTTTCGGTAAAATGCGCGGTATCTTTTCGTAATATGCACCTCCGGTAACATGTGCGATACCTTTTATGTCGAATTTCTTAATAAGCGATAGCACAGGTTTCACATAGATTTTAGTTGGTTTTAGAATTTCTTTGGCGTGTTTTTTAATCTCTGATTTTGATAATGCCTTGCGCACCAATGAAAATCCATTCGAATGCAGGCCATTGGATTGAATGCCGATAACTGTATCACCTTTTTTAATCTTTTTGCCATCAATAATCTTGCTCTTTTCAACTACTCCAACGCTAAAGCCTGCTAAGTCATATTCGTCCCTTTTATACATCCCCGGCATCTCAGCGGTCTCGCCTCCAATTAAGGCACAACCTGCCTGTTTACAGCCCTCGGTTACACCCTTTACCACATCGACCAGTACCTTGGGATCAAGTCTTCCGCAGGCAATATAATCTAAGAAAAATAGCGGCTCTGCACCCAGACAAAGAATATCATTAACATTCATAGCCACCAAATCTATACCTACCGTTGTATGACGACCTAGCTCTTGGGCGATTTTAAGTTTAGTTCCCACCCCGTCAGTCGAAGAAACGAGCACAGGGTTTTTGTATTTATTTTGCGCCAATGCAAACAACCCACCAAATCCACCAATGGGACTCAGCGCCTCTTTTCTCTGCGCGCTTTTTACCAACGGCTTTATTTTTTGGATAAATACATTGGCTGCATCAATGTCTACACCACTTGTTCTATACGTCAATTTTTTATTCATTGTTTTGCTCCGCAACATTTATCTTCCAAAGAATACTTTCCGAGTGATGCATCGAACTTAACAGGATACTTTCCTGTAAAACAGGCAACGCAATAATTGTTTTTCGGCAAAGAAACCGCCTTGAGCATACCTTCCAGGCTTAGGTAACCCAAGCTATCGACTTCTAAAAATTTCTGAATTTCTTCAAGTTTGTATTTCCATGCGATAAGTTCTTTCTGCGTATGAAAATCGATTCCGTAAAAACATGAAAACTTATGCGGCGGACAGCTAATACGCATATGCACTTCTTTCGCTCCTGCCTGACGGAATTGACTGACACGTTTTTTTGAGGTAGTGCCGCGTACAATAGAATCGTCGACAATTACAACTCTTTTATCCCTAATAACATCTTTCATCAAATTGAATTTTACCTTCACTCCCAAATCACGGATATATTGGTGCGGTTGAATAAAGGTCCTCCCCACATAATGGTTTCTTACAATGCCCCATTCCAAGGGGATGCCCGAAGCATGCGAATACCCAAGTGCTGCTGAGGTACCTGAATCCGGAACAGGCACCACCAAATCCGCATCGACAGGATGTTCCTTAGCTAACTGCTCGCCCAAACGCTGCCGCACCAAATGTACGGTTTCCCCAAATATTATCGAATCAGGACGGGCAAAATAAATATGTTCAAAAATGCAAAATGCATTATGTTTCTTAGGTGCAGAAAACCGAGAAGAGCTTATGCCCTGCTCATCAATTACAACAATCTCACCCGGTTCAATTTCACGAATATATTCAGCCTCTATAAGGTCAAACGCGCAGGTCTCAGAGGCGATACAGTAGGAATCTCCGAGCTTACCGAGGCATAGAGGTCTAAAACCTAAAGGGTCACGTACGCCGATTAATTGATTTCGGGTCATGAGTATCAAAGAATACGCACCGTGTACTGACTTTAATGCCTTTGAAAGCTTTTCCACAATGTCCTTGGATTTTACCTTTGCCATAAGATGTATGATGATTTCGCTATCGCATGAGGTCTGAAATATTGAGCCCTTTTCTTCTAATTTCTTTCTTAAGTCCAGGCTATTTACCAAATTACCATTGTGCGCAATCGCTAAAGACCCGTCGTGATAATCGACAAACAGCGGCTGGGCATTTTTTACTAAGCTTGATCCGGTAGTGGAATAGCGCGTATGCCCTACCGCGATTTCTCCTTTAAGCTGAGCAAGAATCCGTTCGTTGAACACGTCGTTGACCAAACCCATTGCTTTGTGCATGTGGAATTCAGTGCGGTCACTTGAGACAATACCACAGGCCTCTTCCCCTCTATGTTGAAGCGCATACAGCCCTAAGTACGTAAGCGTACTGGCCTCTTGGTGTCCGTGGATACCGAATAGCCCGCAATATTCTTTTGGCTTATAGATGTTTTTTAGCATAAGCTACGCCGTTTTTGAAAATCTGTGCACCGTCGCCGAATTTCTTTCTTGATGAAAATCTTGTCCAGCGCGGATGATGTTCAAAGAAAAAATGTCTCTCCGGATGCGGCATTAAACCAAAAACCCTACCGGTGGTATCACAAATTCCTGCGATGTGTTCAACCGAACCGTTAGGATTATAGGGATATGCTGCTGATTTACCCTGAGCATCACAATATTGAAATATAATCTGATTATTTTTCTTCAATCTCTGCAATACGCGACTATCTTCAACTGCAAATTTGCCTTCCGCATGAGCAACAGGCAAATAGGTAATCTTAGATAAATTCTTCGTCCAGACACATCTACCGTTAGAAGCTTGACTTTTTAAATAGACCCACCTATCCTCAAATTTTCCCGAGTCATTAAGCATAAGTGTAGCCTTTTGCGTAAAGCTGCCTGACCCCGGTAAAATGCCGGCCTTTACCAATATCTGAAAGCCATTGCAGATTCCGATAATCAATTTACCTTTGCGGATAAATTTTTTCACCTCATTCCACAATTTATGCTTTAATTCGTTGGCTAAGATTCTACCAGCAGCAATATCATCGCCGTAGGTAAAGCCTCCGGGAATAGCTAAGATCTGATAGTCCTCCAAAGATTTTCTTCCGGCTAAAAGCTCATTGATGTGCACCAACTCCGACGCTGCTCCTGAAGCAGTAAAGGCAAATGCCGTCTCTTCATCGCAATTCGTACCTGCAGTTCGTAAAACAATAGTCTTAACTTTCACCATAACTAAAATTACCTTTTATAAAACTTCTTTATTGCAGCAATAACCTGTTGTGGCGTATCGACAAGCTGCATTAGTTTAAGCTCCTCTTTAGTAAGGCAACCTTCTTTTACCGGGTATGTATTGAGATATGTAAGGAGCCCCTCCCAGTATTTTTTGCCTACTAAAATTATGGGAAACTTTGGAATCTTAAGCGTTAGCATAAGATTTAATGATTCGAATAATTCATCAAATGTCCCATAGCCACCGGGAAAAATAACAAAAGCCTTAGCGTACTTGACGAACATAACCTTACGTATGAAGAAATAATGAAAGTTGATAAGTGTTGTAACGTACGGATTAGGCTTTTGTTCCGAGGGGATCTGGATATTTAATCCGATTGAGGGGCCGCGGCCGCGCCGTGCTCCTCTATTGGCTGCCTCCATGATACCAGGCCCGCCTCCGGTGATTACGGCAAATTTGTTTTTTACTAATAAGTATCCTGTTTCATCAGCGGCTTTGTAGTATTTGGTCTTTGGCTGTGTCCGTGCAGAACCGAACACAGAGACTGCCGGTCCAACCTCAGCAAGAATCTCAATTGCCTCGACAAATTCCGCCATGATCCGAAAAATCCGCCACGGTTCTTCTTTGGTAAAATTTCCGTTCATTATTCTTTTCTTTTTCTTCATAATATTCCCCTTCCTTATTTGGCCTGATCGATTTCTGACTTTAATTGTTCGGCCAATGTCTTATCTTTTGTGCTGATAAATTCGTATTCTTTTTGCGCCAAATCAAGTTTGCCTTTCATCACATACGCTAAGCCGAGGCAATAGTGAGCCTCAAAACAATTTTGATCTATTGCAATTGCTTTCTTGCATTCAGAAATCGCTGCGTCCATCGGATCTGTGATGTCCCGTTTATCTAAACACTCAGAACACTTCACCTGACACTCTGGGCAAGCATAGACTGCAGCAATCCCATAGTGAGTTAAGGCAAGATTGACCCTATCATTCTTAAGATAGCGCAGCGCTTTTTCGTAATGACTCAGCGCTAACTCACATTCTCTTTTATCATAGTGCAAACCGCCTGCCATAATATGGGCCTTGCCAAATTTTGGGCTTGAGCGTACTGCCTTATGTGCCATCTCTAGCGCCTTATCAGTTTGACCTAAACTGTCCAACCGTTTCGATTCATAGTAATATTGGCGAGCTCTAGGAACAGTCTCCTTCGCCAAAAAAATACTACTGAAAGAAGAACCAGCAAACCAAAGTCCACCAATGCATAAGAGAGTGCCGAAGACGATTTCCGTTTTTCTGAATTTCACGCCGAAATATTTGCTGGATTGTCTAAACAAAACAAAAGAAAGGCCCCATACCATATAAAATAATCCCATTAGTAATTTCGGACTGTTAGGTGCCCAATTATCTTTAACGAACTCGTATGCAAAGATAAAACCAGCGCATAGCACAAGTAACGGCAAGAAAATAAGTAATGGTCTTCCTTCCCAATCGGCCAATCTTTTTCGAGTATTAATTTTTAGTCTACCACCAAGCTGCGCTTCAATGCGCTGTGCAATCTCATCCATACTCTCAAAGCCATAAATCACCCACTCCCTTTTTCCTGCCTTTAGCAAAAGATGCTCTACTGTTTCGTTCGGAAGCTTCCCGACGATGATGCTTTCAATATCTTTTACTAAGATTTTCTCGCTTGAATCTTGTGTAAAGCGTTCAATAGACCCGTTTACTATTCTCAATTTTAGAGTACTTATCTTTTTAGAATGCCTCTGGCTCCCGATAACCACTGCTCCAATCACTAATAAAATCCAACCTGCAGCAAAAACCCAGGCAAGCCTATCACCAAACAGCCCGTACCCTGCGGTGGAAACTGCGCCTACAATAACTCCAATGGCCATAGCAGGAACAAGAAACCACATAAGCCTTCTTCTTCTCTTTATAGTTTCTTCAGAATAGCTATAAATTCTTTCGTTTTGATTAGCACTCATCCCTCATCATTCCTTTCACCACTTAAGTGGTGTTTGCCAAGACTCTTTTAATTCATCGAGAGGAGCCTTGATGCAGGTTTTGCCGTTCATCCCATATGCTCTAAACTCTTTGCTGTCAGAAATACAGCCTATTAATCCTAAAGGTAAACTTTTAAGCAATTGCTCGAACTTATTTTTGTGCTTTGGCGAAACCTCCACTAAAAACCTACTATTTGATTCAGAAAATAAGATAACATCATTACGTATCTTTTTTCCTTTATACGGTATCTCTGATACAAAAATATCCATGCCCAGTCCACCGCTAAACGCCATCTCCGCTGCAGCAACCGCAATACCTCCTTCAGAACAATCATGGCATGACGCAACCAATCCTAAATTGGTCACTTTGCTTAACGTATCCATAATCTTCTTTCCGAGAGTCACGTTGACCTGAGGAACGTTATTACCGATTGAGCTGCGTAGATGATAATACTGTGAGCCGCCGAGCTCATCAAGAGTAAGGCCAACCACATATATTAAATTCCCAGGGCATTTCACATCCATGGTAATTGCTTTTGATACATCGTCCATTACGCCTATAGCAGATATCAGCAGTGTCCCTGGTATGGCCATAGACTTACCATGCTCGCTGTATTCATTATTGAGACTATCCTTGCCGGAGATAAAAGGCGTGCCATATCCTAAGGCAATTTTATAGCAACCTTCGGAAGCGCGTACCATGCTACCTAATCTGTCGGGCTTATCAGGATTGCCCCAGCAGAAATTATCCAATAGTGCGACCTGTTTTAGATTTCCTCCGACGGCAATAATCTGCCGTAAGGCCTCATCAATGCACGTTGCTGCCATCCAATAGGGATCAATATCTCCGAAACGGAAGTTTATCCCATTTGATATTATAATTCCTTTTTTTGAATCAAAGCGAGGCTTGGTTACGCTTGCATCCGAGGGGCCATCGTTTTGTACTCCCACAAGCGGTTTTATGATTGAGCCTCCCTGTACCTCATGGTCGTATTGCCGAATTACCCATTCTTTAGAACAGACATCCCAGTTGGATAAAATCTTCTTAAGTGGTACAGTTAAATCTTTCGGCTCAGCAAACTTTGGTTCCGGAAGTCTCTTTTTCTTCCAGATTGCCTTCTTGCTTATTTGAGGCAGGCCGTTGTGTAAAAACCTCATGTCCAAATCACAAACGGAATTGCCCTGATAGAAAAGCTTCAACCTTTTTGTATTGGTAAATTCTCCAATAATGGTGGCCTCAACATTTTCGCGTGTAAAAATTTCTAGAATCTGCTCTTTATGTTTCTGTGGCACAGCTAACACCATGCGCTCCTGCGCCTCTGATATCCAAATCTCGTAATAGCTTAAACCCTTATATTTTAAGGGTACCTTTTCCAAATCAACGCGGGCACCGATATGTTCGCCCATCTCGCCGACGGCACTTGAAAGCCCACCCGCGCCGCAATCGGTAATTGCGCTAAATAATTTTCTCTCCCGCGCCTTGAGTATCGTATCTACCATCTTCTTCTCTTGAATAGGATTACCGATCTGAACTGCTGAAGAAGAAACATCTTCAGACTCGTGTGTAAGCTCTCCGGAAGAAAATGTTGCACCATGAATCCCGTCCCTACCGGTCTTGCCTCCTACGAGTAAAATCAAATCACCCGGACTTACCTTTTTAAATGCCTTTCCCTTTGGCATAATACCGACCGTTCCGCAATACACCAACGGATTGCCTACGTAGCGGTTATCAAAAAGAATTGCTCCGTTGACCGTCGGTATTCCCATCTTGTTACCGTAATCTCGCACTCCAGAGACTACACCCTTCATCACCCTTTTAGGATGTAGCGTGCCTTTAGGAAGCCTGTTAAACGAATAATCCGGCTTTCCAAAACAAAATACATCTGTGTTTAAAATCGGCTTTGCAGAAAGCCCTGTGCCTAACGGATCGCGGATAACCCCTCCGATACCGGTATTTGCACCACCAAATGGTTCTAAGGCAGACGGATGATTATGCGTCTCTACCTTAAAACATACGTCGTAATCTTTATCGAAACGTATAATGCCTGAGTTATCTTTAAAAACTGAAACGCACCAAGGCTTATTCAGCTTTTTTGTAACCTTCATTATCGTAGACTTCAGCAAGTTGTTGATTACTTTTTTTGTACCGTTACAACTGTATTCAATCTTTCCTCTAAATGTCTTGTGCGCGCAGTGCTCGCTCCAGGTCTGGGCAATAGTTTCTAATTCGCAGTCGGTGGGGTTTCTGCCGAGTCGCGTAAAATATTCCTTGATCTGCTGCATCTCTCTAAGATTTAAAAAGAGCTGTCCTTTTTTACTTATCTCGAGTAATCTAGTATCGTTTGCGTTTAATATCTCGACGTTTAGCAGATGGAATCGATACCCATGCGAACTGCTTTCAGCTAAAGCCTTAAAAGAATCGGTCGGATTCCCAACGATATGCTGGATCACCTTATTACAAAGCAACTTCTCGCAGATCGTGGTAAATTCTCTTTGGTTTAGTTTACCGTCAATATGATAGAGCCTTGAGGTACGGACCCCTTCGGCGGTATGAATGCCTAAATCCCGTATACCTTTAAGCGTGGATTCTTCTACAGGATCCATGACACCTGGATTATACGCAACTTCAACGATACGGGCATTTTTTTTATTAGAAAGGTTTTTGCGGAAGGTTTTCGAATTAGTAACCCGGAAGGTTTGAGTGATAGAATCAACCAGAAGCTCTCGAGCTATTACAGTAATCTGCTCCTGTGAAATTTTTCCTGTAATAAAGTAGAGTTGTGCGAAACGCACGTCACGTACGTTATATATCCCTAGGTCTTCGATATCCTTTTTAACCGCTTCTCCCACGGCATCAAAGACTCCCGGCTTATCGCTGATCTCTACGCGCCATATCATGAAGATCTATGGTAGTTTTTATTGTCCTGCTGATAATGCGCCGCGCAATCTCACATCTTCACTGCGAGTCCGAAATAAAGGCATGTTTGCCTCGGTTGCGACATAAATTACATTCGGATTTTTATTTAATGTATTAATCCAGAGATAGTGCAAATACTGCGAGGTTAAGCTTTCATTAATAATCGTCTGTGCATCACGGATACCCGCAGCTTCAACGCGCTTTCTCTCTGCTTCTAGCTGTTCGCGCTGAACGACAAATTTCATCTTCTGCGCTTCCTGCTCAGCTTTTAATTTCTGTTCGATTGCCGCACCTACCATAGGAGGCAACAGGATACTGCGCAGCAATACTTTCTCTAATGTAACCCCTCTATCTGCTACCATCGTTTCCAGATCAGTTTGAAATTTTTCCGCTAACATCTCTCGTTCCGAAGTGTAGAGTGCTTTTGCTTCATACCCAACGGTAACACCGCGAGCCACAGAACGAAACTGGGGAACAAGGATAATTTTTAGATACCCTACGCCGACATTTTTATACATCGTAACCGCACTTTCCGGATTTAAACGATATAAAACAGAAACATCTAAGGCAACATTTAATCCTTCCTTGGAAGGAACGGTCATGGTTTCGGTGGCCTCATGCGTCCGTATCGACATATTAACGACCTTTGCAAGAGGATTGACAAAATTAAGCCCGCTCTTTAAATAGTGAGGGCTTACGTTTCCAAAGAAATCAACAATGCCTACGTGCCCGGCGGGGACTACTCGAACAGATCCAACAACCGCCCCGATCATCAAACCAATGATCACCGCGACAATAATCGGCTTGATAGAACCTGTCTTTGATACCTGTGCAAATACAACACCTGCGACAAAACCAAAAATTAATATGACAAACATCTTTCTCCTCCCTTCTAATATCTCTTAAACGGATTATCTTTAAATA
>JBHPFN010000002.1:0-87282 GCA_042571725.1 Candidatus Omnitrophota bacterium
GTAAACCTTTATGGGTTAAGGCAGATTTGGGCAAAAATGGCGATAAGCCCTTAACAAAAAAGAAATACACGGTTCAAATGCTTGAATGGCAAGATTCTGATTTGAGAATGCCAGCGATTGTTTTAGATATTGAGGAGGGGATAGTGTGGACTTGTCAAAATATAATTGATGGCAAGGCACGATGGGTTCAAATGGATTTAAAGAGCGGTGCAGAGGAAGAAATTACAAGAGAAGCGATAGGTGTGATTAAGGCAGGAAGTAAAAAGCAGAATTAAGCGAAGGCAATTGTTGGACCGCAAGAATAGGGCGACAGGCTTAATCCGCTTTATCTTCAATGGCGGACTAGCACTTCATAGCTTACATTAGGGTGTGAGTGGATAAATTTAAGAAAAATAGAACCGTCCCAGTTTTACCAATTTTAATTTTGACATACATTGACTTTAGAATTATAATAAGAGTACGTACTCGAGTACGTACTCTTAGCAAGCACCACACTTATGGATGAAGACTAGAGGTCGAAGAACATAAGTGTGCGGTGCGTAGCTAAAAATAAATTATGGAAAATAAGGCCATCCGCCACTAAAGCGTCGGCGGATGATGGCAGGACTTGGAATGGAAAATAGGGCCATCAGAAAATTGACAGTTACCGGCAAAGGGAAGACCTATTATCTGACCTTGCCAAAGGATATTATCCGCAATCTTAAGTGGAAAAAGGGCGAGAAAAAAGTAGTCCGTCAGGAGGGAAAGCGGATTATTATAGAAGATTGGGTTCCCTAGCTTGCACGAAGTAAACCATGAACAAAGACCAAGCCAGTAAAATTCAGTATGCTTTTTTTCTGTACGCAAAGAGTAAGGATGAGACACTCATTGCTCACTACAGCCTGCAGAAGCTTAAGGAGGTGCGTACGTTTGCCGCCTCACCGGATTTTCAGCAGCCTTGGTTTTTAGCCATGCAAAAGCGTATCTATGATCTAGAGGGGGGAGAAGTAACTCCCGCGCTCCCGCCAAAGCGACTTGAAACTCAGCCTAAGCAAAGGATGAATATCTGGCATAATCTTATAGCTATTATTTTATTGATCCTTACTATTATTTTTTTTATTAAGGTTTTTTCTTCTCCGATCGATGAAGAACTCTTATTCAGCCCAGAAACCTTTTATGCTACCGGGCAGGTTGAAACTGAAATTGAGCCGGCGGCAAAAGGCCTTCTCGAGGAGGCAGGAGTAATCGATGAAGATAGAATAGATCGACTGGATGAAAGATTAGATCTGTTAAAACAAAGATCCAAGGACAATGCCGTACGACGGGAAATGTGGAGAGGGCCATAAGCCCACGTTGCGGTTCTCGATAGACAATGGGGAATGGGCAGGGAATTATAATTGAAGACTGTGTTCTTTGACCCCGCGCGTTTCACGCCTGGGGCTGTACCCAGCGCTAGCTACATTAATATAAAAGGAGAAAATGCCACATGAAGATATTTAGAAAACTCATTAAAGCTAAAGCAAAACATAAAAAGAATCTCAAAGATCTTGCTACCAATAGCAGGGTAGCCGCCCGGGTAGCTATCGAAAACTATATCAATGAGAATTTATATAATAGCTCAAAATATCAAAATCCTAAAAAATTGAATAGATTTGAATTTCAGTGTCATTCGCAAAACGGGGAAGATGGAATTATCGCGGAAATTTTTAGAAGGATCGGAGTGACAAACCAGTTTTTTGTCGAATTCGGCGCGAGTACAAACGGATTAGAAAATAATACAACGTATCTTTTATTAAAAGGATGGAAGGGGGGAGCTTGGATAGAAGGTAATCCAAAAGATGTAGAGCGTATTAAAAGAAAATACCGAACGTTCGTTAATAATAAGAAGCTTTCAGTACGATGCGCGTTTGTTACCGCAGAAAATATCGAGGGACTGTTCAAGGAGCTTGATATACCGAAAGAATTTGATCTGCTCTCTGTCGACATAGACGGAAACGACTATTGGGTATGGAAAGCCATTACTCATTATCGTCCCAGGGTAGTAGTAATAGAATACAATCCGTCCTTTGATTCAGATCTTAAATGGGTTATGAAATATAACCCACAACACGTATGGAATGGCACGATCTACTATGGTGCCAGTTTAAAATCTTTGGAAATTCTTGGAGCCCAAAAAGGATATAAGTTAATCGGATGCAATTTTACCGGGGCAAACGCCTTTTTTGTAAGAGAAGATCTTGTGAAAGACAAATTCTTAGAACCGTTTACATCCGAGAACCATTATGAACCGCCGCGATACTATCTTTTGAGAACAGTGGGCCATGAAAGGGATTTTGGGGATTTCGAAAGTATATAACTCAACAGCGTGGACCGTACCCATATTGTTAGGTAGTAGTGGGTACTGTACCCTGCTATTTTGCACTAGAGGGTGTGGCACTCAGAATGCTAGATACACCCTGCGCGGAAAAGAGGCACCCTGAATGTAAAACAGGGGCCCCCTTCAGGGGCGTCTACACGTACCGAGTTATGTCACTTACGCTCCATAACTCGAACGTTCGACGGTGTTGCGCCCACTACTTGTAGTAGAATTGGGCGCTAAGCGTCTACATGTACCGGGTTATGTCACTTGCATTTCATGTTGCACTCAGGATCTAAGATAGGGAGTGTTGCACTCAGGATGTAAGCGAGGGAGTACTAAGTGTTGCCCGCCAATGAAGTAATGGCGGGCTACACACAGCGCTCTAAAAAATAGGGTGTGTTGTACTCACTGATGTAAAACTCATGAGTGCTAAGGAGGGATTATATGAATATATGGTGTGTAATTTGGCTTATGATATTTTCATTTGTTTTTACAAGCTCTGTAAATGCCGTAGCCATTGATCCGCGCCTCATGAAGCAAAAGAAACAACAGAGGATCATGCAGCACAAGCAACAACAGAGAATCCTGCAGCACTCTAATCAAGGTCAAGGAGCCGGGGCCGTGCAACAACAGCAGATCAGTGATTATTCAAGCGAAGAAGACGTACGCAGACTTATTGATGATTTGAAACAATCCAGTTCCTCATGGCCGGAAATTGCTAATCCGGAGATTAAGGCATACATCGTTAATTATTTTGTCACTCAATACAGGCAACAGGGTATTGCGATAAAAAAACATCCGGCGCGTTACGTTGTGATCATCGACGATATGGCTTCACAAAATCCGGGTATGTTATCAAACTCATTTGATAAAATATTGCAAATAGTCGCTATTATTGAATACGATTTTGATAATGGCCAGGACAAAGACGCTCTGGCGAAAAGAGTGCTTGGAGAACAAGGCTATCTCGCGAATAAGAAAAGGCTTGGTATTCAATAATTATTTATTCGTTCGGCGGGCTAGCCATGTAAATTATCGGAGGAAAAGTTATGTCTAAGGGCAGGAATAAACCCAAAAGGGAAAAGAAAAAGCCAAAGAAGCGATAATCAAAGAGGCATTTCCCTGCGATGAAAAGTAGGAAGATTCCCGGAAGACGTACGAAGAGGTACGTGTCCCCGGAAGATCCAATATGCACTTTTTAACAGAAACAAAATAAAGGCGGAGGTGATCATGAAAAAGATTTGGAAAAGCGTCGTTCCGGGATTGTTTTTAACCGTCTTGCTTAGTGGGATCTGTTTCGCTTCTGACATAAAGAAGGCCGATGAGCTATTTATTAAGGGTACATTTCAGGAGGCTCTCAAGGAGTACGAAGAGGTATTTAAAGAAGCTACCGATCCAGAGCTGCGCTGGAAGGCGTTTTTTAGAGCCTGCGAGTCACAGGCTCATCTTTTCCGCTATGGAGAGGCAACGGAAAAGTTACTTTCTACGCCAGTTCCCCAACGCATCCCTTACCGCGCCCGCATTTTAATCCTTAAAGCTGAGATGCTGAGGAATTTTTTAAAGCAATATTCGTCTTTTCAAAGAGGCGATGTAATAGATGGGGAGGAAGGAAAGGATGTTTTTCGCCTAACTCCTGAAGAGATAAAAGATGAAATCAGGCAAGCGTACAAACAGCTTTGGGGATTGCGCAAAGAACTTGCAAAGATGGACTTAAGAAAAGAAGAATATTTTCTTAATATCAAAGATGTTGATTTTGGTATGTATCCAACCCTGTTTGATTATTTGATATTAAGCTGGACGGATTTCCTGCTGGGCACAGAGGCATCAAATTTAGCTGAGGGAGCGGTTAAACCAAAAGCAGATGTACTCTTAGTTGAGAATTTTAGGCAACGAGTTAATGTAGATGACTCTCCGGCACTCATCGCAGCAGAGCTGATGGAAGAAGCTAACCGATTTAATCAAAAAGGGCGTCTTGAAGCAGCTGAGCGGTGGAAGATAAAACGACTCTTGCTTCCTTCACAGCATACCAATATATTTGATTTAAGGGATTTAGTAGAAGATAAGACTTTATATGAGTATAACGACTTACAGGAGTACAAAGAACGAGCCAAGAAGATCCTCCTTACATGGATGGAGAAATTTAGAACAGATGAGGCTCGTGCAGAAGCAGGCTATGAAACAGCAGTAATATTAAATGCCGCTGGTAAATTAGCTGAGGCGGTAGAGCTATGCGAGAAAGTAGAGAAAAACTATCCCGACACGCATGCGAGCCGTCACGCCCAGACACTACGCTCAAGAATCCAGATGCCTTCACTTAATCTTCAGGCAAAAACCGTTATGCCTCCGGCTCATGAGGCCTTTACTCTAACCACAAAAAATCTTAAGAAAGCTTACTTCCGTATCTATCAAGTAGACCCCCAGCAACTCAAAAATGAATTTGAAAATTCCCGCTCGGAAAAATACGGCGGTTCTCATAACCGGTTTAATGGCTGGTCCAGGGTATTCAACCTTCAATGGTCTTATCAGGATTGGGGAAAGTCGTGGCTTACATCATATCTGTCAGGGAAAGCTCCTGATGAAGAATGGGATATTAACACCGGGGATACAGGCGATTACGCATCGATTACCAAAACAGAAAGTCCGCCCAGCTTAGAAGAAGGAGTTTATTTAGTGTTAGCTTCCGGCGATAGATCTTTTAAGATAGGCAGCTCTCTTATGTCAGCGTGTTTTCTTAATGTTGCTGATTTTGTGCTCGTAGGCACAGCCGGATTTACCACCAAGTCAGAAGATGCTTATTATAACTTTATAGAAACTGAAGGTACGGCTAACATTAATGATGAAGGTTTTCACTTTTATACTATCAATGCAGAAACCGGAAAGCCCGTAGATGCAGCTGAGTTAGATGTCTATACATATTCATCCCATCAATCAAAGAGAGGGTCTTTTAGTCTCAAGACCGATAAAAAAGGACTTGTTTCTTTATCCTTACCACTGAGCGTTTCTCCCGGTGCTTATAATTATTATAATGTGGATCCTCTTGCTCAGTCTAAAAATTCCTTTTCATATTGGAATAGCGCTCAATACCTTAATTACTCCCCACCCACCCCAATAAAGCTGTTTCTTGAGACAGACAGGCCGATATACCGGCCGGGAGACAAGGTACAGGCAAAGGTAGTGATAGTTTGGAGGACGCCTGAAGGTTTTAGGGCTTTGGGCAACGAGGATAGGCAATCGGTAACTTTTTCTGCATCTGACCCCAATGGTAAAAGATTCTTTACCGAAAGCGTTGACCTCAACGAATTTGGTAGTGCAGATGTAAACTTTGAGATACCTCAGGGTAGATTGCTTGGTAGATATACATTACATGCTCGATGTAGAGATGGCCGTTTTGAAAACAGCTCAACAGTTAATTTTTCTGTAGAAGAGTATAAACGGCCGGAGTTTGAGATTGTGCTTAAACCTGCAGCTGAGGCTTGGAAGTATAATGAACCGGTACAGATTAAAGGAGAAGCTGCATATTATTTCGGCGGGCCAGTACCCGAGGCGCCAATTAAATATCGCGTCAAGCGACAGGCGTATGTTCCTTGGTGTTATCGCTATTGGTTTGGTCAAAATTACTCAAGCTATGCAGAGGAAATTGCAACAGGCGAGCTTAAGACCGATGCTGAAGGGAATTTTGTTATTCCTTTTATTCCTGTGCCCCCGCCTCAACAATATGGCGGGAATATCCCTGACATTGCCCAATTTATAGTTGAAGTCGAAGGTCGTGATTCTGGCGGGAGAACCATAGAGACACAGGAGTCTTATAAAGCCGGAAAAAATGCAATTTATTTTGTGATTGAGCCTCAAAAAGGATTCTACTTAGAAAAAGAAACAATAGAAATTGATTCGAAGCGCCTGACCATCAATGATACCGCAGCACCGGGATCAGGGAGCTATGAGGTTTTCACTTTAGCTGATACCCCGGCTAAATCCCTTGCTGAGTTAGGACACAGCCATGGAGGACATTGGCGTTGGGTACCTCCCTTAGATGTTCAATTAAAAGATGTCCCCAATGACAAATTGGTTGCCGACGGAAAAGTCGACCACGATAAAGAAGGCAAAGGCACAATAACGCTTCGATCTCTATCTCAAGGTGCGTATAGAATTATTCTAAGATCTCAAGATGAATGGGGAACAGAAATTGAACAACGCAAAATCTTTGTAGTAGCAAAAAATACTGAAGCTGCAGTGCCGGTGAACGCGGTTTCTGTTACGTTGGTAGAAAAAGATGAATATAAAATAGGAGAGGTAGCCAGATTCGTCATCGGTTCGGGATTAGGAGCCGGTGTATATCATATTGAACTCTGGGCAGGAAAACACTTCTTACGCCACCAACTCATTGATGGTGACAGCCAGGTCCGATTAATCGAGATCCCTGTAACAAAAAGGATGAAAGGCGGCTTTACCGTGCGCTGGTTTGGGGTAAAGGAATTTGATGTTCACTATGGACAGGCAACCATTTCCGTCCCTTGGAAAGAGAAAGAACTAGAGCTTGCCCTTGAGCCCTTCAATAAAGAATTAAAGCCCGGCCAAGAAGTTAGTTGGGGAGTAAAAATTAATGACGCAGAAGATCATCCTGCAAAAGCTGAGGTTCTTGCTCTTATGTATGACCGCTCACTTGAATATTACATGACGTCTCACAACCCCTGGCTGGATAGCCTCTACGCTTTACGAACTACAGCTGTTACTTGGACCTATGCTGTGCTTAATCAATATGCCAAGAAGTTACCTATTACAGAGGGATTGCTTGATAAATTACTTCAAGCCTTTCGCCAGCCTGCAAAAGAACCAAATCTTCCTGGTCTGCGCACATGGAGGACTTGGGCAAAGGGGGATTACGGTTGGGGGAGGGGTGGCACCATAAGACGAAAGGGAGGATCAGAAGTCGCCCTAGATATGGTGATGGCCGGTGCAAGCGCACCACTTAGTTCGAAGCTAGTAGCAAAGGAAGGCAAGCTAGACCAGGAAGACTTTAAACACGAAGCAGCCGCTAAAAAAGTAGAGACAAGAAAAGCATTCGCTGATACCGCCTTCTTTAAACCGCATCTACTTACGGCAGAAGATGGGAAAGGCTTGTTTTCCTTTATTGCTCCCGAGCAGTTAACGAGCTGGAGGATAAAGCTGTTTGCCTTTACCAAGGATGTAAAAGAAGGTACCTTAACCGAAGAAGCAGTTACCAAAAAAGACCTGATGGTGCGCGCAGACTTACCACGATTTTTCCGCGAAAAAGACAAAGGCACAGTAACTGCTATTGTACACAATGAATCAGACCAGCCGCTTTCCGGCGAATTATTTATTGATATCACCGAGAACGATACGATAATTAATCAGAAATTAAAGCTCGAAGACAACAAAAAGAGTTTTACAATAGAACCTCACAGCTTGGCCAGTTTTAACTGGATGATAGAAGTACCCGAAGGCATAAGCATTTACAAGGTCCGCGTGGCAGCGGTGACGGATACACTCTCCGATGCCGAGGAAAGGGAACTGCCCATTCTTCCCTCAAGACAACGGCTTATCGAGTCTGCATTGGTTGCATTGTCAGGAAGCGAATCAAAGAGGTTAGAGATCTCTCTTAAGGATGACCCCACGCGAATTAACGAGTCAATGGTGCTTCAGATCGACCCTCAGCTTGCGTTAAGTATATTGAACACGATTCCATTCCTTGTTGAGTATCCTTATCAATGCGTTGAGCAGATATTGAATAAGTACGTACCCTTAAGCATCATCAATGAGGTCTACAGAAAGTACCCTGCTATCCAAAAAGCAGTAAGTAAAATCCCCGACCGCAAAACCCCGACTCCACCCTGGGAAAAAGACGATCCCAGACGGATGACGACCTTAATGGAGACGCCCTGGGTTTGGCAATCAGAAGGCCGTCCTACTCCGTGGCCGATCATTGACTTACTTGATCCAAAAATAGTTGCGGAGCAAAAAGAAATAAATTTCAATAAACTAAAGGCAGCTCAGCTTGCAAACGGTGCTTTCCCCTGGTGGCCGGGAGGAAAACCCGATCCCTATATGACCCTTTATGTTCTTGCAGGGTTTGCCGAAGCCCGGCGTTACGGCGTTGAGGTACCTAGAGATATGATTCAAAGAGCGCTTAGGTATGTTAATAAGGAAATCCCCTTGCTGTTAAAGGCGCAAGAGCGGGAACTTTCTCTTGTTTCATTTGCAGCGTATGTAGTGACATCGTATTCGCCCAAAGAGTATCCTGAGGCCAAGAAAGGCCATCAGGCAGCTGAGTCTTGGGTGGTATTTTTGGAAAAACACATTCATGCCATGACGCCGTTAGGCAAAGCGTATCTTAGCTTTACCTATCTTCGCCTGGGAGATAAAAAGAGAGCTGAAGAAGTGCTCGATATGGCTATGGACGGGGTACGGGAGGATCCTATAGCCGGTGTGTATTGGACGCCGGAAAAATATTCCTGGGTGTGGTATTCTGACACCGTTGAGAAGCACGCTTTCTTCTTGCGCACTTTGCAGGAATTACGCCCCAGCGATGAACGCATTACGGGAATGGTGCAATGGCTTCTTTTTAACCGTAAAGGCACAGTCTGGAAATCTACCAAGGCCTCAGTGGCAGCTGTCTATGCCCTTCTTGATTTTTTGAACATACGAGGCGCTTTAGCCAGCGATGAAACGTTTAACGTAACATGGGGAGAGAAGACGTATTCTGAAGTTGTAAAAGCAGACGATTGGCTGGATGAACCAATACGCTTTAAGGAAACAGGTTTTGAGATCACGCCGGAAATGTCTACGGCGGTGATTGAAAAAGAAGGGCCAGGCCTTGCTTTTGCCAGTATGACATGGACGTATTCCACCGACCAGATTCCTGAGGCTTCAAGTCCGGGTATGCTGGAGCTTAAGCGTACATTTTACCGCAGGGTAAAAGAGGGCGATGACTATCACCTGAAGCCTATAAAATCCGGTAAAGAGATTTCTGTGGGCGATCAGATAGAGGTTCAGCTTAAGATCAATACACGCAGCCAATTTGAATATATGCATCTCAAGGATCTTAAAGCAGCCGGCTTTGAAGCGGAGACGCTTTTAAGTGGCTGGAAATATGATCCGCTTTGGTTTTATGAGGAACCCAGAGATTCGCTGACTAATTTCTTCATCAGTTGGCTTCCGCACGGCGAATATATCTTGCGCTATAGACTAAGGCCTACAAAACCGGGAGTGTATCGTATAGGTGCTGCTACTTTGCAATCGATGTATGCGCCGGATATGACCGCACACAGCGCAGGATTTATTATTAACGTTGTTGAGGAATAGAAAAATAGCGGGGATTCCGGGGATACACCCTTTCGGGTGTTGCACTCAGGATTTTAACGAGAAAGTACTGCACACAGCAAGGGAAACTCGCGGTCCCCTTCGGGGGCGTCTACATGTACCGAGTTATGTCGTTTACGCTCCATAACTCGAACATTCGACGGTGTTGCCCAAGAATAATGAAAGGAGTGGGATTTATGAAATATTTTAGAATGGCTGTTTTGTTTTTATGTTTTGTTTTGTGTGTGAGTGGTTTTGCCTGGGCTGAATCAATGCCGGGATATACAGGCGGGGGATTTGGGACTTCGCCCGCTAAGGTTATACCTAAATCAATCAAAGGCGCTAAGGCGGTGCCGGGGCCGTTTCAGGTTAAAAAAACTGAGTTCAGTACGGTTGTAATAGATAATCAAACCCGTCTTGTTGCCGCTGTCATTTTTAACAAAAATCTAGATGCAGGAACAGTACAGCAAAACGTAAACATAAGGATGCTTAAGCAAGACGAAAACAATTTTTGGGTCGATGCCTCAACTCAGAATAATACCGTAAACATAAGGCCAAACTTTGTCACCTGGGTCAGCGGCGCCCCTTTGGAAAACGGGACCTATAAGATGCATCTCAGGGGGACAATAAGAAGCGCTGACGGGGTATCTCTTGATTGTGACGGTGACGGTAAAGGCGAAGGCGGCTATCCTCCTCCTTATGAATCACAGTTGTATCAAGCGGATGGTATTGAGTTAGAAGAGATGGATCCGGGCAGAATCCCCGGGAATATGTTTTAAGAAGAAAAGGTGAAAAAGTGCCAGTCACCTGAAATACAATTTTGACTTAAGGAGGAGATAAGGATGAAAAGAAACCTGTTTGCATTTCTCATTGTTTGCGCTTTAAGTTTTTTTTGCTTTTTGACGATTTTTGTTCAAGCTCAAGAAGAACTTACTGTCGAAAAATGTTCTGAGCTCACTGAAGAGCTTACGTGGAAATTGTCCTGGCAACCTCAGAAGGCTTTAGATTACTGCTTGGAAGTCTACGAATCGAATCCTACCGACCCAACTTTACATGTTATGATCGGAGGGCTTTATTCAAGTTTAATGAGTCGTGAAAAAGGAATCAAATATTTGAACACCGCATTGGAATTGGATTCTAATATTGATAAAAAGCATAAGGGCATCTATATGTCCTTAGCTGTTAACTATAAATATTTAGGTGAGGATTTAGAAGATGTCGATGTGGAGAAATCCAATGCAATGTTTGATAAAGCAATTGAGTACAACAACATGTCTCTGGAAAAAAGCCCATCCTTGAATGAGCGCGTAATCTTGCGTGAATTAGCTCCGCTTTATGCTAAACGAGGAAGATACCAGGAGTCTAATGATGCCTACTATAAGGTATTAGAAATTGATAAAAAGAATATCAAGAGCATCCGTCCTGACACCTACTACTATTTCAAGAATCCCTATTTCAAAATTGCTCAAAACTATCTCCATATGGGGAAAAAGCAGGAGGCGCTGAAAATTGTCGATAAGCTACGTGAGATTGATGAAAAATTAGATTTCAGTAAGATGTATAGTTCTCCTTCCGCACCACGCCTGCTTTCTATCATTGAAAATTATGAGGGGACGGCAGAAGAGCAGTAGGGGTTGCAACAGAGCACGGACCGTTTCACTCTGATGTAATAGATGGGGTGCTAAAAAACAATGCGTAAATTCCATTATTTTGTATTCCTGATTTTTATTTTTCTGAGTTCGGCGTACAGTTGTTCGCCCGCGCCGGCGCAGACCTTCGATACCAGCTTTGAAGACTATAATGACCTGGCAGCAATCGAGCAGGCATTCAGAAACCGCGAAACTAAGCTTTTTGTGGCTTCGACAGGAATCGTCGAGTGGATCTTAGATGACGACTTAAAGCGGCCCCGGCATCAACGCTTTATCATAAGATTAGCGAATGACCAAACCTTATTAGTGCTGTATAATATTGATCTGGCGCCAAGAATCAAGGATCTGCAGCCGGGCGAGCGGATTATGTTCCGCGGGGAATACCTCTGGAATGAAAAGGGGGGTGCCCTGCACTGGACGCACAGGGATCCGGCCAACCGCATCATCGGCGGCTGGATCGAGCATAGAGGAGAGATTTATCGGTGACACTCAGGATGTAGAATAGAGAGTGCTGCCCCGCCAACGGCGGGGCTGTACTCAGCGTGCAGGACAGGGAGTGCTAATGAAAAACTTTATGAAAAACAGGGAAATAATTGATATTGATTTACCCGAGAGGGATTTGATGTGGATGGGTATCTGCATTGAAAAGAATAAAAATATTTCTATCCTTATTAATTATGATGAAAAAAAGAGAAAATTTAACGGATATACGGTATTTCGGTCTAGAGAGATTAAACAATATAGGTGCTGGGAAAAGGCCGAATACAAGAGCGTAAAAACAAAAACATCCCTCAGATTCTTTAATAAAATCAAACTAAAAAATACTAAAACATTCTGTTCATCCCTAAAGGAAGCAAGCCAATTTGGGTTAATTGCTTTTTTTGTTGAGAATCAAAATGATAGTTATTTGATAGGCCGGTTGACTTCAATTAATAATGAATTCGCTCATTTTAGATTGATTGATACGAAAGCAAAATGGTCAAGATATAAAAAAATAAAACTCAAAAATATCAATTATTTCTCGTTTGATACTGATTACGATAGAGCATTATTAAAAAAGGCAGGGGGAAAGAAGTCCTAAAATGACACCCATCCTGTATACGATGGGTGCTAGGCGTAGACACCCAGCAATTTAGGTGAGGGGGTGTTAAATTTTACTTAATGGGAGTGAGGGTAAAATTTTAAAGGAGATGAAATGGGAAAAAAAGAAGGTATGTGTGGTGTGCAGGATCAAGGATGCGGAGGAGCTTTTTATGCGCTGGGATTAATCGGTGCGGCGGTATATTATATCTCAGCAGCAACTAGTTTTGGCAGCGGAGTGCTAGGATTTTTAAAAGCACTTGTCTGGCCTGCATTTTTAGTCTTTGAATTATTTAGATTTGTAGTGGCATAAGTTCAAGTGGTTACACCCTGCGATGTAAGTGAGGCACCCAGCAAGGGAAACTCGCGGGTGTTGTGCTCAGGATGCTAGATACACCCTGCGTGGAAAACTAGGGGCCCCCTGCGGGGGCGTCTACACGTACCGAGTTATGTCGCTTACGCTCCATAACTCGAACGTTCGACGGTGTTGCCCGCCATTGTTGCAGTGGCGGGCTAAGAAAGGAGCAGATGTGAAAATACTAGTAACGCTCGCTGCCTTCGTTTTGATTATATGCCAGGTATGCTTTGCCGCTGACTATTATGATTCTTCGCCGGGTCAGCAGGAGGAATCGCAGCGCATAGCGTATGCGCAAGGTGACTTCATCGACTTTACCATGGGCACTGAACTCTCTTATTTCGCGTATGAAGAGCCTAAATTCATGGAAGACAAAGGGTTTCTCTACGGCGCCTTCGGCACGCTGACGTATCTTACCCAAGAGAATTATCCGATCAATACACTACACGATATCTTCAGCGAGTACAGCAACATCAACAGGCTTGAGCTGGACGCGCGGCTTAGCTGGGGGTATGTGGATTACAAGTCAGAAGATACCGGCGAGATGAGCGACGTTCGCGATTATATCTTTGAGGTGCGCGGCCTCGCAGGCTACGATGTTCCGCACTCCGAGGATTTGTTGATTACCCCTTATTTGGGGGTCGGCTATCGCCACCTCAACGACGATTCCGGAGGCCGCTCCTCTACCACCAACCATCTCGGATACGAACGCAAATCAAACTATTTTTATATGCCTATCGGTATTGAGTGCACAACCTGGATGTTCGAGGGATGGGAGATTTCGGTCCAGGTGGAATACGATCTGTTTTTATACGGTCAGCAGATAAGCCACCTTGAAACTGCCGTTGCCGGCTACAATACTTTGTACAATGATCAAAACGGGGGCTACGGCACGCGCTGCGCTTTGAAAGTCGCGAAGAAAAATGAGCGTGTTGACTTTTTTATTGAGCCGTTTTTCCGCTTTTGGCACATCGAAGATTCCGAGATTTCCGCCATCACCTATAACAATGTGCTTGAAGGATTCGGCCTCGAGCCGGAAAATAAATCCATCGAAGGCGGACTGCGCATCGGAGCGAAGTTTTAAACAAGCCTTTATCGCTAAGTGAATTCTAGAGACACCTACCTTAGAGCGTTCAAAAGGCAAAACCTGAACTCAAAAGCGAGGCTTAGGCTGCCAATAAGACCTTAGCAAGCCAGATAAACATAACTATAGCGATGACAAATAGTTACAATAAGTCATCGCTTTTTTTGTTTATTGGGCAGAAAACAGAGCTAAATTAATAGTTAATAAATAGAGCCTAAAAACTTAAATAAAGTTAAAAAAAACTTGCAATAAGTTTAACTTTATGCTATACTTGTCTTAAGAAAGGAAAAATCATGAGAATAACAGAATGCCCTTTTTGCAAGGAAAACGTAAGGGTGACAAAGGTCGGATGCATCAAGTGCGGGATCAATTTCGAGGGGGAATTCTATGCAGCGCCGACTATGTCACTCTCTGAGGAACAGCAGAGTTTTATTGAGTTATTTGTCTTAAGCAGCGGCAGCCTCAAAGAGATGGCCAGCATTCTAGGGGTCACGTATCCTACGGTGCGCACCAGGCTTGATGAGATAATCGAAGACCTCAAGAAAGAAATAGGCAAGCGTGAAAGCTACAAACAGGATATTTTAGAAAAAGTTGAACAGGGAAAATTAGATCCTGAAAAGGCAGCAGAAATCATTAAAAATTTATAAAGGAGGACCCATGGAAGGTAGAGAAAAAATTAGGCAGTTATTAAGAGAAGGCAAGGTTAATTCCGATCAAGCCGTAATGCTTCTGCATGCGCTCAAGGAGTCTGAGTCAAGAAGAGAGAAGGTTTTCAAGCAGGTGCTCTCACAGAAGAAGAAGAGAGAAAAAAATAAATGGGGTTTCTTAGGCATGTGGCTTTTGGTGGTGTTTGCTACAGTAATGTTGCTGCTTGCGCTAGGAATCAATCAAGGGATAGGGCAGGATGCCGGCAAGGCGCTTGTGTATTTTAACCAAGCCAGTAGCGAAATCGAAGGCGGACGTTACGAAGAAGCAATCGATCTTATAAAAAAGGGAACCAGAAAGGCTTCACGGTTTCCTTTAGGCTATACCCTTTTGGGATCAACCTACAGGCTTTTGCAAGAGAGAACCGGGGACGCTTCTCTTATAAAGGAAGAGACCAAGGCATTTGAAAAGGCACACCACTTGAAAGACAACTACACAAGGAGGTCACAGATGAACACCATAGCGATTTTCTTTGCATGTATTTTTGTATTACTCACCGCAGGCGTTCTTACATTGATTTTCACATTTTTGTATAATCGCCTGGTGAACAATGAGGAAAGTGTGAATGAGGCCTGGGCACAGCTAAAGACGTTTTATGACAGGAAGGCTGATTTGATCCCCGCACTTCTGGGGGTAATTAAAAATTACACCACTCACGAGAAGGATACGCTCCAGCACGTGGCACAGGCACGGGCAGATGCCTCAAAGGTTGTTGACGGAGTTAATCTTGATGCGCTCAAAGAGGCACAGCTGCAAAAGGTCTCCGCTTCACAAAAGACATTGGAAGGGATGTTGGGCAAGCTCTATGCCGTAGCCGAACACCATCCGGATTTAAAAGCCAATGCCAACTATTTAACCATCCAGCAGCAATTGGAAGAAGCAGAGGATGAGATCGTCAGGGCGCGCTCACAGTTTAACCGGAGAGTGCGGGCATATAATTCAGCGGTTCGCGGTTTTCCTCTTAATGTGGTAGCCGCATCATTTAAGTTTGCTGCGAAAGGATACCTCGGGGAGAAAAAGGCATAAATGAAAAACGTATTAATCGACATTAAAAAAACAAGGAGGTGTAGGATGAAGGAGCAAGGAAATGTAGCACTAGTATTAGTAGCAGTGATTGCATTAGCAGCAATAGGCGGCTTTTTAATCCTTAACTACAACGGGATTGTGAAGCTGGACAAAATCGTTGAGGAATCTCAGGCCCAGATAGAAGTAGTATGTCAAAGAAGACTGGACCTAATCCCTAATCTGGTTGAGACAGTCAAAGGCTATGCAGCACACGAAAAAGAAACCTTTACTGCCATCACACAAGCCAGAAGCCGTGCGCAGGGAGTGTTAGATGGAATAAAGGGAAAAGATTCATTAGTCAAGGAAGATTTTATGGCACTCGCAGCGTCTCAATCACAGTTGACCAGTACCCTAAAGAGCCTTTTTGCATTAGTTGAGAACTATCCGGTATTGCAAGCCAGCACCAATTTTTTAGCCTTGCAGGATCAGCTTGAGGGAACAGAGAATAGGATTTCTGTAACTCGACAGCGCTATAATTCCAGCGTCCGGGGCTATAACACTAAGATCACTATGTTTCCGGGAAATATTGTTGCACCGATGTTTGGTTTTGAAGAAAAAGGTTATTTTGAAGCCAAGGAAGAAGCTTTGGAGCCTGTCACTATTGGTTTTTAGTTTCTAAAAAACACAACAGTCTCTATAGCAGGAAGGATCAGCAATGAAAAAAGAACATATCAGTGCAATTATCACCTCGCTCATCGGCATACTCTTAATCAGCGGTGCCTTGGTAATAGCTCGCAAAGCGTATAGGGGAGAACCTACATTTACGCTGCACGCACGGCCTCCTGGCGAGGAGCTGGTATTTGATTATGCCGGGATAATGGAAGATTACAAAGAATCCGTCAACGGGTATTTGGAATCGATAAAAAAGCGGCATTCAATCGAAGGCGTGATTGTAACCGTTGCCTCAACAGAAGAGGCAATGACCGTTGAAGAATTAGCTGTAGCAATATTCAATAATTGGAAGATAGGCAAAGACACTGATGGTAGAGGTGTGTTGTTGCTGCTGTTAGCGGATCAGAAACAGGTTAAGGTAGAAGTTGCTCTGGAGCTAGAGGATGTTTTTACCGATATGTTTTGCGGATACATTGAAGACATTCAGCTAAGGCCCTACTTTTTTAGTGGCGATCTGGGCTTAGGAATGGTGGCGGTAATGGAGGAGCTTGAGAACCGCGCCCAGATAAAACAGAGGGGAGAGTATACTAAAAGCTTCATCGCTGGCTTAGATGAAGAGTTGCTCTCAGGAGGCGCAGGCGCCAAGAGAGACTTAGCAAAATTCCAAAAGGAAACGGTAGAGGCTGTCGGCTCTCAGTATCCTGCCGGAAAAACTCCCACCGAGGCTTGGAATACACTTATCCGCGCCTGGCGCGATAAGGTACGCGATCCCAATATCGGGGTCTATTCAGATTTAACCAAGCTAGCCTTTCGCGGATATACGAATTCTCCTGATTCCCGCTTTGAGAAGGATTACAAGACATATTTCGGCAAATCCTTTGAGGTCCTCTCCGACGGCACCTACGCGGTTATTTATTTCGGAAAGAAAAAAGGCTGGGAAAATTCACCCTGGCTAATGCACAACAGCCCTGAGGGTTGGATGTTCGATATTGTCAGCCAGCGCAAATATGTACGCTTCGGCCCAAGCCCTACCTGGGCAGTTGAGATAACCGATCACCCTTATGTAAACCTGCTTAACCGCTGTCCTTATTATACGGGTATTGATATGCCCCTGGGTAGAGAAGATATCTACTATGCCCATCAGGATAAAGAGTATGCCGCACGCATTGTTGCGCTAGAGGCCCGATACGCAGAAAACCCTAATGACTTTGATGTTGCCATGGAATTAGGCAGATTGAAAACCATAACAGCCATGCGGCCGCAAGAGGTGTTTTCTGTTTTGAAAAAGGCAAAGCAGCTGAATCCCCAGAGCAGTCAGCCATATAAATACATAGCCATCCGTCACGTGGATGCTAATTTTCAATACAAAACAGCCATGCCTGAGATTAAGGAATATATTAAACGAGAGCCAAAAAACCCATTTGGCTATAAATTTTTAGGCTTCCTTCATTATCAATTAAAGGAATTTGAACAGGCGGTTAAACAATTCAAAAAAGCCCAAGAGATAGAACCAAACAGTCTTTATACCTTTTGTAAATTATCACGCTGTTATGCTGAATTGTCATCAGGCCGTGCCACGCTTGACCCGCGAAAGGAAATCGACAAAAATTTAGCGCTCGAGATGCTTGAGAAGGCAAAGACCCTTTCGTATCAAGGCCCGGGAAGAGTCAGATTGTTGCAACGGTTTTTGAAAAAGAAGAAAATAATTACGCAATAACAACACAACAATCTTCCCGCGCTTAACGGGAAGGTCACAAAAAGGAGGTTGTAATGAAAAGCCACGGAAAAGCAGCAATGATAGGAGGTGTAGTTGTGCTTCTTGTCACGGTCTGCGGCATACTGTTTGCCCAGAGCGCTGATTGGCCAACGTTTCGTAAAGACGCCCAAAGAAATGGCGTTGACGACGGCATCAGCCCTTTTGAATTTCCACTTGGGAAAAGATGGAGTCAATTTGTTGATCCGGAAGAAAACGTCAATATTGAGGCCTCTCCGGTCGTAGCGGATAATAAGGTATTTATTGGTAGCCTTGGTAATTTTGGCCCGAGCTATCCGGATCATCTCTACGTTCTTGATTTGGGAACCGGTGAAATTTTGAAAAGTTGGGGTTCTTCGGATAATGTAGGCATGATTTGGGCCACACCAACCTATCACAACGGCAAGGTCTATGTGTTTGATTGGGGAGGCTATATCCACCGCTTAGATGTCAGCGACCCTGATCCGAACAACTGGAGCAAGGATTGGGAGCTTCAGATCATTGAGAGCGCCGGAGATATCTCAATGGACTATTTTTGGGTCACCCGAGAAAGAACGTCTCCTTTGATTATAGAAGATCCTGTTGACGGTGATAAACTTATCGTTCTAACGCAAGAAATAAAATACGATAGTTATTCTTATGAATTTCTGGAATCAATCGGAAAGATTTTTTGTGTTAATCCGGATAGTCCTTCAGAAAATATCTGGGGGCCGATTGATATCGGAGAAGTGCATTATTCTTCCCCGGCATATTCAGAGGATAAGTTGATTATGACAGGCTATACAATGGTACCCGACGGAGGATATGGACAAGAAGTCGAAGGTACGGTGTATGCCCGGGATATCGCAACGGGAGAGATTATTTGGCAGAATATGGTAGCTCCCAATGGAGCTATTGTCTCGACCCCTGCGATTCATAATGGCAAGGTCTATGTGGGCACAAGAGAGGGCTTTGACTCGAAGTTGCACCGTCTCGATTTAAACACAGGTAATCTTGACTGGTCCATTGCAATAGCTGATTTGCAAATAGAACTATATCCTGATTTAAACGAAATGTGGACATCGCCTACAGTTGCCTATGGAAAGGTTTATTTTGCATCCTATTCAACGCTTCATTGCGCTGTGGATGGGGATGTTCCATTACCTTGTCCTGGGTGGATACCGTTTAATCCTGGATTTTTGTTATTCAGCTCGCCCAGTATTTCCAACGGAGTCGTATATATTAGTACAGACGATTACTATTCTGTTGCAGATCCGCCTCGTGAGAATCAGGCATTGTTTGCGCTTGATGCAAATGATGGAACGGTTATCTGGCAATATCAGGATGCACTGCAACAATGGATTGGTTCAGCCCAGACATCACCGGCCCTGGCCGAGGGTGCGGTAGTGTTTGCCTCGTATGATGCGCCAGGCGCAAGCGGCGTGTACTGTTTTCAGTCAGGCACTGGTTGCGGGGACGGTGCCATCGGCGACGGTGAAGTATGCGATGGCAATTCTCAAGCCTGTACCACTATAGATGGATACGAAGGAACGCAGGATTGCAACAGTGAGTGTTCAGGCTTTGATGAATGTATCAGTGACTGGTATTGCGGTGATGGTTTTGTCAATGGTCCTGAGCTATGCGATGGCAATTCTCAAGCCTGTACAACCATCGATGGATACGCAGGTACACAAAGTTGTAATGCCGCGTGTACTGGTTTTGACGCATGTACCAGCAACTTGTACTGCGGTGATGGTATAGTAAACGGCAATGAGATATGCGACACTGAAACTCAAGCCTGTATAACCATAGATGGATATGAAGGTACGCAAGACTGCAACGGTCAATGTACCGGATTTGATGAATGTATAAGAATCTTCTACTGCGGTGACGGATATTGTTCCGGAGCTACACAAGGAGAAGATTGCGCAACCTGTCCGCAGGACTGTTTAGGTGGCCAAGGAGGCATGTGCTCGGCCTGCTGGAAGGGCAGATGCGATGGTTATTGCAATGAAAGAAAAGAGACATCAGAATGCGCAGATTGCGCCGGGGATTACTGCTGCGGAGACGGAATCTGCAGTTTCGGAGAAGATGTGTATAATTGTCAAATAGACTGCGGTTGTGTAAGTGATGCAGACTGCGGCGACGGACAGAGCTGTACCATGGATTTCTGTAATAATGGTATCTGCGAAAACATCTGGCCGGCGTGCGGATTTGCTGACGGATGTTGCGCATCTGATTGTACTCCGGCTACAGACCCTGACTGCCAAGATTGTAGCGCATGCTTTAAAGGAGTCTGCGACGGCGAATGTCATCCCAGAAAAGATGGCCCGGGTTGCCCGGATTGCGCATAAATAGATGAAGCATTGAATGTGCGTTCCCGTGGCGTTTCGCCACGGGAACGCATAGAAGTGGAAAGGGTGAAAAAGGGGAAGCGACACCCAAATGTTCAATAGAGTGGGTGTTGAATTTCGTCTAATGCAAAGGAGGACAAAATTCTAATGGAGAAGAAAAGATTAGTTAGCAAAATGTCATTAGTTAGTGCGTTTATAATAGTGATACTGTTCGCACAAAATATATTTGCCGAACCGTTACCTTTTCCTATACCTAAACCAAAGGTGTCTATCAACGAAGCAATAGACCTTGCGTCAGAATATTTTTATAAAATTGAATCTTTCCCAGATGATGATTTTTTTAAAAAGAAAGATTTCATTCTTACTTTAGCAAGATACACGCACTATTATGATGATGATTTTCATAGTGAAGGGGCATGGTTTATAGCTTTTGTACATCCAGTTGGAACTGATATTACTTATACATATAAAATTAGTAATGATAAAAAAGTAGTCCTTGTTGAACATACAGTATAAAATATATCTTTTCTCCCGCCCCAAAGTGAAGCGACAATTTATGAACGAAGGGGGAGTGAAACCCCGAACAACGTGAGGGGTAAAGCCTGCCTGCACTCATCGTGCTAGATAGTGAGTGCTGCACCTACGAGTGAAAGCAATATGGGTGCTGCCGGCAGGCAGGGAGCAGCTTAAGTAAGGAGAAAGTAATGGGGAAAGTCTATAAGTATTATAATCAACAGGAAGCATTGAAGATTGAAGCCAGTCTTAAATCTGAAAATATTCCTGTTGAAATCCATTCTTTTGAGAATTGGGGATACGATGGAGTATTTAGACATGAAGTTGGGATGGGCGAAGTTATAGTCCCTGATGAATACGAAAAAAGGGCTAAAGCTATTATAAGCGAAGTCTTAAAAGAATTTAAGCATACTGCTGAAGATATGGAATTCAAAATAATTAAACTTAGGCAATCGAGCAAGAGCGTGAATGGATTTCTTGTCTCTGCGGTTATTTCTATTCTTATTGGGTTATCAGTAACAGGGTATTCTGTTTTTATTTCTGCTGGTGAGGGTATTATATTTCTTATGGGTTGTCTTATTATTTTTGTTGGTATTGCAATGATTTTTAATTGGAAGAAAGCACTAAAAGACCGCGAGAAATTGAAGCGGCTTAGCGAGAAGTAAATAAAGGAGCAGTTCAGTCCCCGCCCTTGATTCATTTGGCGGGGCAGTCCCGAACGAAGTGAGGGATAAATAAGGAGGTAATTAGTGATGGGATTAGAAAAATTAACAGAAATGGAAAGAAAAGAAATTGAGTATTTTAGGAAATCAATTAAAAATTCTGTTATTGCTGGAGTTATTATGCTTGTTGTAGGTTTTGTCTTACACACGACGGCTATATTGACGAAAAACGCACAGCTGTCAATCGGTACTCCCGTATTAATGATTATGGGAACCGTGTTTGCAGTTAGGGCGATGGAAAGCAATAAGTGGATAAAAATTATTGATATACTAACAAAGAATTGATTTTCAGCAATAGTCATAGAGGAGGCAGGATGTTAAAGCAAATTAGAAATATAATGATTCTTATGGTTGTCGTAATGCAGTTTAGTATTCTTTGTTGTGCCCAAAAGGACACAGCTATAAGCGCAGAGAAGATTATGCAAAAAAGGCCCCGCGAAGATGGGCACTGCTTTGATTTTACACAAGTTGTGCCGAAAAATATTGTTAAGAGGATAAATGGCATGTGGGGAAGGGCCTTTGAGAGTTCCGACATTGATTTTGTAATGCTGATTATTCCTTCGTTAGACAATAATTCCATTACAGAATACGCAGCAGAGTTATTTACCAAGTGGGAAATCGGCAAAAGCACACAAGGTAAAAAAGGCATTCTTATACTTATTGCGATGCAGGAACAGAAGATCAAGATTGAGATTGGATATGATTTGGAAGAGGTATACACCGATATGTATGTCGGACAGGTCGAGCGGGATATGCTCAAGGAGTTCTTAGAACAGGCTGATTGGGAAAGAGGTTTTTTTGGGACGATTGAACATTTTATTGGAAGAATCTATTTAGCGGAAAAGAAAGGCATCATTGTTGATGAGATTGCTGCCGAGGACGATCAACTTAGGTATTATTCACAAGGGGCAGGTGCAAAAAATGTATTTGATTTTGGCGCGGCTTTAAATAAGCCGATTCCAAAGGTTCCGGCGGAATTGCGCGCGTATTTTGGCGCTCAGCCCACCCCTGAGCTGGCGTTTCAACGTTACATGGAGAAAAATACAAAACTTATAGCTGATCATACACTTGATCTTTACACTGAAAGCTCGAAGGTGTTTTATAGCAACTGGCGCACAAGCTCCGGTCAAATGCGCGGGGAAGCAGAATGGTTTGACGGAATTCCCTATGTGGTAAAACAGAAAGGAAAGTATGCGGTAGTTTTGTTTCCTTGCAATGGTGATGTTTGGGAATTCATGATGCACAACCCTTACTTTTTCTATCGAAGTGAAAAGGGCTGGCAGATTGATATTAACACTATGTCCCGATCGCTGATAATGGGTGCCCGTGGTGCCGATTGGCATTTCATGAGCAGGCTGCATCCGTATATGTTTGCTTTTGATGATTATGTTCTAACGAGGGAACTTTATCTCCCTGATGAGGGCCAAAAGGCATTTTTGGGTTTGGGGTATAAGAGGAATATCAACAAACAGTATAATGCCTTTGAAATCTTTCCTGCCTACGAAGGACCCGCGAAGAAAGCAGGTGTTGAAAGCGGAGATATCTTACTTTCAATTGATGGTGAAAAGATTACAAAGCAGTTTCAAGACTGGGAGATGATGAAGCGCTATAACCCCGGGGATGTGGTAGTTGTGGAAGTTCTTCGCAATGGTAAGGGAAAAAACATAAAAGTACGATTGGACGAGGTACCTAAAAAGAAATATCCTGAGGTAAAAAAAACGGGCGACGCCTGGTTTGGTTTTTATAGAGGATACTCGCAGCCGTATGAAAGAAAGATAACTGGACCCAGAACCACTGATTCTGTTCTTTATGTTGTTAAGGGAAGCCCTGCAGAGAAAGCGGGATTAAAGGAAAGGGACGTTATTTTTGATAAGGACAGCGATTTTATGTATGATGAAACTATAAAGCCTGGCGATAAAGTCACCTTCGAGGTCCTGCGCGATCTGAAGAAACGCATAAAGATTACTATCACCGCCGGAAGCTATTCACCTGGGAAAGAGGGGATTTAATCATGTGTTCCAAAAACAATAAAAGGGTTATAAAATTCGCAATTATAATCTTAGGGATTTATATAATGTTACCTCAGCAAGCTTATGCTTCAGGATATCATCCGCCGTTTGATCAGGCTGTTAAAGAGGCTGAGCTGATTGTGTTAGGAGACGTTATCGAGGCCTGGGATCCGAAAGCAAAACAGGATTCGGAAAGGTTTGATTTTTCTGAGGGGAGAGCGTATCGCATGCGCGTCGAGAAGGTGTACAAGGGCGACGTAAAAGCAGGAGATGAAATAATCTTTTGGGATGCCCATTATATGAGTACGGCAAGCTACCATGTCAGTGAGGGCAATAAAAATTTAACCTTCCTTGTTCCAGCCGAATTGTCGGAATTTGAAAAAAGGCATTTTCAATTTGGAACTCCCGAACTTTATCGTCCCATCACAAACTGTAATCAGGAATATGATTTTGATATTGGAGAGTATCAAGGGTATCTTTATCTTCTGGATCTGACGCTCATGAATCCCCCTGAAGATCTGCGTCCAACATATACTAAGATCTTAAGGGAAGAGAATAATCGATATGTTCTCAGGTATGTCTTTGAGCATTGGCCTGCAGAATTGACTCAGGAGGATATTCTGCTCTTTCGAGAAACCTTTAATAAACACTATCAAGACGCCTATGTCACGAATCCGGCCATTGAACGGCTTGCCCTTCAGGGAGAATTTTTCGATGATACAAACTTAAGACAGCTTCTTAAGGAAGGAAGTTCTTACCAGAGAATGGAACTTTTGGCAATGGTAGATGCTAAGAATATTAAATCAGTTGAAGATATTCTTTTTGATTGGATCATGGAAGAAGAAAGAAATCTTGGTGAGCAAGAGAGCATTGAGATTCTTGCCGATCTTTCTCCGGAGTATTTAAGAAAGCAGCTCAGCAACCGAAAAATACCTTTTTGGAAATTAATCCCTTGCCTGCAGGCGCTCGAGATTAACGGAAGCGATGTTGGAAAGGAAGATTTTAGTCCGGAAATCCTTGCGTTAGATCCATATACGATCAGCAATATCGGTGAGGTCTATAGCGGAAAGGATTTCCATGGAATTTGCGCCATGGATTATATTCAGGAGTTAGAGTCTGATTTCGATGTGATCTGGGGATATTCTAGAGAGCGCGAGAAATGGAAGACGGCACTTCCTTTATTTGAGCCACTTTTGAAAAAACCTGACAGCCCCATACGAAGATTAGTAGTTGCATTAATGAGGACATATGGCCTTACTGTAGTAAGAGAAGGGGATGGTTATGTTGTTGACCGTAGCAAAACATCAGCTTCTCCACCTGTTAGGCTAGAAATTGAAGCACCGAAAGAACCTTTTCAACTCGGCGATTCTTTAAAACAATTGAGAGTAAAAGAAACTGCAATAGCGGATGGAGCGTGGTTTTCTTTCAATGGCAGTTTGAGTTGGGCAGTTCGGGAAGATGATGGAGGCACTGCTGGTGGCGGTGGTACATTCGGCATTTTCGAGAACGTTGATATTCCAAAAGATAAATTTGTTCAACTAGAAGAAGGACAGACATTCTATTCTTCAGATTCTCTCGGATGGAGTATGAGTCGGCCGGGAAGATATTATGCATCGGTTTCTAAAGTGTATCCGCACGACGGAGCAAGCGTAGGCCTCGATGCCTGGACAGGAACCGTATTTTCCAACACAGTAGAAATAGAAGTGGTGGAATGACAGTCGCTCGCACGCAGGCTTTATTAAACAGTATTGACAAAGCTATTGAAATATTCGGAGGGAAGATTTGATGTCAATCCTCTATAAAAATAAGATAAAGGGGGAGTGACACCCAAATGTTCAATAGAATGGGTGTTGAATTTCTGCACCCAGCGCGTTAACTACACCCAGCGTGCTAAATAGGAGGTCTTGTACTCACTGATATAAAATAGCTGAGTGCTATAGGGTGCTGCACCCACTAATGTAAGAAATCTGGGTGCTAGCTAATGCAAAGGAGGGTAGCACTCAGCTTGTTTAGCACTAGTGAGTGTAGCACCCTCCCAGATTAAAACAGGGGGTGCAAAATTCTAATGGAGAAGAGAAAGTTACTTAGGGTGACAAAATTCATATTTCTATTTCTTATTTTTATTGCGTCCAGCGCGTATGCTCAAACTACACCCGAGGAACTAGCTGCCCATTTAGCAGAAGCTATTAAAACAAACGATATTGAGGCTTTTGAAGCTCTGGTTCATCCACAAAGCTTGGAGTATTTAAAAGAGCATGACTTGGAGCAATTTAATAGAATTATAAAATATGGCCTTCTTGGACAAACCATAGAAAAAGATTATGAGATTAAAGTTTCTGACACAGCTGAGGAGAAGGAATATAATCTTCAACTCAACAGGTTGGAAATTAGAGATAAATTTTTTATCTTTCCAGTTAAACCAAAGTATTATTTAAAAATTAGAAGTGTAACTAGGGATGAAGCTTTAAAGCTTACTAGTAAACATACTGTCGCTCGCTATTATATCGGCGAAGAGGAAGGAAGATGGTATATAATCTTAACAACGGAATCAGGCACTTTAGAGGAGTAATATTTTGGGCGTCTTTAAACGAGACAATACACCCAGCAATGTAAGCGAGCACTCAGCGTGTAGGATAGGGAGTGTTGCGCCCAGGATGTAAATTAGGGGGCACTAAGCGTTGCTCCGCCGAAGGCGGGGCTACACACAGCATTGTAAAACGAGGGTGTGTTGCACTCACTAATGTAAAATACCTGAGTGCTAAGGAGGCGTGATGGAGATTAAAATAATGAAGAAAAGGGATAAAGATTTTTGGATTAGTAAGCATAAAGAAAGAAAAAATATTGCACTTGGATTTCTTTTTAAAGATGAACACATAGCTTTTGAATTATCTTATAAGCAATGGAACTTATTTTTAAGGCTTATTAAGCTAACTAAAAGCAAAAAAAATCTTCCTAAAGGTGAGGATGCATTTCAAGGTATTAATTTGGATACAGGTAAATTGATGTATTTCAGTTTGAAAGTGCAACAGCTTATTCTCAAAACAATTATGAAAGAAAGTAAGGGTAGAATACCTCAAAATAAAGCAAGCGTTTGGAACAAAAGATATGTGAAAGATATTAAGAATAATTTTATGGCTAAGGAAATGCACATAGTAAAAAATGATGTTGTGTTGACCATATCAAGAAAGAAATTCCGAAGACTTTGCGAATACTGCCTAAACCAAAAAAACTTTATTATTATATCAGAGATATATTGAATTTACCTCACCCACCCCAAAGTAAAGCCTGCCTGCCGCCTGCCTGTCGGCAGACAGGGCAGGCAGGGAGCAGTTCAGCGCCCATGAGCTTAAAGAATAGTGGGTGCAGCACGGAGCGGAGCGAGGTGACACCCAGCATGGAAAAAATAGCGGGTGTTACGTTCAGAATGAAAGCGAGGGAACGTTAATGGAGAAGAAATTGCGATATTACATTTTAAATCTTTTTGTCATTGCTTTATTTTTTTCAAGTCTGGTTTATGCGGCTACTCCTCAAACAATATGCGCAGTAATCTTTGGCATTACTATTGGAGAGAAGGGAGAATTGTTGGATGTTAGAATAAGCAAGGTTATTGATGCATCTTCCGGCTCGACTGATGCAATAGAAGTTGAGATCCCTGATACGTATTTTGCGAATGCAAAAGCAAAGATTGAAAACCATGGATACGAACCTGCATTGGAAAACGGAAGACCCAAAGAGTTCTTTACCTACTTTTATTATGATGCTAATCGGCCGGATGTAGTCATAGATGATACAAAGCTAATAGAATCTAAAGTCGTCCCGATTCGAGGCAGCAATTTGAAAAAGGAAGAGAGATGAAGCTAAAATATATTTTAATTTTTTTAACCATCGCTTTTATTGTAAACACTGTGCTTTGTTTTTTCGTTCTTCCCGGGATAATGCCTGATTACTATAGGGCAGATTATGATTTTCCAGAAGATGATATTCGAAAAAGCATTTCGGGGATTTTCTTTCCTGTCAAAGAAGCAAAGCTATATGAAGCTTCTGATGTATCTTTGGTTCAACCCATTGGAATATTGACTGAGCCAGTTACCTTTTCTGGTGACAGACATCAAGTAAATGACGTTCTGATGAGGATTGTTTTGGATGAAAAACACGATGCCTATGTATCCCGTTCCGATTTGCGATATTTACCATCTGGTGACAAAACTAGTTCCCAATCAATAGACTTGGTCCTTAAAAACAGGCTTCCCGATGGAAAGTATTATTCTGAAGAAGCTAGGTGGAGCGCTAGATCCATTGAAGAGGGTATCTCAAGAGTAACCGTTGTGTATGATGATTTTACTGATTATACTTATAAATTTATCTATGATACTGACGGAGAAAAGATTTGGTCAGTCAAAAAGAGGGGTCCCTGGAGTTTTATAGAATACATATGGTTTTTGTATTTAATTATAACTAATGGGGGAATTGTTGTGTTGGCGGGTGTAGCAATTCACTCTAGAAAGAAGTTCAAGTAAAGCGCAATTTCAGAAGGAGAAACTTAATGTTTAACGTACGTAAAAATAAAGCTAAGGAGGAACAATGGAATTCTTGGAATTGTTAGCAGGCTGGGCTAATTTTCTTTTCCCGTTGTTGCTGGTTGGTTTTCTTCTCTACTATATCGTATTTATAAGAAGAAAGCGCGAAAAAAGGTATTATGAGGTGGTAGAACGAAGCCTCGCCCAGGGAAAAGAACAGGTAGAGGTTTTGAGAGAAATCAGAGATTTGCTTAAGAAATGATCTTGCCCGCCTTAAAGTGAGGGCTTAGCCCGTTTCGCTTACGTGTTACGGGCTAGCACCGAGCGAAGCGAGGTGAGCAATGTAAAGAAGGGGGTGTGGAAATGACACCCATAATGTATACGACGGGGTGCTGCACTCATATTGTCAGGTAGTAGTAAGTGCTGTGCTCCCTATTGTAAAATATAGGAGCGCTGTACCAAAAATGTAAACTAGGGGGTACTGTGAGAAAACTATTACTCGTTTTAGCGTTTTGTTTATTAGCTACTTCTGTGTTTGCTCAAACATCAGTTATTTCTGGCAGGGTTGAGCTTCCAGAGGTCGATAAAGAAGGGAATCTATTTATAAAGTTTTCACCTGCAGGTCAGTTTCTTTCCGCCCCTGAAAGCGAGCGCTATTTTACCGTGATAAAGAAAGAAGATATCACATCACACAAAGTACCATACAAAATCGAGGTTGTTCCTCCAGGTAAATATTGGGGGTTTTGCACCTGGGATATTGCTGAATTTTTCTGGGAGCCATCATGGGGAGAAGGCAATTGTCCTGCGTATGAAGGAGATTATACTGGAGGCACTCAAGAGTTGATTGTTATTCAAGAAGGAGAAACCTTAGAAAATATTGATTTTGAGTGCAAGAATTATCTTGGACAGACTGAGAAAAGCGGTTATCAGGCTGCGTACAAAATCCTCGATATCCGATACGAGAAAAACACTGAGAACAATGAGCCCAAGATTCTTGTTAGGATTAAAAACATTGATACAAAACCTATCGGCGAGATATGGATGGGTTGTTTTATCAATGGCGAAGAAACGTTTGATTTCAGCGTTTTTGATCTCGAGGATTTACTAGAGCCAGGGGAGCAAAGAGAATTTGATATGACGTATTGCTACACCGATACGTATCTTTCGCATCGCTTTGACGAAGAGACGCTGAGGCTGAAAGATGCCGGCCCCTCTGTGTATGAATTGGATATTAAATTGGTCTCCAACGACAACGATGAGGTTTTTGAAAAACACATTACCGTAACCGATGTTAAGCCAAGGATGATAAAAGAAGTTCTTGAGAGCGGTATGAATTATTACGAAATTATTTGGGAGTAAATATCGACAATTCCAACAGCAATATAAGCGACACCCAGGATGTAAAATAGAGGGTGTTGCCCCGCCAAAACCTGCCTGACGGCAGTCAGGGGCGGGGCTAAGGAAAAGAGATGAAAAATAGACTGTTTTTATCAATAATGATAATCTTATTAATGCCTGGCTTTGCGCTTTCGGATGTTATCGTTGAAATTCCAATACAATCAGAAAATAAAGAGGAAATTGGATTTGACTTTCATATATCAAGTTATACGTATGAATCTACTGTCGGGCTAACCATTTCCTTTCAACCAACTGAAAAATTGAAGACGCTTTCAGAAATTAGAGTTGAAGCGAGAAGATTTAATCAATTACTCTTTAACATTCCTTTAAAGATAGAAAAGGAAGAGGATGGATCGTTAGTGGGTGAATTTTCTGTCAGGAGAAACCTATTAGAGGAGACTAAGATTATTTTGATATGCGGTGACCCACTTTATCAATATTCAATTAGTCTTAAAAGCCAAGTAACACCCGCCTTCTCTGAAGTAAAGGAGCGCCTAGAATGACAAAAAAGGAAATTGTAATTACTGCGGTTTCACTTTTTGTTATTGTGCTTTTGGCTGGCAACACGCTTTTTTTGAATAAAATCCTTAATCAAGATGATAAGAAGGCATTAATTACCATTATGGAGAATTTGCAAATAGGCGATGAAAAGGAAAGGGTTGAGAATATCTTTAGTCGACATAGAACAGATGCATTAGAATTAAAAAAGTCAGAAGATTATGAAGGCTGGGAAGAAAATCAGTGGCTTATACAAATGCCTGTGGAGTTCGGTGCCACAGATTGGATTTTATGGATTGAATTTGTGGATGAAAAGGTTGCTTCCTTAAAGATCCGGCTTCACGACAGCAAGGATTTGAAGCCTAAAGGAACACCACCCGATAAATAAAATAACTTCAGGGAGGTAAGTGATGAAAAAAATCTATTTATCTCTAATCATACTTGCATCACTCATATTTCTTTTCAATTTTTCAGTCTGCATTGCTATTCCTCCGGAATATTCTGTTGCAATGAGATTAGAGCAGAATCAAGATAAATGGGATTTAGTAATAGATGACGATTTTTTATTTCCATTTTTAGCATCCCGTGGTCCGAAGGAAGAATTAATAAAATTTATTAGCCAAAATAAAGACAATTATACACATTACAGAGAAACCGCGATGTTTACAATAACCGTAATATTATTTAGCGTTATTGGTTATTGTAGAGAAAGGCGTTTTACCGCTATCAGCAAAAAGTAAAGGCTGAGTTTAAAGAACGCAGAAGGCAATAGTTTCCATTTTACTTTTGCGTTTTTATTTGAGATAATTAACAAAAGAGCGAGGTGAGGAAAGATGAAAAATAGATATGCAAAGGTTTTTATTGTGGTGGTGAGCTTTGCCGTCGGCATGCTTGGCTACGCCGCGAGCAGGCTTTATGCCTGGGATGAAGTTGATACAGATTCTGCTGAGTTGGTGATCGAGGTCGATATACCGCACTTAGGCGCAGGTAACGCCACTTCCGGGTCGACAAGGACCTTTGCCGGGGGTAGATTTTCAGTTGAGACCGTGGCGTATCTTAAAGGAGGAACAGCTACTGGCGGAGTAGCGCAAGACAGTTACTCTAGGGATCCGAACGACACTGTTTTTTATTATGGCAACAAGTGTGTAACGGTAGACGATGGGCAAAACTATATTCTCGTTGTCATATGTAAGGCCGAGTTTAATGGCGCAATACCTGAAATAACAACATACCCATGGAATCAAATTCATATCACTACCGAAGACGGCAGTAGTATATCAGGCCTTAAAGTGACCGATGATGTTGGCTCAGCCCGGTTTTACGCTCAGGCAACTAATGCAAACCGGAGTTGGAAAGAAAGATCTAATAAGCTTATGGTGTATTTCTTCCCGGAGGGTTACAAGAAGAAAACAGCCGCTTCCCAACGCAGGTTTCGTGTTCAGCCCAAGCCCACCATAGAAAAAAGCGTACCGTCAAGCGCTGATAGTGAAAATAAAGGATTGACCACGATAACATATTCCAAGGGCGGTTTGCAGTATGAAGAGATCTTTAAAAAAGGAAAGCTGATCAAAAAGACCGCGCGAGATAAAGATGGCAATCTTGTATCTGATGAAGAATATTAAAAAGAAGGCTGGCGCGTAAGATGAAGATACTTGCGATTAGCGGAAGCTACAGAAGAGGTAAGACAATTGACACCTTGATTGATAAAGCAATTGAAGGCATTAAGCAAGCAGACTCTTCAGCCAAGGTAGAAAAGATTCATCTCGTAGACAAAAATATTAAATACTGCACAAATTGCATGACCTGCCGCAACGATGATCCTGAAAAGCCCGTAGCACGGTGTGTTATTAACGATGATATGCAGGAGATGTATAAAAAAATAAACGAAGCAGACGGATATATCTTTGGCACGCCGGTCAATTGCGGCACCGTAACAGCAGTATTGAAAACTTTTATTGAGCGCTCTACTTGGATATTTTCAAAACCCGGCACTAAGCCATTCAAAGGGTGTCCTACCCCACGCACGAAAAAGAAAAAAGCCGCACTGTTTATTATCAGCTCAGGGATTATCCCTCCGATCTTACGGAGGTTCTGCGATGACGCGAGCAAGCTTCTTAAGGATTATATCCAATGTTGTTTTGATACCAAGATCGTTGGAAATATGTATGCAGGCGCAGTTGAAAGACGGGGCGTTTCCTATTATTTTGAACAATCGAAGAAAAATGGAGAAAAGTTAACTCGCACGCTTATTACATAAGTTCTATAATCCCCCCCGAAGGCAGCGAGCATTGCGGAATTTCAGGGACACGCACTTTTTTAGTATTTGTACCCTTCGGGCTGCACTGCGGGTGCTGCACCCATATCTTTACGAACGAATGAGTGCTGCCCGCGTACCAACTATGCCAATAAACGCTAAAGACAAAAGTAAGCTTTTCAATCATTGAGGATTGTGCAAAAAAAGGAGCAAAATAGGTGTTACACCAACTTTTATATGTCAGCGTTGAAACGCATCATTTAACCGAGGCAGATCTTGAAGAGTTATTGCAACAGAGCAGAGAGAAGAATGCCCGCTTAGGGATCACGGGTATTTTGCTGTATTACAAAAATCATTTTTTTCAAGTGTTAGAAGGCGAGAAAGAAAAGGTATTTGAGCTTTTTTATTCTATCAAGGCCGACCAGCGGCACGCCAGCGTTATCATGGTCTGGGATCAGGAAATCTCCAAGCGCAGCTTTAACGATTGGACGATGGCATTCTTAAATCTTAACAAAATAGATACGTCCCAGCTTGCAGGCTTTTCTGAATTTCTGGAAAAAAGTTTTACCACCGAGATATCAGAAACGCACCTTACGGTTGCGCTGCAGCTTTTGGTGAAATTCAAAGATTCTTTAACGGGGGATAAGTGAAGGAGAAATTCTTTTAGGACAATGGGCACTAAGGAGTAATGAGATGAAGAAACTATTTTTATTAATTCTCTTTATGGCAATGCTTTGCAATGTTGTCGTAGCTCAAGAAGAAGAAAGGAAATCACCCGCCTCCGGAAAAGAGGTCGCAGAATCTCTTGCGGAAATGCACAAAAAATTTATGCCCACCGAAGAAGAATTCCGAGAACTGCAGAAGGAAACCGATTGCCCGGATTGCGTTCCTTTTGATATCACAAAAATGGGTGGCGATGATGTTGATACATGGGATTATTCCCAGCTTACGATTGAGCACGCTTTTATGGCTGATAACGGCGATTATTATGTAACGTTTAAGTTTGTTCGGGATATGCCTTTAAGATTAAAGAATATTTACGGATTCTGGATCAGTGAAAGAGTCATCTATCCGATTCAAGCTCGGGGAGGATCAATAGCAAGCAATAAGATTCGTGCAACTCTCAGTGATGCAGAAAGAAAGGAACACATCGGAGACCTCGCGTTGAATCAAGGGATATTAACAATTACATGTGCAGGACAAGCGCAAAATCTAGAGAAGGTATCGGCGCTGGGAAAAGAAGAGTTAATCCAAAAGATTATAAGTAAAGAGATCAGGCCTATTAATCTATCTAACGTAAGGATGCCGCAAGGTCTTTTTAAGATCTGGGGAACGGATGCCTATATTTATTATGATACTACGAGGTTTCGCCAGGGATATCAAAATCGGTTTTTTATGGGAGCAGGACATGCCTTAAACGAATACGAAATTGAGAATTTTTATTATTTCAAGGACGGAGGCACTACTATAATCGAAGTAAAAGATAAGGGTACATTATATATTCCACAGAGGATGTTTCCCGGAGAAACCAAAAAACCATATTGGCAGCCGGTGGGTTCAGATGAAAAACAAGATATTGAAGAGCTAAAGCTTGAAAATAGCGTGTTGGAAGGCGTGGGTATTGATGTTGGAGAATTTGAAATTCCAAGATTAAAAAATCCTTGCGATGTTTTCACAAACCGAATCGGATCATAAACCATAAACGCTTTACGCAAGATTCAAAACTGGAGGAAAGATGAGAAGGTTATTTATTATTCTGCTGTGTTTAGGTCTTGTGGCAATGTTTTCTGCGCAGGAGGCTTGTGCTCAGGAAGCGGAGAAGACGATTGTCCGCAGGGTAATCGGCATTGTGCAAGGTACGAGCATTACATCGGGCTTTGGAAGTAGCTGCCCGAGAGAGTATGTTGTACAAAATAGATTAGGTGAATTGGGCACATTCGAAAATCGAGTGGTCTCTGTGCGCGGAAAAATAACAGGAGATTTATCGTGCGCTACCCCTAAGAAAATCACCCTAGAATCAGATACGCGCATTGACCGTATAGGAGAGCAACGATTGATCGATTCCCTGCAGCGCTCAGGAAAGCATCCTTCGGTGCTACAAGCATTACTTCGACTTCATGGCAGTGACTAAGAGGAATTCCGGCCCGCAGATTTTTATAATAGGGCGGACTGGAATTTCGCTCGGGGCAATCGAACACCCAGCGTGCAAATTAGAGAGTGCTGCGCACTAGAGGCTTACGCCGGTGCGCTAGGTCGAAATTCCGGGGACACGCACCCCAAGAGATTAAAAACGCAAAAGGAGATATAATGAAGAAGGTATTATTTATTTTTTTGAGCGTGGCAATAGTTGGGTGTATTGTGTTGTGTTCGATGTCCGAGCTTGCAGCACAATATTCCGCTGAAGATTACAAAAAGAGGATCGAGTATTTAAGTAAACATCCTGAGAAGGCCAGAAAGTATACCCCAGAGTCTTTAGATGCAAGTGTGGAGCCACCCGACGAACCTTCGGATGAAAGAGCGCAACCACCAGAAGAGCCCTTAGATGAAAGCATAGAACCATCAGAAATTTCTGGTGTCCCTTGCGCAGAACGGGCAGATCATTTAGAAAAGTGTGAGCCTTATATGTGCCAGAAAGAAGATGATATGTCTCCTGGGAATATGATTACCCAAACCATTGAAGGTTTTGCCGGAGAGATGTGCGTATATAGGTTGGTAAGTACGAGTGGTCGTGAGATGGTATGCAAATTGTCTGATGATCAAAGGGCTAAGTTTGCAAAATCTATGGGAGGCAAAGAAGTTTCTGCGTATTCAGATCTGTTCGGAGCTTTTACGGAGGCACTTGAAACAGGAGAATGCGTTATTTATGAAAACGGCGAAGTCGTTCCTATTGAGTGAAGAAAATAAGGGGGAATTATGAAAAAGATGTTTTTTGTTTTGGCTGCGTTATTGCTGGTCAGTCCGTTAGCATTTGCGCATCCGCCATCGAAGATAGAGGTTGCTTTTGATAGCACTTCCAAGATGCTGACGGCGACTATATTTCATCCGGTGCAAGATGCCCAAGGCCATTATATCATGAAGGTCGATATAGGGTTTAACGGCGAAGAGATCATCGAGCACCATATCAGCGTGCAGGATAATGATACAACCCAGACCGTGGGGTATCGTATCCCTGAGGCTAAGGCCGCAGACGTCTTATCCGTTGAGGCCTATTGCAATATATACGGAACCAAAACCGAGAAAGTGACCGTGGAGTAAGATGAGACAAAAAATTGCATTTGTGTTGTTAAGGACAGGCTTAGGCGCAGTTTTTCTGGTGTTTGGTATAGGCAAGTTTCAACATGACTACTGGGCGCGCACCATCGAGTCGATGGATTTCTTCCAGCAGCTTCCCTGGGGCGTTGAGTATTCGGTTCTGGCTGTCGGGGTCTTGGAAGTGTTAACAGGAACGTGTTTGATCCTCGGGTTATTCACGCGTATCATAGCGCTCATCGCCGCAGCGCAGCTTTTTATGATTCTTTATTTGCTGCAGTTTCAAGAGATACGCGACATCGGGCTGTTGGCTGCAGCGCTATATGTGGCAGCCTCAGCTGATACTTCGCTGGGTTTAGATAGGTTCCTTAATAAAAGATCATAGGCGCTGTGTGCAACGACGCGGGAGATAATTAGAAAGGACTCAAAACAGGAGAAGAGATGAGGAAATTGTCCGTTGTTTTATTGTCTCTGGCATGGGTTGGGTGTATTGTGCTCTGTGTCATTTCAGACCTCGCGGCACAATCTTCCGTCGAGGATTATAAAAAGAGGATCGAGTATTTAAGCAAACATCCTGAAAGAGCCAAAAAGTATATCCCAGAGTCTTCGGTTGAAAGCGTGGAGTCACCAGACAAACCTCTGGAAGAAAGCACGCAGCCGCCGGCAATTACCGATGATCCTTGCGCAGAATTGCCAGATTATTTGGAACAGTGCAAGCCTTACACGTGCCAGAAGAAAAATTCTAATACTTCCTTAGGGGAGATGATCACATTTACAGTTGAAGGGTTTACCGAACAGGCGTGTGGGTATAGAATGGCGGGTTCGACGGGCTTTGAAATAGCATGTAGCTTGTCAGACGATACAAGGGCTAACATTGCAAAAGCGATACGAAACCAAAGCCTTGCGGGGTTATACGATCATATCGGAATTTTAATGAGTGCATCTGAGGCAGGAGAGTGTGTTCACTATGAAGACGGAAAAGTAGTTCCTTATGAGCAAGGAGAATTATGAAAAATAAAAGTGCTTTAGTTGTTATGTGTTTAGTATGCGTATTATTTTTCAGTTTACACGCTTACGCCGTGGATTGGGGTTCTTTGTTTGGTGGGCATAAATCGAGCAACGCCAATGAGCCTGCGGGCACGCAGGCAAAGCCGTCGCAAGTCTCGGTTAAGGCAGACGGAGGCGGTGAGGGTTCGGGCACTATGTCGAGCGAACCTGACATTTCTCCCTCTTTGCCCGGCAGTTTAGGTGAAGGGTCTGATTCAGGTGGAACCTACATTGGCACGTGGCTTCGGCAGGCATTATATATAAGCGGAAAACTTGAGCACCGCACCCCGGCGACATTGATCTATACAAAAGATGCATTTTCTGCTTTTGGGACCTGCTCTACCGCCGGTACCATTTCAGTATCAGATAATACAATTAAAACCGTGATGACACAATCCGACTGTCCCGGAGGGGTAAAGGCCCCGATGACGATAACCTATAATTATCAGATAACCGATGAGGGCAAAAAGCTTATTTTGACAGTCGGCCCGGTAAAGGAAGTCTATATCCGGAAAGAATAAATAATTAGCTTGCGCTAGGAGAACAAAAGGAGGTTATTCTGTGAAAAAGATTATTTCTGCTACTTTTTTATTTTTCGCTTTAAGTATTGCTTCCATGGCTTTAGCTGCGGAGCTTGAAGTAGTAATTTATCCTTCTAATCAAACTGCAAGTTTTGATGCTGAAAAAAAAGTGAGAGAATATGTATTTAATGAAACCTGTTATACGGCATTTTTTGTCAAAGGATTCTCGAGAAATCCGGACGGCTCGATCGATCTAACTTCTCATGTTAAATGCATTGACCCCAAAGGGAATATTTTGTTTGATGAAAAAGACTATGCGAAAGCAAAATCAGCCCCTGCTGATGTCGAATTTATTAATTTGGATACGTCTTTCGATGTGACTATCGAAGACGGTGACCCTGTAGGAATGTATGTTATCGAAGTAGAAGTAGTCGATACTATTTCAAAAGAAAATAAAATAGCTCAAACAACAGTATTCTATTTTGATACAAATGAATCTAAGAATTTGATTATGAAACCGGTTAAAACCGCTGAAGACCTTGATAACTTATGGGCGGAATATTTCCGTTCGAAAAATCCTTGGGCGGTAAAGCGGATCATCTCTGCGCTGCGTCTTCGTAAAGAATCTCCCAAGCTCGAAGATGCGGTGGTTGGTGCCGCAGCGAAATGGTCGCTTGAATCAAACGCTAAACAACACCCCGATATCTTAGAGATTTGTAAGCAATCGCTTAAGAATACAAAAGGCGCAATAAACGAATTACTTCAAGAAATTATTGCAAATGCAGAGAAATGAAAATATTCATAAGCGATCTACACTTAGGTGACGGTTCACGGACGGATGATTTTCACCGTGATAGGCAGCTTCTGGAATTTCTTGAATTTGTCGAGAGCCAGGCAAAGGAATTAATCATCTTAGGGGATTTTCTTGAATTGTGGCAGGCCGACCTGGACAGGGTGGTGTTTAGGCACAGCGAGGTTATCAATAAACTTTTATCTTTAAGAAAAAAAATAAAATTCACCTATGTCATCGGAAACCACGATTATATACCTTTTGTGAAATTTGTAGGAGCGGATAGCGACATAACCTTGGAATACCGCGATGACGAGCAGCAAATCGTTGCGGAGCACGGCCACCGATACGATATATTTAATCGCTACAAAAATCCACTGCGTTCAATTAAATGGCCGCCGGGAAAACATCTGACTTTGCTTGTCACCGGCCTAGAAAGATTTATTCATCCGGATGCCGATAAATGGACAAAGAACACATTGGTTAACCTTGACGAATTTTTACAAAAGGCAATAACCGTACGAAATAAGATTACCCCCTCCAGCAAAGACTACGTAAAGTGCGGGGGTCATTTCGGAGAGTTTCAGGAAGCGGTGAAGAACCATATCAGAGAAGGGGCAAAGGTAGTTGTCTTCGGCCATACGCATAAGCCCCAGCTAGACAATGTAGAACAGGGAATTTATGCTAACTGCGGAACATGGGTAGATGCCGATACGCCTACGTACATTGTCTGCTACAAAGATAAAGTAGAGCTCAGAGAAGCGCTGAGTCAAAAATTGATTAAAGATTTAGCGATAAAATAAGAGAAGTAGGGGCGCATACTTCTTGCGTAGAAAAATAGAATTCAGCTAAACTTGTTGCGTAGAAACTTATGTGTACGACTAGACACTTTTTAAAAGTAATCCTCGTTTTGTTGTTTACGTGCGTATTTTGCTCGGCTGTAAGTGCGCAGGTGGATGATTATAGTTATCAAGAGCAGTATGTGCTGCGTCTTCGCGAGAAGCCGGTAATGCTTGCCGCGCGCGCAAAGGCGGTTGACGAAGATGAAAACGGCCTCTACGATTTTCTGCAGATAACGCTGGATTTGGAAATTGTCGAATTCGGCCATTATTTTTTTAAATGGTCATTGCTGACCCTTGAGGGCCAAGAAGTAACGCACTATGGAGTGGGTAGGATGTTTAAGCCAGGGGTACACAAACAAGATATTTATATTGCCTCTGTTGCAATGAGTCAGAGCCTTTTAGACGGCCCGTATATCGTTAAGGTCGATCTGGTCAAAGATTACAAAGAGATTATCGACCGAACCACCTACCGGACCAGGCCGTATCTGGCAGGGGATTTTGAGTGAATCGGATCACTAGGATGTAAACGACACCCAGCAATGTAAGCGAGGGGCCCCCTTCGGGGTCGTCTACATGTACCGAGTTATGTCACGTACGTTCCATAACTCGAACATTCGACGGTGTTGCCCGCCAATGAAGTAATGGCGGGCTAAGGGGAGATAAGATGAGAAAGCCGGTAAAAATTATTTATGAGATTAGCTGCTTTATTGTTTTCTTTTTCTTGTCAACGTTCTCCGCTTATTCAGTTGCTTCAAGAATCATATATAAGATGCAGCCCGACCGACCTGTTGAAGATATTCAAAGGTATATTGAAAGCGGTGGTCCTGGCATAGCAATATTTGGCGGCTTTTTTTTCATTTTATTTCTCATTTTATTGTATGTCATTAAAAGCATTGTGGAAAAGCGGTTAAAAAAGGAGGCCTGAAATGACTAAATTATTCTTACTCGTTTTACTCTGCATTTCTCTAGCCACCCCTGTCTTTGCTCAACGAGACGCTACCACCTTCGCCACGCCAATAAAGAAGCACAATATCTACACCGACATCAAAGTCATCAAGGTTTTTGATTGCGCTACCTTAGAGCTCCAGAGCGGTGAAAAGGTGCGTCTTATCGGCGTTAAGTGTCCTGAAGCAAAAACAAAGGCATGTAATAAGGCCACAGAGTTTGTTAAGGATTTATTGGGAGAAAAGGACAACAGCGTTCGTTTAGAGTATGATGTTGAAGAGAAAGATGAGCTCGGGAGATTACTAGCGTATGTGTATATTGATTTAGGATTGGTAGATGTGGAGGCAAGAGAGGGGATTTACTATACCTTTGATTACGGAACCTCTGTGTTTGTCAATGCCAGTATTATTCAGTCCGGTTTTGCTTCGCCGGTAACCAGCGGCCCTAATGTTCAACATGCGGAAGTGTTTCAGGAGCTGTTTCAGGAAGCGGTGCTATCAAAACAAGGCCAATGGCAAGAGCGCGAAGTAGGCAAAGAAGGTTGTCTCAGCCTTGGGGGCGCGTGGGGTATATTCGGCGAGCTGCAGGATAAACAATGCAACTTGCCCACAACCGACAAAGGTAAACCTTGCAAAAACTATAGCGATTGCCATGGTGCGTGCATTGCTGATTTGACCGATGAACAATGGAAGAGGGCAGAGCAAGGGGATGTATTGACCACAGACGGTAAATGCTCCGCATGGACGCTTAATTACAGCTGTCTTCCCTTTGTTGAAGGCGGAAAGGTTAAGGGTATCCTCTGTCAAGATTAACAGGAGACAAAAAGAGAATAAAAGAGGGTTGCAGAGATGAAGAATAAAACAAGCACAGTAGTATTCATTACGTTAGTTCTTATTGCTAAACTATCCTTTGCAGAATCTTGTATGCCAAAGCCAGCAGAGTTTCACTTCTTAAATGCAGATGTTGTATTTACAGGGAAGGTGGAAAATATCGAAGAGCTTGGAAAACAAGATGAGATGTATGTGAAAAGTAAGGTAAGGCTAAACGTTGAAGAAGTATTGAAAGGCGATGTGTCCGATTCAGTTGTGGTGTTTGAAAATACTTACTACGGAGCAATGTTTAAAGAAAATGAAAGATATTTGGTCTTTGCCGGTTTTTTGGATGAAGAACTCTTAACCGGCTCATGTTCCGGTACAAAAAATATGAAATATCTTTCTGATGAGTTTAAAAAGATAGAACGTATTAACCAATTGATTCAGGGACAAATGAAATCCATTAAAAATCTTGATGAAGATGAAGAGCTTAAGTATGAGATCTCTATAGTTGATGATGGCGCCATAGAATATAAACAATATGATGAAAACGGAAGGCTGCTTTTTCATGACACTTTTAAAGATGGTGAACATATATGGAGGCAATTTTTTAATGATGGGATGTATAAGTATATAGAATATTTGTATAAAAATGGGAAGTTAATATATCTTAAAAAATATGACCAAAACGGTAAGCTTATTCTTGAAGAGTAGTTGTGTGGGAAAATAAACGGCCCGTTGAGGGAAACGAGGTGGCACCCAGCATTCTAAAATCAGGGGGCACTCAAAATGTAGGATAGGGAGTGTTACCTCGCCAGAATTTGCCTTATGGCAATCATGGGCGAGGTTAAGTGTTGCCCCGCCCTTGGCGGGGCTAAGGAGAAATGAAATGAAAAAACTATTAATTGTTTTAATATGTTTAGCGTTGATTACAGCCTTCAGTTCATTATTTGTAATAAATTTGGTAAAAAATAGATTGCCAAACATGATTACAGAGACACTCTCTAAGCATATAACCGTTGATTCGATTAAGATTGCTCTAAACGGGCAATTTATTTTAGAAGGAACACCTGATGAAGCGGCTGATGATTCTACACTCGTGCTGGTATTAATGGATAGCGATTTATTTAAGAACGTTCAGTTGGAAAAAGTAAAAGCGGAAATTGTCGACTGTGAAATAATGCGTGAATTTGCCATTAGTGGTTATCTAACCCCTGTTGCTCTATTTAATGAAAAAACTCAAGCGTCTTTAGAAGTTATTAGCAAAAACTTTATAAGAGAAAAACAACAGTCAGACAAAGATGCAGATATGCGTGCAAAAAAAATGGATTCTTTACTTGAAAGACTTCTCAACGAATATGTAGATGTTTCTTCGAGCGAGCCAGAGTATTGGAAAAAGCAATGGACAATAATAGAAAAAGACCCAGAGCTTGAGAATCTACGCTGGTATCAGAGAGATTTTCTTAGAATGATTTATGCGAAATATTCAGGGAAAAAATGCAATATAACAGGAGAAGAACTTGAAAGATGGTATGACGATTTTTATTATGAAAAGGAACTAAAATGACACCAAAAGTGTTAGTCAGGGGGTGTTGTACCCCGAATGTGAACGAGAGGATACTAAAAAACCCGGTACTCTTTTTAATTTTTTTAGCGCTGATGTTGGCAACAGCAAGCTATGCCCAAGAGCAGCAGACAATAGATTACGAAGCTATCCAGCAACAGGCAGCAGATATTGATTATTCCGACGGCATTAATAAGCAAGAGGCGGTTCTCTTAGCCCAGAATGTTTTTATAGAGCAAGGGAATGCTGAGGATTTCTTTCTCAGCGACCCCATTGTTACCAAAGAGACAGTAGAGGTTCTCTACGAAACTCAACAAGGGTCAGCGCGCAAACAAGTAGAGGTTTGGGCTGTTGGTTTCACATCAAGATTCGCCGCAAAAGGAACAGCGCTTTTGCCTTCTTTCGGCGTTGATATCGATACTGCGACAGGCGAGTTTGTTGTGAGGATGCAATAGCGATGAATATATTTGCCGGAATTCTTTTACTAGCAATCAGTGTATTATTGATATTCTTACCTACGATGATCGATACATTTAAGAACCCTTCGATTACATGGAATGCAGCACTTTTTATCTCGATATTCGGGGTAGTGTTAATGAGTTTAGTAAGCGTTACCGTTGGTTTATGTTTGATTTTAGGGATCTTTACCATTGATTTTTTTGCATGATATTGATCAATACTATAAAAAGCAAATAGAGGGGACATTTAAGATATTATGAAACATCATTGTCCACAAATCTGCATAGAGAAAGTTCCTAAGATACACTTAGATGAGTTTTTGCGGCAGCAGACCGAGCGCATCGGCAGCCGGCTTAGGCTAGTAGCAGCGCTTTTTATCATAACCTTTTTCGCTGGCAGCATAGCCACTCTTATTACATTAAAGGAAGATGTAAGTAGCGCGCTTATTGTTGCTTGGATTCTTTGTGTGGGCTGTAGTACTGCCGCGTTTGTGTTATCCAAAAAAACTACTACGGTAGGCCTGGCAAAATTGAATGCCACCATCGTAATGACAATCATCATTGCCGAGATGACATGGTATCATATTACCACAGGTGTAACACCCTTTGAGACGGCAATGACGTTTATATTTATGCTCATTGGTTTTTCTCTTATTTTTCCCTGGTTTCCGAAAGAGACTATCGGTGTACTTGCGTTGCACCTAGCGGGTTTTGTGATTTACCTGGTTGCAACTCCGACGTATTTCTATAAAGGTGCTATTGTAGCAACGGAATTAACCGACTTCTTGCAGGGAATCATTACCATGTGCTCATCTACTATTATGTGTTTCTTCTTAAGCAAGTTTGAACGCAAACGAGATATAGAAAATTTTGTCCTGCTTAAAGAGGTAGAAAGCAAAAACAGACAGATGCAAACCGAATTGGAAATGGCCACCCGCCTTCAGCAGCGATTGGTGCCAAAATCGGTCAGCACTGACCTTGCTGATATCGCGGTGACGTATTTACCGGCCAGCTATATGAGTGGCGACTACGCAAAGCTGCATTTTGTTGACAAAAATAAACTGCTTTTTTTACTCTGCGATGTTACCGGCCACGGAGTTTCTGCGGCGTTTTTAGTCAACACTGTCCACACCCAGCTAGAGCGCTTAATAAAAGAAGAGAAAGAGCCCGGGGCGCTCCTTAACGAGCTCGATAAGGTTGTGGTGGAGGATTTTAAGGAAACAGGAATGTTTCTAACGGCGTTTTGCGGCCTGTTGGATTATGCCAAAAAAAGATTTGTCTATTCTAGCTACGGACACCCTCCGCAGTATATCTATCGGGCAACTGACTCTGATATCACACGGCTTAATTCTCAAACTACCCTTTTAGGCATTCCTTTTAGCGATGACAGCGTGTATCAAAACGAAGTACCGTTTAATAAGGGAGATCAAATACTACTTTTTACCGATGGGGTAATTGAGACCAGAGACCGGCAGGGCCAGGAGTTCGGAGGTGAGAGGCTTGAGGATTTTATACGTAACAACGATTCGCTTGGCGTTGAGCCCTTCAACCAAAAGCTGATTGATGCATTAAATCTGTTCAAGCAAGGAGAATTCAAAGACGACGTCTTTATACTTAATATGAAGATAAAATCGCCGCAGAGAACTATAGACGCCCTACGCAAAGTCTTTAAATAATCTCACCTACACAACAACTTTTTCTTAGGTATCTAACTTATTTATTGACAAACAGTTATGAGCACATAAAGGTGGGAAACCCCCACTTTTTCGCCCCTTTCTATGACCTTGTCTAGGGCTTGAAAACGGCCTATTTCGTGATATACTTTTAATAGAGAAATAAATGCCTACTGACACTGGCAAACCCCGCGTAAGCGGGGGGCGCAAAGCGACAGCTCCTTAAAAGACACCTTTTAAGGAGGGCTGCGTTACCAAAGAGGCAGATGAATAGCGGTTTGAAAATATGTAGTTACATAAACCCTGGAGAAATCTGCCAGGGTTTTTTTAGTTGCGAAAACATAAAATTATGGTAAGATATTGAATTACAAGGAGATTGACGTGAAGCTTAAAAACGCTAAAGGAATGACATTAGTAGAAATCCTAGTTGCGGCGTTTATATTCGCTATAGCACTAGGGCCGCTGTTGCAGAGTTTGACAGGTGAACTTTTCCTGATTGACCTTGCTAAGGGCCAGACGAGAGCTATTTTTGATTCAAGAAACATGATGGAGGCAATTAAAGTGACACCATTTGCGAATATGACTACACTTTTTGAAGATGGCACGGTTGACGGTCCGGCAGCCAATAGGTATGACTCCTTAGTAGGTGGATATAGCCTGCCAGGTGAGCATATAACGGTAACGTATGCAGACATTGCTACGGATCCGCTCGAAATAGAAGTAGAGGTAGCCTGGCAGGATAGGCGCGGCCAGGTACGTAGCGTATCAGCATTTACGTTTAAAACGAGGTAAGCACGACATGCGTAGCCTTAGACACAATAAGACTTCTGGATTTTCACTGATGGAAATATTAGTGGCCAGCGCAATTTTAGCCTTAGTCATGGGGGCGCTCTCAAGCATTTATATTTCCGGATTAGATGTATGGGAAAGCGGCACCAACCAGGCAGACCTGCAGGCACAAGCCAGGGCAGCCTTAAATTACATGGTTGCAGAGTTGAGAAACGCAACGAGGACTTCTTCTCAGAACCCATCTCCCAATCTCTCCATTCCGTCCGTACCGAATAATAAACAGATACATTTTTATCTCCCAGGAGATAAAGACGACGATGGCTTTCTCACCGATGCAAACGGAGATATTGAATGGGTTACCAATAGCCAGATACACTACCAGTATATCCCCGGGCAGAAGATGTTGCGTCGCTCAGTAGGCGGAAACCATAGGATTTTTGCAACCGATGTATCGGATGTGGAGTTTGAGGATATCACCGTAGACCCAACACTGGCTCTCAACGAATTGAGAATTATTTTAACCATAAGCAAAACAACTAAGAAACAGAAAACAGCTGAAATTACCGTATCTTCGATCGTGGCATTAAGAAATTAACAGGGAGCATCATATGTTTTGTAATCGGGTTTTACTGCATGGGAAAAAAGCGCAAGCACTAGTTGTGGTCTACATGGTAGTGGCTGCCTTTACCGTACTGTGCGTTGCCCTGTTATCCAAGGCGATCAACGAAAGGAATCTTGCCCTGCGAAATAGGCTGGAGCACGAGGCATTTTATCTGGCAGAAGGGGCTATAGAAGACGCGATAGCGCAGTTTAGTAGCGCGATTGCGAATTACCAAATCCAACCGGATGCAAATTTTAATACCAGCACCACGTTTACTATGTTTGGCTCAGAGGTGATCAATTCCACCATTACCGACATTGAAGGTGCTGATCGTCCAGAGACAGAAGGTGAAACGAATATATTGGTAAGAAACTTTCAAATTACTGCTACGGCAGTGCATCCTGAGAATAACGAGATATCTGTAACGCTGCATCAGATTATCGCGCGCAGGCTCATCCCAACCTTTCAACACTCGGTATTTTATGATGATGACTTAGAGATGTTGCCCGGGCCCGATATGGATTTAAGCGGCAGGATCCACTGCAACGAGGATATTTATGTGGACGCAGGAAACGGAAGCGTTTTGACCATTGATTCAACATCCTTTCACTCCGCCGGCAATATCTATAACCAAAGAAAAGACACCGGTGCTGAGGATGGCGGGGAAGTGTCTATCCGCGTAACAAAGCCGGGTGCGCCCCAATACGAAGATATGGATAATTTAGACAGCGAAGTCCCCACATGGACGGTTGATGCTACAACCCGCTGGCAGGGCACGGTGCGAAGCGCGGATCACGGAGTGACTGAGCTTACTGCACCCTCAGTAGCTTCAATCCAACCCGATGGGTATTATGCAACCAATGCCGATGTGATTATCGAGAACGGCGAGATTCGCAGAAACGGTGTTTTATTAGTAGAAGGCACTGATTATCCGGTCGATACTATTAAGACGACGAATTCTTTTTATAATAATAGAGAAGAGCGATTGGTTAAAATGACAGAGATAGATTTAAGAAAGTTGGCTGGTTATGAGCCAGGAGATCCTGAGGGCAGCCCGACTTTCGCCACAAGCATACTGCCGCCAAACGGTCTGCTGTATGCCACCAGGGATGATGCCGGAGCGGTTCGTCAACCCGGCATTAAATTAGTAAACGGAGAAAAGATATATCAAAACATCGGGTTAACCGTTGTGTCAAATGATCCGGTATATATTCAGGGAGATTATAATACTGATGATGAGAAGCCGGCTGCGGTGATCTGTGATGCGTTAAACTTGCTTTCCAACAACTGGGATCCGGATGATACAGAGAGCACAAGCAGCTTAAATAATCGAATGGCTGATGAAACAACGTTTAACACTGTCTTTGTTGCCGGTATAGATACGACAACGCCCGGCGTTCAGTATAACGGCGGTTTAGAAAATTATCCCAGGATGCATGAGAATTGGTCCGGCATAAATCTAAATATTAAAGGCTCTTTTGTAGCCTTGTGGAATAGCGCTATCGCAACCGGTGAATGGGTCTATGGAAATCCGCAATATACCGCACCCCGGCGTAACTGGCAGTATAATACTGATCTTAACGATACCAGTAAACTTCCTCCCTTTACCCCCTGGGCTGTTGAAGTAGAGCGCGTTGCCTGGTGGAAAGAATAAATCCTTAAAAGCCCCCTTCCCGCAACACCCCCATCACAATAAACTCTTTTTTTGCCCTACGCAAGACAAGCGAAAACTCTTTTTTTAAATAGCCTTTCTTATGCTATAATACTCTCAAACAGGGAGATGCAATGATTAGTTTTGAAGAGTTCAAAAAGCTAGAGATCGTAACTGCTAAGATACAAAAAGTAGACAACCATCCTAATGCCGACAAGCTCTACGTGTTGACAGTAGAGGTAGCAGGGCAAGCCAAGACATTGGTGGCAGGTATAAAGGCATACTATAGCCCTGAGCAGTTGATCGGTAAGAATATCGTAATAGCAAATAATTTAGAGCACGCGCAGATCCGGGGTGTGACTTCAGAAGGCATGCTTTTAGCAGCGCAGGATGAGAACGGTATCTCAGTGCTATCACCCGACAGGGAGATGGTTTCCGGAAGCAAAGTGAGGTAAGATAAGATGCTGAAAATAAATATAATCGTGCTATTTATCGGCGTAATGCTGGGTTTAAATATTGCCCGGTTGTTCGTTAGGCGGATGTCTTTTTCCAAAGAGGACGTTGATGAAAAAACGCCATTTGTTCCTCCACCGCATATTGTACAGTCTTCCTCTGCGCAGACAGAATCGGAAGCGGAGCCTAAGGTTGAAGATCCTACCGTTCTTGAGAAGAAGATATTATATGAAGAAGAGTTGATGCGGCTCTTAAAGATCGAGCAGGAGATTTCTTCAAAACTCCAAATAGGAGAGATTGCGCGCATTATCGTAGAGAACGCAATAAAGATTTTTAATGCTGAGAAATGCGCCTTGCTTTTGTACGATACAGAAACAAAGGAGCTGCGATTAGCCTACAGCATTGGTATCTCCGAGAGAGATATGCAAAAGACACACGTGCGCCTCGGCGAAGGTATTTCAGGCCGGACGGCGGAAAACAACGAAATGCTGATTCTAAATAATCTAGAAAAAGAAGCAGGCCTTAGCAATGATGACTGCGAGTATTATTATAGCGGGCCATTGGTCAGCGCTCCCTTGTCCATAAAAGGTATCGTAGCAGGCGTTATTAATATCGACCGCAAAAAGACAGGAGCGCCGTTTGACAATGACGATGTACGGTTTTTGCGGGGGCTTGCGATTCAAGCTGCCATCGCCATACAAAATGCAAGGCTCTACGAAGAGGTGCAAGAAGGCTACTTACGCACCATCACCGCACTCGCGCAAGCCCTGGATGCGAAGGATCCCTACACCCACATGCATTCTGAGAACGTCACCAGGTATTCGGTTGCTATCGCAGAAGAGATGAGCCTGCCGCTATCAGAGATAGAAAAGATAAGAAGAGGTGGTTTGCTACACGATATCGGTAAGATAGGCATCAAGGATGATATACTCACCAAACCCGGTAAGTTGACCGATGAGGAGTTTGAGCAGATCAAAACCCATCCCGCTAAAGGAGAGGGAATCTTGCGTTCGCTGCCGTTTTTGCAAGATGTTGCGGAGATCGTGCGGCACCACCATGAACGCTACGGCGGCGGAGGGTATCCTGATAAGCTCAAAGGGTACCAGATAGAACAGGGAGCAAAGATTATGGCTGTTGCAGATGCCTTTGATGCAATGACCTCCGATAGGCCGTACCGCAAGGCCTTAAGCCTGGAAAAAGCTACCGACGAGCTTAAGCGTAACAGCGGGTCGCAGTTCGATCCGGGAGTGGTAGATGCATTTCTCAAAGTCCTCGAGCGCAACCCCAAGATTCTCGAAACCCCTGCATAGATTTCTAACATGGCACATGTTATAAGTAAGTCAATTCAATTATCAACCCGCGGAAATACCGATATTATCGATATCACTCCCGAGGTAGAGCAGAGGCTTAAGGAAACGAAACTAAAGAGCGGCATGGTAACAATTTCGGTTGCAGGTTCCACCGCATCGGTTACCACCTGCGAGTACGAACCGGGCGTTGTGGCTGATTTAAAACGTATGTACGAAGAGCTTATTCCCGGTAATAGAAAGTACGCCCATGATGATGCCTGGGGTGATGGCAATGCCCATTCGCACATGAGGGCATCACTTACCGGGCCGAGTGCGACCATTTCGTTTCTCGAGGGAAAATTAAGCGTAGGCACGTGGCAACAGATTATTCTTATCGACTTTGATAATAAGCCCCGCCGCAGAAAAGTGCTTTTGCAATTTATTGGTGAATAATAATGGATGCTTCAGGCTTACAGCAGTTTGTCCCGACAGAGGTGTGCTTTCAGTGTGATATCTGCTGCCGGTTTACCGACTACCAGAGCGAATGGAATCCCTCTGTAGCAGAACAGGAACTTTATTGTTTTATCAAAGCCGGTTACCCTCCCGCTCTCTTTGACAAGGACAATAAGATAAAAACTATTCCCCGAGAGGACATTCATATATGCCCGCTCTTTGATTATAACAAAAAGCTCTGTACGGCCTACGCTATCAGACCCTTTGATTGCGCGCTCTACCCCTTTGTGTTGACCAGGGATAATAAGAAGATTTGTTTAGCCGTGGATACGCAGTGCCCGTTTGTGCAACAAAAACGTAACACAGAAGATTTTACCCGCTTTGTTGCGTATCTAACCAAGGAATTATCGTCAGAAAAGTGGCAGGGCATTATTCGCAATAATCCCCAGCTTATAGGAACGTATAAGGAGCATATCAATATGCTGCAGGAGCTTTACCAGGAGTAAGCACAACGTGAAACCGATAGAATTACCCGACAAATCCCTCTTCGACACCTTTTTAAAACAAGAGCGGCATAGTTTATCTGCATATTCTTTTGTCAGCATATATCTTTGGAAGGATGTGTTTGATATTTTTTGGGAGATAATCGACGGACGGCTCTGTGTTTTTGCGCAGGATTCGGTGGGTTGTTTTATGTGGCTTCCGCCGCTGGGAGAGAGTCCGGATGTCGAGGTTATTGAGAGATGTTTTCATAGTATGAATACGCGTACGCGCAACGGTAGCGTTGCGCGCATTGAAAACATCGAAGAAGAACAGCGAGAGCATTATGCAGCGATAGGCTTACCGTGTTCTTTAAAGGATAAGGAGTATGTGTATCAAACGGAAAGACTCATCGGGCTAAAAGGCAACACCTACAAGAAGAAACGGTCCGCATATAATTATTTTACCAAACACTACGACTGTACGCTTCGGCCGTTTGCCGACAGTCACAGAGAAGAGTGTCTTGCGCTCTATGACCGTTGGGTGAACAGCCGTAAACAGGCGTACAGCGATCCTGTCTATATTCAGATGCTGCAGGATAACTATCGTACAACACAGAGAGCGCTTGAGGACTACCGGGAGCTTGAGCTAGAAGGAAAAGTGGCGGTTATCGACGATGAAGTCAAAGGGTATAGCTTTGGTTTTTCATTACATGAAGACACCTTTTGTATTATATTCGAGGTCGCGGATGTAATGGTGAAAGGGCTTTCGCAATATTTATTCAGGGAGTTTGTAAAAGAGAAACAGACGTTTAGCTATATTAATGCGATGGACGCATCATACCTAGAGAACTTGCAAAAGGTAAAAGAATCGTACCGGCCTTTCCGGTTAGAGCCATCATATATCGCAACGAAAGCGAGCTAGTGGATACACCTTTACGTAATACAGAATTTGTAATTGTTGACGTTGAGACCACCGGCCTATCGCCTCAGATGGGAGATAGGATCTGTGAGATTGCGGCAATGCGCGTCAAGGGAAAGAAGATAGTAAGCACTTTTCAATCGCTGGTGAATCCTCAGCGCTCCATCTCGTATGGCGCCTACGAGGTAAACCATATTAGCGATGACATGGTAAAGGACGCGCCTGAGTTTAATGAAATACTCCCTCGGTTTATGGAGTTTATTCAGGATACCTGTTTAGTCGGGTACAATGTGAATTTTGATTTAGGGTTTATTAGAAACGAACTTTCCATGTTGGGCAGCGATATTCCTTTGACGATTGGGCTCATCGATGTATTGCGCATGGCCAGGAGGCTTTTGCCGGATGCGGGCAGGTATCCTTTGTGGCACGTAGCGCAAGTGCTTAAGATAAGTATGCCTCAGAAGCATAGAGCGTTTGGCGATGTTGAATTGACCAAAGAGGTGTTCGATAAACTGTTGGATATATTGTTGTCAAAGGGCGTTGATACCTTCTCAACATTGCACAACTTGTTTGGCGTCAATCACAGCTTAAACGTAGATCTCAACAATCGTAAACTTGCGACGATTCAGGAGGCAATCGACTTAGAGGTAACATTAGCGGTTAAGTATTTCTCCTCGGGCAGAGCACAAATGACTGAGCGGCAGGTAACGCCTAAAGAGATAAAGAGAGAGCGAGATAGTTATTTCTTAAAAGGGTTTTGTCATTTAAGAAACGAAGAGAGGAGTTTTAAGGTTGATAGAATCATTGATGTGGAAATCGTATGATTACAACCAAGACGGCGTAGACCTTTTTAACGCGCTTAAGGAGAAGCCGTATAGCTTCTTTTTAGATAGTAGCAAGGATATTTACGGTTTGGGGCGTTTTTCTTTTATCGGATTTGATCCGTTTATGGTGGTGCGTAACAAAGGGCAGAAGCCTTTTGGCACCTTAAAGGAATTGTTGCAGCGATTTGCTATCAGTGATTCCAAAAAGCTCTCGCCGCTACCGGCGGGGGCAGTGGGATTTTTAGGATACGATTTAGGCCTTATGATGGAGCATATTCCTCTTTCTGCGCAGGATGATCTTATGTTGCCGGATTACGCATTCGGCTTTTACGATTGCATTATTACTATTGATCACTGGAAGAAAAAGCTGCATATTTTTTCCTCAGGGCTCCCGGAGAAAAACAGCCTTTTAGCAAAAAAACGGGCACAGCAGCGGTTAAAGGAAGTTGTCGATTCTGTTGCCCATGCTGAAGTCTCTAGCGATAGAGTACCATTTTCCTCAACCGCTGAAGAGAAATGGGATCTAGCCGCGCAAGCTGATAGCATCGGCATGAAATGCAATATGACAAAATCCGCCTACCTTAAGGCGGTTAAGAGAGCACTTTCCTATATTGCAGTCGGTGATATCTATCAGGTTAATCTTTCGCAGAGATTTTCCATGGAGCTACCTGAGGTTGAGCCGGCTAATCGCGCTATGGATTTTGAGATATTTACTTTACTTCGCAGAAGTTCTCCGTCGAGCTTCGGGGCATATTTCAATTGTGGAGATTTTAGCATAGCTTGCTCTTCGCCCGAGAGATTTTTGCATGTATCAGATCGCACTGTTATAACGCGTCCCATGAAAGGCACGCGGCCCCGCAGAGAAACTATTGGTGAGGATAAAAAGCAAAAGGAAGAATTGCTGCGCAGCCGCAAAGATAGGGCAGAGCTGCTTATGATTGTAGATTTATTAAGAAATGATCTGGGCAGGGTATGTGAATACGGCTCGGTAAAAGTAAAGGACATGCGTACACTAGAGCGGTATAATACTGTCTTTCAGACTACCGCAACTATCCAAGGGATCTTGCATAAACAAAAAGATAGGGTTGATTTGGTCAAGGCGTGCTTTCCGGGAGGTTCTATTACAGGCTGTCCTAAGATTCGCTCAATGCAGATTATTGAGGAGCTGGAGCCTACGAGGCGTGCTCTGTATACTGGATCCTTAGGGTATTTTAGTTTTACCGGAGACATGGATTTAAATATCTTAATCCGCACGTTGCTTATGAAAGGCAACAAGGCGTATTTTCAAGTCGGCGGCGGTATTGTTGCCGATTCAAAACCGGAAGATGAATATCAAGAGACATTGGTAAAGGCTAAGGCCTTATTTTCAAGTTTACAAACACATTGTTCTGGCCGGATAGCGGTGAAGGCAAGCGTATGAAAAAGGCAATCGTATTCTATGATGGGAAGTTTGTTGCGGCAGGAGAGAAGGGGATTATCAATCCTTTTGACCCCGGATTTCTATACGGATACGGCGTGTTTGAGACGATGCGTTCATACAACGAAAAGATCTTCCGTTTTTACGATCACTACCATCGCCTTAGGCAAGCGACTTCTCGCTTAGGGATTGAGCTTAGAGATTCGGCAGGTTATCTGCAACGCATGGCAGAGAGCACAATCAAGAAAAATAGACTTTTAAATGCCTACATCCGACTTAATTGTTGGCAAGGAGCAAAGCGATCGCACACTCTGATTTTTGTAAAAAAACTACCAAGGTATTCTTGCAAAGGATTTAAGGCAATTGTTTCAGAATATCGACACAATGAATACTCTGCACTTGCAGGGATTAAATCTTTGAACTATTCGAACTTTTATCTCGCGCGGCGCAATGCAGAAGCTAAGGGTTTTGACGAAGCAATTCTTTTAAATACAAAAGGAAATATAGTTGAGGGAACGCGGAGCAACATATTTTTTGTATTCAACAAAAAGCTTTTTACTCCTTCGTTGTCTTGTGGATGTTTATCCGGCGTGACCAGAAAGGTTGTTTTGGAATTAGCGCGCAAGGAAAGAATAGCGGTAAAAGAAACGAACATTCTGCCGCGCGCGTTACACAATGCCGATGAGGTATTGGTAACCAATTCTCTGCTTGAGATCATGCCGGTCACGCGCATCGGCAAAAAGAAAATTAACAAAGGTGTTCCCGGGGAAATTACCCGTTTACTTTCGCAAAGATACCGAACCTTAACAAAATTATGAGTAAAGCAATAACAGCGCTCCCATCCTTCAAAATATTTAAACATCCCATGCTTGCCTGTGGATCGGACGTAAAGAATACATTTTGTTTAGGCAAAAAAGATTCGCTCTTTGTAAGCAGCGACAACGGGGATTTAGAAAACGTGGATAATTTTTTGCGATATGAAAAAAATATTAATTCTGCTAAAAAGCGTTTTCATCTGCAGCCACGCGTTATTGCATATGATATGCATCCGGAATACCATTCTGCAAAGTTCGCCGTTGAGACATTACGCAGCAATGCGCATCTTATCGGCATTTCGGTGCAGCACCACGAGGCCCACATTGCCTCGTGTATGTTTAGCAATAATCTTACTTCACAGGTAATCGGCATAAGTTTTGACGGAACAGGTTTTGGCTCAGATGGAAAGATGTGGGGAGGGGAGTTTTTCGTAGGGAACTATAAAAAGTTTTCCCGCATAGCGCACCTGCGATATATTCCTATACCCGGCGGTGCACAGGCAATTTTTGAACCTTGGAGGATAGCGTTTTCGCAGGTGTATGATATCTACAAAGGAAAGATGTGGGATATAAAAATCGATTTTATAAAAAAATTAAATAAGAGAAAATGTCGGGTGTTACAGCAGATGATTCAAAAAAATATCAACTGCCCGCTTACCTCTAGCATGGGAAGACTATTTGATGCGGTATCTGCGCTTATCGGTATACGAGGCACCGTTGTTTACGAAGCACAGGCAGCTATAGAATTGGAAAAAGAGGCAACAAAGTCACAGGCAGCTACCGTTAAGCCGTATCGTTATGCACTCGCGCATGAGGACTGTCTTATTATCGATGTGCGCCCTATGTTTAGAGAAATCATCGCTGATATAAAAGCAAAGGTGCCACGGGGAAAAATAGCGTTTCGGTTCCACTATACCGTTGCGCGGATGATATGTGATGTAAGCGCCATCGCGCGAAAAAAATTTGGGGTTAAAAAGGTAGTGCTTAGCGGCGGGGTGTTTCAAAATAAGCTGTTACTTTCACTGGCTACTGGTATGCTGAAAAAAGAAAAATTTCGAATCTTTACGCATACAACTACGCCTACAAACGATTCAGGCATAAGCATTGGGCAGCTGATGATTGCTCAGGCGCGCATGCCAAGAATAAGGAAGCGATAAAATGTGTTTAGCTATACCAATGAAGATTGTTGATATCCAGGGAGAATTTGCCGTGGTTTCCGTCGGGAAAGTTCGGCGTAAGGTTAATGTTCAACTTCTCCCCCACATCAAGCGCGGAGAGTATATTATGGTGCACGCCGGCTTTGGCATTCAAAAACTTGATGAAAAAGAAGCGAAGAAGACGCTTAAAATATTCAAATGAAATACATTGATGAGTTCAGAAATAAAAAGGCTGTAAAGAAAATCGCCCAGCTTCTGCATAGGATAGCCCCCCGCGATAGGGAGATTAATCTCATGGAGGTCTGTGGGACTCACACCAACAGTTTTTTCCGTTATGGGCTCAATAACCTTATTCCTGAAAACGTTAATCTGCTCTCCGGCCCCGGTTGTCCGGTGTGCGTTTCGCATCAGGACTATATTGATAAAGCGATTCAGTATGCAAAACAGGACGATGTGATTATTGCTACATTTGGTGATATGCTGCGCGTGCCGGGTGCCAGCTCCTCATTGGAACAACAGCGTGCCGAAGGCGCTGATATTAGAATTGTCTATTCTCCGATGGATGCGATCGATATTGCGCTCAAACATTCTGACAAAAAGATAATTTTTTTGGGCGTTGGGTTTGAAACTACCATTCCTACTGTAGCCTTAACCATTACACAGGCAAAGAAGTTGAAGGTAAAAAACTTCTTTGTTTTCTGTTCTCACAAGTTGATTCCACCTGCAATGAAGGCGTTACTGAACGATAGAAGGTTAAACCTGCAAGGGTTTATTTGCCCCGGGCATGTAAGTACTATTATCGGTAGCAAACCATATCAATTCGTTGCAAAGCAGTTTTCTACACCTTGTGTGATCGCAGGATTCGAGCCGCTGGATATGCTCGAGGGCATTGTTATGTTGCTAAAGCAGATTGCTCAGAAGAGAGCAGGGGTAGAGATTCAATATAGTAGGGTGGTGCGCGCCCAAGGTAATGTGGAGGCACAGAAGATAATTAACCAAGTGTTTGAGATTATTGATGATTCGTGGCGCGGTTTAGGTGTGATTCCTAAGAGCGGCCTGCGTATGAGAAAACGATTCGCGGATTTTGACGCAGAAAAGACTATGCCAATAAAGTTGCCAGTTTCGAAAAAAATGCGTACGTACAAGAAGTGTTTGTGCGGCGAGGTTCTTAAGGGCATTATTAAGCCTCCGCAGTGTCCAAGCTTTGGTAAGGCGTGCACGCCAGCCTCTGCGTTAGGGCCGTGCATGGTTTCATTCGAAGGCGCGTGTTCGGTCTATTATAAATTTGGCAGCAGGCGCTCATTTTAATTGATTTATCGAGGATGAAGTGATAGAATGACCTAAATAAAGAAGGAGGATGCTATGGATGAAATACTAGAGATTTTGGAAAACGATGCCCGTATTACCCCTGCGCAGATTGCCAAGATGACCGGTAAATCAGTAGCAACCGTAAAGAATGCAATAAAGCAGTTCGAGAAAAAAGGCGTGATTCTAAAATACAAGACAGTGCTTAACAAAGAGCTTCTGCAGGAAAATCATCCTACGGTACGCGCGCTCATCGAGGTCCAGGTTATGCCTCAGAAGAACGTGGGTTTTGACTATCTGGCTGAAAGAATTTATCAATTTCCTGAGGTAAAAAGCTGCTATTTGGTTTCCGGTACGTATGACCTGCTTTTAATCGTTGAGGGAAAGGATATCCGTACCGTGGCGGATTTTGTCTCTGCAAAGCTTGCTCCTATGGAGAACGTCCGTGGAACCACAACCCACTTTTTGTTACAGAAATATAAGGAAGATGGTCAGATATTAAAGAAGAAGGAACGAGGAAAAAGATTAGCAATATCGTATTAATAGGTTTACAAAGATGAAAATATCAAAACGCGTTGAACAGATGAAGCCCTCCGGCATACGGGCATTTTTTGATCTCGTCTTAGGGATGAAAGACGTTATTTCTCTGGGCGTAGGTGAGCCGGATTTTGACACCCCCTGGCATATCCGAGAAGCGGCTATTTATTCGCTTGAGAAAGGCTTTACCTCCTATACTTCCAATAAAGGCATGATTGAGCTGAGGAGACAAATCGCAAGTTTCTTGCGCCACCGATACGGCTTACAATATGACCCTGAGGAAGAGATCCTTATTACCGTGGGGGTTAGCGAAGCATACGATTTAGCAATGCGCGCGCTGATTAACCCCAATGATCGCATTATAGTTCCTGAACCATCATACGTATCATACTATCCGATTGTTTCTCTTGTCGGGGGAAGGCCAGTATACATAAAGACGGATGTGAAAAAAGGCTTTAAGCTGGAACCAAAAAAAATATCTGATTTGTGTACTCGCGGGACCAAGGGATTATTGATTAACTACCCTGCAAATCCCACAGGAGCTTCATACAAAAAAGAAGAGTTACGGGAAATTAGTAAGGTAGCTATTAAAAAAGACTTAATCGTAGTCAGCGACGAAGTCTATGATGAGCTTACCTATGACTTTAAACATACCCCCCTTGCAACCTTAAAAGGCATGAAGTCGCGGACGGTATATTTAAACGGTTTCTCTAAGGCATACGCAATGACGGGATTCCGCATTGGATATGCATGCGGGCCCCGCGCTATTATTCAGGCAATGACAAAAATTCATCAGTATACAATGCTCTGCGCTTCCATTACTGCTCAGATAGCTGCGCAGGAGGCATTGAGAAAAGGTATGCCTTCAGTCGAGCAGATGAAGAGGGAATACCGCCGGCGCAGGGAATTTGTCGTCGACGGGCTCAATAACTTAGGGCTGGAATGTCATAAACCGGAAGGCGCATTTTATGTCTTTCCTTCTATAAAGAATACAGGATATGACTCGATAACGTTTGCTCAGGAGCTCTTAAAGCGCAAAAAAGTTGCGTTAGTCCCAGGAGGCGCGTTTGGGCCTTCGGGCAAAGGGCATGTAAGAATCTCCTATGCATCAAGCTTTGAAGGTCTTAAAGAAGCTTTGGAGCGCATGGCAGAATTCTTAAAGCGGTAAGCCGTACTCTATAGAACCATGAACGCATATAAACGAAAGAAAGAAAAAGACAGCCTCGATTTTGAAATTGAGTTTTTTGAAAAACTCTTACGAAGAAGGCCGGAGTTTATCGAGGTGCTGCGCGCTCTCGGGGATGCGTATACTCAGCGGGGATATTATGCAAAGGGGCTTGCGGTTGATAAGAAGTTAGCTCAGCTTCGGCCGGATGATGCGCTTATATTCTATAATCTTGCCTGCAGCTATTCTTTAATGCGGGAGATCGAACGTTCTTTAGAGGCCATTACTAGGGCTATCGAGTTAGGGTACGACGATTTTACTTTTTTACATAACGATGCGGATTTAGAGAATCTACGCGCAGACATTCGTTTCCGCGACATGATGTCAAAACTTCAACTGAAGCTGTAACCTGCCGCGTTTATTTCTATCATTGTACATAACCATGGGAAGAAAAAAACAGAAAAGACAAGACAGAAGAAAGTACATTCGGCTTAAAAGTGTTTTTCCTGTTGAGTTTCGGGTAGTTTCAGACACTGAGCCGCGTTGGCAGCAGGGCTTCACTTCGGATGTAAGCACCGATGGTATATGTTTAAAGATTAACAATGCCGACGAACAATACCTGCAGGATATTTACCGAGGGGGAATGCGGCTATCGCTGCGAATTGATATTCCGCTTACGGGCAAAGGCACAAACGCGCTTGCCAAAATTACCTGGATACGTAAAGAAAAAGACGCTCCTATTAATCGATATGCAGTAGGCCTTGAGTTTGTAAAGGTTGACCCCGCAGAAGCCTATCGGATGGTGCGCTATGCCAGGCGGCTACGGAGTTCGGGAAGGTTGGCATTCTATTGTGTTTTTATCGTCGGATTGTATGCTAGTTTTATGTATGTTAACAATGTAGAGATGCGCTATGAAAACCAGGACTTAGTGCAAAAGTTAGTTAACAGCGTGCGGCAAGAGGAGGTTCTTGAGGGGAATTTGCAGAAACTTTCCAGGGAAAAGGAAAACGCCGAAGATCAAATATTGGCTTATGGTGAGCGCGCAGCATTCTTAGAAAAGAAGATTACCGAGGTGCAGATCAGAGGAGACGAGCGTCTCGAGAAAGAGGTATCGGATTTGAAAGAAGAATTGTCTCTGGCTAAAAAGGAAAAAAAGAAAATAGAAAAAGAGCTCTTAGAAGCAGAAAGAAAAACAAAAGAAATCCAAGATTCGCTTGTTTCAATAAAGCAAGAAAAAGAGGTTCTTAAAAAAGCTACGATAGAGAAGATGTATACGTGGCTTTCGATTCATCAAAACCCCCGCACGGGCCTGGTTATGAGCTTTGAAGGCGATCAGCAGGTAGGCGACTGGGCATTCATCTATGACCAATCCTTGGCAGCGCAGGCGTATCTTTTATTCGACGACACCGAGCGGGCTAAAAAGATATTTAATTTTTTCCAAAGGACAGCACCGGAGACCTTCGAAGGATTTGCTAATGCCTACTTTGCGAGTTCTGAGGACGTTGCAGAGTATTCGGTGCACGCAGGGCCCAATATTTGGGTGGGCATTGCGTTGTTGCAGTATTTTCATAAAACCTCAAGCGATGAATATATGCCTTTGACAAAAAAAATTGCCGATTGGCTTATTGCGTTTCAAGAACAAGATCCCGAGGGAGGCATACGGGGAGGCCCTAAGGATCGATGGTTTTCTACTGAGCACAATTTAGATGCCTTTGCGTTTTTCAGCATGTTCTATGAGATTACCGGTGAGCAAAAATATAATCTGGCCAGAGATAAAGTCCTCCAGTGGGTCGTGGCACACGCCTATGACAAAACAGAGGTACCTATCAAGCGCGGCAAGGGAGACGCTACCATCGCTACCGATACCTACGCCTGGTCAATCGCTGCATTGGGTCCTAAGCTCCTCAAAAAAGTAGCAATGGACCCTGATGAAATTATTACATTTGCAGAGGAGAATTGCGGCGTACAGGTAAACTATGAGCGCTCCAATGGAGAGGTAATTGCTGTCAAAGGATTTGATTTTGCAAAATACAGAAACATGCCTCGGGAAGGCATCATTTCAACAGAATGGACAGCGCAGATGGTGCTGGCGTTTAAGATTATGCAGGAATATTACCGTACGAGTAATGATGTAGTAAAGAGTGAATACTATGCGGGAAAATATTCTGATTATGTAAGCGAACTGGAGAAGCTGGTTATTTCTTCCCCGTCTCCGACCGGGCAGGGAGAAGGTTGCTTGCCGTACGCAACAGAAGACGATGTAGATACTGGCCACGGCTGGAGGACACCGCGAGGAAAATCAACCGGTTCCTTGGCGGCAACGGCGTATACAATCTTTGCCCAAAAAGGATATAATCCTCTGCAGCTGAAAAAATAAAATAAAAAAGAGTGCTTTGTCTCAGAAAAAATATATTTTACTTCTGTTTAGCGTTATTCTGCATAAGCCCTTATGCGCATGCCGATGAAGTACCTTCTTATTCTATCGATTGTAAAGTAGACGTAGCTTCGCATACCTTACGCGCGCACGAGAGAGTTGTCTTTACCAACCCCGTTGATCACCCCATCCAAGAGCTCTTTTTTCACATCTATCCTAACCGCCATTTTACCGAGCAGGAAAAGCAGTTTATCACCCGCTATGCCGGATACTTTAAGATGAATCCTTTTCCTGAGGGATTTCAAAGCGGTAGCTTTACCATCCACTCGGTGACGCAGAACGCAGAGCAGTTAGATTTTGAAATCACCTTAGAAGATAAAACGATACTTAAAGTAATATTGCCTGAGCCGGTAGCTGCGCATGAAACTGTTGAAGTAGAGATCGATTTTAGCGCACGCATTCCTCATTCGTACGGGAGATTCGGCTGGCATGAAAACATCATCAGCTTAGCGCGATGGTATCCGCTTCTTTCGGTTCTCGACGAAGAAGGTTGGCACAATTACCCCTTTTATCCGTACCATCAACCTTTTTTCGCCGAGGCAGCAACCTATAACGTCAATCTCACGGTTCCAACCGAGCAGATTATCGCACACACCGGATTGCTGAAAAATACTACAGAACACAACGACGGCACCAAGACCCTTTCGATCGAAACAGAGTTGCCGGTGCGCGATTTTACCCTTACGCTAAGTCCGGACTACCGTGTTTTTTCTTTAGAGCAAAACAACGTAAAAATTAATTCCTACTATTTACCGGGTGACGAATTCTACGGAAAACAGGCAGCCCAAAACGTTGCCACCCTCATGGATAACTATAGCCGGCAGTTCGGAGATTATCCCTATCGAGAATTTAACATCGCACCTGTTTTTTTAGGATACGGAGGCAATCAGGCTTCAAATATAATCTTGATAGATACCCGCGCCTATACACTGCCGAAGTTTTTGATCCGCTATTTCGATTTTCTTATCTCGCATGAAGCCGGGCACCAGTGGTTTTATAATATGGTAGGCTCTGATGAATACAAAGAAATGTGGATCGACGAGGGGATTAATTCCTATTTCATCTCAGAATATTTAGAGGAAAAGTACGGGCCCGATGCTCAGGTGATGGTTTTACCAAAAGGCTTTAAGCACTTGATTCCGAATTTTTCATTCGAAAACGGAAGGATCATGCGATATATGTTTGTAGCCAAAAACGGATTGGATAGACCCGTGCTAGGAGAGCTTTCAAGCTTTCAAGAGCCCAGCAGTATATTTACGCTCGCCTACGGCAAGGGGTCGCTGGTGATGCAGATGTTGCGTTCGCTGGTAGGCGAGGAAACTTTTCAGAGCATTATGAAGCGTTATTTTCAAGATTACGCATTCAAAAATATAAGCGTAGCTGATGTGGTTCGCATTGCCGAAGAGGAAAGTGCCCAAGAGCTAGATTGGTTTTTTGATCAATGGCTCTACACGGATAAGACCTGTGATTACGCAATAACCGAAGTGCGCAATAACACTATCACCGTTGAAAACCGCGGCCAGATTATCATGCCGGTAAAAACAACCATCGCCTTTTCCGACGGCACTACCAAAGACGACTATTGGGACGGACAGGGAGATGCAAGGCACATTGAGGCGGATGGTTCTGGTGTTATCAGAAAGGTCATCGTCGATCCGGACAGTGCGCTTTTAGATATTGATAGGACAAATAACCTCTGGCCGAGAAGCTTAGAAGTGCAAGCAGTGCCACTTTACTTTTTTGCTTACGAGATTCCGGTATTCCTCTCGCACGATTCATATAGTTTAATATATGGACCAGAAGTTCGAAATGGAGGTTTGGGGATAAGAGCAACGCTTCAGAAACCTTTTGATAATATCATAAGTCTTTCAACCACGTTTGATGTTAATTCGAGCGTTTTCAAGGCGGTGTTAGGTTTTGAGCAGAAGAATATTCTAAACACATTGCTTTCTGCAGGTATCGAGGTATTTAAAGACGAAGACCCGCACGGAAAAAACGAAGATTTAGACGGTGGCAAGGTGTATATCCGCCGGGAACTGTGGCCCGCGCGCTACGGCTTGACAGAAATCAATGACCATGTAACACTGTATTTATTGCGCAATAGGAAGTTTGAAGGAAGCCTGATTGCATCCGGTAAAGAAGACCCCGAAGGTATCTCGTATAAGAGAAAGCATGAGGCAATCGTAGGCTTAGATTTTAGTTTTGATCGTGCCGGGCCGTATTTTGATCCGGAGGTCGGCTACCGGGTAAAATCAACCATTGAACACGCGGATCATTTTATGGGAGGCAAGGAGGCTTTTTCGCGATGTTCGGTTGATGTTAGTAAATACGTTGCACTGCCTTTGGATCAAAAGCTCGCGTTTCACCTTAAGGTCGGCTGGGGATTTCCGTCGGATAAGAATTTATACGAACTGGGAGGCAATGAGAGCCTGCGCGGTTACGGCCATAAGGCATTGCGCGGTTCGCGAGTATTGCTGGGCAGCGTTGAATATCGATTTCCCATATGGAAAAATATCAACACGCGATTTTTAGATAACACGATTACACTCCAGAGCCTTCATGGAGCGGCATTTTATGATGCGGGGAGAATTTGGCACGCGGCGTTTAGCGAGAACGGTTTAAAACACGATGCGGGCTTAGGCATAAGAGCACATATTGATATTGCCTCTTTTTTAGAGAAAATTATTCTGCGGATTGATATCGCTCAGGCAATCGATGAGCCGAAAGAAGATCCGCACGTATGGTTTGGCATAAGCCACACATTTTAATATTGAGCGTATGAAAATTCGATCACTGTTATTGTTGTTTACCATTGCTATTACGCTTTTTTCTGCTGCATATTTTGTATTCGCGGGAGTCGATGCATATTCTCGTTTGAGAGAGGAAATGGTGGAGAAGCAGATCAAAAACAGAGGTATAAAAGATGCAAATGTGCTTTCGGCGATGCGCACAGTGGAGCGGCATCGGTTTGTGCCGAAGAGCCGGAGGCTCTTTGCATACGCAGATTCAGCACTTCCTATAGGAGAAGATCAAACTATCTCCCAGCCCTACATTGTTGCGCTTATGACCGAGGCACTGCGTCTTAAGAAAGGCGATAAGGTCTTAGAAGTCGGCACAGGTTCGGGATATCAGGCAGCAATCTTGGGAGAATTCGTCGATCAAGTCTATACGATAGAAATTATCTGTTCTCTGGCTAACCGCTCAGAGAAGCTTTTGCAGGAGCTTGGGTACTCTAATATACACGTGAAGTGTGGCGATGGATATTTAGGCTGGCCTGATCAGGCATCCTTTGATGCGATAATCGTAACCTGCGCGATTGATGAAGTTCCAGGCCCTCTTATAGAACAATTAGCCGAAGGCGGACGCCTGGTTATTCCCTTGGGCCCCCAAGGCTATCAAAATTTAACGCTCATAGAAAAGAAAGACAATCAAATTACCAGATCATTTATTACAGGGTGTAGATTTGTGCCCATGACCGGCGATAATGTTGTTCAATAAAAAAGGAGAGTGTTGTTATGGATGTAATGGATGCGATTAAACAAAGAAGAAGCGTGCGTAGTTACCTTCAAAAGCCGGTTGAGAAAGAAAAACTAAAACGTATTCTCGAGGCTGCTGGCTTAGCGCCCTCTGCGGGCAATCGGCAGGAGTGGCGGTTTATTGTTGTCCTTGATAGGGCAACCAGAGAGAGGCTTATGGAAGCCGCGAAAAACCAACCATTCGTAGGAGAGGCACCGGTGGTGATTGCAGCCTGTGCCAAGACAGATAATCATGTGATGACCTGCGGCCAGGCATGCTATCCGATCGATGTTGCCATAGCAATTGATCACTTAACGCTCAAGGCTACCGAAGAAGGCTTAGGAAGTTGTTGGATAGGCGCGTTTCACGAAGACCGGGTAAAAGAGATCTTAGGTATTCCTATAGAGATACGCGTGGTTGAGCTGGTTACCGTCGGATATGCAGCTGATTCTTTAGATAAGGAAAAAAACAGACTTGCCTTAGATGAGATCGTGATGCATGAAACATGGCAGAAATAATGATTCATATCATATGATTAAACCGGAGCAAAAAAATAATGACAGAAAAAATTGATGATAATTTCCGTTGCGGCTTTGTCGCGGTTGTGGGCAGGCCTAACGCAGGAAAATCGACCCTGGTAAATACGATCCTGAAGAGAAAAATAGCGATAGTAACACGCGTGCCTCAGACCACGCGCAATATTATCCGTGGCATCTATAACGCCAAGGATATCCAGATTATCTTTGTGGATACCCCGGGCCTGCATAATCCTAAAGACCATTTAGGTAAGATGATGAATAAGACCAGCCGTCAGACCATAGACGATGTTGATATCGTGCTTTATTTAATGGATACTAGCAGGCCTCCGGAAAAAGAAGAAAAGAGGATCATTGAAACGGTACAGAGAGCAAAAAAGCCAATTATTTTAGGATTGAATAAGGTTGATTTAGGCGCCAAGCATATGAAAGACTATATTGACTTATGGCAAGAGGCTACAGGTAAAGATATAACAACGCTTGAGGATTCAATAAAGCTGTTGCCGCTCTCTAGCCTTAAGGGTACGCAGATAAAAGAGCTCATGGATATTATTACCAAGCTACTGCCGAAATCAGTGCCGCTTTTCCCGGTAGATGTGGTATCAGATTTTCCCCAGCGGCTGTTTATAGCCGAGCTTGTACGGGAGAAATTATTTAATCTGTTGCGGGACGAGATTCCTTACGGCTTAAGCGTAAGCGTTGAGGATATCGTTGAGCAGAAAAAGAATCTCTTAGCTATTTACATGATTATTCTTGTGGACAGGGATTCACAGAAGAAAATCGTGATTGGCCAGAAGGGGAGCTTATTGAAGAAAGCCGGCACAGAAGCACGCAAAGAATTAGAGAAATTACTGGGTAAAAAGGTATACCTCGATTTGCGGGTCAAAACAAGAAGAGACTGGCGGGATAACGCGCGCGTCTTGCAAGAATTAGGCCTTATTGAATAGCGTATCTTAGGCCGTCGTTAGGAAACAGGCTGAGGCGTCAATGCTTCATTATGGTGATTAAAGTAATAGTCAGAATCCGGCACCGCTAATAAAATGCTATCAAAGAATCCTGGTAGCTCTCCCGGCGGTAATGTTGATGGGTCAGATGTATCGTAATTGTCTTCGTATTCGTAGATATTACGGTTGTTCCACGGGTCTTCAGAAGCCATATCATGGGGCCACCCAAGAAGGCCATCGCCTCTGCACAGTTTAGCAACCCCTGCGTGCGTAGGGTATTTGGTGGCAAACGCATCCGGGCCACCTGGGGCGCAGCTGCGCACATGATCCTTGTCAATCGCTGGCCACTTGTCGTTCGGCCACCCTGCCCATTTGAAGTTGTCGTCCGGCAAGGTTACAAAGGCGCCTACCGTCAGTTTTTGCTTACAGCCAGTCGAGGGAGGGCACCAGTCTTCCAATACCGTAGGCGGATAGGCTGAATAGCCAATAATCGAGACGTAATATGCATGATCAGCAGTTACGCCCGGTGTCATGGTACCTGCCATTTCATCTTGCCAGGAAGTAGCAAAATCCCCGTCTCCATCCCAATAGTCGGCAGTCGGCTCCCTGCTACCGATGCAGCCCGGGCCTCCTTGGGTTTCGTCGCAGTCTAGACTCGGACTATAGTCATCAACTACATATGGCAAGTTGGGATTATGGAGTAAGTTCGGTAGGCCGTCAGGGGCATCTGTTTCGAGCCGCTGCATTTCACTTAAGAAGGTACTTGATAAGGTATGGGTCGTTTGGGCAGAGATCACCGCAGAGGGTTGCCATTTAGCCCCAGTATTATAGTTCCCAAAAAGATAGCAGTTTCTCTCGCCAACGGTTGTAAGCGGACCGCTTAGATCTTCTGCGTTGTCAAGTCCAACGTCAAACTCAGAGTAAATAATACCATTGTCCGGCCAGATATTTACACCGCCTGAACCCAGTTTTCCGAGATCGAGCGTTATCACCTCATCTTTTTTCAACCAGCTGTTAACATCGACGAAAGATTCCGTTGTAGCGATTGTTACGCCCTTATATGTGTAGTCACCATTTCCATCAGGACAGATTTCGATTTTTGACCCTCCCCCTGTCGGGTTTATCTCCAGCATAGGTTCTCCTGCGCCGGTGCACTCCAACGGGCCTGCTTCAGCAATATACATGCCGTCGTCTTTAGCCTGATTGCCGTAGGTCTGCGCATTAATCTTAAGAGGACTAATATGGTGCGCCTCGGTAAGGCTATCTTTGATTATCCCTGTTAAATTATTCTCGTCAAGCCACGTTGTCCAAGCATCGGTCTGCTCTACAGAATGCAACGATTTGCTCAGTGTTGTAATTTTACCGTCTTGAAGTCTTGGCCAATGACACTTAGTAGCTCCACACGGCCTTCCATTCCAGGACTGATGATACACATTATAGTCCCATGGGTCATCAAGCATGTTTGGTATCTGTATGATAGGGCCTCCATCGGTATTTATATCAGTGTGCAATTCGGTTAATGGTTTTGAACCGTCTGCGTATATATAATAGTCTTCAATGGTATAAAGCTCCGGGAAGGGGGTATTGCCCGGCGCAAGCAATGCATTTTCCTGAGGGATGTAACAGTTAGAAAAGCTTCCCATGCAGGGTACATACTCTTGATTAGTAGTTGCTGCCCGAGGATTGCTAGGATTAAATACTGGATAGTCAGGATGCACAGGCGACCCATCGTTGAGCATAAAAAGACCTCGTTCCCCTCCAGCGGTAAAACCATCCACCCAGTTATAATGTCGATATTCAGGTTCGGTGATCGGCAGTTCTGTTCTCCAGTCCGGCCGATACCAGAATAGTAAATCTTCCCAGGGGGGGGTAGTGGCAGAGATATCATTACCGTCTGCGTCATATCGAGGGGATCCCGCAGGTGGCAGAAACGGCTCGTTCCCGTACATAATATGTTTTGCGGAAGAGAGCTCTCTAATATCAATAATATCTACGCTATCCCATATCGTGAACACGTCGTTAGTATGCATCCTACCGCCATTGGCGTCATAGGTTGTCCAACCAGCGTGTATTCTATAGGGAGTAAACCAGAAATATTCGTAGAGTGAAATAGCTGCTACTTTTGAAGCTAAAAGATACGTATGGTCACCGTTGTTGCTTATGCCCCTGGATAAGATAATGAGTTGTTCGTCGATGGGGTCTTCGTAGACCTTAACCGAGAATGTTCCATTGAGGGCTTCGTATGCACCATGCGGAGATGAGGGGCGGTGCTCAGCAATGGTTGATAACGTAACGTCCAACGGGTCTGCTGTCTCATCGTAGTGCAGCACAGGAGGAACCTGGCCAGTAATAACATTATGAGTTTGCCATATCTGTCCATGTTGAAGTATTTCGTAATACGCGCACTCGTATCCCATTTCCGCATTATATTTTGCGCTGAGCTTGTCGAGATTATATCTCATCACTATAGTTTCATGGACGCTCTTAGAAAATATCGCTGCAGAGAGGATGGTGAGCAGTATGAGGGCAGCGAATGTAGCCACGAGAAGAAATCCGTTTTGTTGCGTTAGACGTTTCATCGTAATCACGCTCCTTATAAGTTTATGCGTATGTCCAAGCTCGGTATAACCTAAGCCTGTTTATAATTAACTAGCGCTCGGACTCAGCTCTGGCGCATGGTGGTTAAAATAGTGTTCGCTATCCGGCACTGTTAAGCGAATGCTCTCAAAGTATCCCGGCAGTTCTCCGGGCGGTACTTTTTCCGGATCTGTTATATCATAGCGATCTTCGTATCGAAAGATATTACGGTCAGGGTGCGGTTTCATATAAGTCCAAGACCCGCCCCGCTCAGCGCCTCTGCACTTGTGTTGCGCTACTGCCTCAGGGTAGGCTTCAGCAAATTCCTCATCGTTGCAAAAGCGGAAATTTGTATAGTGCCACGTATTATCAGGGTGTCGGTGCCGGAAGTTGTCTGCTTCCAAAGTAACAAAGGAGCCCACCATCTGCCGCTCGAAATTTCTCCAGTCTTCTAATAAAATCGGTGGGTTTCCCAGGTAGCTGACAATAGAAACGTAATATTCGTGGTCAGAGGTTACCTCCGGGGTCATTGTGTTTGCCATTTCGTGTTGCCAATGAGTAGCATCGTTATCATCTCCATCCCAATAGTCTGCCTCTGGACCAGTACCACCTGTACAGCCGTCTCCTCCCTGATCTTCGTGGCATGGCAGGGTCGTATAATATCCGTCAGCAGCATAGGGGGTATTAGGATTATTTAGAAAGTTCGGCAAGCCATTAGGCGCTTCGGTTCTAAGCCGTTCCATTTGTTCTATAAATGTTTCTGAGAAGGTATAGGGGTGTTTTGCGGTGATTACCGCAGATGGCTTCCAGGCCTCCTCGCTATCACTATTATAATTTCCGAAAAGATAGCAGTTTTCTTTGGAAACGGTAGTAAGGGGCTCAGCGAGAATCTCTGCATTGTCTAAGCCAACATTGTACTCAGAGTAAATAATGCCGTTACCTGGCCAGGCATCCACAGTGCCTAAGGCTTCAAGGTCGAGCTTCACCATATGTTCTTCGCGCACGGTTCTCACATCGATAAAAGAGTAACGTTCTGCAATAGCTTGGCCGCCATATTGATACGTGCCGTTTTCTTCAGGGCAAATGATCTCTGCGCCTCTTTGAATTACTGGTATTTCATCTTCTCCGTAATGTTCCGCGCACTCACCGCTACTTAAATTTACCGTCCTAATATACATACCGTGGTTAATAGCCTGATCAACATAGGTCCGATTATTGATTCTAATGGGAGTGATATGTTCTGCACCGGTATTTTTGTCTTTGAGGATATTATATAAGCTATTGTCATTGAGCCAGGATTCCCAGGCAGCCTTCTGTTCTGTGGAATGCAGTGCTTTGGTAGGTACTGTAACGGAACCAGATTGAGGGTTAGGGTAGTAAACCGTTCCGTTTGGAGTCCACTGTCCATTTGATGACAGATTAAACAGATCGTAGTCCCATTGCTGATTAAGCATGTTGGGAATCTGAATATCTTCACCTTCTCTGTCGCCTATATATGGCTTTATCTTTGCGTGCTGGTGATGTAATACCGTTTCATCTGCGTCCTCTCCGTAGATATAATAGTTTTGCACAGTGTAGAGCTTTTGATTAATCAGGTGTTCCGGGTGGCCGTGCGCGAGTACTTCATTTGCCTCAGGCAGATAACAGTTATTAAACTCTCCTTCGCAGGGTACATAGATTTGATTAGTGGTTGGTGCCGGTGGATCCTCAGGATTATATGCAGGATAGTCCGGATTCGACCCATCGTTATACATATACAGTTTATATTGCATTCCCCCTGCGAGAGAACCGTCATTTCTGTTGTAGTGTTGATTTCTATCGAGGGGTTGAGCAGAAACAAAGGGCGGTCGCCGATTCCAATATATTTCTTCCCAGGTAGGGGTTTCGTGAGAAACGTCAATCCCGTGCGCATCATACCGTGGAGAGCCCGGAGGCGGTACAAATGCACCGTGCGAGTAGGAGATGTGTTTTCCTGCGGAGAGCTCCGCAATCTCATAAAATCGTGCATTGTTTTGAAAAAGCAATTCGTCGTTTGTGTGCATCTTGGCACCACTCGCTTGATAGGTGGTTGAGCTTACAGCCCATTTATAAGGGGTGAATCTGAAGTATTCGTAGAGTGAGGCTGCCGCTACTTTTGCAGCTAACAAATAGGTGTAGTTGCCATCTTCACTTGTGCCTCGGGAGAGGATGATGAGCTGGTGGTCAACAGGATCCATGTATACCTTGACCAAAAACCTTCCATTGAGTGCCTTGTATCCTTCCGCGGGGTCGTGTTCAGCAATATGCGAGAGTTTAACATCTAACGGGTCCACGATGTCTTCGTTGAGCAGTAACAATGGATCGCCTGGGCTTTGTTCGGCGTTGAGATAATGAGTCTGCCATTGCGAACCATGCCGCAGTATCTCATAATAGGCGCACTCGAATCCTTTTTCCGCATAATATTTTGCGCTGAGCTTGCCGAGATTGCGCTTCATCGTAGTATTTTCGTGGACACTTTTGGCAAATATCGCTGCAGAGAGGATGATTAATAGTATGAGGGCAGCGAACGTAGTCAGCAGTAAAAAACCATTTTGTTGCGTTAGCCGTTTCATCGTAATCACGCTCCTTTGTAGCAGCAAGGCCTGCTAGTTTCTTAATGCGACTGAAGAAGTAAGAACCAAAGAAAAAACTCCTCCTAATATCGATGACTTTGATGCCGTAACGGTTATAGTAATAAAATCAGGGTTTTCATCTTTTGGATTTCCTTCTTGGTCGAAACCTTCCAATACCATACTTTCAATATTATCAGCGATTACGGTTATATTGTAGTCTCCTTCGCCGCCGAGCTCTTGTGCAAAGGCAGTGCCTAAGAAAAACTTCTTGAGAAACGACATCCAACAGTCGATAGGACAGTTGAAAGGGTCTTCAGGCGCAACGCAATCATCATCGCCGCAGTCGTCCTGCGTGGTTGTATCTCTTATCCTTACCAGCCTCCCCAGGTGGGTAGGTGAGAAGTTTGATGAAGGAACAAGATAGATAATATCGTTGTTCAAAAAGTTATCGCCCCCCCACTTAAGTTGTCCGGCAGGGTCTTCCAGGAAGTAGGAGCCTGCATGATCATGAGCAGTGGTTTGAGGAGTTTGAAATCTGACAAGATTGCCACTACACGGATTCCCGGGTACATCAACGCACGCTTGAATTGTTACACGACTCGGTTCAGATTTTTCTAACTCCATAATAAGCTTCTCCAGGCCAAAGCGCGCCTTCTGTTGTAGTTCAACATTGATTGAGCTTCTTATCCAGGTGTTTCGTCCGATAATCACCACTCCAGCGACGATGCCAATCAAAAAGGCCCCCACTATTATTGTTGCGAGCGCTTCCGCTACGGTAAATGCCTTCTTATTCATGCTTTTTCTTTCCTTTTCACCTTTACCCCCCGCTGGGGACAACCGGACTATATTCTGGCAAGTGGTAAGTAAAAGCGTGTTCAGTATCCGGTACAGCTAATAATATCGTATCAAAGAAACCCGGCAGCTCTCCGGGTGGCAAAGTAGCTGGATCAGTGACATCGTAGGTGTCCTCATATTCGAACGAGTTGGCGTCTCCTACTGGTAATATGCCAGTCAGGTACGGGCTAGGCCAGCCGGGGTATTGCGAGGCGCGACAGGGTGCGCCAGGATAGTTTTCGTCTATGTATGCGCATGTGCGTGCTTTATCCCAGTCTAAATTCGGCCAGGATGAATTGGGCGCTTCCTGCCAGTCAAAGTTATCCTCCGGCAAATTGATAAAGGCTCCTCGTACATTTCTTGAATAGCAACTACCCTGTTGACCTTCAGGGTCAGGGCACCACCGTTCCAATACATGAGGCGGATAGGCTGCCCAGCCGATAATAGAGACGTTATAATTATAGTCTTGATCTACCGCGGGTACTCTTGTCGCCTCTGGCGCTTCATCCTGCCAATCAGTATTAGGGTCACCATCACCGTCCCAATACGGTTCTTCTGGGTTCGCTGGATCATAGCCATTGAGTTCATAAGGGTAATTAGGGTTATTTAAGGTGGTAGGCAGGCCGCCAGGGGCAGCAGCTTCGGCCGCATGGGTATTGGCAAAGAAATTTTCTGAGAGCGTATAGACTCTTTCAGGTGATATTACTGCCGAAGGCTGATAGCCGCTACTGTTATAATTGCCCACAAGGTAGGCATTCTTATAGGAAACAGTAGTAAGGGGGTCCTCGAGAAACGATGCATTGGTCAAGGCGATGTTTTCCTCAGAGTAAATCAGGCCATTCTCAGGCCATATATTAGCGTAGCTTGAATTTATTTTTTCAAGATCAAGCTTAATGACCTCTTTCTCCAGGAGACTGTTTACATCAATAAAAGTATCGATTGCAGCAACCTCAACACCATTAAATTCATACTTTCCGCCCTTAGGGCAGATTATTTTTGTTCCGGATTTTGTAGTTGACCTTATTGCGAGTGCATTATCTGTACACGATTTGTCTGGCGCAATATACATACCCAAAGCCAGGGCTTTATTAAAGTAGGTCTGCGCATTGATTTTAAGAGGAGAGATATGGTGTGCACCGGAATTCTTATCTTTTACTACTTCTAATAAGTTATTGGTATCGCGGAAAAACTCCCAGGCTGCACGCTGCTTCACCGTATGAAAAGTGTTTACTTCTATTGTAACCGGAGGATCATCAGGATTTGGGTAGTAAACTGTGCCTACCGGAGACCATCTTCCGCCGGATGATTCGTGGTATAAATCCCAGTCCCATTCGTTTTCAAGACCCTCAAAAAGATTAGGGATTACTACTTCCTCAGCGACGTTGAGCGGCTTGATTCGACAAAAGCCGCGGCGTTCCTCCCACACAGCTAATTCCTCACCATATATTGGATAGTCAATATATTTATACAGGTCGGAGTTCTTTTTAAGATGTCCTGCTGCCAGTTCCTCGTTTAACTGAGGCAGGTAGCACTTGTTAGCAAATGTACCCGCTTCTGTGCCTTGGCAGGGTACATACATCTCATTGCCTTCACCCGCAGGCACTTTGTTATCATAATCGGGGTTTTCCATATATAATCCCCTCTCCATGCCGCTGACTACCCCGTCGGCTTTATTAAAATATTGATTTTCATCAAGGTTCATCGGGGTTTGCCAGGGATCGCGCATCCAGTATATGATCTCTTCCCAGGGGGGCGCGCCAGAGACTTCATTTCCATCCGAGTCATATCGTTTAGCTCCCGGAGGCGGTAAAAACGTCTGTTGATGATAGGCGATGTGGCCTGCTGCAGAGAGTTCTGCGATATCAAGAAACTTGTTGCCATCAGCGATTATTATGTTTTTGTTGGTATGTATCTTGCCGCCATTGGCTTGAAAGGTGGTCCACCACGGGAATATTGTCTCAGGGGTAAACCAGAAATGAGAATAGAGCGATGCAGCTGCAACTTTATTCACGAGAAGATAGGTAGCGTTGCCATTATCACTTATTCCCCTGGAGAGGATGATAAATTGATCGTCAGCCGGATCTTGATATACCTTGACAAAAAAATCTCCTGTTTTTGATTGATATGTGCCAGCAGTTGCATCATATTCAGCGACGTCTTGGAGTATCACATCGAGGTCGTAGCCGGCTTGGACATCCGCCATGTTGTGAAGAAGGTAAGGATCGCTGGGGAGTCTCTCTGGATCAAGCAGGTGCGTTACCCAATCAGATCCGTGGAACGTTAGTTCATAATAGGCGCATTCATATCCCATTTCAGCATTATATACCGCTGTGAGCTTGCGCAAATTTCTTTTCACCATTGCATTTCCCTGAACGCTTCTGGAAAATATCGCAGTAGAAAGCATAGTGAGTGCGACAAGAGCTATAAGCACGCCTATGAGAAGAAAGCCTTTTTTTTCAGAACGTTGTTTCATGAACATCATATCCTTCGCAGGTAGAGCCCCCGGCTAGTTCCTCAACGAAACTGAAGAAGAGAGGTTAAACCTAAACGCCTCTCCGATATGCGATGGCTTCTCTACCAGAACAGTAATCTCTACATAATCAGGATTTTCTTGTGTATCTTCGCCAGCATAATCATAGCCTAGAAATCCTATGGCACTAACACGGTCAGCGATTACGGTGATAGCGTAATCGTCTTCATTCTCAAACTCAACTGCTACGCCTTCTTTTTTGACCATTCTTACCAGCCTACCTTGGTGCTCAGAAGAAAAGTTGCTACGAGGCACCATGTAGATAGTCTCCTCGTTTAATCTGCCATCAGCTCCCCATTTGATTTCTCCGGCAGGATCTTCCAGAAAATACGTTCCTGCAATAGGGTCGTCGGTTACTTGGGGGGTTTGAAATCTAATCAATTGTCCTACACAGGTATCATCCATTTCATTTATGCACGCTTGGATAGATGCATAGCTTGCGTCAGATCTCCTTAATTCCATCCCTAGTTTTTCCAGGCAATGGTGTGCCTTCTGCTGCAGTTCAATAGAGGCAGAATTTCTTATCCAGGTGTTTCGTCCGACAAACACCGTTCCAGCGACGACGCCAAGTAAGAAAGCTCCAATCATTATTGTTACGAGCATTTCCGATACGGTAAATGCTTTTTTATCCATCGTTTTTATCCTCCGCCTCCTATAACACCTGGACTGAGTTCAGAAGGATGGTGCGTAAAATCATAATCCGAATCAGGTATTGCTAAAAATATACTATCAAAGAAGCCGGGCAGTTCTCCCGGGGGCAATGTGGAAGGGTCTTGGATATCATAGCGAATTTCAAATTCGAACCAATTGTCATTACCAATGGGAATTTTAGAGCCCATCTCATGTGGCCAGCCCCGGCTCTGCTCACCGCGACAGGGAGCGTTAGGATAGTTGGCAATCATAAAGTCGTCATCGCATCTGCGTGCTTTATCTTGATCAAAATCCGGCCAGCTTGTACTAGGGTAGTTGTTCCATCTAAAGTTGTCTTCTTCTAGATTAACAAACGCACCCACGACCTTTCTTTGAACACAAACGCCGTCGTCTTCTTCACACCAGCTTTCCAGCACATACGGCGGATAAGCATCGTAGCCAATAATTGACACATTGTATACGTGGTCATCGGTAACCAGCGGTGTCATTGTGCCTGCCTTTTCATCTTGCCAGGAATTATTTGGGTCTGGATCGTCGTCCCAAAAGTCATCTTCAGGACCGGTACCGCCTATGCAACCATCGCCTCCTTGGGAGGGGTCGCAGTCTAGGTCTGTGCTAAACTCATCCTCCACATAAGGATAGTTTGGATTATGCCGTGGATTAGGTAAGCCATCAGGGGCTACAGCTTCTACCGCCTCCATATTTGCAAAGAAATCAGTAGAAAGAGTATATGTCTTTTCTCCTCCAATGACCGCGGATGGTTGCCAGTCGTCCTCTAGTACATTATAGTTTCCAACCAGGTAGCAGTTTTCTTTTGCGACCGTAGTAAGCGGTTTGGCCAGAATCGCCGCATTGGTTAAGGCAATATTATGCGTAGCATAAATAATCCCGTTTTCTGGCCAAATATTCGCATCGCCTAAGTTTCCCAGGTCAAGCTTTATGACCTCTTTTACCAGGGCGCTGTTTGGATCCATAAAATCATCGAGCGCAGCAATCTCAAAGCCTCCGTAGCTATAGACTCCATTCATATCAGGGCAGACCTCTACTTGTTCTATTTCTGGATCTCCATCTATATTGGCGTTTATCGTTATCTTGAGCGTCGTATCTCCTCCTCCTACGCAAGACAGTTCTCCATCTAACGCTATATACATACCGGCAGTTTGGGCACTATCGAAGTAAGTTGTGGAGTTAATTCTTAATGGAGTGATACGATTGGCCTCGGTATTGTGTTCTTTGATTACTCCTTGAAACTCATTGTCAGTTACCCAGTCGGACCAGTCAGATAGTTGGTGTTCAGAATTTGTAGTTTTAACCGGTATGGTAATTGGACTCCCGGGGGGTGGATAGTAATACGTGTTGCCGCCGTAGGGCCTACCTTCGTATGTTAATCGGTGTAAGTGATGAGGCCATGATGTATTCATAAGCGAAGGAAGTTTTACAGTGGTTGCGCCTTCAAACTTACGAATTTGCGTATGGGCATATCTCAATCCAAGGCTCGTATTGCCAGATATATTATAGCCTTCATACTGATACAGCTCGGGGTTAATCTTAGTAACATCATGACCCCCTGCCAATACCGGGTTTGGTTGAGGCAGGTAGCAATTAGCAAATGCGCCTTCGCATGGTACATACGCGTCCCCTTCGGGCATCGGGTTATCCATATACAATCCACCCTGCATTCCTGAGACGCGACCATCTACATTGTTGTAGTATGGATATATGTCAAGATCCATCGGGTCTTTCCAAGGATCGCGCAACCAGAATACGATATCCTCCCAGGTTATGCCGGCGGGCATGGGGAGGGGAGCGCCACCTTCATCATAGGCTTCAGTAATATCAGGCGGCAGAAAAGTCGATTGCCGATAGAAAATATATCCTGCGGCAGTAAGTTCTTTTACATCAAGAATCTTTACGCCGTCATACAATGCTAAGTTTCCATTAGTATGTATCTTGCCGCCATTGGCTTCATAAGTAGTCCACGACGGCCAGCTGTCTTCGGGATTAAACCAGAAGTATTCGTAGAGAGACGCTGTTGCTACTTTCGAAGCTAAAAGAGCGGTATCGCCGTCAGCGCTGATTCCTCTTGAGAGGATAATGAACTGTCCATCAATAGGATCTATATAGATCTTGACAAGAAATTCACCGTTGAGCGCCCGGTACGCTCCGTCGTATGCTCCCGGGTCGTGGTCTGCGATACTTGATAAGATAACATCACGCGCTACTCCGCCATTGAGCAGCAGAAGAGGGTCATCTCCAGTTTCAGCAACGGAATGGGTAACCCAGTACGTGCCGTGACGCACCAGCTCATAATGGGCACACACACCGCCCATTTCGGCATTGTACATGGCGCTTAGTTTGCTAATATTCTTTTTCACCACCATGTTTTCATTGATGCTTTTGGCAAATATCCCCCCAGCAAGGACGGTGAGCACTATTAACGTTATAAATGTGCCGATGAGAAGAAATCCCTTGTGTTGAGCAATGCGGTTCATGGCAATCATCTCCTTTTGTTGTGGTCGCAAGTTAGTTCCTCAGCGATACTGAGCTTTCAAGCATGAATTGAAACAGCCTTCCTACCATTGAGTCTTGTGAAGCGGCAATATTTATATTTACAAAATCTGGATTGTAGTCTTTTACATCTCCGTTGAGGCTCAAACCTTCAAACTCAATGTTGGTAATATCATCAGCGATTACGGTAATATTGTACGTGTCTTCAGCGCCGAGCTGCTGCGCAAAGACCACGCCACTGAAAAAGCGCTTGAGCAGAGAGCCATAGGGAGGATTGTCTTGTTTTATTATCAATTTTTTATTATGTACCAGATACCCTTCTGCAAAGTAGGTGTGGTAGGGATTGACATTGAGGTCGTAGACGGTTATCGGCATATCAAGTTTGACTTCTTGGATATCGCTTATAGGTTCAAGCTCGCCTTTTTGATTGAGCAGCTCATCACCTATCTTTAAAGAGCCGATCTCCACCCACTGACCGTTATGGTATACCGGATGATTAGGAGTTACCTTCAGGGCGCCATTAACGATAAGATACCTATCCGCAGTATTGAGAAAAACGTATTTTACCGCATCCTTTACTGTTTGTTTTGTTTCTTCGTTAAAGGCTAAGACCTCATCGTCTACGTTAATATGTTCAATAGGTTTTGAAGTGCCATCGGCCATGGTAATCGAGGTGCCCGGCACAAAACAAGGGCCGCCCGAACAAGGAGCGCAGTCGGGGCAATTTGAGCAGGTTTCTCCCAACGCAGGTTCACAGCTACCGTTGGGGCAGGTTATTTCTTTTGCCACTAACCTTACGAGCCTGCCTTGATGTTCTTCAGAGAAATCTTCGTGGGGCACAAGATAGATGATGTCTTGATTGAGAATTCCATCAGCTCCCCACTTAAGCAGGCCGTCAGAGTCTTCGAAATAGTATGTCCCGGCGACCGGGTCGTCGGTTATTTGAGGAGTCTGAAAGCGAATCAAGTCGCCTACGCAGAATGAGGCCTCGCAGGGTTCAATAAATACATGGGATGATTGAGACTGCTTCAGTTCCATCGTAAGCTTATCCATCGCAAAGCGTGCCTTCTGCTGTAACTCAATAGAAATTTTGCTGCTTAACCAGGTGTTTCTCCCCACCAGAAACGTAGCGGCAACTACGCCGATTAAAAATACAGAAATCACAACAACCACTAACAACTCTGGTAATGCAAAAGCGTTCTTTTTCATTGTCTGCCTCCTTTTTTCAAAACTGCCGTAGTAACTTTTAATTATACGCGTCGTTATAATAGTTCCAATTGAGTTCTGTATTGGGGACTTCCAGGTAGAGCAATTGAGCGAAAGAAAGATCAGAGCCCGGCGGATACTCCCCTAGTTGACTATAGCGTGATTCGAACTGGAATATGTTTTTTGGGCCTGTTGGTCCTGAAGCGGCCATATAGTTATACGGCCAGCCAGGGTTATTCCTCCCGTTCCGCGGAACCTCTTGGTCGAGAGCGAAGGCGTAATCAGGTGAAGGAAATCCTAGTTCGCTGGTGTTTATTATAGAACCTGCAATAGTTCTTCTGCGGTTTCGCGGAACGCTGGGGGGACTGGAGATATCTCCGTCATTTCCAAAGTATCGCCAGCGCTCTAATACCTTTGGTTCGAACGCGAGCGGGCCTATCATAGAGATGTTATAGGTATAGGCCCTGTCTACCTTATTAGGCATCTCTCCGATATACAAAGGAACGCCTGGAAACGGCCCTTGGAGATTAGCCATCCAGTTGTAACACTCAGGGCACATACCGGGTTCCGGATCTACAGCAAACTCTCCTCCTTCATTGATAACTTTCCAGTCCGCCTCATAAGGATTTTCAAGATGATGGACGGTTATAGGAACCGCTTGCGGATAGTTAAACATATCTGAGAGCGTATAGACATCCTTGCTGCAGATTACTGCCGAAGGCTGCCAATCAACTGTGTTGTAATCTCCTTTAAGGTGAAAGTTTTTGCGAGTTACCCATGTGAGGCCTCCTTCAGGCAGCGTTTCAGCATTAACTGCAACGATGGGGGCAAGCCGTGAATAGATTATACCGTTAGGAGGCATAATGCCTGCGGCAATCATCTCACCCACATCTATCTCGAGCACCTCATTAGTATTCGTGCTATAGGCATTCTTAAAGGTTTTTGCCACCGCAACAACGTGGCCATCGACAGTAATTGTGGCGGGTACACCCGCGGCCCCATAGCTGACACCACCTGTTTCTATGCTAAGTTCATGACATACGGTCTCACCGCACCCACCCTTTATCACGGTTCCGCCATTTGCCGCAGCAGCTGCATACGCATTTACGTTAATGCTGGGTTTCTTGATTGCCTTAGCGCCGGAATTTTTTTCCTGAATTACTCCGTCAAGCTCTGGGATGGCTGCTGTATATGCCATTAAAGCAGCAGCCTGTTCGGGCACCAAGGTATTAAGATGAGTTACCTCTACGAACTCCTCATCCCCGGGAGGGTCGTAGTTGTGCTGGAGGGCCGGTAGCCAATATTTGTTAGTCCAGTATGAGGCCTCAGCAAACCTATTGGGGAGTGTGAAGGTATTAATCTTTGCAATCGAAGCATCGTCCACATAATTTTCAGGCTGGGTATCGGGTGAATTGTCTGTTGGGTCAGGGTCATTATCAGGGTCCCAGAGAGCACCGCCTGCGGTCCTTAAGTGTGACGCATCTCCGTAAAGGCGGCCGTAGTTACTATTCCAATACGCGTACTCTTTAAATACCCCTCCTGCATATGTTTCTAAGGATTCCCCGCTGTCAGGCTCCGCATTGGCTGGTATCCAGGGGTCGTGCCATGTAAAGTAGTAGTCTCTCCAGGTCTCGTGGGGACAGCCCTCACAGCCAGCGGTTTCATCCATGAAGTCATCGATATGATCCTCAGGCAGATAACTCATAAAGTAATATTCGATATGTTCTGCGGCGGAGAATTCAGTGACATCGAAGATTTCAGCATCATCAAGGAAGGTGAAGTTCCCGTTGGTGTGCATCTTACCGTTGTCTGCGTACCAGCGCCTTGACCGTAATGCAAAGTCATTAGGAGTAAACAAAAAATATTCGTAGAGATGTTGAGCAGAATGTTTAGAGACGACAAGGCGTTCTGCTTCTCCGGCTTCACTGAATCCTTTTGAATATACTATGCTGTCGCCATGTGGGCTCATGAATGCCTTGACTGCGAACCGAGCGCCTGTGAGAGGCTGGACCTTTCCTCCCTTGGGTACATAACAGCCATACGTTTCTGAGCCGACATCTTGGTCGATCTCACAAAAGCCATTTAAGGTAACATTCGGGACCGGCTCACCGTCCTTAAACACAGCCAAGAGGCTATTATCGCCCTGTATATTATGGGTTTTCCAGCCACCGGCCTTTGTCATTTCATGCTCTGCAAGCATAATTCCTGCATCTGCAGCGATCTTGGCCTCCATGTTGTTCTGCTGAGCGACTCTGTTTTGAACAGCATTTATGCTTTTATTGAAAAAGGCAGCAACCATGACCAGCGCGGGGATCAACATTGTGTACGCAAAGATAAGCGCTACACCTTTTTTGTTACGCAGCATTCTTAGCATAAGGATACCTCTTTTGTTTTATCGGTTAAGTTTAGCCGCAGAATATAATGTTACTTCGAGTTCTTTGCTTAATAGAAAAACATTCTTTTTCGCTGTAATGGTTATTTTAATCACCTCAGGCGAAACTGCATCCGGCAGAGGCGTGAAGTAGACACTATCAATATTGGGCGCTATCACCTGTTCGGTAAAGAATATTTCAGCAAACGCCTCCGGAACAGAAAAGAGCGATTTAAAAAAATTAGGAATAATTTTACAGTGCGGGGGACAGTCGCAAGGGGGGTTATGACACTGCATATAATAATACTTCGAATTATGCACCGCATAGCCTTCTGCAAAGTAGGTGTGGGTATTTTCTACCTCAAAGTTGTAGACCGTGTTAGAATCTTTAACCTTGCGCATCGAGGTAATAGCGGTCTCAATAAGCTCTCCGTCTTTGAGAAGCGTAAGCGGACTGTCTATGGTTAAGGTGCCGATCGCTTTGTAATCTTCACCGCTTAAAACCCGGTGCTCTCTGGTGACTCTTAGCTGTTTGCCGTCAGCGGTCTCAACCAGCAGATACTCTTTGGTATCAGGATGGACCAGTAGCTTGGTTACCGCGCTGGCAGTAATTCTGTCTGTGGCATCAATGCTTTTTACCATATCTCCGACCCCGATATTCTCTATAGGCTTGAGTGTTCCATCTGCCATGAGGATAGAGGTGCCGGCGAGGAAACAGCCGCCGCCGCCTTTGCCATTATGTACAAGGTAACCGTACGCATAATAGGTGTGTTTGGGATTGACCTTGAAATTATACACCATTGCATTTTTTCTGACGGGAATAATATCAGCAATTTTTTCTCGTCTGCCGTCTACAGTGGTAAGCAGATCTCCAATTTTAAGATTACCTGCTTTTACCCATTTTCCCTCAATAAAGAAGGGGTGTTCTGAGGTGACTCTTATATGGTTGTTGATCACAAGATATTCATCAGCGGTATGGACAAAAACCTCCTTGACTTTGTCAGGGGTATTCTTACCACTTATTTCATCATATGCCAGAACCATATCACCTACATTGATATCTTCAATGGGTTTAGTAGTGCCGTCTGCCATATGGATAGGAGTTCCGCCGAGAAAACAAATGTGGGGTTTATTGTGCGCTAAGATTCCATCGGCATAGTAGGTTCCCAAGGGATTCACTGTAAAGTTATTTACTAATACAGGCGCTTCAATCTTTTCAATGCTTGTAATCGTTTCTTTGGTTCCGTCTACCTTAGTGAGTTCATCGCCTATCTTAAGCAACCCAACTTCAACCCACTTGTTTTCATGGAATAAGGGATGGTTACTGGTTATCTTGAGGTGTCCATTTATCAAAAGATAATTGTCCGTTGTGTGTTCAAAGACTTCGGTAACCTTGTCTGGTTTGTTTTCACCCGTCTCTTGGTCAAAGGCCAAGACCGTATCGCCAACCTTGATTTCTTCAATTGATTTGCTTGTACCGTCTGCCATGAGAATCGGTGTGCCTGCAACGAAGCAAAGATTGCACGATCCGCCGCAATCTACAAGACAATTACACGAGTGTTCTCCTGGTTCGCAGGAACCGTTGCCGCATACCGGTTCTCGGGGAATTTCTCTAATAAGGCGGCCTTGATTGCTGCCGACGGCAGGTACCTGATATGCATATTTTGCACCTCTTAAACTGTTTGCTCCGAGCTTGAGCACGTCGCCGGAGGTAAAGTATGTCCCTGCGATATCTTCGTCATCTATGATGGGGAGCGAAAACTCAATTTTATCGCCGACACATTCACCTGCACAGGGGGTGATGGTGATCGTATCCGCATAGGCACCTTTTAAATCCTGGGTGATTCTAGCGGTTGCCTGACGGGTACTGACGGTTAAATCGGAATACGCGGAGTTTATAAGAAAGCTATTTCTGCCGACTACCGCGGTTGCGGTAAGTACGCCGCCAAGAGTCGCAATAATCATTGCAACAACGAGCACTTCAAATACGGTGAATGCTTTTTTGTTCATGTAGACCTCCGTTTGTATTGGCATATAATTAAGAAACCCATCCATACTCTATAATGGATGGGTTGCAGTGAGCAACGTTCTTGTTGGCAACCCGGCTGCCCCGATGCCGCATTAGGGTCCTAAGTTTTGTGCCCCACCCTTACAGATGGTTTACCCTTTTTCAACAAGATATTGTACTATATCTTATACAAAAAGTATAGCACAAAACTCAGTTTTTTCAAGGGAGACTATATAGATATATATTAATAGAGATCAGGGCAAAGAAGGGTATTTTTAATCATTTTTTAACAATTTTCATAGTTGCAATTGCAAGGGAACGTGCTATAATGAATCGAACAGTAATACTGTTTAGTAAAAATAAGCAAACATATTTATTTGGGGAAGCAGTATGATAAAAATACAGAAGATTCCTAGACTTAAGAACGTAATCTTTATTGCTGCCTGGCCCGGCATGGGAAGCGTGGCGGTAAAGTCTGCTTTGTTCTTAAAGGATAAACTTAAAGCCCAAGAGTTTGCCCGGCTCGATGCGGGAGACTATTTTTCGCCGCTGGGAGCTACGATTGAAGAGGGTTGCATAAAAATACCGAAATTACCCACGGGGAAATTTTATTTCTGGAAAAATAAACTTGGTAAAAACGACATTGTTATTTTTGTCAGTGAAGCGCAGCCGCTGCAGGAGAAAAATATTGAGTACTCTCAGCAAATTATTTCGTTTATCAGAAGGCTCTCGGTCGATATGGTGTTTACCTTTGCAGCGATGCCGCTGCCGATTGATCATTATCAGGAGCCAAACGTATGGGTTTCAGCAACGCATCGCAGGTTCAACGAAAAGATAAAAAACTCAAAGGTAAAAGTGTTAACCACAGGCCAGATTAGCGGTCTCAACGGGCTCTTTTTGGGATTAGCTAAACAGGCGGGGTTTTCCGGGGCGTGTATATTAGGAGAAATCCCTCTGTATGCGATACATATTGAAAACCCTAAATCTTCATTAGCGGTTTTAGAGGTAATGGCAAAGTTTTTAGGAATCGGGGTGGATTTCGAAGAATTAAAGATGGCCGGCAAAGTTATGGAGGAAGAAATTGACAAGCTGGTCGAATATTTAAAAATGCCCCCGCAAGAAGAGCACGCAAAGCCGATTTCCGAGGAGGAGATCAGCAAGATAAAATCAATGCTTTCTGCGCAGAGTAACGTACCTGAGTCCGCGCGCAAAAAAATAGAGCTTTTATTTAAACAAGCGAAACAAGATATTGCCCAGGCACGTATGTTAAAAAAAGAGCTCGATGAGTGGAATGCCTACAAGGAATACGAAGATAGATTTTTGGATCTTTTTAAAAAGAAGACGAGAGAAGATAATCAGTAGCATCATTTCGAAACACAAACCCAACCACATTCCTTTTCCGTGAAAGCAGCAACCAGCGAACAAATACAGAAACTAGATCACCAGACAATCAACGAGTATGACATAAATTCTCTGTGGCTGATGGAAAACGCAGGGACCGCGGTTGCTACGATTGTTGAGCAGTTTCTTAATAGGCGCGCAAGAAAAAGTTCAGTTATCGTCTGCGGTAAAGGCAATAACGGGGGTGATGGTTTTGTTGTCGCCAGAAAGCTCCTGCAAAAAGGCTTCCAGGTAAGTGTATTTTTGTTAGGCGAAAAGTCAGCGGTTACGCATGATGCGGGACTTAATTTAGCGCAACTTGAGAAGCGTTCGTGTACGGTTGAGGAAGTGGTGGGAAAGCCATCGCTGGAGAAAATGCGACAGAGAATTGTTGAGTGCGATGTTGTAGTTGATGCAATCTTTGGTGTGGGGCTCAAAGGCGAAATTAAAGAACCAGCGCGTACAATACTAGAGACGATCGTTCAGGCAGCCAAACCGATTATTGCCGTTGATGTGCCCTCAGGGCTCGATGCAACCACAGGAGAGATGCTGGGAATCTGTGTAAAAGCAATTGCAACAGTAACTTTTAGTCTTCCTAAAACTGGGTTTTTTCAGCGGCTAGGACCTTCTTGCATTGGAGAGCTGTATGTGGTGGATATCGGGATTCCCAAAGAATTAATAGAAGCGATGATATAGGTTTTTATGAACGTAAAGCATGATTCTATCAGTAATATTATACGCATTCTTAAAAAGGAGACACGGCGATTAAAAACGCCGTCGGTCACTGAAATCGCACTGGATTTTCATGACCCGTTTCACGTATTGATTTCCTGTATACTAAGCTTGCGCACTAAAGATGACGTTACGCTCAAGGCCTCCCGAAGGCTTTTTTCTCTGGCGCGTGAACCGCGCGCAATGAGCAAGCTTCCCGTTTTAAAAATTGCCAAGACAATTTATCCTGTTGGATTCTATCGAACAAAAGCAAAAAATATAAAACAGATCTGCATTGATTTATTGAAGCATTTCAAAGGTAAGGTCCCGGATGATTTAGATGTGCTACTGAGTTTAAAAGGAGTTGGCAGAAAGACCGCGAATTTAGTATTAACTGAAGGGTTTGATAAGCCCGGCGTTTGCGTGGATACGCATGTGCACCGGATTTCGAACCGCCTTGGGTTTGTTAAAACCAAGACGCCATTTGACACCGAAATGGCGCTGCGAAAAAAACTACCGAAACGCTACTGGAAAGACTATAATTATCTTTTAGTCACCTGGGGACAGAACATATGCGCGCCTATCGGTCCGAAGTGCAGCATGTGTAAGATTTTTTCGTATTGCAAAAGGGCCGGTGTCAGTAAACACCGTTAAAAACATCATGATGAAAAAAATTTTATTAGGACACGGAAGCGGCGGAAAATTAATGCATTCGCTTATTAAGGATGTCTTAGTAAAGCATCTTGCCAACCCGTATTTAAATACGTTGAGCGATGCAAGCATTGTTAAAGTCGGTGGTAAGAAAATCGCATTTACCACAGATTCGTTTGTGGTAAAGCCTTTATTCTTTCCCGGCTCAGACATCGGAAAGCTGGCAGTTTACGGGACGGTAAACGATCTAAGTGTTATGGGGGCTATGCCTTATTATATATCGTGCGCAATCATTGTTGAGGAAGGTTTTGAGATAAAAAAGCTTGAGAGGATTACGCGTTCTTTGCAAGAAGCAGCAAAGCGCGCAAGGGTACACATTACAACCGGAGATTTTAAGGTTGTTGAGAAGGGATCCTGCGACGGAATTTTTATCAATACTGCCGGAATAGGAGAGGTGTTGAGTGGCATTGATTTACGCATGAGCAATATCAAGCCGTCAGATAAAATTATTATCAACGGACCAGTCGGAGAGCACGGCATTGCGGTGATGAAAGAGAGGATGCAGCTTGATTTTGATTTTTCCGTCAAAAGCGACTGCGCACCACTGAGAGATTTAGTAGCGCCACTTTTTAAGATAAAATCAGCTGTAAAATTTATGCGCGATCCTACTCGAGGGGGATTGGCAACAACCCTTAATGAAATTACTGATCATAATAATCTTGGCATTATGCTTGAAGAAAAAAGTATTCCTATAACACCTTCGGTGCGCGCGGCGTGTGAAATTTTAGGATTAGATCCTTTGTATATCGCTAACGAAGGAAAAGTTATCGTTGTGGTAGCAAAAGATAAAGCCCCAGCCGTACTCGCACTTTTGCGACGGCATCCGCTGGGAAAGAAAGCTGCGATTATCGGAGAAGTTGTTCGCGCGCCACGAGGGAAGGTTTGTCTTAACACGCGTTCCGGGGGGGTGCGCATTGTCGATATGCTTACCAGTGATCCCCTGCCTCGGATCTGTTAGAGATTTTGATTATGAAAACCAATGCCTATCAGGAAAGATTCTATCGGAAGTGGACGGATGCAGCACGGCTTCATGCGCTTACAATTGTTGAACGCGAAACAGATCTTTTTGTTTTAAGCGATAGCGCATTTGAAAAAAAATATGTGCATGCGTTAGTGACAAAACATAGAACGCAGATCGAGCAGTACATTAAAAAAAATAAAAAATTCTTAACCGCATTAAAACCGATTGCCGCAGAAAAAAATGCACCCGCAATTATTAAGGAAATGATTCTCGCCTCAAAGATGGCAGGCGTTGGCCCTATGGCTTCGGTTGCAGGGGCGTTGTCTCAATACGTTGCTAATGATTTAGCAAAGCAATGCGATGAATTGATTATAGAAAACGGCGGAGACATATTTATAAAGACAAAAAAGAACAGACGCATAGGAGTGTATGCCGGGGATTCTAAGTTTTCAGGGACACTTTCGCTGGAAATCTCTGCGCAACGTACCCCTTTAGGCATCTGTACCTCATCGGGTACCGTGGGTCACTCCTTAAGTTTTGGCAATGCGGATGCTATCGTAGTTGTGGCTCGCTCTGCAATTGTTGCAGATAGCTACGCGACCGCAATTGCAAATCGGGTAAAGAAAAAATCCGACATCGCAAAAGCAATTACCTATACTAAATCACAAAAACTTATAAAAGGGATTATAATTATCATGCGCGATGTGTTAAGCGCGTGGGGAGACATTATAATTTCTTCGAATAAAAAATAAGTTTCCCTCCAAAATTTCAAAATTTTCAAAAAAAGATAAAATTTTTCAAAAAAAATAGTTTTTTCCAAAAAAAATAGGTTTTTTTCGGAAATTTAAAGAAT
>JBHPFN010000003.1:0-74201 GCA_042571725.1 Candidatus Omnitrophota bacterium
AAGGTATTCTGCCTAAAGTAATATTCGGCAACGCTGAATTTAGCTTCGACTGTCTTTTTGTCCCGAGAAGTTTTTGCTGCTGTTTTTCTTAGTTGCATAAAAGTAAATATTTCATTCTTTGGTCTTTGAGCGCACGCTGACGAGGCTAGGCCAAAAAGCATTATTGAGACCAACGCGAGATTCAGAAAAACGTATTTTTTTCTAAATGGTTTCATAGAATAATGGGGCAATTTTAAGTTTATACAAATAAAATGCGACCAGTAAAACCAGGACCCAGGAAGCGTTTGCGACTTCTTTATTGCGTTGCAGTTTTTTCATGCGAAAACCTTTCGATTCTGCAAAGGGATACCTTCTAAGTGCAGGGATAATCCTTGGTACGTGTTTTTTGTATTTGCGGTAGTCATCCTGAAACAGTTTCTCAAGGTCAGATTCTTCTGCTAAGATTTGTCGTCTATAGATAGTGTAATATGCGCTCATTACAATCAATGACGCCCACAGGTTGCCTGATATAATACAAAATCCTACCATCATTGTGTTAGTCCCTAAATAGAGTGGGTTTCTGACATAGGCGTACGGTCCGAACGTGGTAAGGCTTTCGGTTTTGGTAATACATCCATTGGCCCAGAAACGTATTATTTCACCTAGCATGATAATAGGTAGTCCGATCAAAATGACACTCATGCTTGGTGTCGCAAAAATCAATAAAAATATTCCTAAGATTGCGCCCCACTGGAAGCGCGCCTTTTGCCTAAACATTATTAGAGAATTATCTTTCTTGGGTGCCTATAACTTCTTCGATCTTTTTGTAAATTTTTTTTACCAGTTTGTCGTTAGAGTGATTTATTTTTTCTTTAAAAAATGGAAGAATGGGGGTCATCGCAAGGTAGCGTAGCGATACCGCAGTGCGTTTTTCATCAATGGTTTCGACCCGCGCATTTATCGTTGAATAGGTTGAGGTGATGATGAATTGTCTCTGCTTGATGTTGGTAAAAATATACGCACGCAACTGCGGAATAGTCCTTGGTGTTTTATCTTTTTTTATAAGGGTAGATCGTGATACCTCGCTAACTTCCCAGTCAAGAGACCGAAGCGTTTCTAATGTAGATTCGAGAGTCAAGGTAAAATCAGCACTAAATACTTTGTTATAAGGAAAATCGTCATGGGCTGGATCAGGCATTTTTACGGTAACGCAGCCGCACACCATTATGCATGCACAGAGTAAAAAAATTAATGCTTTCATTCTTCCGCCTTTCTTGTTTTCCTTAAAAAAATTTATTGTAAATAAATATCAATCCTATCTACTTGACAATTGCGAATCTTCTCAGCGTGCGGAGCAGGAATGCAATCAGATACTACCTTTATTTGCTTGCCGTTTGACGTCAACAGAATTAAATACGGTCTGCTTCCATTTTTTCCATAGGTATTTTTCCGCCTCGGATTATGATAGACTATAAGCATTTTACCAAGAAACAGGAATGCAAAGCAATGTCTTTCTAAGATTATTTCTTCTTCTTTTCCATTACGAGCGTAGCAATGTTTTTGTTTTTTCTTAGTGAAAAGCCATTGAGGTAAAACAGGAGCAAGTTTAAGATTGAGCTCTTTTCGCTCATTCATAAAAAAAGGTGTCTCTCCTGCTGTCATCAACAGCCAGATATGAAGAAATTCTGCAGTAGAGCCACTTAAGCGGGCAACAAAGCCGTTGCCGTGAAGTTTCGGATCAGGATTGCTACTACTGGCGATAAATGACGAATTTTCTAAGATATTTCTCCCATAAACCTCTGGTTTCTGAAAAGGCACAAGCACACTTTTAAGTTCTTTAAAGAATTGTTCGTAAAGCCCCTTTCTCAATAACTCTAACAAAAATTTATACTCCATATGGAGCCAGATTGATTCATTTTCAAGCCATCCAGGAGTAAAGATCTTAGTGCGGCCGATATCTTTTGGTTCTTTCTCTAAGGATGCGCTAACCTTGTACATCCCAAGCTTCTTATCAAAAAGTTGACTTCTTCTAATTGCTCTATAGAGTCTGTGAGCCTTTATTTTGTCTTCCTCAAGCTTCAACGCGTGCACGGGACCTTCCAAAAAAAGCGGAAGTGATCTTTGCCTAAACACTATCGGTTTCACGCAAGAAAGATTGAATTGATTACGCTTAGCCACCTTTCTACCCTGGGTATCTTTTTTATAGAGAGGTTTAAATTTTGTGACCTCGCATGAAAAATAGGTAGGAGGAATTGCCTTATCTGGACTATAGGCATATGCTCTTCTAATCCCATCATCTAATTTTTCAATCACTTTATTCAAGAAAAGCTTAATTTGCTGTATGGGTATTGGTTTTTCTTTACCGCTGACGCCGAGCTCGATCTTCTTTCGATACGCCTCTTTTGAGGTGTTGCTTGTATCCCAATATTGTCTATTCCGTTCTTTTTTATTGTTTTGTTGCCACTCACCTAAAAGTAAATCAATGCGCTTAAAGAAATTAAATAACTCTTCGAACACAGCGATCTCATAAGCATCGGAAAGATCTAGAGTAGCGATATAGCGATGCAGGAGTACGGCCAGTCTTTTAAGTTCGAATGCTTCATTAAGCGACGAACCAAACAGCGCCGGAAGACCATTAAGCGCATCGTACCAGTTAGGCCTATCTGCTTCCATTTCAATGCCTATGCCAAAAGGATCGAGCGCAGTAATTTTATTGCATACGAGGCACAGCATTTTAGCTAATAGATTCGTTTTATACACCTTTCCAATTCCAAAGTTGTCTCTCATCCAATGTATCTTTTTGGTTCTGGCCTCAAGCATCTTTTTCTTCTTAAGGCTTAAGCCAATTGCGGGAAATTGTCTTACCCAGTTATCCTTTATCACATATTTCTCATCTCGGGGAAGCACCACTATAGGATTATCATAAAAGGCGAAAGCTTTCTTATTCAATAGAATCTCTCGCAATTTTTCAGGATAAAGCGATAAATAACGCTCTAAAGCATCAGTATTATAAGTCCAGTGATCTGTCCAGTAGCCATCTGCCGTTATCGCGTCTTCATTGTGGGCAGCTTTGATTACTACCTCGCACATTGAGATTATTCGTGAAATAAAATCATTGTTAGAAACCTTGAGCTTAAGATTGTTGTCAGCAATATGTTCAAAAAGCTCTCCCGGTACAAAAGGCTTTGTAAGCATGGAAAGCACTTTATCGACGTTTCTACCCGAGACAGTTCTTTTGAAAAGCCTCTTTGCTTTCTTGCGGTCTTTGAGCACAAAGCGGATACCGCGAAAGGTTAACGGATTGAATCCATCAGCTTGAATGAGATTAAAAAACAATAAGATGTTGGTATCTTTCACCAGCGGATTGAACCACACATCGTTTCTTCTGTTTTGATTTATATCGCGGTAATTCCCATTACCTTCGGAAAAATAGGTAGGGTTAACCAGAAAATTATTATAATCGCGCTCCAAATCGCCGTGCTTGCGCCAATACACATGAAAGGCATGAGAGCTTTCATGATTAAGCACAATAGGTAACCCACCGCGTAACGTATTATCCAAAAATGTCTGACGGCAATAAAGATTAAACCGATTGTCTTTACTTACCGTAAACATTTTATCGGCAATTGAATCAATAAGATTTGCATTCTCTTCTTGCTTGTCTTGAAAATAGTTGCTTTTGGAAATCGATTTTATCGATTGATCCAAGTGTTGTACGTGATGCGCATGGCCAAAGACAGAATAAATCTGTTTTTCTTGCTTGTCTTTCAAATGAAATTTGAGATAGCTAAACGCCGCGGGTGTTTTATTGTCAGTTATCTGCCGTTTTGGAAGTGTGAACTGAGCGTTTTTAAAAAATTCAAACGGATACGTAAAATCAGTAATTGGCCCAAATACATATTCGGGTTCGACGATTGGTTTAATTAAAACATTTCTTTTTGCATTCTTATGAAAACAGATATAAAAATTTCCTTTGTCAACATTGATAACCTCCGGCTTGTCAGAAACATAAACCTTTAGTTTGTACACCGCGACATTCTTTTTGTCCAGGTGTTCTACGTTCATCCAAGCTTCTAGCGTACGGCTCATTTCTTTAAGCAGTCTGTCGTTTACGCCGTAAGGAATGATAATAGGGAGCCCATCAATAAGTTCAATGGGAAGTGGCCTTTTTGAGACATTCTTAATTGATACTACTCGCGCAAGCCCACCAAAAGGTTCGCAGGGAATAGAGAAATACGTAACCGTGACCGCAATACCTAACGAGTGGTTTACTTCTTCTAAGCGCAGCTCAGAGTTGGCGATGATCATCTTCCGTTGTACAGTATAACGCGTATTAAAAAAGTTATTTTGAAATGGCTCGTAGAAATGTACGGTGTTTCTCTTTTTTGCTTTAATAAATGTCCGGAAGCCATGAAGGGAGGTGTTCTGATACGCCTTGTTGGCAGGAAAGAATTCCATGATTGCGCCATCTTTATTTTTTGAACCAAAGCTGGCAATGCATTGACCCCGATTCACATAAAAAACCCACAAAGGAATTCCGTATACCCCTGCAACCCCAGGAAAAAAACTCGAGAAAGGTTTTGCTAAATCATAATTTTCAATGATAAAATCGCCATTATCCTGAAGCTCATACCGTACTTTTTTTGAGGTAAGTTTCTTATCCATGATTACAGCTCTGATTTAGCTTTTACTGCATCAGCAATTTCGTTGAGTTTTCTAATAATGAGCACTGGAAAAATAAATAGCCATACAAAGAGTGCAAATTGAATCAATCCGGCAATAATAATGAATGATGGCGGTAATGTTGATGGCATGCTTGGATCCATTCTTTCCTCCTTAGCGTAATGTTAGATCTCTGTCATCTTTTCAGGTGAGGCAAAAAACTTTCCTCCTAAATGATAGATCAGCTTTGCTTTAGTGATATCCCAGATATCCTTAAAAAAACCTTCTTTCGCGCACGCATGCATTACTTCAGCGATGAACAAGGTGTGGTCTCCTGTTTCATAAATATCTCTTACGCGGCACTCTAGGTGTCCGATGCACTCATTGATTAAAGGAGTTTTGTCTAAGCAATTTGCTTTTCCGGAAGAGAGTTCAGTGGCTGAAAATTTATCGACCTGGCGGCCAGAGTGAGAGCCGCAGTATACAACTTGCTCTAATAAGTCGAACGAAGGTATGTTAATGATGAATTCTTTTGATTTCTTGATTAATTCGTTAGAAAGGTGCTTGCCTGCTACGCTAATCCCTGCGAGCGCAGGAGTCCGGCTAACCGGCGTACTCCAGGCTAGGGTTACAATATTTGCTTTATCCTCATGACTCGATGTGACGAGAATGACATTACCACTATTGATGAGCCTGAGCGATTGACTTAACGGAACCTCTTTTTTCATTTATGCGGTCAGCTTTTTATTTATCTAAGATGTTCATTGATACTTTTCTTGATTTTAAATAATCAATGGCCTTTTTTAGTTCTTGCTCTTCTCCCTCTAGGGTTAACACTGCCCATCCTGTATCAGTTGAAAACGACGCCTCGATTATATTGGGAATGATATCGAAGTTTTTAACAAGGAGATAAAATATGGGTTCATTCTTTAATTCTTCAGGAAAGGTGAATTCAAATTTAATTTTTTCCATAGTTTTCTCCTTTTTAGCTTTTTACATACAAGTGAATGAGTTTCCTGCTTTATTTTTCAGTAGCTATTATACCATTTTTTTGCTTTGTTCATAGTATATTAATTTTCTGTGATTGTTCGTGTAGATGCTTTAGTTGGCCTAAGTATATTGTGCGCACGTGGGTAAAAAACTCAATATATTTCTTCGTTTTATAATCGGGATAAGTCCAGGGTAGATATTGGAATATTGTATTATGATAATAAAGCGTGACTTCTGCAAATACCTCTTTTCCCAAGTAAATTCTATGTGAGTAATTTTTGCTACTAGCAAGCACCACCTTTGCCGCGGTTAAATACCCTGGATCAATATTGACACTGCGATTATTGTTTTTACTCATTTTCTTCTCAAGTTTCATGGTGTGCTGCTTGATAGTAACAAGAGCCTCTGCTTTAATTAGTCCTTCAAAGCTAATAAATTTTCTTGATAGAGGCGAGCCTAATTCTTGGTTATAGTAGTCGGTGTAGTCAAAGGGGAGTACTTCAGTTTCTATGCTAAGTGCACCAAATCGTTTCCTGACTTGGTGTTCCACCTTAAGAAAAAAGTCTGGATCTTGAGAAATCATCCCGATGAAAAGTTTTACCGGATAAATATTTTGATCCTTTTTCATAACTATTGGTTACGATTGGTAGATACCGCTATGTATCGAAGGCAGTCTAGCTCTGCGTTTTACCTTGCACCACAATTAACAAAATCTGCAATTTTCTTCGATTCCTTCTTCTCAATATCATTAAAGAAGATAGCGATATCATAATGATGTGGGTTGGGAAAGGGCCCTTCTGCTCGCACTACTACTCCATTGCATTGAACTTTTTTTGTAATGACTTTCTTTTCCTTGCTCAGTGGAAGCAGCAGTAGAATTTTTAATTTCGTCAGTGGCTCTAGATAGCGATCGACAGAGCAGTATACCCCGGCGCAACTTATGTTTTTTGTCTTAGTGACAATATCAAATTCACCAAAACGTAATTTAAGAGGAATATCTTTTTCGAGCCGAGGATGACTTCTTCTTTCTTGTTGACTGCGTAGATCATTCACTGGATTTTTCACCTTCTTTACTCTTCGTCTTCCAGCATCGTTTGTTGCAAAAGTATTTTCCGTCTCGGTAGTATCGCTTAACTCTTTTTATTGATTTCTTGCACGCTGCGCAGTTTGCTGCCTGCTCTTTTTTTGCTTTTTTTGCTTCTTTTCTTGCTTTTTTTGCTTCACTGAGTGCCATATTTAACCTTTCTCATGCTTTGTATGGTAATAGTTAGAGACTAAACGCTGCTTTTAGGCGTCTTCGCCGTAGGTATTCTCGCAGACTCTTTTTATAGTTCTCATCCATTTCCAGAAATTTGATACCTAATTGGTATCGATCAGAATAAGGGATTTGCCTTAGCCACGCAATCGAACCGAGTGCATGCACTAATGTTGCGATTTCCTCAAGATTGATATTGAGCTTAACTTCTGTGTGCAAAGGAAGAAAGCGCTCAAGGGTCATTTTGATTCCACCTTCGCTTATGTCTTTGGTAAGCGTTGCCCCGAACTGCTTAGAAGCTTTAATTTCGTAGCGTACCGGAACATGCACATCTTCTCTCGCAAACCTTCGTCTGTCACTGCATGGTTCTTGTATATTCATCTGCCACAATTCCTTATCTCGAGCATTGCTTCTTGTGATCAGCGTTACTATAGCACAAAAAAATTGAATTTTCAATCATTTTTACCGACGCTTTTGTAAGATAAGTCGGTGTTTACAAACCACTAAAGTATGGTATAATTGAAGAAGCTCAATATCTTGACTGAAAGTGAAATAGGAGCATAAAAGGATGTACGAAAAATTTTTTGGCCTACGAGAGAAACCTTTTAACGTAACCGCTGACCCCTCTTTCTTTTTCTTAAGCAGGAAACACAAAGAGGCGTTTTCTCATTTAGTATTCGGCATTGATCAGAGAAAAGGTATCATGGTCATTACCGGAGAAATCGGCACAGGTAAAACAACGCTCTGCAGGACACTCTTGAGCAGTTTGGATAAGAAAACAAAGACCGCGTTTATCCTTAATCCAAATTTTTCTTCGCTTCAATTATTGCAAATCATCGTAGAAGATTTTGGCCTTGTTCCTATCAAGAAATCGAGGATCTTTCTTATTTCAGAGCTCAATAAATTTTTGCTTCGAGAGTCAAATGCTGGAAATAACGTTGCTTTGATTATTGACGAATCACAAAATTTAAACCCGCGGCAACTCGAGCAAATACGGCTTCTTTCGAACCTAGAAACAGAAAAAGAAAAACTTCTTCAAATTGTCCTTGTGGGACAACCGGAATTACAGCAGAACCTTGCCCTTCCGCAGCTTCGTCAGCTCACCCAAAGAGTTACTGTTCGGTATCATATTCATCCGTTAGATAAAGGTGAAGTAGCTCAATATATCGATCATCGACTAAAAGTTGCCGGCGCTAACGGGAACGCGCTATTTACCGAAGAAGCCGTAGATCAGATTGCTTCTTTTTCATCGGGCACTCCTCGGTTAATCAACATACTCTGTGATCGAGCGCTCTTAGCAGGATTTGTAAAAGAAAAAAAGAGTCTCGGCGCGGAGATGATACAACAGTGTATTAGTGAGATAAATGAGCATTATTTATGATGCCTTAAAAAAAACGCAGGGGAAATTCACCTTGCCTAAGGATCAGCCGGCCTCGCAGAAGAAAACTAAGAGCAGGCTTTGGTTTTTTATAGGTTTTCTTGGCTTAGGGTTTATTGGCTGCGGCATCGTGGTCATACTTTTACTGCGTAATCCCGTCGATATTTCTCAATCTACGACAAAGCCTAAAGATTTTTCTGGTCGCATCTCCCGAGCAATTAAATTCAATCGGCCTCAGCTAAAAGGTATTTTTCTTATGGATGGCGAGTATTCTGCTTTAATTAACGATCAGATTGTTAAGGCTGGAAACTATTTCGATGGGATTCAAGTGGTAAGTGTTTCAGCAAACGAAGTCATTCTCAATGTTAAAGGAGAAGTCCTTAGTTTAAGGCTCAGATAACCGACCCTCTTTTCTCACCAGGTTCTAATCTATTAAACGAATAATTGCATTTTTAACCGTTCTTGCGGGAATATCTTCGCGAACAACAACCGTTCCTATGCTGCGCGGCAAAACAAATCTGTTTGTTTTGTTGATGAATTTCTTATCGAAACTTTGTGCCTTTAAGATGTTGTTGGCGTTTAGGCCTCGAACAGTAACTGGTAAGCCAAACTTTTCGATGAGTGCCTTGATTTGCTGAAGTGAGTTGGCGCTTAACAAACCAATTTTAACAGCGATATCTGCAGCACCAACCATTCCAACTGCCACAGCTTCTCCGTGCGTATAGCGCGTATATCCGCTTGCAGCTTCGATTGCATGGCCGATAGTATGTCCGAAGTTAAGTATCGTCCGGATGCCTTTTGATTCTTTTTCGTCTTGCTCAACAATCTTTGCTTTAATAAGGCTGCAGCGATGAATTATAAATTCAAGCTTTTGTTTATCGAGGCCTAAGATGAGTTTATGGTTTTTGTCTAAATACTCGAAAAGAAACCTATCTTTTATTATTGCATATTTGATCACTTCTGCGAGGCCAGTTCTTATTTGGCGTCTACTGAGAGAAGTCAGTATGCTTGTGTCACTTATAACTATTCTTGGCTGATAGAAAGCGCCGGCTAAATTTTTCCCATTTTTAAGATCTATTGCTACTTTGCCTCCGATTGCCGAATCTACCTGGGCCAACAGCGTCGTAGGGATTTGCACGTAGTTAATGCCCCGTTTATATATCGCTGCGACAAACCCGCCCAGATCTCCGACGACTCCTCCCCCGAGGGTAATAATAAAAATCTTTTTCTTGATATCGTATTGAGAGATTTTATTTATTAATTTAAATGTTTGTGCTTGGGATTTACTTTTTTCGGAATCAGGAATGAGTTCGAACTTAGTAGAAAAGCCAGATTTTGTTAATATCTTGCTTAGCGTATTGCCCACAAGGCTTTTTATTTTATCATTGGTGATAATTACTGCATTTTCTCCAACAGTGAGCGCCTTTAGTCTTTTGCCTACATCTTTTAGAGCACCAGAACCTATTATAATTTCGTACGCTTTGTTTTTTAAATGCACTCTAACTTTTTTCATATTCCACTTACCCCCAGCAGATTTGCGACTAAATATACCATGGGAAGCACTATATTGTCTAGCAAGCCTAGAAAGAACACCGCAAACATAATAATAGCGAACCCGTATCTTTCTATTTTAGCATATCGCATTGAATAGCGATAGGGTAAAAGTCCAAAGACAACGCGGGAGCCATCGAGCGGTGGAATCGGTATGAGATTAAAAAAAGCAAGCAGTAAATTATAAAAAATTGCCATTGTGATTACCTGATAGGCGACGAGCGGCATTGTAATTTTTAAAATGCTACTTAAAACAATTGCAACAATAATATTCGCGAGCGGTCCCGCAAGTCCTACCCAGATGATATCCTTTTTTGGATTTTTTAGATTTGCAAAGTTGATCGGTACTGGTTTCGCATAGCCTATTACGAAAGGCGATCTCATGAGCACCAGCGACAAGGGTAAGATAATGGTTCCAAATAAATCGATGTGAGCAAGGGGATTGAGGGTTAAGCGACCAGAGAATTTAGCAGTGGGATCTCCAAGCCTATTGGCTACCCACCCATGGGCGCATTCATGGATTGCAACGGTGATTGCAAATAGGGCTAATGAAAGAAGAATATAAATCATTGAGAGCGGGTAATAGTATCAACAGCCACTATTGGATATTGTGCAGATGGCGGGCTTACAATCGTGCCGGAGAGCTCAACTCGTTGATTGGAGAATGCATCAAGTGCTTTTTTATCACCTTTCAAATAACAGGCAAGCTTCTTATTTTGTACAAGCTTGTGAGTTCCTTTTCTACCAAAAAAAATACCCATTGGCCGCACGATACCCGTACCTGTAAAAATTTCCGGTGATTTTTTAGATTCGTGAGAAGATTCTTTGGTTGTATCAGGTACTTGCTCTGATTCTTTCGGTTGAGCAACAGCAGTTTCAGCTTGTTGCGTTGTTTCTTGGGGTTGCGTCTCTTCTTTTGGTTGGGGAGCAAGCTTTTCTTCAATAATGTCATACGATGCAAATTCCAAATTCTCTTTGGAGATCCAGCCTATGCATTCTGCGGGCGGTTCAATAGCATACCAGTCCTCATTTTCTTGTCGAAGCACATTTATTTTATTGATCGTGCCTACCTGACATAGGACAGTTGAGTGTAAATCTGGCCTAGCTCGAACATTTACTCTGTTTGCAGTAACTGCAGATTGTGCTTTGTTTATTTTATCAACAAGCACGTATTTGCTGCTTATATAGCAGGCTACATCGAGAGGTAGTTTTACGCCATACCAGCCATATTGTTTATCGAGCACTATTATGTTTTCATCCTTCTCAACCGTTTTGAGGATTTCAAAATTAATGTTATAGCCGGCTCTTATATTGCTTTTATCTACGCTGATCTGATATAGGGCAGGAAATTGCTCTTTGCATAGCGCCTCGCTGCAAAAAAGCAAACAGACAAGACCAATTACGATAACCGTTTTTTTTCGCATAGCGTATGCTCGATAGAAGTTATTTAGAAGACTCTTTCGATTTTGAATCTGCTTGTGGTTTTGCTGCACCTTCAGCGGGGGTGGTTCCTTCTGCAGGAGCGCCGCCTGCTTCTTCTGTTTTTTCAGCAACGGGCTTTTCTTTCTTGAATTTAATCTTAAGGATTTTTATTTTTGGTAATCCGAATACGGAATCACCTTCATTCCACATATCTTTATCTTTTAGGTGTTTAATTTTTTCTATCAGCTTTAATACAGAGCGTTGTTGTTTACCTTTTTCCGCTCCTTTGAGCGAGCGATGAATTGACATTGTTAGAGCCTCCTAATGTAGCAATCGTTGTATTGTTTTTTTAGTGTTCCGATTAATCTTTCTGCTTCTTTTTTGGTTTCAAAGTTTCCCACACAAACAATATTATATTTACCTTTAGGCATTACGAGTATTTCATGTCCCAATTTTTGCAGACGCTGAGCTTCTTTTTCAGCAAAAGACTCCTTCTTGAAACTAGCGACTTGAACAGTATATTTCCCAAGTTTGATTTCCTTGGTTTTTATTGTTGCAACTGCCTCTTCAACAGGTGGTGTAGAAATCGCTTCTTGTGTAGGTCCAGTTTTCTGAGTTACGGGCACAGGTGTCGCAACTGGTTGTTCTAGGGGCACAGCTTTATTTTCTTTTGCGACGACTGTCTTGCCTTTCTCTACCCCGATTGAAAAACTGATGATGACTGTTAGTATTAAGAAAACAGCGCCAAGCACAACGTGTTCAGGGTTAAGCGAAATTCTAAAAATATCAATAAAATTTCTTTTTGACTGTTCTTGGTGCGATTCCTTTGCGCCTCTAAAAAATTCGTATTGAATTTGCTTCCTGCCTTTCTCCATGCTATCTATTATAATAGCTTTACTTGTTGTTACTCAAGTATTTTTTAAATTTCTTTTCTTTGGTAAGTTCCAAAAACGCATTGACGACTTTCGGGTCAAATTGAGTTCCGCTATTCTTTTTTATCTCCTCTATGGCCTCTTTTATAGTAATAAGGTTTTTTCGATACGGCCTTTGAGCCATCATCGCTTCAAAGGCATCTGCCACAGACATGATTCGAGCCGCAAGGGGGATCTGGCCCTTTTTTAATCCTGAAGGATATCCGGAACCGTCGTATTTCTCATGATGATATAAGATGACAGGAACAAGAGGCTTTAATATTTCCAGAGGCTTAATGATTTCCGCGCCTTTTAAGGGATGGCTCTTTATAATATTGAATTCTTCCTGGCTTAATTTTTTTCGCTTGGTTAGGATTTCCAGGGGGATGTCAATCTTTCCAGCGTCATGAAGAAGCCCTGCATAATGCAAAATACGCATTTGGCTTTCAGAAAGATGCATTTTTTCTGCGATGCCTAAGATAATACGGCTGATTCTTGGGGTATGGGTATACGTATGGGGTACTTTTTTATCGAGCAGGGTAACCAAAGATTTAATGCTTCCAAAAATCAACTTTTGCTGTTCTTCATAGAGCTGCAAATTTTTTATTGCAACAACGGCTTGTTCGGCGATCGCAGTTAGTGCTTCTTTGTCAAAGAGCTCAAACGGCTTCTTTTTTCCTTTTATTAGAATAACGCCGAGTGTATCCTCACCGACTAATGGGACGCACACCCATGATTTTGTAAGCAGGGAGGTACCGGCTTTAATTATTTTTGCCTCAAATGCACTAACGCGTTTTTTACTTTTCTCGACGATATGTTTCTTTTGACCGCTGACCTCTGCTTTGATTATTTGATTACTTTTAGCGTGGTCGAACAACACTATGGAACAGTAGTTTACCTTTAGCAGTTGCGTTATCAATTTAGCCAGTCGAAGTGCGAGTTCCTTCAGGTCAAAGGTAGAGCTTATCAGTCGATATACCATATGGTTGATCGACAGAATTAATTTATACTTTTTCGTATGGGTCGAATAATTTTTTGTGTTCATCTTCCGCAAATCGGTCTGTCATGCTCGCGATATAATCACAGATTGCCTTTTCCTTGCCGTCATGCGCAATACTCTCCTGAAAAGACGGCGGCAATTGCTTTGGATCTTCGAGGTACACTTTAAAAAGTTCCTCGATGAATCTTTTTGCCTTGTTTGCCATGCGGTTCACTCGGTGATGGTGATACAGGTTGTCAGCAAGGTACCGCTTTAATTCTTCGCGTTGAGATTGCATCGTGCTGCTAAAAGAAACAACGCCAATTGTAGCAGACTTCACATCGTGTAGCGAGGATAATTTTAATTTTTTTGTTTTATCTTGAGTTTCAGTAAGAAGGTCGGTTACCTCGAGTTGAATGATGGATTTAATAATTTGATATTTTAAGATATTGTTATCTATACTGCTATGCCTTTTTTTAATTGAAATATACAGATCATCCCATAATTTTACTGCTCTTAATTCTTCTACGTTGATTAAATTTGAAGTAATACCATCATCGAGGTCATGATTATCATAAGCGATTTCATCGGCGATATTGACTACTTGAGCCTCAAGCGTGGGTTGGGAGTGAGAATCGAAGCCATTGGGAATTTGTGGAGGTCGATCAAATCGACCAGAATGTTTTACTAATCCCTCTCTAACCTCCCACGACAAATTTAATCCTTTAAATCCAGGATACCGTTGTTCGAGCACGTCAACCACTCTTAGGCTTTGCAAATTATGTTCAAAGCCGCCATGCCCCTCCATTTGTTCTTTTAGGGCTGATTCTCCCGCGTGACCATAGGGAGGGTGTCCCACATCATGAGCGAGTGCTATCGCTTCGACTAAATCCTCATTGAGTCTCAGTGCTCTAGCGATTGTGCGTGCAATCTGAGCAACTTCTAAGGTATGCGTGAGTCGAGTGCGATAGTAATCACCTTCGTGATTTACAAAAACCTGAGTTTTATATTCCAATCGCCGAAAGGCAGCGGAGTGAACTACTCTGTCTCGATCGCGTTGGTACGCAGAGCGATAATCGTGAGCCTCTTCTTTATGTTGTCTGCCCTTGGTGTCCTTGCTATGCATTGCATAGGGCGCTAGATTTTGGTTTTCGAATTCTTCAATTTGCTTTCTTGATATCATTTCATTAGTCGTCTATAGAGATCGTTTAATGACTGAGAAATAACTTTTGCGCCAGAAGCAGCGGGCATAAAGTTGGCATCTCCATTCCATCGTGGGACGATATGAATGTGCACGTGATTTACAAATCCTGCCCCTGCACACCTTCCTTCATTAACGCCAATATTAAATCCTTGTGGTTTTAAAATTGAATTGAGATTCTTTTTTGTGCTGAGCAATAATTGCATAAGGTCCTTTAATTCATTTTCGCGAAGCGCATCTAGATATTTCACATGCCGATAAGGCACCACCATTACGTGTCCGTTGTTATACGGAAACACGTTGAGTATTGAAAAAGAAAACGCACTTCGACGAACAATATAATTTCTAGAATCTTTTTTTGAGTTCTTTACGCGGCAAAATAGACACCCTTTTTGTTTTTTTTGCACATATCCTATTCTCCAGGGTGCCCAAAGTTTATTCATGTTTCTAAAGGGATGATTGTGCCACTTACGGTGCCATTTATCTCAAGGATACCTACTGATTTATATGGGGCAAAAACCGTATCGGTAGGGCTCCCGGGGTTAAAATAAAGAATTCCGTTAATTGTCTCATTCACAGGGACATGGCTATGACCAAAAATAATAACATTTACTTTTTCATTAAAATAACTTTTTAATGATTCCAATTGCTTAATAGGAGGGCCGCTCCCATGTGTTACGCCGATTTTGAAACTATTGCATTCTAAAACTTCTTTATCAGGGAGAGCTTTTCTTACCTCTGAAGAATCCATGTTGCCATGCACAGCTTTTACTTCCGCAATTTCTTTAAGTCTTTTTAGAAAGTCCATATTAACCACATCGCCTGCATGTATAATTAAATCAACATCAGAAAGTATATCATAGACTTTTTTAGGTATATCGTTAGCTTGAATGGGGATATGAGTATCTGCTAAAACACCGATTTTCATTTTATAATAAAGGGTTTGTTATACAAATTCAGGAGCGCATTTATCTCTTTTGCACTCCAGACCCACATTTTTTCTCCCAGGGCCCTTAATTTAGCATTGGCTTCGATGCCGTTGAGCGAAACCACGATTCTTCGCTGTGGCTTTCCTTTATGTTTTCGACACTCAGAAAGGAAATTTATCACATCTTCTTCTTTGCAGTCTTTATCATTGAGAAGTATGAACCATAGCGCACTCATTGAATCTGCTATTGCCCATTTTTTATTTTCGTCTAATGAAAATCTGCGTACGTCTTTTAAGTGGGAAAGCCTGTATTTGTGACCATTTAATTGAACCGATTCGTTGTGAAAGAGGTTAAATAGCTCAAATACCCTTTCAAATGCATCGATTTTGTCAGCATCAATGAAATTATCTATTTCCTTTTTAACGCTGTTGCGAAACGCATTGAGTTGATACTGAGAGTCGTGATTTATGGTAGCAAGACGCGAATGAAAAACATGTTTGATCCAAAATCTAAATAGCTTGCTCGAAATGTAGTAAAAACTACCGTTTCTGGAAAGTAAATTCTGCTCGAGGAGCCGGTTCATCTTAATGGAAACATCTTCTTTCTTTTGGTGGAGGGCAGTGCTGATTTCATTAATTTTATTGTTTCCGTTTACAAGAGCAAGTAAAATCGAAATAAAAATATAATTATTTTTTCCTAACGAAATTCTATTAAGATAGTTTGAGAAATATTGGTTTAAGATTCCCCATTTATAAAAGAGCAATTCTTCGAAACAGGAGATTAGTATTCCTAGCGATACGCCCCGTACATTGTTGCTTTCGAGTATATTTTTTAATTTTGAGCATACAATAGTTAGATAAAATGGGTGACCGCTCGTAAAATCAACAATAAATTTTTTATAGCTCTCTTCTATCTGGAGGCCTTCAAATTCAACATTTACGAAAGAAAGGCTCTGCTCAACATTGAACAACCCTATTTCAATAATTTCAAAATTGCCAAAAAGAAGCGCGAGTTTTTCGGTTAAGATTTCCTTTGCTTTAAATATTGAGGAGCTTGCAACAATATACATGCATTTCTTTTGAGACATGATTCTTTTGCCAAGTTCTTGGTAGGGATTGGTAATTTTCAGCTCTTCAAGATTGTGAAAATTATCGATAATGATGACACACCACTGGTTTGTTTCTTTTGATAGCAGGTCAGGTAGGTCAATGATTTCTCGGTACGCTTCAGTAATTTTCCCTTTTTCAATGTTCTGCTTTATTTTTTTTACAAGGTCAATAGACCCGGGAATGATCTCTTCGGCAGAAGCTATTAAATAATCCAAGCTATCATCCTTTAGAAATGTTTTTGTCTTGATAAAATTAAAAAGAATTGCACGTAAAAGATTTCTTAAGAAATGGTTGTGTTCAAAAGCGATAACCTCAATGTATACAGTGACGAGGTGGCTTTCGTGTAGATTCTTAATAAAGTGCTTCAAGAGCGATGTTTTTCCTGATAGCTCTTCACCAATAAGCGCTATGTTCTGACGGTATCCCTCTTTGAAATCATGAATACGTTTTGCCAGAAGGGTTAATGCCTTCTCTCTACCTAATAGCGTTGTGGGGTTATCTATAAAGTTCATTAGGGTAAGTAGTGCAACGGATTTTGTGGCTTATTTTCTTTTCTGATTTCAAAATGCAAGTAATTGCTAGTGGACCTGCTTCTGGAAGCCTTCGCAATTATCATTCCTTGCTCGACGTAGTCCCGTGGCTTTACTAACACGTTCGAGTTGTTAGTGTAAACACTTGATAAGTTGTCACCATGCTCAATAATAATGCTTTTTCCGTATCCTTTGATTTCTCCCGAGAAAGAGACTCTTCCGCTTCTTGAGGCAAAAATGTTTTCTTCGGATAGCAAGCGAATGTTAATTCCTTTAGTTTCTCTTCCGTTAAACTTTTGTCCAAAGTAGGCGATAATTTTACCTTTTGCAGGCCAGATGAAACGCTCATATCGACCTGCAGTAGTTTTAACCGTCTGCATTCTTCTTTGTTCGGTTGCACCTGGGATAAATATCAATTGCCCTTTATTGATTTTAGCAGCATTAGGGATTCTGTTTACTCTTATAATTTCATCAAGTTCAATATTGTAGGTTTTTGCGATGCGCCACAGGGTCTCTTGAGGGGCAACTTTATGATATATGCCAGGTACTTTTGGTTGTATGATAGTGGGAATGGTGACCGAATGAGGGCTTACGACCGTGCGGCTAACGCATGATAGACTTATGGTTGAAAAAATCAAAATAATAACTACGCGGAAAATAATTTTCATTATAATTTTAATAAATGGAGCGAGCGAGGGGAATCGAACCCCCCCGTTCAGCTTGGGAAGCTGATGTTCTACCACTAAACTACGCTCGCGCGATTGTATTCTATCTTTATCGCAAATGCGATAAAGATATAGTTTCTTTTTTTAAACTGAGCTTGCTTCCTTTAAGCCCTCTTCAATTAACTTAATTGAACAATACTCACCGCACATTGAGCAGGTATTAAGCCTGTTTGCTTTGACAGAGTCTCTGTATTTTTTAGCTTTATCAGCATCGATAGAAAGGTAAATCTGTTTTTTCCAATCACGATTTTTTCGCGAAGTAGATATTGCCTTATCCCAATCCGTCTGTTTTCGTACACTCTTTGCTAAATCTGCAGCATGCGCAGCGATTCTACTTGCAATAAGACCTTCTTTTACATCTTCTAGCGTTGGCAACCTAAGGTGTTCAGCTGGTGTAACGTAACACAAGAAATCCGCACCATGACTTGCCGCAATAGCTCCGCCAATTGCTGCAGAAATATGATCGTAGCCAGGCGCTACATCAGTTACCAGGGGTCCTAAAACATAAAACGGAGCGCCATCGCAGAGTTGTTTTTCTAGAAGCACATTTGCTGCTATTTCGTTAATTGGTACGTGTCCCGGGCCTTCGATCATTACCTGGACACTGTTTTTCCGAGCAAATTTTGCGAGTTTCCCTAAAAGTGCTAACTCGCCAAATTGTAGCGCATCGGAGGCATCCAATACCGAACCAGGTCGCAATGCATCTCCTAGGCTTAATGTAATATCGTGCTTTTTTGCAAGCGCTACAACTTTATCAAAATATACATAAAAAGGATTTTCTTTTTTGTGATGTAGCATCCATTTTGCAATAATTGCTCCACCCCTGCTGACAATATCTAAAATTCTTGTTTTCTTGCTAAGTTCCTGAACACCTTCCAGGGTAATGCCGCAGTGAATCGTAAAGAAGTCAACCCCGTCTTGAGCCTGAGACTCTAAGACGTCAAATATATGATCAAAATCCATCTGCAAGAAATTACCGTTTTTTCTCTGACAGGCTATTGCAGCTTCATATATCGGTACGGTTCCTACTGGGATGGGAGATTCTTTAATAATGGCTTTTCTTATTTTTTTTAAATCACCGCCCACGCTTAAATCCATTATGGTGTCGGCTTTATACTTAACGGAGATTTCCAGTTTTTTCAGCTGATCTTCTATTTTTGATTTATCGGTTGAGGTTCCTAAGTTGACATTCACTTTTGTTTTTAAGCCAGTTCCTATGGCGCAGGGTTTTTTTATGCGGTGGGAGGTATTTTTAGGAATAACAATATGGCCTTTTGATAGCCCTTTCAACAGATGCTCAGTGGTAACCGATTCTTCTTTAGCTACCTTTATCATTTCAGGAGTAGGTCTGCGTGCGTCTGCAAATTCCAATTGTGTTTTCATTTGTATTGGGATAAAATTACTTTTTTTTCAAGATCGTAGATTTTATATCGAACACCTTTAGATTTTTCCGCAAGTCTTTTGTCGATTAGCTTGAAAAATTCTTCTATTACGCGAATCGATTCTTTTGACCGTTGAATATTAGCTAAAAAGATATCTAGATCATTACTCCGCTTAAATTCAGAATGTTGAGATTTTCTACCTACGTCGTGCAGCGAATCCCTTGATTGCATAAGCGATGCAAAACTAAAAGGGGCTTGTGTAACAAGGTCAACTATTTCATGTCGGATTGCTTTAAACTGTCGTGTGTGGTTTCTGCTATTTAACACGAAACGTACTTCATCTTCGCACACCCTCAGTCCTTCTTTGAGACGGTTAATATTGGCATCGAGGATACGCAATATATTTTTGTCTATGCTATTTTTTCCCATGTTTTCTAATGATGTCTTTTATGATTTTTGATGAAGAACGATTCTTAAGATAAGTGATCGTTTGAACCTTTCCTCCTGAAGATTTTACAATGTCTGAGCCTACTATGTTATCAGTTTTCCAGTCAGCACCCTTAACTAAAATATTAGGCTTAAGATTCTTAATGAGTCGTAAAGGAGTTGCCTCTTTAAAAAGGACAATAAAATCAACACAGCTTAGCGCAGACAAAATTCCCGCCCTGTCAAATTCAGGAAGAATCGGTCGAGTTGCCCCTTTTATCTTTTTAACCGACGCATCACTGTTTAGCCCTAAGACTAATACATCGCCCTTTTTTTTCGCAGCCTGCAGATACGTTATGTGACCAAGGTGCAAAAGGTCAAAGCAGCCGTTTGTAAAGACAACTTTTTTTCCCTTTTTTTTAAGTTGAGATACGATTACCCTAGCTTGGCGTAGCGTTTTTAATTTATGTTCAGTTTTCACGATCCGGTAAGTTTTTCTTCAGTAAGTTCGCAGATAATGTGGCTAATGGTGATGTGCGCCTCTTGAATTCTTGCAGTGCTGTTAGATGGCACAGTAAGACTTATATCTGATTGTTTAGCCAATGATCCCCCATCCACACCAGTTAAAGCGATGGTGGTAATTCCCATTTCTCTAGCTTGAGCCACTCCTTTGATTACGTTCTTAGCGTTTCCGCTTGTCGAGATCCCTACTACGATGTCATTTTTTTGCGCCAGGGCTTCAACTTGTTTGGAAAAGACGCATTCATACCCGTAGTCGTTACCTATGGCGGTAAGAATCGAAGTATTTACAGTAAGCGCAATTGCAGCGAGTGCCTGTCTTTCTTTTTGAAACCGCCCTACGAATTCTGCGGCAATATGCTGACTGTCAGCAGCAGATCCTCCGTTGCCGAATAAAATAATCTTCCCACCTTTTTGTAAAGACTCAACGATTGTATTGGTAATTGCAATAATGGTATCAACCTGTGTTTCCGCAATCGCCTGTTTCGTTGCAATTGATTCTAGCAGAATTTGCTTAACTTTTTCTTTCATATCTTCTTACCCAAAGAATATTTTTGCCATCTCATAAAATTTCATATCTACGGTCTTCAGTTTTTCAACCGTACCGACGATATTTACCGATGAGATATCTTTACCCTTGAGGCACACCATTTTTCCGAATTTTTTGTCCTTCACAAGCTCAACCGCCTTCACGCCAAAACGCGTTCCTAAAATTCTATCATACGCGGTAGGAGAGCCGCCTCGTTGAATATGGCCTAGTACACTTACACGTGTTTCAATGCCGACTTCTTTCTCAATGATCTTTGCAAGTTTTTCTCCAATTCCCCCTAAGCGCACATGACCGAAAGCATCAAGTTTTTCTTCTTGCTTGACTACGTCGTCTTCGCTAAACTGCGCACCTTCAGCCACAACAACAATGCTAAAATTCTTACCTCTCTTATGACGTTTCCTTAGCGAGCTACACATTTCTGCAATGTTAATAGGGATCTCTGGGATTAGGATAAAATCTGCCCCTCCGGCTAAGCCTGCATAGGTTGAAATCCAACCAGCATGCCTTCCCATTACCTCAACTACCATGATGCGATGATGGCTCTCAGCCGTAGTGTGTAATCTATCAATGCAGTCAGTAGCAATATTGACCGCGGTATCAAAACCAAAAGTGTAATCTGTGCCAGAAAGATCGTTATCAATTGTCTTTGGGACACCCACAACCTTCAATCCCTTCTTCACCAATTTTGCTGCAACGCCAAGGGTATCTTCGCCTCCGACAGCGATCAATGCATCGAGCTTGAGCTTTTTATAATTAGCAATGGCCTTTTTTACATCACCTTTATGTTTAAAAGGATTGGTTCTGCTGGTACCTAAGATTGTTCCGCCTCTATGTAAGATGCCAGAAGCCTTTCTTAGGTTAAGAGGCATTGTTTCTTTTTCTATCAGCCCTCTCCAGCCATTTCTAATACCGATTATTGAATAGCCCTCCTGATCACCTTTTCTTACAACTGCACGGATAACCGCGTTTAATCCAGGACAATCTCCTCCACCGGTAAGAATCCCTATTTTTTGCATTTATTCCTCCTTTTTATGTTCTTCCGTAATTCTGAAATGGAACCGTCGGTTCTTCCTCTGTCTCTTCAGGTTCTTTCTTTTTCCTTGATTTTGTTTCTTTGATCTCGTAAGGGATGATTTTGGAAATATGCACGAATACTGTTATGGTTTCATCAACGCCGAGTATTTCTTGCACCTTGCTTTTTACCAGCTCTTGAAGCCGTAATGTAAGATCAGGGATGTTGGTTTCTGTGCGTAAAATCACCCGTAAAATAATCTGGATCCCTTTCTTTGACACGACAACGTTCGGTCGCAACTCTTTAATCTCGCTAATAGGAGCAGTGAGTTTGCGGACTAAATCCTCGACGGCTGAAAGAGAAACGGTAACTTGGCCCGAAGGGTTATTAAACGCTATGGTCTTTTCTTTCTGCATTCTCCCTAAAATCACTTGCGCAAAAGAGAGGCTTATTAAAATAAGAAGCACGCCAAAAAGTCCAATAATCATGCGTATATTGATGTCATTGTATCCGATGTCTAGCACGCTCACTAAGTCATTTAAAGGGAAAAAGTTTAAGGCAAACCCAACGGCTACCACCCCCACCACACACAGTATAAGCGTGTAGAAAAGAATACCAAATGTCGTGAAAAATCTCATCGCCTACCCCCTCTCTATGCCTTGAATCTCTACATTAATATCTTTTAACGATAAATTTGTCATTTTATCGATTGCGGTTCGTACGCTATCTTGCACTTTTGTTGCGATCTCTGGAACATTAACGCCGTAGTGAACCGTTATGGGGATAGTGATTTGAACTTCGTCATTATTATTCACCTGTACCTTAATGCCGTTCACCGACGCCTTTTTGCTGAATGAACCAAGAAAATTTTCTCTTAACCCTGAAGAAATACCTTTAACGCCTTCGACTTCCAATGTAGCAGTTGAAGCAATTGATGCGATAACTTTGTTATGAATTTTCACTGAACCAATGTCGTTTTTTTCTTCTCTCATTTAACTCTCCGGACGCTCCGACATCTTCATAACATCTTCGAGAAAGTGAGTTGAGATCTCACCTCTAATAAATAATGGATTGCTGAGTACTTTGCGATGAAAAGGGATTGTTGTTTTAATCGGCTCAACTAGAAATTCTTCTAGGGCGCGGCGCATCCGAGCAAGTGCTTCATTGCGGTCTTTGCCATGAACAATAAGCTTTGCTAAGAGTGAGTCATAAAAAGGGCTGATTTCATACCCCGGATAAATATGGGTATCCAGCCGTATACCATTGCCACCAGGAAACACAACGTTTTCTATTTTTCCAGGGGAGGGAATAAAATTATTGTCAGGGTCTTCTGCATTAATGCGACATTCAATTGACGCACCGTTGATCTGAATATCTTTTTGTTTGAACGATAGTTTTTCTCCCGAGGCAATTCTAATTTGCTCTTTCACCAAGTCAACGCCTGTTACTAACTCAGTAACAGGATGCTCGACCTGGATTCTTGTATTCATTTCAATAAAATAGAAATTCCCTTTTCCATTCAATAGAAATTCCATCGTGCCAGCCCCGCGGTAATGCGCAGCTTTTGCGCCCTTGACTGCCATCTCTCCAATTTTCTCACGTAACTCAGGAGTGAGTGCTGAAGATGGAGTCTCTTCTAATAGTTTCTGGTGTCTCCTTTGAATGCTGCAATCTCTTTCACCAAGATGTATGATATTGCCGTATTGATCAGCTAGGATTTGAAATTCTATGTGCCGAGGATTATTGAGATATTTTTCAACATATACACCAGAGTTGCCAAATGCAGCCTCTGCTTCTGATTGGGCGGTCATTAAAGAGCTAATGAGCCGAATATCATTGTGGCATACTCGCATGCCTTTTCCGCCGCCACCCGCAGCAGCTTTAATTATTACAGGATATTTAATCTGTTTGGCAATTTTTAACGCCTCTTCTTTGTCTTTTATTACCGATGCGCTACCGGGAACTGTGGGAAGGCCGACTTTTTTCATGGTTTGACGCGCGAGTATCTTATCGCCCATAAGCCTCATTGATTCAGGGCTCGGTCCGATGAAAACAATTTCACATGATTCACAGATTTCAGCAAAGTGGGGATTTTCAGCTAAGAATCCGTAGCCAGGGTGAATCGCTTCTACGTCTGAAATTTCTGCAGCAGAAATTATTGCAGGTATATTGAGATAGCTTTCTGAGCTTAGTGACTTGCCAATGCAAATTGCCTCATCAGCGAGGCGTACATGCAGCGAATTCTTGTCAGACTCAGAATAGACAGCAACGGTTCTGATGTCTAATTCTTTGCAGGCTCGAATTATCCTTAAGGCGATTTCGCCTCTGTTAGCAACTAAAATTTTAGAAAACATAATTAACTTGGCTCAATTACAAACAAAGGTTGACCAAACTCAACAGGCTCTCCGTTCTCAACAAGAATTTCTGTAATCTTTCCTTTGACTTCCGATTTGATTTCATTCATTAGCTTCATTGCCTCGATAATGCAAATCACTTGGCCGATTTCAATATCTTGACCGATATCTACAAATGGATCAGCCTCCGGAGATGGGGCGCGATAGAACGTTCCTACCATCGGAGATTTAATCTCTATTGTTTTTGAAGGTATCTTTTCACTGCTTTCTTTCTGTGGGGGCGGTGCTTGCATTGAGCTTTGCTCGATTCTATATTCTGGGATAAATCGTGCCTGCTCTGAAGACTCCCTTAGTTCTTTCTTTAATCTAATTTTACTTCCCGCCCGCTCAATCTCTAATTCCATAAGATTGTTTTCATTCATTAAATTAATCATTTCTTTAATTTCTTTAAGATTCATGTATGCATCCTTTCCGAAAGCGCCTATACTCGGCTAATGTATTGACTGGTGCGGGTATCAACTCTAACGATATCTCCCTCATTAATAAACAGGGGCACTTGAACCGTGGCTCCCGTTTCAACTTGAGCTGGTTTTAACACGCTTTTTGCTGTATCGCCTTTTATTCCCGGTTCTGTATGAACAATCTTAAAATCAATGAAATTTGGTAGAATTATTTTTATCAATTTATGGTTATAATAGTATGCCGAAACCTCAAGATTATCTTTTAAGAATACAATCGCATCTTTAAGATGTTCTTTGGATATAATCGATTCTTCAAAAGTATTTTGGTCCATAAAATGGAAGAAATCACCTGAGCGATAAAGATAGGTTAATTTTTTTTCATCGATAAATGCCTCGGTTATTTTATCATCTGATTTTAAGGTTCTTTCGATCACCGCATCCGTTTTAAGATTCTTAAGCTTGATGCGCACAAAGGCACTACCTTTGCCAGGCTTTACATGTTGATACCCTACAATAGAAAACACGCTATTATCTAAAAGGATAGTGAGTCCAGATTTAATTTGATTTATCGATATCGGCACTGAGTATCTCGCATCCGTTATTTTTTACCAACACCATGTCTTCAATTCTGATTCCAAATTTCCCAGAAAGATAAACTGCCGGTTCAACAGTAACAACCATTCCGGCAGCAAATTCTGATTCATTTTTTGAAGAGACAGGCGGAAATTCGTGGGTCTCTCTTCCAATTCCATGCCCAAGGGCATGCCCAAAATATTTCCCTAACCCCTTACTTTTTATATAATTACGAGCGACTGAATCAACTTCGTTAATTAAGGCACCTGCTTTTATTTTTTTTATTGCTCGAAGCTGTGCTTCTAAAACAATTTCATAGGCGTGTTTAACAGTAGAGGGTATTTTACCCAAAAAGAATACCCTTGTCAAGTCGGATTTATACCCTAAATAGTCAACTCCCATATCAATTATGATGGGCTCCCCCCTTTTTATAAGCCTGTTTGTTACTTTTGCGTGGGGATAACTGGCATTGATTCCTGAAGCGATAATCGGGTTAAAGGCATAGCGACATCCATGCGTCCTTATAAAATTACTCAGCGCAATTTCTAAATCCGATTCCCTTATTCCAGGTTTTATAGCATTCTTTAAAAAGCCAAATGACTGCTTTGTTACGTGAAGTGCTCTTTTAATCTTAAAAAGCTCGGCGCTGGTTTTGATCTGGCGTAATAATTCAACAACATTAACAGTAGGAACATATTTCGTTGCTCGCGGTAGCTCTTTTTTGATTGCTTTGTATTCCGCATGTGATATATGCCTGCTTTCAAATCCAAGCGTTCGAATATTTTGCGAAAGAGCTAGTTTTCCGACGAGATTAAAGATAGAGCCATTACTTTTCTTAATCTTAATTCCTTTGAGATGGTGACGGGCTTCTTCAACATAGCGGAAATCAGTGATATAGAAACACCGCTTCTTCGAAACAAAGAGCCAGGAGTCTTGAGCATCAAACGCAGTCAGGTAGGAAATATTAGCTTCATTAGTGATCAATAAAGCATCGAGACGCAGTTTCTCTAATTCTTTTATGAGCTTGGTTAGTTGCGGGGTCACTTTTTTATCTGTTTTATTACTGCCTGAAGTCCTAGGGTATAGCTATGCATTCCAAAGCCGCTTACCTGCCCTATGCAAACAGGAGCAATGAGTGAAGTCTGTCTAAATTCTTCTCGAGCATAGATATTAGATAAATGGACTTCAACCGTAGGTAAGCCACTGGCTGAAACAGCGTCTCGAATCGCAACGCTGGTGTGGGTGTACGCTGCGGGGTTTATGAGAATAGCCTTATGCCGATCTTTTTTTGCTTTACCAATGATTTCCACAATTTCTCCTTCGTGGTTTGATTGGAAGATGGTAAGTCGAATTTTTGCTTTTTGCGCGGTCTTAAGAAGATTTTTGTTGATATCCTCTAAAGAAAATTTTCCATAGATACTTGGTTCGCGTTGACCAAGAAGATTTAGATTCGGCCCGTGAATCACTAGGATTTTATCCATGCAATCAGTCTCCTTTTTGTAAGCACGCCTACAATTATACTTCAGCCTCATCAACCAACATTATCGGTATGCCATCACGTATCGGATACTTTCTTTTGCATTTTGTGCAGATAATCTTATCTTCTTTCAGCTCGATATCCGCCTTACATGCAGGGCATGCCAATATTTCCAGGAGTTCTTTGTCTATCATAGTTTCTCCTTTCCTTCTACCTTATTTGCAAATTTCATTTTGAGTTCATAAAGGATATTATCAAGAAAGCTTGCTTCATCCGATGAAAGATTCCCCAATGTTTTATCTTTAAGCATGTCTAATGTATCAATAAGAAATTGTGCCTGCGGAAGATTTTTTTCTTTTTTCCCGCTCAAAGGGCTTTCTATCTCTTCAAGCGAAATAAGCGCCTGCAAGCTTAAGCTATACACAAAGCTAGTAAAGCTTGCCTCCGGAGGAATAAAGGTGCTGTCTTCTTGAGGTTTTTGAGAGTCAGGCTTTTTTTCTTGCTTAGCCTTTTCTTTCCAGCTCTCGTCTACTTTTTTTTCTTTATGTCCCTGATTCTGTTCTTCCATTTTTTAATCAATAAGTAAACCTGCGTAGCCTACAACCGACGAGAAATCACCGGTAACGCTTCCGCTTGTTTGGTATTTTATTAATCGAGCATTTTTTGCACCTAAGGCTTTGCATGCGTTCAGCATGATTACCGCAGGTGCATAGCCGCACATGGAAATATTGAATCGTTTAACCCTATGAAAAAGCTCTTCTTCATCAAGGCTCAACAGGGCTTCCAGAGCGAGATTATCCTTCTTTTCAGCGGCCACTTGCGATTCATAGTGAGTCATATCAGAGCTTGCTATAATCACTACTTCTTTTTCTTTGTGAGACTCTTTGATAGAGAGCGCAATCGCCGCAGCAATTTCTTTATAAATTTCTAAAGCAGCAGGGTAAACAATAATTGGAACAATCGCAAAGTCTTTCTTAAAATACTGAATAAGGGGAAGTTGTACCTCAATAGAATGCTCACCACTATGCGCTAAGGAATCTTCTTCTAGGTATTGTGAGCTATCCAGAATTTTTTTGGCTAACTCAGTATCAATGCGCACATCGCCAGACGGCATTTTCCAGGTGCCTTCTTTCATAATACTAAAGCGCTTACCCTGTCCTCTATGATTAGGACCAATAATGACAAAGATTCGCTTATGTTCTAAATCAGCCGAAGAGATGGTTTCTGCAGCAACCTTGCCTGAGTAAACGTAGCCGGCATGTGGCATCACCAAGCCCTTTACAGCTTGTTTTTGCACAGGCGTATCAATAAAGCTTTCGATTTGCTTTAGTAATTGCGCATTGTTTGACGGATAGAATTGTCCTGCTACCACAGCTTCTCGTTCCATAAGATTAGTTGCACAATAAGCTTTCTATGTATTTTTTCGCATTTACGATATCATCTGCCGTTGCGGGAGCATGAGCCTCCATTACTTTGATTGTATGTGGCTTTACATACCCAAGCAGACGCTTAAAGTCGAATTCGCCTAATAAAGGAGCAAGGTGATCTTTGCCTCTCCGTATGTCATGCAGGTGAATTCCCAGCATTCTATCGGCATATCTTTTTAAATAATCTTCGTGCGAAATAAAACCTAAGTTTTCCCATAGTTGCGCATGTCCGACATCATGCCAATAGAATATATTGTCGTCGTCGAAATGTTCAAAGAGTATAGCTAATTCTTCAAAAGAAGGTATCTCTCGGTAATAATATCGCGTTTCAATGCCTATCGCCACTCCTTGGCTCTTAGCGTAGCCAGATAAATCTTCTATGCTTTTTTTAGCCTGCGATAGATATTCTTTGGCGCACGCAGCCCTTGCTTGAATCGCTGTATCTTTTAGCTTTGCGTATTGCACTGTATCTTGAAGACCATGATCGTAAAGAGCGATTAACTGCTTCGTTTTATCTTCGATTTCAAGGCGTCCTGCATGAATGACCACTGCGCGGCCACCAAGTCTTTGCGCTGAATCGATGCTTCGCTTGGTGTATTCTACGGCTGTGGTTCGCTGCTGATCGTCCAGAGAAGCAATTGAAAAACAATCGGGCAATGCAGCTTGTCTTGTTATTCCATCAGGAAACGGGCAATAATTGTGCACGCTTGTTACTTCAACTTTTTTTGCTTGTGCTAATTCAACAATCTGGTCAACAATTATACCTGTTAAGTTAAAGCTAAGTTCGATCTTTTTAAAACCTAAGCTAATTATTTCACGTACTATATCAACGCCGCTATCGCACCGAAAGGCATTCCATGAAGTTGATAAAGAAAGACTATTCATATGGTTATTATCGACTGGAAGTTCTTTTATTATAACACCTTAGAATGGCAATGTCAATCATCAACCTCGAACGAGATGATCACGTTAAAGGAAAGCTCTGGGTATTCGAGCTCTTTGGGGAATGATGGAAAAGGTGTTGCGTCTTTAATGCTTTTTAAGGCTACATCTCTTAGGTATGCGTCATTCGTGGATTTGTCATCGAAGATCCTGATGTCTTTAAGTGACCCATGCGATGAGAGAACAAACGACAAGAATACCTCTCCTTCTTGGTAGCGCACGTAATGGAGATAAGCCAAGTCTCGGATTCTCTCCCTGATGATCTGATAGTAAGTAAGGTATGCGGGGCTTTCTATTGTCGTGCTCAATTCAGGAACTACTACTTTTTTTTCCTTGTTTTCTAGAATCGGAGGCGTGGGTTTCTTGGTAAGTTCGAAGGTTTTTTTTAAAAAATCTTTTTTTTGAAAAAAACGCTCTATTACATTTTCTTTCTTCGTAATCGAGAGTTCATTCATGTCTTCAACCGGCTGTTTACGAGCAATCTCTTTTTTTCTCAAGATTTCAGAAGTTATTTCTAATTTTTGATAGGTGACTTCCAGTTGTTGTAGTGATTTATTGAGCAAGTCAATATTAAGTTTCGGCATCGTTAAAAAGAGAAGTCCGTGAATACAAAGAGAGCCGATCAGAAAATATTGTAATGTTTTGTCAGACATCATAGTATTACCACGATCGATGTTCTATTATAATTCAATCCCTTTGCGCGCTACAATACCTTTTCTAAAGGGGTGTTTCACATCTTTCATTTCTGTTACGTAATCGGCAAGTTGGATTAATTTCTTAGGTGCTGATCTACCCGTTAAAATTATTTCAGATTTTTTTGTATATTCATTAATGAAAGTAATTACATTGCTAAGGTTGAGAAGTTTTAAGCTTAAGGCAATATTGATTTCATCGAGCAAGATCACATCGTAGTTTCTCTTTTTGGTTTCTTTTATCATTCTGTTAAATCCTTTGCGTGCACGATCAATATCTTGCTGAGAAGGCTTTTTCTTGATAAAGCATTTGCTCCCGCAATGGGTAATGCGTGCATTTTTTAGCTGAAGAATAGCCTTTGCTTCTGCACTACGCACACCTTTAGCAAATTGAGTAATATATACTTTTCTCCCTGCTCCGAGTGCTCGTAAGGCAAGCCCGAATGCTGCAGTGGTTTTCCCTTTGCCGTTACCCGTATAGACGTGTATCATTTCAGAGTTTCTTAATAAACATAGGTAAATTTAAAACGCCTACGCTTACCAAGCTTACCAGTATTCCTGCCAGGAGCATGCCACATACAATTGCTATAAATGCGTATCGGAATTTTATTTTAAACAATATTGCTGCCACGGTTCCTGTCCATATGCCAGAACCCGGTAGCGGAATAGCCACAAATAGAGCAAGTCCCAATGCCTCATATTTTTCCACGAGGTGAGCTTTTTTCTTTGTCTTTTCAAAGAACCATTCGAAAAATTTTTTCCACAGAACGAAATTTCTCAATTTGTTTGATAGTGGTTCTAGTAATAATAAAAGAGGAATAATGGGAACGAAATTGCCGATTACTGAAAGCGTGAATACCTTTATAAGCTGCTCCTGCCCCCAATAATACAATCCTAAAGGAATAGAGGCGCGCAATTCAAATACGGGTAATGCTGCCACCGCTAAAATCTTTAACTCGTTAGTTCCAACCATGTTTACCTATAAGCGGCACAAAGGTGCAGCCGCATTCATTGTGAGTACTGTACTTGTCTTGAGTTTTTTCTACGATCGTCAATGTTTGTGAGTAGCTGTCACCTACGGGGATGGCAATTTTACCGTTATTACCCAGCTGTTCTTTAAGTGTTTCCGGAATGCGAGGTGCACCCGCAGCAACGATAATGGCATCAAAAGCAGCGTGTTCTTTCCAGCCCAGCGTTCCGTCTGAAACCTTTATGTGCACATTTGCGAAACCAAGCTTCTGCAAAATAGCTTTCGCACGATCAGCTAATATCTGAATTCTTTCTATTGAATACACTTCTTTGCATAAAGCGGCAAGGATTGCTGTTTGGTACCCAGACCCCGTACCAATCTCTAGCACCTTCTCGCCTCCTTTTAGCCCTAAGCATTGAGTCATTAGAGCAACCATGTATGGCTGAGAAATGGTCTGGTTTTCACCGATTGGAAGCGGGCAATCATTGTACGCGCTTTTTTTAAATTGCTCTGAAACGAATTCATGGCGAGGGATTTTTTGAAAGACGCTCAGTACGCGTTGATCGTTAATTCCCCGTTGACTAAGCTGATTTGTGACCATTTGATTTCTTAATGTCTCGAAATCCATGTCTTCCTTATGATGAAACGCAAAAATCGTAACGTATCGATAATTGGATTAATCTTGCTTGTCTGACCCTGATAAATACTCTTTATGGATACTGAGTCAATGGTGTATCCGGCTCTGCTTGCTTCGATTAAAATCTCTGATTCTATTTCATATTTCTTTGAAATAAGCCGCATCTTTCTAAGAACATCGGCGCCAATATATCGATAGCCACATTGGCTATCGGGGATATTTTGTCGACTCATGGAAGAAATAATCATAGACATAAAATTATTCGTACACCACCTGACAAAAGGCATGTTGTCTGGCTTTTTCATCCTATTGCCGACTATAATGCCTGCTTTTGATGTCTGGGATTTCTTTAGGAAATCAGGAATGTTTGTCGGATCGTGCTGGCCATCGCCATCCATAACAATAACTCCTGTGTAGCCCTCTTCCAGGGCAAATTCAAAACCCTTGCGCAAGGACATCCCTTTGCCTAGATTGATATCATTTTTGATAACAATCGCACCTTGCTTTTTCGCAAGACTACCGGTATCATCTGCGGAGCCGTCATCGATAACGAGCACATCCAAATTTAATTGTTTGATCTTTTTAACTAATCTTCCAATATTCTTTGCTTCGTTTTTTGAGGGAATAATAACACAGATTTTCATTGTTCAATCCAGAACTTTCTAAACATAAGCCATTGAGTTGGGTAGGCTCTAATGTACGATTCAATGATCGATACACATTTCTGCGTATATGCAGAAAGAGCTTCTTTATCATCAGCATTCTTAGGGGGCTCAATGGGTTTTCCAAAGATAAATCTAAAATAATCGTCATGTTTTCTGATAAGAAAGATTGGCACAATCGGTGCCTTTGTTTTTACTGAAAAAACTGCTGCTCCCTTAGGTATCATCGTCTTTTTCCCGAAGAAATCCATAACAAAACCGCTGTTTGCAAAATCGCGGTCACCCGCCACTGCTAAAATATGGTTGTTCTTTAGCGTCTCAAAAGATTTCCTTGCTGCGCTGCCCAGCGGGATAACTTCGAAGCCCTTGCATCCTCTTTGAAAATTGAATAAGTCATTAACTTTTTTACTTTTATGGGGGAGCGCGATGGCAGCAATAGGATATCCAAGCATGCTCACAATAACAGCTCCTAGCTCCCAGTTACCAATATGCGCAGATAGGGCAACAACGCCATTGCCTTTCTTTAAGGCATTGTCCAAATGATCAAGGCCAACAATCTCAATTTTCTTTTGAATGTACTCCTCGTTTAACAGATGCGTACGGAAAAAGTCAACCAGGTATTTCGCAAAGCTTCTGAAAACTTCCTTAGCTTTTTTCGACAAATCGCCTTCAGGTGAAATTATTTTTAGATTTTTAATAACCGCTCTTCTATCTTTTATTGCGAAGTAAAACCGGATATCAGCCAGAAAGCGCGCAACTCCATATCTCGCTTTCAAAGGTAGCGACACAGACAAAAATTTTACGATTAAAAATGATAAATAGTTACCCATTGATATTAAGAATTAGTTTTGCTATCTCTATTGCAGATTCCGGCTTGGCGATTTTTTTTGACTTTATTCTCATTTTGTTAAGTAGTTCTGGGTTTCTCAAAAACCTTTTAACCAGCTTTGGCACCTCTTCTTCACTATCTACCTTAACCGCAACGCCCTCTTTAAGCAAATACTTTGTGTTATTTTCTTCTTGACCAGGAATCGGTTTCATAATAATCATTGGTAGATTTTTCGAAAGCGCCTCCGAAGAAGTCAACCCACCGGGCTTAGAAATCAAAAGTGAAGAAATCTCCATTATCTCATCAATATTATTTATATACTCTAAAGCGACAATATTTTTTTGTAATTTATTCTGCATGCTTTTTAGCCACTCGAGAAGCGACGCATTTATCCCTGTAACTACAATTATTTGCATGCTTATATCGATTTCATCAAGAAATTGAATAATTTTTTTTACCGGTCCTAGCCCGTGCCCCCCTCCCATTATCAATATGGTCGGTATAGATAAATCAATATTAAGTTTTTTAGCGATCTCTTCTCTGTTATGAAGTATGGAGAATTTAGGATGAACAGGTATGCCTAATACCTTGATTCGTTCCCCTGGAATTCCATCTCGAACAAACCTCTCTTTTGCTTCGTTACATGCTACCACAAAACAATTTACTTGATCGTACAGCCAATACGCATGACCGGCAAAATCAGTTAACACCGCAATAAGGGGAATGTCGCGTTCATAGGTGCTTTTATAATCTGCAACCAAGCCACACGGATATGCTTGCGTGCAGACAATCGCATCTGGAGAAAACTGCTCGATTAATTCATCAATTTTTCTGAAATTTTTTCTATGAATAAATCTTTTCATCCCCTGGAGTCTTTTAAATACCTTTGGGTTATCATAAAGGTGTCCCCATATTTGCGGTCTTCCTTTAATTACTTTGAGATAAATCTTATGTATCAACCTTTCGGTGAGAGGATTTGTGTGCTTAAAAGCATTGACTGCCTTTGTCTCTATTTCGGGATTGAACAGCTTCAGCGCTTGATCGACAGCGTTGACTGCACTGTGGTGACCAGATACATCAGTGATATATAAAAATAAAACCTTTTTCATAAATAGTGACTCATCTCTAATCCGCCAATGAAGGTAGTTATTCTATCGCACCCATCACTTGTCCTACTTTAACCTCATCCCCATCTTGTGATAAAACTTCTTTTAACCTTCCGGTTGCAGGCGACGGTAGATTAAATGTGGCTTTATCAGTTGCTAATTCTACCAGATCTTCACCTTCCTTAACCTGCTGACCAACCTGAAAATACCAATAGGACACCGTTGCTTTTTCTATTCCTTCTCCCAGCTCAGGTAATTTAATTTCTGTCATTTTTACTTTCCCCCTTCCATAATTTCTAAATTAAATGATTTAACAAAATTGTCAAGCATAACTTGCTTTACTTTACTGATATCGTTGGTGTTTCCGAGAACCGACTCAATCGAGGTCATGGTAATATCCAATCCGCAAGGCCGTATCATAGAAAAATAACTTAAATCTGTGTTTACGTTTAGCGCAAGACCATGACATGTAATCCAATGATGTACGGCAATGCCTATGGAAGCAATCTTCTTTCCGTCTATCCATGCCCCTCTAAACGAGGGACGTTTCTCAGCATGCACATTGCATTTTAATAGCGTGGCGATAATTACGTTTTCTAAAGTATCGAGGTAAAATTTTAAATCTTTCTTGTAATGAGATAAATTAAAAATCGGGTATACGACTAGTTGTCCTGGTCCGTGATACGTTACTTCTCCGCCTCGGTCAACACGGTTTACGGATATACCACGTTTTTTTATCCCTTCTTCCCCGCAAAGAATATTGTCTTTTTTTGAAAGCCTTCCGAGCGTAAAGGTATGGGGGTGCTCGCAGAAAATCAAGGCATCTAATGAGGTTTTGTTCTTTATGCTGGCAAGGAGTTCTTTTTGGAGTGAAAAGGACGCACCATAATCAATTAAACCTAAATCAATCAGCCTACAACGGATAGACTTCTCGTGCAGCTTCGGCGATCCCCTCTGATAAGGTTGGGTGAGCAAAGATTGTGTCATGAATTTGGGCAATAGTTAATTCTGTTTTTACCGCAAGTGTTAGGACTGAGATTAGTTCGGTCGCTGCAGGACCGACTATCGATCCTCCAAGAATCTTTTTAGTGCTTTTATCAAAAATTAATTTAATAAATCCATCGGTCTCGTCTAAAATATGAGCCTTTCCCGATGCGAGAAAATTAAATTTTGTAACAGCTGTATCGTATCCTTTATTTCGAGCCTGATCTTCGCTGAGCCCCACAGAACTAATCTCTGGTTCGGTAAAAATGCAATTGGGCACTGTTGAGTAGTCAGCTTTAACGTTGTCTCCAGCGATATTATTGGCAGCAACAATTCCTTCGTAAGCAGCAACATGAGCAAGGAGAAAGCCACCGATACAGTCACCAATAGCATAAATAGAAGGAATATTTGATCTTAAGAATTCATCAACGACAATACTGCCTCGCTCGGTCTTTATTCCGGCATTGGCAAGATTCACGCTGTCAATACTCGCTTTTCTACCAACGCAAACAAGTATTGCGTCAAAAGATTTTTTTTCAACGCTGTCTACATTGGTTTTCGTCATTACTGCGACGCCTCTCTTTTTGAACGACACCTCAATTTTCTTTGAGATTTCCTTATCCTCAGTAGGCAAAATTCGCTCAAGCAGCTCAACGATTGTCACCTTCGAACCTAATGTAGAAAAAATGCTAGCGAATTCACAGCCAATAACTCCCCCGCCAACAATGAGCAAGTTTTTCGGAATCAAATCTATAGAAAGAAGATCTTTGCTGGATAAAATAGTTTTCCCATCAAATTGTAACTGAGGTAATTCTATAGATTGAGATCCAGTGGCGATTATAATGATTTTTGTTTTTATTTCTTGATCGCCAACAGCAATGCAATCAGAGCTCTTTAAAGAGGCTGTACCAGAAATTAGGTCAATTCCCCTATTCTTTAGCTGGAACTCAATGCCTTTTTTGAGACGATTGATTAGCTCTTGTTTTCTTTTCTGAATTTTTTTAAAATCAACAGCTTTTATTTCTGAATTAATTCCGAATTTCTCAGATTTTTTAGAGAGAGAAGCGATTTTTGCAGAATGAACCAATGCCTTGGTAGGGATGCAGCCTTGGTGTAAGCAGACTCCTCCTACGGAATCTTTTTCAATAAGGCAAACATTCAGACCTTTTTTTCGCGCTTCTAGTGCAGCAGTAAATCCTGCCCACCCTGCGCCAATTACACTGAGATCGTACATTGCTTAAGTTCTTTCGCTGAATTAAGAAGCAGTTTTTTCTCTTCGGGATTTAGCTCCAGCTCTATTATCTCTTCAACGCCTTTTTTTCCCAACTTCACCGGGACTCCAATAAAAACATCATCAAGTTCATATTGGCCCCGTAGATACACAGAGGCGGCAGTAATATCTCCAGAAGAGCTAAGGATTGAATGTACCATTTTGCACAGTGCTGCAGAAGGTGCAAAATAGGCGCTACCATTTCCAAGGCATGATACGATTCTTGCGCCTCTCTGAACGGTCTGTTCAATTAAATCTGCAATTCTTTCTTGAGAAAGCATGTCGGTAAGAGGCGCTCCGTTATGATAGCTAAAGCGCGCTAAGGGAATCATGCCCTTCCCATGCGTACCGATCACCATTGCATCTACCGTTGAGACGTTGATTTTTAACTCCTGAGCAATCAAATTTGCAAAGCGAGCCGTATCCAAACTGATTCCAAACCCAATGATTTTCTCTGGGCTAAAGCCAGTCTGCTCGCGAAGGAAGGCAGTCATTATATCGACAGGGTTTGTAACGACAATGGTGATGGGTTGAGAAGATAATGTCTTTAATTTAACCGCGACATCTTTAATTATAAGAGCATTATTTTTCACCAGGTCTTCTCTGCTCATGCCTGGTTTGCGGGGGAAACCTGCGGTGATGACAACAATATCTGAACCATCGACATTGCTGAAGTCATCAGCGAAATAAATTTTTCGATTTATCTTATTGCTTGACTCTGCATCCTGTAAATCTAAAACCTTTCCTTCGAGATTTTTTTTCGCAATATCGACAAGGATGATATCTGCTAGGTCAGAATCTAAGATGCGCATCGCCAGGGTGCTGCCGACTTGTCCAGCGCCTACTATTGTAACTTTTGGCATATCGCCTCCGCCATTTCTCGTGTGCCTACTGCAGAAGGATCATCTCTGCGTGGTTTTAAATCGTATGTTACAGATTTTCCTTCAGCTAACACTGAGCTGACTGCTTTTTCTAACCTATCAGCTGCTTCAAATTCTTTTAAATAGCGCAACATCAGTACGCCAGATAAAATTGTTGCAGCGGGATTTACCTTATTTTTCCCCGCATATTTAGGCGCAGCACCGTGCACGGGTTCAAAAAGGGCAATTTTTTCTCCGATGTTTGCTCCAGGGGCAATGCCTAAGCCACCCACAAGCCCCGCACATAAATCAGAGATGATATCTCCGTATAGGTTTGGTAAAACCAGAACATCAAAATTATGAGGCTTCTGCACTAGCTGCATCGACATATTATCAACGATCATCTCTTCGAATTGAACATTTTTGTATTCTTCGGCAACATCTCTTCCAACTTTTAAAAAAAGCCCGTCGGTAAATTTCATAATGTTGGCTTTGTGTACCAAGGTAACTTTCTTACGATTATTTTTTACTGCATAGTCAAAGGCAAATTTAACAATCCTCCTTGAACCGAAAGCTGAAATAGGTTTAATCGAAATTGCCGAGTCACTGCGAATCTTTTTTTCTTGAAGGTTTTCGATATGCTTGATGATTTCTTTTGTTTCTTTTCCCCCTTTTTCAAATTCTACTCCAGCATATAAATCTTCTGTGTTTTCTCTGACAACCACAATATCAATATCTTTATAGATTGACTTTGTCCCTGGATAGGACTTCGCAGGTCGTAGACATGCGTATAAATCAAGGGTTTGTCGAAGCTGCACATTGACTGAGCGAAATCCACCTGCGATCGGGGTGATAATCGGTCCTTTAATCGCAACGGTATCCTTTTTTATGGAATCGATGGTTTCTTGCGGCAGAATGGTACCGAATTGTTTTTTAGCGTCTTCTCCTGCGATAGCTTCGTGCCATTCGATTTTTACACCGGTTGCATCAACGCACATTTTAGTCGCAGCTGCAACTTCTGGGCCGATTCCATCACCAGGGATAATGGTAATTTTATAACTCATAGATTAATTTTATTATGTTTTTTGAAATGGTTGACGATACCGCCATCAGTAAGCAGGGTTTTTATAATCGCGGGGAGAGGTTTTATTGCTCGTTTCGATTTTTTCTTTTTATTGTATAGAATTCCTTTTGAAAGATCTATCTCAAGAGAATCAGCATTTGCAATTCCTTTTGTGTTAGTCTCAACCAGCGGTAAGCCGATGTTGAAGGCATTGCGGTAAAATATTCTCGCGAAGCTTTTTGCAACCACGGCAACCACGCCCGCCGATTTTAAAACCAGTGGTGCTTGTTCACGGGAAGATCCCATGCCGAAGTTGTTGCCGGCAACAATAATCGATTTACCCGGTTTTAGCTTCTTATAAAAATTCGGGTCGATATCTTCAAAAACATGCTTACTTAATTCATTCATATCGGTAATCGAAAATTTATAGCGGCCAGAAATGATTGCGTCAGTGCTAATATCATTTCCCAGCGTATATGCGGAGCCTTGTATCCTCATCTTATAAATGCTTAAATTCTTCTGGATTCTTTATTTTGCTTAAGGCAGTTTCGTAGCTAATAACACCCGCTTGGTATAGCTCTTTTAAGCTTTTGTCCATTGTTTTCATGCCGTACTGGCTTCCTGTTTGAATCAATGTTGGAATTTGCTCTATCTCTTGTTCGCGCACGAGGTTGCGGATTCCTGGGGTTCCAATCATTATCTCAGTAGACAGCACTCTGCCTTGTCCGCCAATCCGAGGAAGAAGCAACTGAGATACGACTCCTTGAATACAGTCAGAAAGCTGTAATTTCACTTGTTGTTGTTGGTGGGGAGGAAATACATCAATAATTCTCTCTACGGTCTGAGGTGCGTCTGGAGTGTGTAGCGTTGCTAATACAAGATGACCTGTCTCAGCGGCAGTCAGGGCTGTAGCGATTGTTTCCAGGTCTCTCATTTCTCCTACAACAATAACATCAGGGTCCTGTCGCAAGGTATGAATAAGCGCGTTAGAAAAAGAGTGAGTATCTGAATATACCTCCCGCTGTTTTATAATGCTCTTTTTATTATAATGAATAAATTCTATGGGATCCTCAATACAGATAATCATATCTTCGCGCTCTTTGTTAATGAGGTCTACCATAATTGCCAAGGTAGTAGTTTTTCCTACACCCGTAGGTCCAGTAACGAGCACTAACCCATTCGGTTTTCTTGCAAGGTCTAATACGATGTTAGGAATTCCCAGTTTATCTGCGCTGGGGATAAAAAGAGGGATTCTTCTAAAGGCTACTTCAACAGAACCCTTTTGAATATGGACGTTTACTCTAAAACGGTCCAATCCAGGTAATGCAAGAGACATATCGAGTTCTTTGTCTCGCTCGAATATTTCTTTCTGTGAATCCGTTAAAGCACTATAAATCAAGCGCTTCGTATCGTCCCTTGTTAAAGGGGCGAGTTTCGAGAGCAGTAGCTTTCCATCAATGCGCAGCACCGGTGGAGTATTTTCGGTAAGGTGTAAATCTGATGCATTTTTCTCGACGGTAAGCATCAATAGGTCTCTTAATTGCATTTTTACCTCCTGTTTAAGTTACTTGAAATATTTTTGAGGATTACTGATTTTCCCTTCAATAACTGAAGCAACAACAGTTGCCGGAGAAGCTAGATAAATAAATGCGTTAGGGTTTCCCATCCTTCCCTTAAAGTTTCTGTTCGCTGTTGAAATCGCTGTTTCGTTATCAGCTAAAATACCTTCATGCGTTCCAACGCATGGTCCGCAACCTGGGTTGAGCACTACTCCACCAGCCCTAATAAATGTTTCAATGAAACCAAGCTTAAGGGCATCGAGGTAAATTTTTCTCGATGCAGGCGCAACGATAAACTTTATTCCAGGCTTTACCTTTCTTCCTTTTAGCAACGTAGCTGCAACCTGTAAATCTTCTAATCTTCCGTTAGTGCAGGTTCCAAGGAATCCCTGATTAATGGGCTTTCCTGCAATGCGATTGACAGCAACTACATTATCCACAGTGTGAGGACGCGCTATTTGGGGCAGTAGTTTGGAAACATCATATTTGATAATTTTTTCATATCGCGCGTCTTTATCTGCTTTCTGCGGATTGCCCTGTTTATTTATACCATGTCTTTTAAGCCATGTAAATGTTTTACTATTACTTTCAAAAAGGCCTGCTTTCGCACCCATTTCTACAACCATATTTGCAATGGTCAATCTGCCTTCAACGCTCAGCGCCCTTACCGTTTCACCGTAAAACTCAACCGCTTTATAGGTACATCCATTTGCACCTACATCCCCGATTATATGCAAGATTATATCTTTTGCAAAAACACCCTTAGGGAGCTTGCCCTCAACGATAATCTTTATTGTCTCTGGAACTCGAAACCAGTTTTTACCTGAAGCTAAGGTGATTGCTAAATCGGTAGAGCCAACGCCCGTCGAGAAAACATTAAGCGCTCCGTAGCTACAAGTGTGAGAATCAGCTCCTAAAACAAGCATGCCCGGTAATACAGAGCCACTTTCAGGGATAACCTGGTGACATATCCCGCATCCGATATCAAATAACGATAGGTTGAATTCGCTCGCGAAGTTAGTCATTTTTTTGTGTACTTTTGAAACTCGTTGGCTAGGACTGGGGGCATTATGGTCAATTACCATGCAGAATTTGCTTCTATTGAAAAGTTTTTTCACTCCCAGCTCTTTTATTCGATCTACAATAAGCATACTGGTGCCATCTTGTCCAAAGCAAAAATCTACATCGCATACTGCATAGTCGCCTGCGTGTAGATCTTTATGTGCGTGAGCGCTTAGGATTTTTTCTGCAATTGTTTTACCCATGCCTCAAGGCGATCCATTCCTTTTTCAATATTTTCTAAGTTAGTGGCGAAGCTCATGCGAACCCACCCTTCTTTACCAAACCCAATTCCTGGAATGAGTGCAACTTTTTTTTCTTCAAGAAATTTCTTTGCAAAATTTTTAGTATCGTTTGATATTTTCGAAATGTCGCAAAATACATAAAATGCTCCCAGCGGTTTACAATATGCAATATTTTTTATTCCATCTAAACGGGATAGTATGTAGTCACGCCTTTTTTCAAACTCAGACCGCATCTGTTCAATTTGCTCAGCAGGAAGCTGGAGGGCTTGCAGAGCTGCTTTTTGACTTATTGATGCGGGGTTAGAGGTAGAGTGATCCTGAATCTTTTTTATTGCTTTAGCAATTTCGAGAGGAGCACCCAAATAGCCAATTCTCCAACCGGTCATGGAATATGCCTTTGATACGCCATTTACCGTTATTGTCTGTTGCAATATTTTATCGTTAAATGAACCAATCGACACATGTTTTATATTGTCGTAGATCAATTTCTCGTAGATCTCATCGCTTATAACAAGGATTTTTTTATTTACACAAATATCCGCAATCTCTTTTAATTCTGCCGCATCATATATGCAGCCTGTTGGATTAGATGGCGAGTTTAAAATTAATGCTTTAGTCTTTTTTGTAATGAGTCCTAATAAATCTTTCGGCTGAATCTTGAAGTTATTTTTTTCTGTTGTTTCGACAAATACGGCTGTGGCCGCTGAAAGTTTAGCCATTTCAGGGTAGCTAACCCAATAAGGCCTTGGAATAATTACTTCATCATTCTCTTGAGCGATCGCCTGCAGAATGTTATAAAGACAATGCTTTGCGCCCGAGCCAACAATAATTTGTTCGGGTGAATATTGCAGTCCATTTTCACGCTTAAATTTTAATGAAATTTCTTCTCGTAGGGAGGGAAAACCGATTGAGGGAGTGTATTTGGTAAAGCCTTCGTCGATTGCTTTTTTTGCAGCGTTTTTTATTTCCTGAGGCGTATCAAAGTCAGGTTCTCCCGCAGCAAAATTGACAACATCATGCCCTTCGCTTTTTAATTTCTTGGCGAGGGCTGTGACTTCAAGAGTTGCAGATGGGGAGACATTAAGAACCCGTTTTGATAGATACATTCTTTTTTAATGTAGCTAGAGTGAATCTTTGTCTTTTTTAATGAATTTTCGCAAACCACTGAAAAACTTCTTCTTGGTTTTTTCTTCTTTTTCCTGCGGTATTTCTTTTTTTGTTTCTTCTTTTTTAAGCTTCTCTTCTTTTTTGGGCGGTTTCTTTGCCTCTTGCGTTGGCTTCGGTGTATCTTTTTCAGGAAGAGGCTTTTTTTCTTTCGCTGGAGGCTTTTGAGCTGATTCTTTTTCTGCTGTTTTCTCTTTTTTGGCCTTCTTTTTTGGTTTTAATTGTGTAAACTCAAAAATCACTTTCTCAGCATTATCGCCTCGTCTGTTGTTGAGATTTAATATTCTGGTATAGCCGCCGCTTCGATCCTTAAATCTGGGTGCAATCTCTGAAAACAGCAAGCTAACTAAGCGATGATCCTGAAGTTTTTTAAATGCAATCCTTCTAGCAGCGAGCGTATCTTTCTTGCCTAAAGTGATGAGGCTTTCTACCGAGCTTCTTGTTGCTTTCGCTTTATCCTTGGTGGTTCGAATGCTTTCATAGGTGATAATGGCTCGTGAAATGTCTCGAATAGTTGCTTTTCGTAGACTGCTATTTCTATTTAAGTGACCCGTTGCTTTTCTATGCCTCATATTATTTCTTCTCTCTTAATTTTTTTGTATCGACTTTCATTCCCAGGGATAGTCCCATGCCTTTTAATAACTCGCCTATTTCTGTCAGAGATTTTTTTCCGAAGTTTCTAAAGCCGAGGAGTTCGCTCTCTTGCTTTTTGACTAAATCTCCGATGAGTTTGATATTCGCCTCTCGTAAACAATTCGCGCTTCTTACCGAAAGTTCCAATTCAGAAATCGGCAGTCGCAATTTGCCGTAGAGCTCTTTTTCTTCTGCTGAAATTTCTTCTTCTTCCTCTTCTTCTTCTGGAAGCTGGCCAAAATTCACAAATACATCCAGATGTCTCTGAAGCATGTGAGCTCCGTAGAGAACGGCGTCTTTTGGAGCTATACCGCCGTTAGTCCACACTTCTAGGATTAACCGATCATAATCTGTTCTTTGGCCCACGCGAGTATTCTCTGAATGGAAGTTCACTTTCATTATAGGCGTAAAAACTGAATCTACAGGAATAACTCCTATAGGTTGGTCTTCCCTTTTGTTTGTTTCCGCCGTAACATAGCCTCTTCCTTTTGCAACTTCCAACTCTACATTAAACTTAGTATTTTGAGTCAATGTGGCGATATGTAGATCAGGGTTGATAATTTCAATTGTCTCGTCAGTTATGATGTCTTTTGCTTTTACCTCGCCCTTTTTGTTAGCTTTTATGTATATCGTTTTGGGTGTTTTTGCGTGTGAGCGCAATACCAGTGACTTAATGTTGAGAATAATATCAGTCACGTCCTCAAGAACTCCGGGAATTGTTGCAAATTCATGGAGTGGTCCGTCAAACTTTACTGATGTAACCGCACTGCCTTCAATAGACGAAAGCAAAATACGACGAAGTGAATTTCCTAACGTAACGCCGTAACCTCTCTCAAACGGCTCTGCGATAAATTTACCATAGCTTCCCGTAAGAGTTGTTTCTTCGCATTCGAGTCTTTTGGGCATCTGGAAATCTTTCCATTTAATCCCCATGCTTTACCTCCTGCATCGTTATCTATCTGTTAAAAGTAAATTACTTCGAATATAACTCAACGATCAAGTGTTCTTGAATCGGTAACTGGATATCTCCTCGAGAAGGAATGTGAATCACTTTGCCTTTTAACGCTTCCTCATCGAGCTCAAGCCAATCGGGAATGCCCCGATCTTTGCACGCTTCAACTGATGCTTTAAAACCTTTTCTCTTTTTTTCGTTTGATTTTACTGAAATAACGTCGTTGGCTTTTATAAGATAAGAAGGTATATTTACCTTTCGCTCATTGACTAGAATATGACCGTGTCGTACAATTTGTCGAGCCTGAGTCCGTGACGCTGCCATATGAAGATTAAAAATAACGTTATCCAGCCTACGTTCAAGTATCTGGAGTAGGATTTCTCCAGTGTTTCCTTTAGACGTAGCTGCCTTTTTGAAATATTTACGGAATTGTTTCTCGAGTACCCCATAAATTCTTTTTGCTTTTTGCTTTTCGCGTAACTGCTGGGCATAGTTAGAAGCTTTTGACCGCCTTTGTCCATGCTGGCCTGGCGCAAACTGCCTTTTATTGAGCACGCATTTATCGGTGTAACACTTTTTCCCCTTCAGGAAAAGCTTCATCATTTCTCTTCTACACAGTCTACAACTTGGTCCAGTATACCGAGCCATTACTTCATTTCCTTTCTATCTATACCCTTCTGCGTTTTCTACCTCTACATCCATTATGAGGGACGGGGGTTATGTCTTTGACTGAGGTAACATTTAATCCTGATGCCTGAAATGCTCTCACCGCAGCTTCTCTGCCAGACCCAGGACCCTTGACAAAAATTTGCACTTCCTGCATGCCCATTTCTTTTGATTTTTTTGCAGCATCGCTTGCTGCAATTTGGGCTGCAAACGGAGTCGACTTTTTAGATCCAGAAAATCCCATTACTCCTGGTGATGACCACACTAGCGTGTTTCCTTCTTTATCGGAGATAGTTATAATTGTATTATTAAACGTTGCCTGAATACGCACTATTCCACTCTGGACCTTGCGAACCGTTTTCTTTTTTGAGCGAGGCTTGTTTGCCATGTATATGCCTTTCGTAATATGATTATTCTTTGTTTTTCATAGCGATTGATGATCTTTTGGGACCTTTTCGTGTCCGAGCATTTGTTTTTGTGCGTTGACCCCGTGCAGGTAATCCTTTGCGATGCCTGGTTCCCCTGTAGCTTCCGATATCAATAAGGCGTTTAATGCTTTGAGAGATCTCTCTGCGTAAGTCTCCTTCGAGTCTGTAGCTTTTTTGAATCACAGCTACTATTTTTGAAGTTTCTTCGTCAGAAACGTCTTTTGATCTCTTGTTTGGATCTACTTGAGCCTCTTGAAGGATTTTGTTCGAGCGAACGCGCCCTACGCCATAAATATACGTAAGGGCAATAACAATTTTCTTTTCTTTTGGTAAATCAATACCTAGTATTCTTGGCATAATTATCCCTGTTTTTGTTTATGTTTTGGATTAATACAGATTACGCGTAATACGCCTTTGCGTCTGATAATCTTACATTTTCCACAAATTTTTTTGACTGACGATTTGACTTTCATATAGGTTATTTCCCTCGATAAGTAATTCTTCCACGATTTAAGTCATAGGGTGATAATTCCAGCTTTACCTTGTCTCCAGGCAAGATGCGTATGAAATGCATCCTGATTTTTCCCGAGATGTGAGCTAATACCACGTGTTCGTTGTCCAACTTTACTTTAAACATGGCATTGGGCAACGCTTCGACTACTACTCCTTCAACCTCAATGGCTTCTTCTTTGGCCATGGTCTTACCTTATTGAGTTAAAATTATTGGTTTATCTTTTGTGATTGCTATCGTATGTTCAAAATGAGCAGAAAACGCCCTGTCTCTTGTAATCGCTGTCCAGCCATTATCTAGAATTTCAACTTCGTATGTCCCCATATTAACCATGGGTTCTATTGCAAGCGTCATTCCTTCTTGAAGCTGTGGTCCAGAGTGCGGTCTGCCGAAATTAGGCACTTCTGGCTCTTCGTGCATGGACGTACCTATGCCGTGTCCTACAAAATCTCTCACCACAGAAAAACCGTTTGCCTCTACGTGATTTTGAATTGCGCTGGAGATATCTGAAAGATAATTACCCTGTACGGCTTTATTAATTCCTTTATACAGTGATTCCCTGGTAACATCAACCAGCTTTTTTAATTTGCCATTGAGCATTCCAATTGGTTGGGTGATCGCCGCATCAGCAAAATAGCCTTCTCGCTCAACGCCAATATCGACGCTTACAATATCTCCTTGTTTGATAACCCTGCCTCCGGGGATCCCATGAATTACTTCTTCGTTAACTGAAATACACGTGCTTGCAGGAAAGCCTCGATAACCTTTAAATGCTGGTTTACATCTATGTGAAGTTATTAATTCTTCGGATAAGGAATCGATTTCCTGTGTTGTGACACCTTCTCTTAAGCTTTCTTTTACCTTCTCAATAATTTGATTAAGGATGCTGCCTGCTTTTTTCATTTTCTCGATTTCTTGCGCCGATTTAATTGAAATCATAATAAGTTTTTATCCTTTAAAAGGACCAGCACTTCTTTGTTAACTTCTTCTGTTGTGTTGTTTGCATTTACCTTAATGAGTTTATTGTTGTTGGTGTAAAACTTAAGTAAAGGAGAAATCTTTTCTAGGTACACATTAATTCTGTTTTCGATTGTTGCTCTTTTGTCGTCGGAACGCTGATAGAGTTCGCCTTTACAGTTATCGCATACCCCTTCTTTTTGGGAGGGCATATTTTTGATATGGAAGATTGCACCGCAATTTTTACACACCCTTCTTCCTTCAAGTCTTTCAATAATGATTTCTTTATCAGTATCGAAATACAGAACTGAATCAATTTCCTGTGATATTTCTTTGAGCGTTTTCTCTAATGCAATCGCCTGACTCTCAGCACGGGGAAAACCGTCTAAGATAAAACCCTCTGAGTTGTTGTTTGCGATTCGCTTTTTAATCATTTGGTTTACGATGTTATCAGGGACCAGTTCTCCGGCTTCCATGTAGTGCTGAGCTTGTTTTCCTAGCTCGGAACTCTTCTTTAGCTCCTCGCGCAACATATCGCCTGTAGAAATATGAGGAATGGTAAGTCGTTCGCTAAGCATTTTTGCTTGCGTTCCCTTTCCCGCACCAGGGGGACCTAATAGAATGAAGCGTTTCATCGTCTTCCCCGCAACTGGCCAGTTTTCATGAACCCTTCGTAATTGCGCATCAATAAATGTGATTCGATTTGTTTCATTGTATCCAACATTACTCCAACGATAATAAGAATTCCTGTGCCTCCAAAAAACGAAGCGACTAAATACGGAACTTTTAACCATGCCATGACAAAATCGGGAAACGTTGCGATAAACACAATAAATAATGCTCCTGCCAGGGTGATTCTTGTCATTACAAAATCTAAATAACCCGCAGTAGGATTTCCTGGTCGAATTCCAGGAATAAAACCGCCGTATTTTTTCATATTTTCTGCAACATCAACAGGGTTAAATACAATTGCAGTATAGAAGTAGCAGAAGAAAATAATAAGTCCAGCGTAAACAAGCGTATAGAGAACATGGCCCCTTTGAAGACCCTGCGCTATCGTTTGAAAAAGCGGATTAGGGATAAAAGCAGCAATTGTTGCCGGAAACATAATGATTGATTGAGCAAAGATGATTGAGATAACTCCGGCTGTATCGACTTTTAAAGGAATGTAGGTGCTTTGTCCCCCATACACTTTCCTACCTACAATACGCCGTGCATATTGCACGGGGATCTTGCGCTGACCTTGAGTGATAAATGTAACTGCCATAATAACCCCAACCAGCAATCCCACCATCACCAGCAGTGTAAAAGGTTCAATTTGTCTAGCGCTCGCGTCTTGAGGTGAAATTAAAACGAATAATTGAAATATGGCTGTGGGAATCCGTGAGATGATACCTGCGGTGATTATCAAGGAGATGCCGTTTCCGATACCCCTTTCTTGAATTTGTTCACCAAGCCACATTAAAAATATTGTTCCACAAGAGAGGGTTGCCATAGTGACCAGGCGAAATCCCAATCCGGGAAATAGCACAATCTTTAAACCTTCAAACCGAGCAGGATTCTCAAGCCATAACGCTAGAAAATATGACTGAACAATACACAGAGCCACAGCACCGTATCTGGTATATTGATTAATTTTCTGATGCCCTGTGCGACCTTCTTTTGCCAGGCGTTCCAGCTGAGGAATAACTGCAGTGAGCAGTTGCATGATAATCGAACTTGAGATGTAAGGCATAATCCCCAGGCCGAAGACAGTCATTCGCGCCATGGCACCACCAGAAAACATGTTCATGATGCCAAAAATAGTGCCCCCGCCAGAGGTGGAAAGTCGTTCGAAAAATTGAGAAAGAGCTGCTCCGTTAATCCCTGGCGTTGGAATAAAACACCCGATTCGATACACGATCAATAATGCCAGGGTGACAACAATCTTTTTTTTAAGCTCAGGGATTTTAAATGCGTTCGCAAAGGCTTTAATCATTGATTAAGTCTATTTTTCCACCAATCTTTTTAATTTTTTCAAGCGCATTCTTTGAAGCGCTGTGCACTTTTATTTCGATTGGTTGTTTTAGTTCACCCTTCCCTAGTAATTTCACGGGCTTATTTTTGCTTTTGATAATTCCGTAGGATTCTAAAAGTTCAAGCGTTACTACTGAATCCTCTTTTTTTAGCCTATGCAAGTGTTCAATATTTACTATTTGAAATTCTTGGCGAGCTTTACGGTTAAAACCTCGCTTAGGAATCCTGCGAATCAAAGGTACCTGTCCGCCTTCAAATCCTAAAATAACCCCTCGGCCAGAACGAGCATTTTGACCCTTATGTCCTTTTCCAGAAGTTCCGCCATGTCCAGAACCACTGCCTCTGCCAACGATTTTCGATCTTTTATTTGCTCCCCGGGGAGCCTTCAGTTCATGCAGTTTCATCTGTATTTTCCTTGTTCGCCTCTACGGGTTTCTCGCCTTCTTCAACTGGTGGTCTGGAGAGTGGCTTTAATTTTTGAAGACCATCGATTGTCGCCTTAATAACATTTGCGGGATTATTTGTTTTGAGGCATTTTGTTAAAATATCCTTTATTCCCGCAGCATCACAGACAGCCCGCACAGGGCCAGATGCAATAACACCAGTACCAGCCGAAGCCGGTTTCAATAACACTTTTGCAGCGCCATAATGGCCAATGATTTCATGAGTAATTGTTGTCTTTTTAAAAGGGACTAAAAACATATTTTTCTTTGCAGCTGCTAAGCCTTTTCTGATTGCATCAGCCACTTCATTGGCTTTACCAAGCGAAATGCCTACTTTTCCACGAGCATCTCCTACAACCACTAAGGCGCTAAAGGAAAGTTTTTTTCCGCCCTTAGTGACCTTGGTTACCCGGCTAATCTTTACGACTTTTTCAACAACTTCTTTATTTACATTATATCTATCAGCCATTAGAACTCCAGCCCTTCTTTTCGCGCAGCGTCTGCGAGAGCTTTTACTTTTCCGTGATAGAGGTATCCGCCTCGATCAAAGGCAATTTTTTTAATACCTTTTTCTTTTGCCTTTTGGGCGAGCAATTGCCCTAATGCTTCTGCTGCTTTAGTATTTCCGCCATATTTAATCTTCTGGCGCATTTCCTTATCGAACGTCGATGCGCTTACCAAAACTTTTCCTGTAGTATCATCAATAATCTGGGTACGAATATTTTTCAATCCACGAAATACATTAAGCCGCGGTCTCTCTGGAGAGCCTTTTAGTTTTGCTCTTAATCTTGCGTGCCTAATTTGTTTGACTGTTTTTCTTTTTGTATTCTTCACAATAGACCTTTTTTATTTAGTTACAGCCTTTCCTTGTTTTCTCCGTACGTACTCTCCAACATACCTGATGCCTTTGCCTTTATAGGGCTCGGGTTTGTGAAACGCGCGTATTTCTGCCGCAGTCTGACCCACTTTTGCTTTATCAAGACCTTCGACAGTTATCTGATTTGGCTTGGGCACGGATATCTTAACGTCTTCAGGCAGAGCATATTCAACGGGATGAGAAAAACCAAGCTGTAACGTAAGGTTTTTCCCTTGAATTTGAGCTCTGAATCCAACGCCAATGATCTCTAGCTCTTTTTTATACCCTTCAGTGACACCTTTGATCATGTTGGATATAAGCGTTCTGCTTACGCCATGCAGAGATTTTTGTAATTTTGAATCAGAAGACCTGGAAACTGCAACCTTATCTTGCTCAATACCTACTTGGATTCCCGAAGGTATACGAAATTGCAGCTTTCCCTTTGGTCCTTCAACTTGTACAAATTCATTATTCTTTTGAACTTTGACCTTATCGGGGATTCCTATTGGAATTTTTCCTATTCTTGACATAATAATTTACCATACATAACAAAGCACTTCCCCACCAACACGCGCATCCCGAGCCTGCTTATCGGTAAGGATGCCCTTATTCGTTGAAAGAATTGCAATCCCCAGTCCATTAAGAACGTAGGGGATCTTCTCAGCGTTAACGTAGACTCGTAATCCCGACTTGGACACTTTTTTAATTCCCGTAATAGCCGGTTTATGCTGAGCGTCAAATTTTAAATATATTTTTATCTTTCCTTGTTTTTTTTCCTCGATCAATCTTAGATTTTCAATGTAACCTTCTTTTTTTAAAATCTCTGCAATGGTCCGTATTGTTTTGGACACAGGAATTTCTACAGTTTCTTTCTTGGCTCTGACAGCGTTTCTTGTCATGGTGAGCATGTTTGCAATCGGATCAGTTAACGACATATAGACTCCTTACAAATTACCAACTTGCTTTTTTAACGCCTGGTATTTGACCTTTCCAGGCAAATTCTCTAAAGCATATCCTGCATAGTTTGAAGCGTTTCATGAAGCCTCTTCGCCTGCCACAGTTTGCGCAGCGATTGTATGCTCTTGAGCTAAACTTTGGTTTTCGTTTCCATCTTTCGATTTGCGACGTTTTTGCCATTGAGTATCCTCTAAATTAACGTTTAAAAGGCATCCCAAAAAGCCTTAAGAGTTCCTTGGCTTCTTCTTTCGAGCGTGCCGTTGTCACTATACATACATCCATTCCCTGCACCCGCTGTACTTTATCGTATTCAATTTCAGGGAAGATCGTCTGGTCCTTAAGTCCCAGGCTATAGTTTCCAGCTTGATCAAAGGCGTTTCCCGATACCCCGGTAAAATCGCGAATACGAGGCAATGCTACATTAATTAGCCTGCTTAAGAATTCGTACATAACAGCTTTTCGTAGTGTTACCTTGCATCCAATCGGTTGGCCCGCGCGAATCTTAAAATTTGAAATCGCTTTGCGCGCCTTGCAAATAATCGGTTTTTGTCCTGTGATGGTCGCTAGCTCCTTCATTGCCTGCTCAAGGATTTTAATATCTTGGCTTCCCTCTCCCACACCCATGTTAACAACGATTTTTTCAAGGCGTGGTACTTGAAGCTTGTTCTTGTATTGAAACTTTTTGGTCAGTTCAGCAATAATCTCTGTACGATATTTTTCTGATAGTGTAGGCATCATTTCACATCACTTCTTTGCATTTTCGGCACATCCGCGCTTTCGAATTATCTTTTAATATTTTGGTTCCGATTCGAGTAGCTTTATTGCAATGCCGACAGACCAACATCACATTAGAGATTTCTAGCGGCATCTCTTTTTCGACAACTCCACCTTTTTGATCTGCCTGGGTTCTTCTCATATGCTTCTTTACTAAATTTATTCTTTCAACAAGCAGGCGCTTTCGTTGTGGAAAGACTTTCAAGACCTTTCCCTTTTTACCTTTGTCTTTTCCCGCAATAACCTTAATCGTGTCTTCTTTTTTTAGTCTTAACATTTTATATAACTTCCGGCGCTAAAGAAATTATTTTCATGAAATCTTTATCTCGTAATTCTCTTGCTACAGGACCAAACACTCTCGTTCCCTTTGGATTAAGCTGGTTGTCAATTAGAACTATGGCATTTCTATCGAAGCGGACGTATGAGCCATCGGTTCTTCTAATTGATTCTTTAGTCCGCACAATAACACCTTGTGCTTTTTCACCCTTTTTGACCGCCGCGTTAGGAGCTGATTCCTTTATATTGACTGTTATGATATCGCCGACCTCTGCAATCCTTCGGCCTTTTCTGCCCCTTACGCCAATACAAGAAGCCTTGCGAGCACCGGTGTTATCCGCAACATCTAATATACTTTTCATCTGTATCATGCTTCACTCTTTTTTTCTGGCGTGAGAATCTCAGCAATTCTCCAGCGTTTATCTTTGGAGAGCGGTCTGGTTTCGATAATCCGTACGGTGTCTCCGGTTTTTGCAGCATTTGTTTCATCGTGCGCTTTGAACTTGTTAGCTTTTCGTATTACCCTACTATAAGTGGCATGCCTAGTGATTGTTTTTACCTGCACCACTCTTGTTTTGTTCATTTTATCTGAGACGACTACGCCGATTCTTTGCTTACGTTTTGCTCTTTGTTGTGTCATGTATCTTTTCCTTTGCTATTGTCTTTATCCGTGCGATATCTTTTTTTATAAGATTAAACATATGGGGTTTTTCAACGCGGCCAAATTTTCTCTGGTAGCTTAAGTCATAAAGCTGTTTCTTCAGCTCATTCTCTTTTGCCGCAAGTTCTTCCTTTGTAAGATTTCTAATATCTTCAGTTTTCATTGCTTACTTTAGACCTTTCCCCTAGCCATGCGCACGCGATACAAACTTAGTGCGTATGGGTAATTTATATGCTGCGAGGCTAAATACTTGTCGGGCCATTTCTTCAGGAATACCACCAAGTTCAAAAAGGATCGCGCCTCGTTTTACAACGGCAACCCAGTGGTCTGTTTCACCCTTGCCTTTTCCCATGCGGGTCTCAGCAGGTTTTTTTGTGACAGGCTTATCCGGGAAAATTCGAATCCAAAGCTTGCCCCCGCGCCGCAATCTTCTGGTGAGAACGACTCGAACAGCCTCGATTTGATTATTTTTTATCCAGCCATTACCTAATGCTTTCAGGCCGAATTCACCAAAGTTTACACAGGAGCCTTTTGTGGCAATTCCTTTTCGAGAGCCTCGTTGTAACTTACGGTATTTTACGCGTTTTGGCATTAAAGCCATAATGGTTCACCTATATAGTTTTTTCGTCTTCTTTGGTCTTAAGGAGCGAATCTCCCTTATAGAGCCATACCTTAACACCAATCGCTCCGTATGTGGTGTTTGCTTCTGTGAATCCATAATCAATGTCAGCGCGAAACGTCTGTAGAGGAATTTTGCCCCGTTTGTACGACTCTTGACGAGACATTTCATGTCCTCCCAATCTTCCGGAACAGATAACTTTTATCCCTTTTGCACCGGCATTCATTGATTGCTCAATTGAACGTTTCATGGCTCTACGAAAAGCAATTCTTTTTTCAAGCTGAAGCGAAATATTTTCAGCAACAAGCTGTGCTTCTATAAAGGTATTTTTAATTTCTTCGATATCAATTGAAATTTCCTTTTTCGTAATATCTTCCAGCTCTCCCCTTAATTGTTCAATATCAGAGCCCCTGCGACCTATAATCATCCCAGGACGAGCAGAGCGGATCCTGATTCTTGTTTTGGTGGTCAAGCGCTCAATAATAATATGCGCAACCGCTGCTTGATAAAACTTCTTTTTTATGTGTCGACGAATCTTAATGTCTTCTTGTAAATTATCAGCAAATTGATGCTTATTCGCAAACCATCGGCTTTCCCAGTTTTTGTTGATTCCTAACCTTAGAACAAGAGGATGAACTTTTTGACCCATGAATCTCCTTATTATTTTAAATCAAGCTCTATTTTAATATGCGATGTTCTTTTTCTAATTCTTGCAGCGCGACCAAAAGGAACGGCTCTAAACCTCTTCCACATTACCCCTTCATTAGCAACAATCTTTGAAATGTAAAGTTGCTCGGGTTGAAGTCCCTTTTGCTTTGCATTGCTAATCGCCGATTTCAATATCTTCTCGACTGAAACCTTCGGCCTTCTATTAATCGAAGATAATGTGGCTAGTGCCGCATTTACTTCTTGGCCGCGGAGTAAGTTAATTACTTGCCTTACCTTGCTGGGAGATATTCGTACAAAACTTCCTTTTGCGTAAACGATCATGTCTTATCTGGCGCCTTCTTTGCTTTTACTCCCCCGTGCCTTCTAAAAACTCTTGTAGGAGCAAACTCACCTAATTTATGACCAACCATATTTTCTGTAATAAAAACTGGAATGTGTCTTTTTCCGTCATGTACGGCAATGGTAAATCCGACAAAGTCAGGTATGATTACCGAACGACGGGACCACGTCTTTATGGGCTGTTTCTGTCCGCTTTTCCGCACTCTTTCGATCTTTTTTAAAACGCTTTCATCAATAAATGGTCCTTTTTTTACTGAACGTGGCATTTTAGGTCCTCTTTTTCACAATAAATTTGTCAGAATACTTAGTTAGTTTGCGTGTCTTGTAACCCTTTGTTGGTTTTCCCCACGGAGTAACGGGATGAGGATTACCTTGTCCTTTTTTTCCTTCGCCTCCACCGTGAGGATGATCGTGAGGATTCATTACAACACCTCTCGTTTTGTGTTTGCGGCCCAGCCAACGCGATCGACCTGCTTTTCCCAGGACAAGGGAACTGTGCTCTGTATTTCCTAACTGTCCAATAGTTGCTTTGCAATCAAGGCTAAACATCCGTACTTCTCCTGAGGGTAGTCTTACTTGGGCAAAGTCGTTTTCTTTCGCTACGATTTGAGCGGATGAACCTGCGCTTCGTACGATCTGTCCACCTCGACCCTGAGCCAACTCTAGATTATGTATCGCTGTGCCTAAGGGAATATTTCGCATCGTAAGACAATTACCAGATTTTATTTCAATATCTGCTTTTTTACTGCTTATAATTTCATCGCCGATACCAAGGCCTAAAGGAGCTAAAACGTAGTTGCGCTCTTTATCAGGATACTCAATCAAGGCAATTCTGCAGGAGCGGTTAGGGTCATACTCAATTGCAATTACCTTTGCAGAAACTTCAATTTTTTGACGCTTGAAATCAATAATTCGATAAAGACGCTTATGGCCACCGCCTCTACCTCGGGCAGTAATTCTACCGTAAGAATTTCTGCCGCCGGATTTTTTTAAAGGCTCCAACAAGCGTTTTTCTGGTTTCTTTTTCGTGATATCTTTAAAATCAGAAATAATTGTTGTCCTTAAAGATGAAGTTGTTGGCCGAAATCTTTTAACACCCATTATGTTACCTCGATTTTGTTTCCTTCTTTTAACGTTACTATAGCTTTTTTCCAATCAGGAGTTTTTCCTTGCTGGAAACGTACTCTTTTTAATTTGCCGGGGACAATCATTGTATTGACACTCTCAACTTTTACTTTATATATATCTTCAATTGATTTTCTGATCTGCACTTTATTTGCTTTTTTGGCAACGAGGAATAAATATTGACGGTTAACCTCTAATGTGGTGCCTTTCTCTGTGCGGATTAAAGTATTAATAATGTCGTAATTATTTTCCATGAATTATTTTATCCTTTGCGTCAAAGACTTCAACGCAGTCTTTGTGATAACCACCTTATTACATTGCAAGACATCGTACGCAGTTACTTCTTGAGCGCTTGATAATCGTAAACGTGCAATATTTCTGCATATACGGTTCAGGTCAGTCGTTTTCTCTTTTTCTTTATCAAAAATTAATAGACTTTTTTCTTTAATTTTGAGCGATTTTAAAAGTGTGGCGATCTCTTTTGTTTTATTGCTTTCAAACTTCAATTCGTCAACGATTGTGATGTCTTCAGAGGTTAGTTTATCAATTACGCTCGATTTCAGTGCGGAAAGCTTAATTTGTTTTGGTAAAGAGTAGCTGAAGTCTCTGGGGTGAGGACCAAACACTACGCCGCCTCCGCTCCAAAGAGGTGATCTGTTCGATCCCGCCCTGGCCCTTCCTGTTCCTTTTTGTCTCCAGGGTTTTCTCCCTCCTCCTGAGACATCCTTTCGCGTTTTCGTAGAAGCAGTTCCTTGTCTCTTGTTTGCCTGATACATCAGCACAGCTTGATAGAGCACGGCAGAATTAAGCTCTTTATCAAAGACGCCCTTTGAAAGTTCGAAAGAGTCTACCTTCTTTCCTTTGCTATCATATATAGGAAGAGTTGGGTTAATAGCCACTATTTCTTACCTTTTCCTTTCGCCTTAGGCGTTGTTTTTTTGTCTTTCTCTGAACCTTCTGTAGATTTCTCTGCCGAAGAAACTTCCTTTCGGGTTTTTTTCTTAGCTTTGCGGATAACCAACAATGAGTTTTGATGACCCGGAATAGAGCCTTTCAAAATGAGCACGTTGCTGTCTGTATTAACTTTTAACACTTCCATGTTTTGAATTGTCAGTTGCTCAGCTCCCATGTGTCCAGGCATGTGTTGACCCTTGAACACTCGCGAAGGATCTGAGCTCGCTCCGATAGAGCCAACTCTGCGATGCGACATTGATCCGTGTGATTTTGGGCCGCCTTTCCAATGCCAGCGTTTTACTCCACCTTGGAATCCCTTTCCTTTTGTGACGCCTGTTACGTCGACGTAATCACCAGGAGTAAAAATGTCAGCCTTGAGCTCTTCGCCAACCTTGTATTCTCGTTCTTCACCAATGTCGAACTGCTTAATATTTTTTAGGTTTGGTAAACCCGCCTTTTTAAACAGACCTTTTTGGGCTTTTTTCAATCGGTGTTCTTTAACCGTTTCAAACCCTAGGGTGAGCTTTTTTCTTTGGGAATTTACTTCAACAACATAGCATGGACCAGCTTCAACTACCGTTGTAGGAATAGCCTTATCAGAATCTAAGAAGATTCGAGTCATACCTATTTTTTTACCAAGCAGCCCTTTTGACATTTTGGATTTCCTATTTTATCTCAACATCTACACCAGCCGGGAGATTGAGCTTTCTCAGCGCATCGATAGTTTTTGCGGTTGGCTCCAACAACTCCAAGAGACGCTTGTGAGTAGCTAAGCCGAACTGCTCGCGAGATTTTTTATCGATGAACGGAGATCGTAAAACCGTGTAAATCTCCTTTTTGGTGGGCAACGGTATCGGACCAGATACTTTCGCACCTGTCCTTTTTGCCGTTTCCACAATTTCTAAAGCTGATTGATCAAGTAATCGATGATCAAACGCTTTGAGCTTAATTCGTATTTTCTGCATTTTTTATTTATGTTTTTCCAGTTATTGTGAGTATTGCCTTATGCAATAATCTCAGAAATTACGCCCGCACCTACTGTATGACCGCCTTCTCTGATCGCAAAGCGCAATTCTTTCTCCATTGCTACAGGAACAATTAATTCGCCTTCTATTTCAACATTGTCACCGGGCATAACCATCTCAACTCCTTGAGGAAGTTTAACTGAACCGGTTACATCGGTTGTTCTGAAATAGAATTGTGGCCTGTATCCACTGAAGAATGGCGTGTGTCTTCCGCCTTCTTCTTTGGAAAGTACGTAGACCTGTGCTTTAAATTTTGTATGAGGCGTAATCGATCCAGGAGCAGCTAATACCATGCCGCGCTCTAGTGCATCCTTATCAACCCCTCTTAAGAGTAAACCAACATTATCTCCCGCCTGTCCTTCGTCCAGAAGCTTTCTAAACATCTCGACTCCTGTAACAACTGTTTTTGAGATATCAGGCTTAAGGCCAACAATATCAATTTCTTCGCCAACTTTAACTATTCCTCTTTCAATCCTTCCTGTTCCCACGGTGCCGCGCCCGGAAATAGAAAAGACATCTTCAATTGCCATGGAAAATGGTTTGTCGATTTCTCTTTTTGGGGCAGGGATGAATTCATCAACAGCTTTCATTAAGTCTGTGACAGCTTTGATATTTTCATTGTTGGGATCGCCACCTGAATTCATTGCATCGAGTGCGCTCCCCTTTATGATTGGAGTCTTGTCTCCAGGGAAGTTGTATTTAGTAAGGAGCTCGCGTACTTCCATCTCAACTAACTCAATGAGCTCTTTATCTTCAACCTGATCAGTTTTGTTTAAGAATACAACAATCGCAGGAACATTTACCTGGCGTGCTAAAAGGATATGTTCTCTGGTCTGAGGCATGGGTCCGTCAGCAGCGGACACTACTAAAATCGCTCCGTCCATCTGAGCTGCGCCGGTAATCATGTTTTTGATATAATCGGCGTGGCCAGGACAGTCGATATGAGCATAATGCCGAGTGTCCGTCTGATACTCAATATGAGCGATATTGATGGTTACACCACGTTCTCTTTCTTCTGGAGCATTGTCAATCGCATCATAGGTTTTTACTTCCGCTTGTCCTTTTTTACTGAGCGCCATAGTAATTGCCGCGGTTAACGTTGTTTTACCATGGTCAACGTGTCCAATGGTTCCTACGTTAAGATGCGGTTTGCTGCGTACAAATTTTTCCTTTGCCATGTGTACCTCCCTTTTACTTTATTCCTTTATTCTGTCCGCTCATTGAAGAGTTACCAAGAATTTTTTCTAATATATGTGAAGGCACCTCAGCGTATCGCGAGGGCTCCATTGTGTAGGAAGCGCGCCCTTGTGTAAGCGAACGTACACCAGTAGCATAGTCAAACACTTCCGCTAAAGGCACACTTACTTTTACTACCCTGGCATTGCCTCTTTTTCCTAAAGAAGAAAGTTTGCCTCTTCGGGTATTCAAATCACTTATTACTTGCCCCATGAATTCTTCGGGGGCCACCACTTCCATCTCCATAATAGGCTCTAGTAAAATAGCACCGGCCTTTCTTAATCCATCGGTAAAGGCGATGGAGGCAGCCATCTGAAACGATAAGTCGCTGGAATCAACCTCGTGATATGAGCCATCCACCAGATTAACCGTAACATCAATAACGGGAAAACCCGATAGTACGCCACTTTTTGCAGAAAGCTCAATACCTTTCTTTACCGCAGGGATGTATTCGCGCGGAATTGCACCTTGCTTAATCCTATTTACAAACGTAATCCCTTTGTCTTTTTCTTCTGACGGTTCCATCTCTAAAATTACATGACCATATTGGCCTCTGCCTCCGGTTTGCTGAACGAATTTTCCTGTTATCGCTATCTTTTTTGTGATGGTTTCTTTATAAGCGACTTCCGGTTTACCAACATTGGCCTGAACACTAAATTCTCTAAGCATCCTATCTACCATTACTTGTAAATGGAGTTGACCCATACCAGAGACGACTGTTTGCCCAGTTTCTTGATTGTAGCGAACTTGAAAAGAAGGATCTTCATCCTGTAGCTTTCTTAAAGCAACTCCAAGCTTTTCTTGGTCAGCCTTTGATATCGGCTCAATCGCCATAGTAATAACCGGCACAGGAAAGTGCATCGATTCTAAAAGAATTGGCGTTTCTTTAGCGCATAAGGTGTCTCCTGATTTTGTTTCTTTTAAGCCAATCAGCGCAGCGATGTCTCCCGCAGTAACTTCTTCAACAATCTCTTGCTTGTTTGCGTGCATTTTTACAATTTTTGAAACCTTTTCCCTAGTTTTTCTGGTAGCATTATATATATAAGAACCTGAAGAAACCTTTCCAGAGTATATCCGGCAATAATTGAGCTTTCCCACATAAGGATCAACCACTATTTTAAAACAAAGCGCGCAAAAAGGAGCGTCTTTCGATGTCGCAATTTCTTCAAAATTTTCAGTTTCAGGGTCAATTCCTGTAATAGGATGGGCTTCTTCAGGTGAAGGCAGGTAATCACAAATTGCATTCAACAATAATTGAATACCTCGGTTTTTAAAAGAAGCACCGCATAATATAGGAACAAAGCTTCCCTTTTTTGTAAACTTTTTTAAAGATGAAATAAGTTGTTCTTTATCGATGGATTCACTGTGAATAAATTTTTCCATAATGCCTTCGTCAACCTCAGCAAGTTTCTCAAACAATCGATTCCTAAGCTTTCTTACCTGTTCTTTGTAGTCTTCAGGAATCTCTGAAAACTGAAGCTCGAGACCTAATTCATCTTTGTACGTTACGAGCGTTTCATTTACTATATCAATTATTCCTTTGAAATCCTCTTCTTTTCCAAAAGGGAGCTGAATGGCTGCCGCATGCGCACCGAGCCTGTCAGAGATTTGGTTAACGCAGGTAAAGAAATCTGCGCCAGTGCGATCCATTTTATTGATATAGGCAATGCGCGCAACATTATATCTGTCTGCCTGGCGCCAGACGGTTTCGCTTTGAGGTTCAACGCCTCCCACTGCACAAAATATTACTACACATCCATCCAAAATTTTCAGCGACCGTTCTACTTCAACTGTAAAATCAACATGGCCAGGAGTGTCAATTATATTGATTTCATGATCTTTCCAATCGCAGGCAGTGCTTGCTGCGGTAATGGTGATTCCTCGCTCCTGCTCTTGCGGCATCCAATCCATAACCGCCGTACCATCGTGAACCTCTCCTAATTTATGAATTCTTCCTGAATAATAGAGAATCCGTTCAGTGGTGGTGGTTTTTCCCGCATCAATATGCGCAACAAAACCGATATTTCTTATCTTTTCCAATCTGCTATCGGGCATTATATTACCATCTAAAGTGGGCGAACGCTTTGTTCGCTTCGGCCATTTTATGTGTATCATCTCGTTTCTTTATTGCAGAACCTTCCCCTTTATATGCTGAAACTAATTCAACCGCGAGTCTTTCAAGCATCGGTTTGTTTTTTCTTGATCGTGCAGCATCTCTTATCCAGCGCATCGCTAACGAAGCGCCCCTTGCTTGGCTTACCTCAATAGGAACTTGATATGTGGCTCCCCCAACACGTCGAGGCTTAACCTCGAGTCTGGGCCGAGCGTTGTCAAGAGCTTTGTGGAACACCTTAATTACGTCTTCTTCTTTTGTTTGTTCTTTTAAGATATCAAATGCACCGTAAACAATATTCTCTGCTGTAGATTTTTTTCCTCGTTCCATAACCATATTAATGAATTTGCTTACCACAATACTGTTGTATTTTGGATCTGGGTTAACTTCTCTTTTTTCAGCTTTTCTTCTTCTCATGATAGTCTAATACTTTCTATTTTGGTCTTTTTGCACCGTATTTTGACCGCGACTGCCTTCTATTTGAAACTCCTGATGTATCTAATGTGCCTCTTACAATATGAAATCGAACACCGGGCAAATCTTTTACTCTTCCACCTCTTACAAGAACAATAGAATGCTCTTGAAGATTATGCCCTTCTCCCGGTATATAGGAAGATACCTCGATACCCGTAGTGAGCCGCACTCTTGCTACTTTTCGCAGAGCAGAGTTTGGTTTTTTGGGCGTCATGGTTTTTACTTGAACGCATACGCCGCGCCTTTGAGGACACTGTTGTAATGCCCTGGCTTTAGTCTTTTTGATCTTCCTGCTTCGACCCTTTCGGATCAGCTGCGATATTGTCGGCATGTTTCACCATTTCGATTTTTCGATGGCCCTTAAACCCTGTCCCCGCAGGAATTAAATGGCCAACTATGACATTTTCTTTTAAGCCACGCAACTCATCAATCTTTCCAGAAGCTGATGCTTCTGTCAATACACGTGTAGTCTCCTGAAAGCTCGCCGCAGAAATAAAGCTTTCTGTGGTGAGCGATACTTTTGTAATACCCAATAGGAGCGGAGTTGCCGCAGCAGCTTTGCCTTTTTTCTTTACCACTTTTTGATTCTCTTTTCTGAATGCACTTCTATCGATTTGTTGACCCGTTAAGAATTCAGTGTCTCCCGGGTCTTCAATTTTAACCTTTTTAAGCATCTGTCGGATGATTACTTCGATATGTTTATCATTTATGCGTACTCCTTGAAGCCTATACACTTCTTGTACTTCATTAACAAGGTATTCTTGTAATACTTTATCTCCGCAGACTCTCAAGATGTCCTGAGGTACTACTGGACCATCAGTAAGCTGTTGTCCAGCGGTTGCTCGATCACCTTTATATACATTGGGATGTTTTCCGTGAGGAATGGTATATTCTCTTATCATGCCAGTTTGGCTCTTTACAATAATTTTTCGTTCACCCTTTTTAGTCTCACCAAACTCAACAAATCCGTCGATTTCGCTGATAATTGCAGGATCTTTAGGTCGCCGCGCCTCAAATAGTTCTGCCACTCTTGGTAAACCACCGGTGATGTCTCTTGTTTTTCCGACAACTCTGGGAATTTTTGCAACGAGCTCTCCAGCGTCTACCTTCGATCCGTCTTGTACCATGATATGGGCTCCGGCAGGAATTGGATAAATGCCGAGCACTTCCCTTGCTTCATTTAGAATAATTATTTGCGGATGATATTCCTGTTTATGCTCAACTACCACTCTTTCCGAGATGCCTGTTACTGTGTTGAGTTCTTCGCGAACCGTAACGTTTTCTTTCAAGTCTTCGAATCTTACAATTCCTTGAACTTCTGTAAGAATAGGAGACGTATAGGGATCCCAGTGAACGAATACTGAGGCTTTGGCAACGGAAGAGCCTTCAGCCGTAGAGATAAAAGAACCTTGCGGAATTGTGTAGCGCTCAAGCTCTCTGCCTTGCTCATCGTTAATGCTTATTGAGGCATTGCGATTTAACACAACAAATTCCTTTTTACGCTCTACGCAGCGTAAATTATGGAATTTTAAAACACCTTTATTTTTTGCACGAATAAACGATTGTTCGATAATGCGACTTGCCGTACCTCCTATATGGAAAGTACGCATGGTTAGCTGCGTGCCTGGCTCACCGATGCTTTGAGCAGCAATAATTCCTACTGCTTCTCCCGGCTCAACCAGTTTTTGGGTGGCGAGGTTTCTTCCGTAGCACCTGATGCATAAGCCATGCTCAGCTTCGCACGTCAGAACGCTTCGTATGCGTATTTTTTCAATTCCTAATCGCTCAACGATTTCAGCTTTTTCTTCTGAGATTTGTTGTCCCGATTCAACAATCAACTCATCGGTAATAACATCTACGATGTTATCCAATGCGACTCTACCCATAATTCTTTCTTTTAGAGGAACCACTATTTCATCTCCCTCAATTATGGCAGAAACAGTGATGCCATTAAGCGTTCCGCAATCTTCTTCAGTAATGATAAGTTCTTGAGCAACATCAATTAATCTTCGAGTTAGATAGCCGGCGTCTGCAGTTTTTAAAGCAGTGTCAGCTAATCCTTTTCTTGCACCGTGAGTAGAAATGAAGTATTCCAATACGGTAAGTCCTTCTCTAAAGTTTGCGGTAATGGGGCTTTCGATGATTTCTCCCGAAGGTTTAGCCATGAGCCCGCGCATACCCGCAAGCTGTCGAATTTGAAGTTTTGAGCCCCTTGCTCCAGAATCAGCCATCATGAATATCGGATTGAATGCGTCCATTTCTTTAAAAACGTGATCGGAGATTTGCTCTGTGGCATGCGTCCAGATATCTACAATTTTATTATAGCGCTCTCTCTCGGTAATAACTCCTTTTCGATACTGGTCTTCTACTTTGTGTGTGCTTTGCTTTGCTTCTTTTAGGCAATCGGCCTTCGCTTTTGGAATCTTAAGATCATCCACGCTTATAGAAATTCCTGCACGGGTTGCATATTCAAAACCCAGCTCTTTGATATCATCTAATAATGTAATTGTAGCGTGATGGCCAAACCGTTTGTAGCAGTCGCTTACAATTTCTCCAATGCGTTTTTTGCCTAATGGTTCATTTACAAAGCCAAACCCCTCTGGCAACAATTGATTGAAAATAATCCTGCCAGCTGTAGTTTCAATAATCCGTGACTTAGTTTCAACTTCTTCTTGCTTACCTTCAGTCTCTTCCTGCCACACAGGTTCCTTTATTCTTAATTTTATCTTAGCATGCAGGTTAATTACGCCGTCGTCAAGCGCAACGGTCGTTTCGCCCGCATTGGCAAAAATCTTTCCTTCGCCTTTTGCAGAAAATCGCTCTTTGCAAAGGTAGGAAGTGCCTAGAACAATATCTTGTGTGGGTGTTACGATGGGTCTACCGTCAGCAGGAGAAAAAATATTATTTACAGAAAGCATCAATAGCTTTGCTTCTAATTGAGACTCTAGAGAAAGCGGTACGTGGGCTGCCATTTGATCTCCGTCAAAGTCGGCATTAAATGCAGCGCATACCAAAGGATGTATTTTAATCGCTTTTCCTTCAATAAGCATAGGTTGAAATGCTTGAACGCTTAATCGATGTAGCGTAGGTGCTCTATTTAGCATTATGGGGTGGTCGCGAATAACGCTATCTAAAATATCCCAGACTTCAATCTTTGCGCGTTCTACCATTCGCTTAGCACCTTTTATGGTGTGAACAAACCCTTTTTCTCTCAATTTTCTGATAATAAAAGGTTCAAATAATTCTAGGGCCATGTGTTTTGGCAAGCCGCATTGGTGCAATTTCAGCTCTGGTCCTACTACAATAACGGAACGTCCGGAATAGTCAACCCTCTTTCCTAACAGGTTTTGGCGAAAGCGACCCTGCTTGCCCTTAAGCATATCTGATAAAGATTTAAGCGGTCGGTTATTTGCTCCAAGAACAGGTCTACCATGGCGACCATTGTCTAATAACGCATCGACTGCTTCTTGAAGCATTCTTTTTTCATTGCGGACAATAATGTCAGGTGCGTTTAGTTCCAGTAATTTTTTAAGACGATTATTTCTATTAATAACTCTTCGATAAAGATCATTCAAGTCCGAAGTAGCAAATCTACCACCATCCAGAGGCACCAAGGGCCTTAAATCTGGAGGAATAACAGGAAGTGATTGCAATATCATATACTCGGGTTTGTTTTCTGACTTACGAAAATCTTCGCCAATTTTTAATACCTTTGCGATGCGCCGTACAGTTGTCACTTGCGCTTTTGAAGACTCCAGTTCCTTACGCAGCTTTTTACAAAGTTGCGTAAGGTCAATTTCTTTAAGTAGGTCTAAAATTGCCTCTGCGCCAATTTTTGCCTTAAAGGTAGCGCCATATTTCGACACATAATCTTGATAGCGATCCTCGGATAGAAATTCTTTTTTCTTTAAGTCAGTTTCTCCAGGATCAGTAACAATATACTCTTCATAGTAAATAACCTTTTCTAAATCACGCAAGCCAATCTGCAGAATAGCAGCAAGGCGACTAGGGACCGCTTTGAAGAACCAAATATGCGACACAGGACATGCTAATTCTATGTGCCCCAGTCTTTCTCGGCGCACAGAAGCGCGTGTAATTTCTACGCCGCACCTATCACAGGTAGTGCCCTTAAACTTTTGTCCTTTATATTTTCCGCAGTTACATTCCCAGTCGCGAACAGGGCCAAAAATCTTTTCGCAGAACAATCCGTCTTTTTCTGGTTTAAGCGTCCTGTAGTTAAGCGTTTCTGCCTTTTTTACTTCGCCGCTTGACCAAGAAAGGATGTCTTGAGCAGATGCAATGTTTATTGATAAACTGTCAAATTTTATTGAATCTTCCATAATCGTTATTTTTGCTTTTCAGTTTTTACGTTTAGTCCTAATCCTTGCAGCTCTTTAATTAAAACATTGAATGACTCAGGAGTGCCTGTGTGTAAGCGTTGTTCCCCTTTGACAATTGCCTCATAAATCCTGCTTCTTCCTGCTACGTCATCACTTTTTACCGTCAGAATCTCTTGTAAACAAAATGCCGCTCCATATGCTTCTAGAGCCCATACCTCCATCTCGCCGAATCTCTGCCCACCAAAGTGAGCCTTGCCGCCCAATGGCTGTTGGGTAACTAACGAATATGGTCCGATCGAGCGAGCGTGAATTTTTTCATCAACTAAATGAATCAGCTTCATCATATATATGTAGCCAACAGTTACTTGTTGTTCAAAGGGAAGTCCAGTAAAGCCGTCATAGAGTATTATTTTACCAAGCTCGGGAAGCTCTGCTTCTCGCAGCATTTCTTTTATCTGGCTTTCTTTTGCTCCATCAAATACAGGGCTTGCGATATGCAGTCCTAGAATCTTGGCAGCCCATCCCAGGTGAGTCTCTAGTATTTGCCCAACATTCATTCTTGAGGGAACGCCCAGAGGATTGAGAACAATTTCTACCGGAGTCCCATCGGGTAAAAACGGCATATCTGCCTCAGGTAAAATCTTAGCAACTACTCCTTTATTACCGTGACGACCTGCGATTTTATCTCCCGCAGAAAGCCTTCGCTTTGTGGCAACATTGACGACCACTCTTTTGATAACTCCAGCTGGGAGCTCGTCTCCTTGCTTAACTCTCTCGATTTCCTGATCTTGTTCTTCAATCAATTCTTTTACTCGATCTTCAAAAAAACCGATAATCTGCTTTGCATCATCATTGTTTGCAAAATCCATCTTGTCAACTTTTTTCTTATCAACCCCAACGAGCTTTGCAAGTCTCTGTCGTCTTTCATCATCTAAGAATTGAACTTCTTGTTTATAATATTTTTTAATTTTATCGATTTGTGCTAATTCTTTTGTTTTATCCTCTTTGGTTTTTCTACCTCTTTCCTTGCGCTGGAACACCTCAACATTAATTGCCACGCCTTCAACGCCAGGGGCAGCAGTGAGGGAAGTATCGCGAATATCAGCAGCCTTTTCGCCGAATATTGCCCGCAATAACCTTTCTTCTGGAGAAAGTTCCTTTTCGGTTTTAGGGGTTACTTTTCCAACTAAAACATCTCCTGGTTTTACTTCGGCTCCGATGCGAATAATTCCGTTTTCGTCAAGATCTTTAAGCGCATCTTCTCCCACATTAGGGATATCGCGAGTCAATTCTTCATTGCCAAGCCGAGTTTCACGAGCCTCAACTTCGAACCGTTCAATATGAATAGAGGTAAATGCGTCTTCTTTTACTAATTTCTCGCTGATAAGAATAGCGTCTTCAAAATTGTAACCGCGCCAGGGCATAAATGCTACCAATAGGTTGCGGCCAAGGGCGAGTTCTCCATTTTTTGTTGCAATTCCATCGGCAATGACATCCCCGGCTTTTACTTGTTGTCCGAGCTTTACTATGGGTTTTTGATTAACACAGGTATCTGCGTTTGAACGCGTAAATTTCTTAAGTGGATAAACTGTTTTTCCAATGACGATTTGCTGAGCATCTACCGCATTTACTTTTCCATCTGAATTCGCAATAACGACAACGCCTGAATCTTTCGCTGCCTTTGCTTCCATGCCGGTCCCTACAAAAGGAGTCTCGGTTCTTAAGAGTGGAACAGCCTGTCTCTGCATATTTGAACCCATTAACGCTCTGTTGGCATCATCGTGTTCCAAAAAGGGAATAAGGGATGCCGCAACAGAAACAAGTTGCTTTGGGGAGACATCCATGTCTTCGACTTCCTTAGGGCGCAACTTAGGGAAATCCCCTTTGTGCCTACAGGAAATTTCCTTTTCTTGGTAGTATCCCTGATTATCAAAAGGTACGTTTGCCTGCGCGATTTTTTTGGTTTCCTCTATGTCTGCGGTTAGGTACTCTATTTTGCGAGTCACGCGGCCATCTTCGACCTTTCGATAAGGAGTCTCTAAAAAGCCCATTTCATTGACTCGTGCGTACGTAGTAAGAGATGCTATTAATCCAATATTAGGTCCTTCAGGTGTTTCAATGGGGCAAACCCTGCCATAATGCGATGGATGGATATCTCGTACTTCAAATCCTGCGCGTTCTCTTGAGAGACCTCCTGGGCCTAAGGCACTAAGACGCCTTTTATGGGTTAATTCCGCTAGTGGATTTACCTGGTCCATAAATTGAGAGAGTTGGCTTCTGGCAAAGAAATCATGCACCTGATTTGAAAAGATGCGAGAATTGATCAAATGATGAACAGTTAAATTCTCAGAGTTGCTGAGCATTACAAGTCTTTCTCTAATTGAACGTTCTAGCCGTGCTAAACCAATTCTTACTTGATTTTGGACTAATTCTCCTACGGTTTTTATGCGCCGGTTACCCAAATGGTCAATGTCATCGGTTTGCCCTTCTGTTTCTTTCAGACTTATGAGATAGCGCATTACCGCTACCACTGTTTCAGCATCAAGTACTCTCTTGTCAAGTGAAGCATTCATGCCAAGTTTTCGATTCAAGATATATCTGCCGACTCTGCTTAAATCGTATCTTTTGCGCTCAAAGAATAATCGATAGAACAGTGCATCAGCCACTTCTATTGTCGCAGGCTCAGTAGGACGCATCTTCCGATAAAAGTCAATAAGGGCCTCTTCTTTTGTTTTGGTGTGATCTTTTTTTAGTGTGTTTTCTAAAATTGAAAATTGTTCGCCGAAAAGCCTTTGGATTTCTTCATCGGTAGAGAGACCCATAATCCGTAAAATTTGCGTTGCTGGAAAATTACGCCTCCTGTCGACGTACACAACGATTGTTTCGTTGTAGTCATATTTAATTTCAAGCCATGCTCCCCGTGATGGTATGATACGCCCCATGTAAATCCTTTTGCCTGAGGCAGGATGTATGCTTTCTTCAAAAGATACTCCAGGAGAACGCTGCAGCTGGCTTACCACAACGCGCTCATCGCCGTTAATTACAAAAGTGCCTGTTTCGGTAAGAAGAGGAAGTTCTCCAAAGTACACTTCTTGTTCTTTAATTTCTTTCGGATTAACCAGGCGTAGCTTCACCTTTAAAGGAGCCGCGTAGGTCATGGCGCGCCTCTTGCATTCTAGGCAAGAATATTTCGGCTTTCCTAATGCATAGCTGATAAATTCCAGGCGAAATTGCTTATCGTAGCTCTCTAAGGGAAATGTCTCTAGAAAAACGTCTTGTAAGCCCTGAGACATGCGCTCATCTACAGGTATGCCCTCTTGTAAAAACTCTGCATACGATTTTGTCTGAATATCTATGAGATTTGGCATGTCATACGTTTCACGTATGGTGCCAAAATCTTTCCTTTTAATCATATACGCCTCTTTTTTATTTGAGCGTTACCTTCGCACCAGCAGCTTCTAATTTTTTCTTTAGTTCTTCCGCTTCTTCTTTTGAAACATTCTCTTTGACTGGTTTCGGTGCGCCATCAACGAGGTCTTTTGCCTCTTTTAACCCCAAGCTTGTCGCCGCGCGCACTTCCTTAATTACGGAGATTTTATTTGAGCCGATTTCAGTCAATTCTACGGTAAAGGTGGTTTTTTCTTCGGCTGCTACTTGACCACCTGCACCAGGTGCGCCCATTGCTGCTGCCATCATTGGCACTCCAGCCTCGATTCCAAATTTGTCCTCAAGAGCCTTAACGAGATTTGAAAGCTGTAAGGCTGTTAAGGTTTCAACCGCTTTAACAACTTCTGCAACTTTAGGATCATCAATGGTTTTTTGCTCTTCAGATTTCTTTTCTTCTACCTTGGCTTCTGACATCTTAACTTCCTCCTTTTTCTTCACCGATTTTCTTTAATATATTTAAAACCTGTCGCAGGTTATGATTCAGAGCATTGAATAAACCTGTTATTGGATATTTAATTGCATTGATTGCCATCGCCTGCAATGTTTCTTTTGTCGGCAGATCCGCTAATGTTTTTACCGTATCTTGCCCGATTATTTTTTTATCTAAGTAGCCTCCCTTAACGATGAGGCCAGTATGATCTTTTGCGAACGTCTTAAGCTTCTTTGACACGATAACGGGATCTTCAATATCCCACACTAATGCAGTCGGGCCCTCGATAAGCTGCATCGTTTCTGATAATTGCGTTTCTTTAAACACGCGCTTAGCCAGAGAATTTCTCATAATCGTTAGATGCGCCCCAGAATCCTTTAACGTAATCCGCAAATCATTAAAATCAGAAGCCGAAACCGATGAATAACCAATGACAAAAGCATTGTTGTTGCTTGCAATACGATCCTTCAGTTCATTCTGGAGGGATTCTCTAAGTAGTATGCCAAGTTTCTTCATAGCGCAATTTTTATTCCAGGTCCCATGGTGGTAGAGAGTGAAATTCCTTTTATAAGTTCTCCCTTTACTGATGTTGGCTTTGTGTTATGAATCGCCTCAACCACGAATTTAATGTTTTCCAAGATTTTCTCTAAATCAAATGATCGCTTGGCTACACCAAGATGAATTGCACCCTGCTTGTCAGATTTAAACTCCACCTTACCAGCTTTGAGCTGGTTAATGGCGACTGCGATATCCTTTGTTACCGTTCCTGTTTTCGGCGAAGGCATTAATCCTCTCGGTCCGAGGATCTTTCCTAGCTTGCTTAATTCTCTCATCATTTCAGGCGTAGCGACAGCCCTATCGAAATCTAGGAAACCTTTCGATACCTTCTCGATTAAATCTTCTGCACCTATAAAATCAGCCCCTGCTTGCTTTGCCTCAGATTCGTGTTCTCCTTTGCAAAACACCGCGATCCTTACTTGTCTGCCGGTGCCGTGAGGCAAAACGACGGTACCCCGCACCAATTGATCACTCTTTTTAGGATCAATATTTAGGTTAATAGCAAGTTCTACTGTTTCGTCAAATTTTGGCTTTGGCGTATTTTGCAGAATCGAAATAGCCTCCTTTACACCATAGACCTGTTTCTGATCTATCAGTTGCAGTGCTTGCTTATGTCGTTTGCTAATTTTATCCATTTTTATTCCGCTATCACTTCAATGCCCATGCTTCTTGCGGTGCCTTCAATAATACGAACAGCACTCTCTAAATCATGGGTATTAAGATCCTTTTGTTTTTGTTTTGCGATTTCTTCAGCTTGTTTCTTTGTAATGGTACCTATTTTTTCTTTTCCCGCCTGACCAGACGCCTTGGCGAGGTTGGCTGCCCGCTTGATTAAAATTGCTGAAGGCGGGCTTTTAAGAATAAAATCAAAGGTCTTATCTTGATAAACACTGATTACTGCAGGTAAAATAAGCCCTTCTCGGCCTTTAGTCTGCTCATTGAATTTCTTGCAAAAGTCCATTATGTTGACACCATGTTGACCCAGTGCAGGTCCTACTGGTGGCGCAGGATTTGCCTGGCCGGCAGGAACGTATAGTTTTATTTGTGCAACTACTTTTTTTGCCATTTTAAATCTTTTCTACTTGCCAATATTCTAATTCTACCGGGGTGGCCCTTCCAAAAATTGAAACCCCAACTTTAATCTTTCCCCTCTCAGGGTTTATTTCATCGATCGCACCGTTAAAATTAGCAAAAGGACCTTCGGTAATTCTAACCGCTTCGCCTTTTTCAAATACTACTTTCGGGCTTGGCTTTGCTTCAGCTTCTTCGGTTCTCTTAAAAATATTATCAACTTCTGGCTCAGTTAAAGCTGACGGCGTTCTGCCCGAGCCGATAAATCCAGTAATGCCTGGCGTTGTTTTAATTAAATACCAGCTTTGGTCTGTTAATTCCATGTTGATGAGGAGATATCCGGGAAAGAACTTTCTTTGCGATATTTTCTTTTTGCCGCCGCGAACTTCTGAGACTTGTTCGGTAGGAATAACAACTTCTCCGATTAGCTCTTTGTATTCGCTTTTTGAAATACGGTTTTCCAGGCTTATCTTTACCTTCTCTTCTGTGCCAGTCTGCGTATGAACAACGTACCACTTCATCATTTAATCATTAACTGTAAAAGTTTAGAAAGAGCGTAATCAACCGTGCCAATATAAACAGTTAAAATGAACGTAATTGAAATTACCACCCATGTTGAAGCAACTAGTTCTTGCTTAGTTGGCCAGGAAACTTTTCTTAATTCAACTCCAACTTCTCCAAAGAATTTTCTTACTTTTTTTATCATTTTCTTAGTTCAAAAAATTACAAAAACTCTCTTATTGACCGTTTTAACCTCTTACGGCTACCCAAGAATTTTCTTTATTGCAGGAGCGGCAGGAATTGAACCCGCAGTCACGGTTTTGGAGACCGTTGGTTTACCGTTAACCGACGCTCCTAAAAAGGAATTTATGTTACGTCTTCTTTGTCTCTTTGTGCGCTGTATGTTTTCTGCAAAACTTACAAAACTTTTTTATCTCAAGCCGTTCTTGCTGCTTCTTTTTGTTCTTCGTTGAGTTATAATTCCGACGAGAACATGCAGTACATTCAAAAGTAATTATTTCTCTCATGATTGAAATAAAATGTATAAAAACTCATTATCGCCGTTTTAGCCCTCGACCGGAATTGAACCGGTGACCCCGTCCTTACCAAGGACGTGCTCTGCCAACTGAGCTACGAGGGCAACTGCTAGAGCTTATATTTTATAATAAAAGAATAATTTGTCAAGTAAAATTTTACATATTTCATTGTCTTTGTGTAACTTAAGGCTTAGAAAAAAAAGAATAAGGATTGCGATTTTTTAGAACTCAATACTTAGGTAAAGATTGCTAGGTAGGGGCAAGATCAGACAAGCTTTACAAATCTGCGCTTACCTATTTTGAGTATACCAGGGGTAGTAATTTTATGTTTTTCTTGGGTGATTCTTTTTCCTTCAAACGAAATGGCACCCTGACGAATAAGCCGCCTTGCCTCATTGCCAGAGGCAGCAAGCCTGCTTTTTACTAAGATGTCAATAATCTCATTTCCCTGTTGCTTATCGATCGGGAAAGCTGGTATATTAGAAGGGATAGATTTATTGCTAAAAACCTGCTTGAATTCAATCTCTGCTTCTTTTGCCTTTTTTTCACCGTGACATTGCGCAACAAGCCATTTTGCCAAATGGGCTTTAGCTTCCATCTCAGTGTGGTTCTTTTCGATTTCATCAATCTTTTCTTCAGTCAATAACTCATAGTACTTCCACATTAAATTATCGGAGATAGACATGGTTTTGCCAAAGATTTCAGAAGGTGGTTCGTTGACACCAATATAATTACCAAGTGATTTACTCATTTTTTGAATTCCATCCGTTCCCTCTAAAAGAGGCATCATGACAATTGCTTGAGGCTGCTGACCAAAATTTTCTTGAATTTGCCGTGCCATTAATAAATTAAATTTTTGATCGATCCCTCCGATCTCAACATCTGCCTTAATGTAGACAGAGTCAAAAGCTTGTAGCAGCGGATACATAAACTCTAAAAGGCTTACTTCTTTATTGTCTTCAAATCTTTGTTTAAAATCTGCTCGGGCCAATAGCTGCGCCACCGATACAAACGAAACCAGCTTCATGATTTCCTGAACGCTAAGCTTGTTGATCCAAATGCTATTAAAGACTACTTTTGTCTTTTTTTCATCGAGGAATTTAAAGACTTGTTTGTATGTCAGAGCGTTTTTCTTAATTTCTCTTTCTGACATTTGGGGACGCATCTGATTTTGCCCAGAAGGATCTCCGATTCGTGCGGTAAAATCACCAATTAAAAAATGCACCTTGTGTCCTAAATCCTGGAATTGGCGAAGCTTCCTTAATAATACAGTGTGCCCAAGGTGGATATCAGGGGCGGTTGGATCAAATCCTGCCTTGATTTTTAGGGGGGTTTTATTTTGGTAGCTTTTTTTCAGTAATTGTTCGAGTTGTTCTTCAGAGATGATTTCTGAAGCTCCTCTTTTTATTACTTGTAAAGCATCTGAAGCTTTCATTAGTCTTCTATTCAGACAGTTTCGCGCTCAACCCTATCTTCATCTGCTCGGCATCGACTTTTATGACCGTAACCTTAAGTTTATCTTCAGGTTTCAGGGTTTCCATTGCTGTTTTTTCAATCTCTGAGGAGAACACAAGTCCTTCAAGATCATCTTCTAGTTTGACAAATACGCCAAAATTGGTAACCTGAACAACTTCTGCCTCTAGCGTTGTTCCTACCGGGTATCGCTCTGCGATTTGTGGCCACGGATTTTGCGTTAGTTGTTTAAGGCCTAAAGAAATCTTTCGGTTGTTCATATCTATATTTAAAACTTGCACTTCAATCTTTTGACCTTTTCTTATAATATCTTGAGGATTGTTAATTTTTTTTGTCCATGACATATCTGAAATATGGATCATGCCCTCTAGGTTAGCGTCTAATTCGATAAACGCCCCATAATCAGTAAATCCCCTAACCTTTCCCGTAATTTTTGAACCAATGGGAAATTTTGATTCAGCTTCAAGCCAAGGATTTGATTCCAATTGCTTGATGCTTAGAGATATTCTTTTTGTTGATTTATCGATATTAAGCACTTGTACTTCAACAGTATCTCCAATTGCAAAGAGATCTTTTGGGTTAATTAACTTCTTCTGCCAAGAAATCTCCGAGGAGTGCACGAGGCCTTCGATACCCTTTTCTAGCTCTACAAATATACCATAGGGAAGAATATTGACAACCCTGCCCTTTGTTTTTGTACCAACGGTAAATTTCTCCTCCACACTCTGCCAGGGATCTGTAGTTTTTTGTTTTAATCCGAGTGAAATCTTAGAAGCCGTCCTGTTGAAATCTAAAATTACCACTTCGATTTTGTCTCCTACCGCCACTATTTCCGACGGATGACTGATTCTTGACCAGCTCATATCGGTAATATGTAGAAGGCCATCAATTCCACCCAGATCAATAAAGGCTCCGAAATCGGTAATGCTTTTTACTAAACCGGTACGAACTTCGGTAATCTTTAGCTCATCCCAAAGTCGGGCTCTCGTTTGTTCCCTTTCTTGAAATATTGCGTCTTTTCGAGAAAGAATAAGGCTTCTACGGGGCTTGTTTAATTTTGTTATTTGGAATTTGAAGATTTTGTTTATGATATCCTCGGTCTTAAATCCTTTAAAGAACGAAAGCGAATTCGGTAAAAAACCCTCAATCCCAAAGATTTCTACCATGTATCCGCCTTTAACCTGGCGTCTTACCTTTCCTTCAACAAGATCTTTTTCATTAAAATTATCATCAATCTTTTGCCAGCCTTGCAATTTATCTGCCTTTTCTTTCGAAAGGATGACCCTGCCTTCGTCGTCTTCTTTTACTTCTACAAAC
>JBHPFN010000004.1:0-73627 GCA_042571725.1 Candidatus Omnitrophota bacterium
TTTCAGAATATGTCAGAGGCGGTCAATCTAACGCTTAATGCGGTTGTTCATGTAAGCGCTGAAGGTGTTAATATTTACGCACTTAGAAACATAGGACCTGTAGTGCGGATACTTGATATCGCAAGATACGCGCTTCAAGAGGCTGGTAGAGATCCTGATGATCCAAGCAATATTTGCTTTATCGGATTGAGAGACGGGGAGACGTTGTTTTATGGGAGTGTTTCTCATGGTAAGGTGAGGCCGTATTCTGCAAGATCGTTTTTTAGTGAAGCAGAGAGAGGCATACGCTTGAGAATAATGCAGGATATTGTTGAAAGTCGTGTAGTTACAGTTGATTCAGTTGTACTGAATCGGCATGAAGAGCATTTGAGAACAACGGTCGATCTAGCTGTTTCTATCGAAGAGGAGGAAAGAAAGCTGAGGTTAAAAAGAGCTCTAAATGTAGCGATAGAAGATGTGGTTGGCGCCGTACAAACCGGTGGCGGGGTGCCCTTCGCATCAGATGAATCACCAACAAGGGATACTCGGGATTCGCCGCAACAAGGCGGCGGCGCAATGTTTGTTTCGTTTTGGCCGCTGTTACTGCTAGGCGGCGCAGCACTTGCCGGTGCGCATTTGTTTGGGGCAGAATGCTTAGCTTACGCGGGTATCCCATTCTTAGCAAAAAAGGGTTCTGGTGGCAGAGCTAAGGCAAAAGGCCTGCTGGGTAGGGGATGGGAAAGGGTTACTACCTTCTTTAGTCCTCCCAATATAGCGCAGGAGCGAAGCAGTGATCAGATTGAAGAGCGTGAACTCGAATTAAGAAATCTAGATGAAGGCGAAACCATTACGCTGAAAGATGGGAGTAATAAAAAATATAGATTTACTTTATTGAAAAAGCCAAAAGGAATGAGAGGAGTTTTATGCTACGATCCCTATCTCGACGGTGACGAAGACAAGATAATGTATTTTGCAAAGGCAAGGGATTTAGATGGCGGAAGAAATGTCCTTCTTCTGTTTAATCTTCAGGCCTCTCAATTATCAGAAGAAGCATTGTCAGATAGAAGCCGAGAAAACATTGCTTTTTTGGCTAAAGTTAACCATCGTAATATTGCGCCTAACCATGTTCTAAAAGACTCAAGAGGAGATATAGTAGTCGTGATTCCTTATTTTCCTGTTCAGGATCCAACACACCTACGCTTCTACCATAGAGATAAGGTAAGCCGTTTTAAAGATGTTCTCTTTCGCTATTTAGCCAATTGCGACAGGATCGAAAGAGAAGACGTCATTAAGCTTCTGGATATGATTGTCGGTTTAGCTGATGCCTTTATGTGTTTCATTGATGATCTTGAGGTTGTTCCGGGCGACTTTGATTTCTCTATAGATGAATCCGGCGTGATATTGTTGGTTCCTAATTATCAAGGGTACACTACGCTTGATTACCAACGTGACAAAATGGAAATAGAGAGAAAATTATTAGAAATCATGCATGGCTGCATAGAAGCGATAGAGCCATTTTTACCAAACGAACCCCGCTATCATTCATTAATTCATCGAGCATTAGGTATCCTAAAAAACTACAGGTACTTTTGGGATAGGTCTAAAAGTAAAACTATTGGGGATTTAGTAGTTGATTTACAAAGTATGCGGGCTGATTTTATTGCTCAAGATCAAACTCCCGGAACTTTTGAACCAACCTATCATGATTTATTGGGACAAAGGCGAGTACCGTGTAGGTTCTCATGGCAAGAAGACGAAAGTTTTGTAAGTCTTGAAGCCAAAAAAGCAGAGTCTTGGTGGGAACTTTTTGGCAATGCTAGCGCTCACCAAAAGGAACGGGAGCTAGCAATAGCTTCTTCAGAGCTACTAAAAGTAGGCGTAAGCATTTCAGATTTTGTGAGAGGTAAAAAAGTTCTCTCTATTGGTTTTGGCAAGTGCGTTGGTGAGCTTGGAGTATTAATTGAAGAATATTCTGAAGATGCGTCAGGGATTGTGGGTATAGAGTGGGAGAGGGATTTAGTTGTTGATGCGGCGCAAGGACTTTTTAATCGCTTCGCTGATGCTTCAGGAGATGGCGTCTATCGCCAAAGAGTTTTGGATAAGGTAAGGCTCTTTTGTGAGGATGCCGCTTGTCTAAATGAAATACTTGAGGATAATTCTGTCGGATTTATCTATGTGGCTAATATATTTGTTAATGATTTTCCGATTTCCAAAAATAAGAAACAGGCGATATTTGAAGAAATGATGAGGATCTTGGAAGATGGGGGAATTGTTGTGTTGATCACTACGGATGATTGGGTAAAAGAAAAGCTAAGAGAAACAGGTACTGTTATTTGCGAACAGCAAGCGCTCGTTGTCTATCAGCATTCTAATCAATCAGCGCAAGAGACAAAGCCTGCTTTGGATGTTGCGCAAATGGTTTCTTCCTGGTGGCCGATGGTGATTCCGCTTGGCCTTGGTCTGTTAGAGAGCTTTACTGGTGGAATCACAGAAACAACCGGGCTTGCTGTTTTCGTGGGGATTCCATTTTCACTCGAGAGAATACTCAATGGGGTTAATGGTATCCGCGGTTCGCCGTGGCTGCGCAAGCCTAAAAAGATCTTCCGCAATCGTTCCACCGCTATTATCCTTGGCCTCTTAATTGTCCTCAACGGCATAGCACCCTTTCCCGGAAAACCCAGCATTGCCCAAAACGATATTGCCACTTTGGTCTTTATCATCAATCTCATCGCAGGAATTATGTTTCTTCCCTTGATGCAGTTTATGTTTAACGGCAGATTCATCGCACTTTCAAAAGATTTAACCAAAAAACAATGGCGTGACATCATAGGGCACGGGTTGCTCATCCAGGGCGTTGTCTTCCCCTTGTTTTTATTGGGCTTAGGGCTTGTTTCGGAAAAAACCTTTGTCATTGTGACTCGTCTACAGCCATTTCTGATATTGTTGCTGGGTATCCTATGGTTTAAAACGGATACGTTCGCATGGAGGAAATTAATCGGCTTTGTTTCTGTAACGGGCACCATGGCTCTATTTCTTGCATCAAAGACTTCCGCAGGCAGTAGCCAGATGTGGGGGGTTATCTTTGTGGTATTGGCAACCATTGTGGGATCGGTTGCGAACTGCTGGAGAGGAAAGATAGTAAGGGTCATCGAAAATGGCGCCTTGATTACAGTCTTATCGATTTGGATCGGTGTAGTTACAGGGGTGCTCCTTGCGGGGCTGGCGCTCATCGGCTATGCTATCGGGTTTGCGAATCCAGATATTCTTAATGAGCTTTTTTCAATTCATCATGTGTACCCGGTGATATCTTGGCAATTGATTGTGTATTCCCTCATCTTAGGCTGGGGCCTGTTTCTTAATTTTGAAGCGCACGAACGCAATCCAGCGGCCCCGTTGACAAATTTGCTTTCGTTTGCTCCGGTTGTCACGATGATTGTTTTCCAGGCTATCCATCGGACTATGCCAGTATCGAATGAGATTGTAGTTGTCGCAATTATGATTCTCGGGACGTTCTTGATAAAGCGGTCTTATCGGGGCAAAACCGGGCTGGGCAAGGGCAACAACGAAGTTGATTTACACATTCACTCAAAACCCTATTCTCCCGGAGCAACGCTGCTCTCCGAAAAGATTGTGGATGAAGCAGTTGAAAGGGATTTAAAGGCCATTGCAGTTACCGATTACCATTCTTTGAGAGGCACGGTGAAAGCAATACGCTACGTTGAAGAAAAGGGATTGAATAGTAAGATTGAAATCATCCCCGGCGTTGAAATTGAGACAAAGGAAGGCTATCGTCTGCTGGTTTATTTTCCTGATGTTCAACGGTTTAGAACTCATTTCGATAGAATTGAAGCCACCATGCCCGAGATGGAGAAGAGGACCGCGCGAGAAGTTTTTCGGTGGGCCAACACTTCCGGTTTTGGCGGCGTTGCCATTTGTTCCCTTTCGGGCGAAGGTCAAAAACCGACCAACGAGCGAGAGATGGTTAAGCTCTTACGTCAAGGGTGTGACGGTTTTGAAGCAGATCACTCCTCATCCCGCAGCCGCAGCGTAGTTAATACCTTGATGATTCTTAATAACTGGAACTTTTTCTACCCTACTTTTGCTAAGATTATCACTGTGGGCAGCAATTTTTATGACGGTCGTAAGCAAGAAATCGGCCGCGGATGGCCCGGTAGAAGAGACTTTAGACATGCGTACAGTTGGGGTTATGATTTAGTTGAGGATCTTAAGGCTCTGGCAAACCGTAAGATTCTTCAGCAAGAGCAGAGTGATGGCACGCTAGCCTTAGGCCCTGAATTCGATCTGCGTGAGTATCCTTATGTGTTAAATTCTGCCAGACAGGTTGAGAGAAGTGCGACGCCGATGATTGACCTGCATGTGGTTTCTTCCTGTTCCCACAGGAAGCGTCCCTCGCCATTAGAGATTATCGAATCAGTCTCACGCAGGGGAGTCAAAACAATTGCCTTTGCCGACATAGGGACTGCGCAAGGTGCCATAGATACAAAAGAGCTCGCTGCGGAAAGGGGAGTGGAGGTTATTCTCGCGGTTGAGATTCATACCAATGAGCTTGAGCATCTTCTTGTGTATTTTATTGAAGGAGCGCAGCGCATGTCTGCTGAGGATATCGAGATTCTCATTCAGCAATCCAAGAGAATGACCGTTGAAGAGACGATTAACTGGGCGCGTGCCTTAGGCGGCATTGCTCACCTGGCGCATCCGGGATGGTACGGAGAACCGTTTGATATAGAGAGGTCCCGAGCCTGGTGTAATGCAGGTTTAGGCGGTTTTGAAGTTGACCACGGATTTTTTAGATCAAGAAATCGGCTGCCAATTATGGTGTTTCTTTTTAAACACAACCTATCAGAGATCTGGAAAAACCCCGATGGTTCAAGCCTTGATTTAAAAACCATGACCGTCGGCAGCGGCGGCAAAGGCATACCCTGCCAAGGCTGGGAACATAAAACACAATGGCCTGATGCTCCTTCGTACGGGCCTGGGGTTGTGGAGGCATTGAAGCGCAAGGCAGCAATGCAAAACGCACACGCAACAGAGAGCACAGCTTTGCCGGCAGCAGGCCAATCCGGAACAGGTGATGGAGTAAGTTGCTTTATGGGGATGGGATCCGGCGCATTAGACACCATATTAGGGACGTTTCTGAATTTGTTCAGAGAACTGTCCCTCATAGGGACACACTTAGCTTTAGCATCAGAAACGTCCCTAATTAGCTTTGGCGGGATGGTGTTGGGTGTGGCCATTGATGCTGATGACGAATGGAGAGAAGAGCTTGATCGAATAAATCATGAATTCAAGCAACTACAAAAGGAAGAAGGATTATCAACAGAAGAATATGTAGACAGAGCAAATATTTTAATCGTGGAGCTTGCAGAATATGCCAAAAAAGCTTGCATGGATATAAATGCGTTTCCTCTTTATGAGAAACTCCTTCTTTCAAAGCAAGAAAGGGTAAAGGCTGATCCGAAATACTATAGAGAAGGAAAAAGAATAGATCCTTATGAAGAAATTGCCAAACCGCTTGGAAGAGGTCCGATTTTTGTGTTTATTAATCCTTACTCACGCCCTTACGGCTTTTGGTTACCGACAAATATTTTCCATCTTTCTAATGAGTTAAGAGCTGCAGGTATCGCTCAAGGTCATTCATCTATTGCTTCTGGCGATGTAGTCAATGTATCTTCGGCTTCATTAGATGATGAAATAAGAAAAATGCGAAACTATTATGGAGACAGAGAATTGATTTATGGAATATCGACTAGTGAAACATTATATCCGGCATGCATGGAATTTGTAAAAGCAATAAGAAGGAATGAGCCAGAGTCCTTGGTTGTTCTAGGCGGACATATGGTTAATGCTGACCATGAAAACGTTGCCAAGCATGCAAGGCAACTAGGGGTAAATGTTTTAGTCAGAGGAGGAGCAAGGAATCTCCCTGAGTTAGTCAAGGCATTAATCGGCCAAAAAGCAAACGAGCCTATAGGAGCAGATTTAAGGAAATTTGTAGAAAGTCAACAGGGAGTATTGTTGCTTGCTGGCGGTAAAGAGGCAGAAGGAAGATATTATGATATTGGAAATGAAGCAGAGACCTATCCTGACTTAGAAAGCAGAGTCTTGCATCCAAGCGTTGTAAGGTATGCGGCAGAACTTTCTGCAAAAGGTGCTTATCTTAAAGAAGAAGACAGAAGAACAATGACTATCCAGATAACTTCGGAGATTGGATGTCCTTATGGGTGTGATTATTGCTCCGGTCCCTTTAGCAAGGTTAAATGTGTAAGCGCAGGAAAATTGATTGCTGAAATAGAAGAGATTATAGACATTCTAGGCCTTGAGAATGACATCGTTATTGAGCTTACAGGTGCAGACACACTGATCAATAAAAAACGAATAAGAGAGTTCTTAGATATTATTTTAACTGATAAGAGGCAGCTTATTCCTTATCTGAAGAGATCAAAATGCACTGCATCTGTACGCTCATTCTATGTTGAAGGAAGATTGGATGAAGAGTTGATAGATAAGTTAGCCCAAGTTTTTGGCGTTGTGCAAATTGGAGTTGAAAGCGGTGACGATGAAGAACTCGTACGATGGGGCAAGGGGGTAACATGGAGTCAAACAGAAGCTCTTTTTGAGGCAATTGAGAGAGCAAATAAGAAACACAAAACATCTTTTTCAGTTGATATGTATGCAATTGCATCTGGACTAGAGACGCGGCCACGTAATTTAATTAACTCATTAGCAAATCTCCTCTATGCCTTTTTGCGATATGATTGCATCGGAAGAACCTATGTCATGTCTGTAGTGATACCTGATATTGGATCAAGAGTTTTTGTACGACTAACTGACGATGATATGAGAAGGATGGATCCTGATTACAGAAGACAGTACAGAATACTTGAAGAATTAGATTGTTTCTTATATGAGCACGTTCTTCCAAGAGACGCATTGGTAAGAAGCTTTTTCGTAGGTAAGAAGCTAAGAGAAGAAGTTCTTGGGGCTACGCGCAATGAAGGATGCCCGAGAGGCTTGGAAGCAATAAGTATTTATGAAGCGCTGTGGAATTTTGGTTATTTATGCGCAGAGCAACGATTAAGACTTACCAAAGAAAAAGAAGAAGGAACTAATTGGAATGAAGAAAAACAAGCAAGGTTAGATGAGTTAATAGATGTAATTGATCTTTTTAATGAAAAGCTTAGCTTTATGAAAAGAACCGGACTCAAAGACAAATATGATGCCATAGTTGAAAAATATTCTGAGCCAGATGAAAGCCAAGGTCGTGGCGGCGGGGCGTTTATTTCTTCCTGGTGGCCAATATTGATTCTTGGTGGCACGACTCTTGTCGGAGCGCATTTCTTAGGCGTGCAGGGTGCGGAATCAGCTATGATGTTACCGATATTTTTGAAACTCCGACGCCGCGGGCCGCCCTTCGGCAGGATACGGCTTGCGTTTAATCGAGCAGTCGAAAAAATAAAGAATGAAAGAGATGAGTTAGTCAGAAAAGGATTTATCGGCAATCAGTATTGGAGAGATAGAGATAATATTAAAGATGAATTGATGTTGGTCTTTTTTGTAACCGCTGCATACTCATTTTTGTTTAAATACGTACTTGAGGTTTTTGGCGGCGCCCCTCCGAGCTTATCGATTGCCAATTACATCATTATTGCCATTTTTATATTTCTAATCACTCTTAGCGCCTCAGTAGGACACCCGATTTTCCATATCATTCATGCCTATCGAATTAACAAACGGAATAAAAAAGCCGGAATAGAGTTACCGACGGCCAAACAGAGAATCTCTGTTCTTAAAAGACCATTCATTGTTCATAACACAATAACTGTTCTTGCCATTGCCGCCGTAATGATCGTTAACAACGATATTCTACAAGGAGTATTTGTTTTTGCAGCGATTATTCATTTCTGGAGAGGAGCCGCAGCGCGTGTAAGTACAGATGGCTACGCAATAGAATCGCTAAAGAAACACGGGCAAGCTTACGACATGTTAAGAGACGGATTTGAGGATGTGGTAAGAGATGTGCGCTTAGGCGTAATGCAGCGTATCGGGCTTCTTTTTCCGATTGCAATTGAGGCAGAAGGAAGAAGGTGGCAGGTCCACCCTGGGACACTCGGGCCGTTTGCAGAATATGTTACCTCGCGTATCGACGCATTATTATCTCGAGGAGATCGAGGCAGCGGTGAACAAGATTTCGACGTGGCGCCCCCTGTCCCGAGCGCAGTCGAGGGGCTCGCATCAGATGAGTCAACGATGGATACTCGGGATTCGCCGCGGGAAGGCGGCGGCGTAATGATGAGTATGTGGGGGCTGTTTACCACGCTTGCCGGCCTTTTCTTCGGTGGGATGGTGTTGGGTGTGGCTGCAGATGCTGATAACGATGAGAGTGCCACAGGTAATTTTTGGGCTGAAGAGGAAGACGTTGAGCTCACAAAGGTCATCACGCTGGAATTATATCTTAATCCTCGATTTAGGGAACTGAGGGGTTTATTAAGTTCTTTAGGTATAGGCAGAAACTTTAACAAAATACATACAGGTTTAAGATTTGCTCGATTTCTACTTCATGAGGAAAAGGCTCATCCTCACGTCAGCGTAAACGCACTATTATCGCGCGCTCGAATGCTCAGGATATTTATTGAAATGATGAGGGAGTATTTCTCGGCAGAAGAAATGGTTGAGATTTTTGCGCTCTCATACACGGGATTATTTTTCAGCCATCAAGTTGAAGGCGCAGAAGAAGCAATTTCGTTACATGATAATAAGCTCAGAGAGACTCTTTATCCTAATGAAATCTTTAATTTAGGGTTAGATGAGAAGCAATTTGTGCCAATGGCATTAGTGGTGTTGAGTTGTCTGGAAAGATTGGAAAATCCGGATAATGAGACTACTCCCGGAGTAGAAACGCCTACACGAAGGGTTGTGAGAGAATTCATTGACACGACACTTAATGAGTATATCCCGCGACTTCAGCAAGAGAATCAAAATATTCACCAGGGAGCACCGTTTTATCCTCCTTATCTAGGTAGTGCAGGTTGGCTCATTGATTGGCAGGAGGGCGCTCGGGAGCGTAGCGCATTATTGGGAGATCACTGTAGATATCACGCCTATCAATTTGGATATAGTGCTATAAGGCAGATAGGCTGGGGTTTTAGCGGAGGGCGGATCTGGAATATGATTTCAACACACAGGCACGACTATCCAGCCATTGTTGGGTTTATTGAGAAGCATTGCAGGCTTGCAAGCGGCAGGATTAGCCTTAGGTTAATTAAAGATGTATTTCAGGGGGGTAAGGCATTTCCAAACCTACCAATGCTTGAGGAATTTCTCACCAATCGGCCTACCACGACCATCGATGAGCTTATGCAATGCAGCAGCGCTCCATTGATAACACCCTATCACATAGATACCAATAGGGGTGGAGAAATATACGTACCCATTGGATTTCAGCTTGGGAGGGAAGGCTTTGGTATGGAACATATGAAATCTAAAGTTGCTCAAAGGAGAATTGATCTCCAAGAGCTATTAGGAGAAATGTGGTTAGATACTATAATTAAAGTTGGAGTGTTACCTATTATTGGAATGGGATTGCAAGTTCCCGCGGCACAAGGAGAAAGGATGTTTTTCTTTGGGAAGATAAATCCTCATAGAGTTAGATGGCTACAACAGACCAGACAAGAGATAGGTAGGTTTCAACCATTAAGCGATGAAACCATAGATCTATTGGGAAACATTTACTTGCAGGTTGTTGTTGGCCTTGTTGAGGATGAGCACGTCAGAGGCTATAAGGGGAATGTAATAACCGCTTTTCCGATTGTTGAGCCCCAAGAGGTAGCTGAGCAGGTATTGGTCAGCGTAAAGGAATTAGATGGTAGAAGGGCCTTGAGTCGACAAAGCATTTATCAGCACATAGTACAGCCGTGTAATAGACTTTTTAGGAGATGGGGTGTTCCTTTTGTGATACGACGGCATAAAGAAGGTAAAAGAAAATACACGCTTGTGCCTACTAACGCTTCAACTGGTAGCGGAATAATTGCTTCGATGTGGGGAATCGTTATTTTACTTTCCGGTTTTTTCTCCGGTGGCATGGTGTTGGGGGTGGCAGAGGGTTTAGGTTGTAGTGCATCCTTACTGCCGCCGATGTATACCAATGCGCAGGAGGGTAATTTTGTTGGACGCTATAGCAAAATTATTGAGCAAGAAAAAGGCCGAGTTACCGCAGATGATGTTGAAGAATTGCGCCGATTCAGCCGTCTCATACCAGAGTTGCTCACTTTAAAATCACTTCGAAGTTGCGATGGTTCAGCATTAGAGGTTTTTGACCTACTTGAGAACAATGAATTTGTGGTGAGGTGGCACGATGCAGTAAGCATGGATGCCGATAGAGGAGATTCTCATTGTTATTGTAGCGTTGTCATCGCAGGAGTGAGATTTATTCTGGATTTAACCGCTGAGCAGTTTGAAACCGCTCCTTCAGAGGAAGAAAAATATACATTTTTAGGTATTGTATTAATTCCCGCACGGGTTGCGTTTGAGCTTAGGGAAAGGCTTGATTTCTATTCTATGCCCGATGGTTGTCGAGGCTATACATCTACGTATGTTGATTGGAGGAAGGCTCAAGGTTATCGCGTTGAGTATGAAGAAGGCAACCCCGAACTCCTAGAAAATAGAAATCTAGCAGGGATGGTTTCTCTTATCTGTGCACTCGAGGATATTGACCCCCGGGTAAGAGAAGCAGCCCAATCACTGCTGGATAATTCGCCCTATGCATTAATAGGCCCCTATAGGAGACGATTGCTGGATCCGGGAGTGAGCTGGACGATAAGTGAGTCCGTTGCTTCTTTTCTGCTTGATGAATATTTTCGATATGCAGATAATTTTGATGTTCCATTGCCTTTGTTTGTGGTTGACGGTCCTTCCGGGATTGGTAAGACCACTACAGCGCAAGAGATGGTCAGGGTCACAGGAAAAGGAAAAATAAAATACCAACTAGTGTATTTAAACCTCGATATGTTTCTGAAGGATCAGGCGTGGCGCCATGAGATAAGAGATAAAATTGCCAGCGGAGAATTACATCCGGACGACTTTGATGAAAGGGATTTCTTTGATTACGATAGGATTATTGCGATGTTAAGGGATATTGATGAGTTTCGTCGCTCAGGAGATGAAACCGGTGTGTTGGTGCTTACTCATGTGTGGAATCCCGAGAAAGGACGATATGAGGATCTGCAGATTCCCTTGACAAGAAATACAGTTTTTCTTATTGACGGAAAGTATGCACATGAGAAAAGGCTTCGTCCCTTTTACGGCAAGCATCCTTTTAAAGTCCGTTTAGACGAGGATGATGATTCGATTGGGAGGAAGTTTGAACACAGAGAACGCGCCAAAGGAAAAAGCGAAGAAGAGGTAGCCAAGCAGATGATATTTCATGATTTGGTTGTTTTACCTCACTTTAGGCGCTATGCCCAAGAGCCGCAAGAGAACCTTTTTGTCTTAAGATGTTCTCACGGAGAAATCCCAACCGAGCCGCTAAGAGATGCAGATGTCGACAGCGTAGAGAGAGAATCCCGCGCTGCAGGCGGCGGGGCGATGATGTTGATGTGGGGGATATTTACCACGCTCACCGGTCTTTTCTCTGGCGGGATGGTGTTGGGTGTGGCTGCAGATGCTGATGGAGGTAGAAAGGATGACGCCGTGCCGCCGGCGTCGGGGAGGGTTGCCAGACTTACCGATAGATTCCTCGGATGGTTGAATGAGCGGTTATTCGCACTACAGCGAATCATCGGCAGAAGACTTTCCGAAAGCCGGCGTTTAACGGCAGTTTGGACCAATGAAGAGATAGCTTTAGAGGGTATCTTGCAATTTTCTCCAGCAGAATTAGAAGAGCAAAGACAAAATATCATTAATAGGTATATAGTCCCGCAGCGCAGACTACAGTATTTACCGTACGAAAGTAGGCTGCGTGGAAGAAATAGATGGCGCTGGAATGATACGGTGTTCGTTGTTCTTCTTGAAGATGGTACACAGGTAACTGCGCACTCCAGCCATATCCGCGGAGTTCTTATAAAAGTTGTTCTAGAAATTGAAAATCGGATTCAGCTCGAAGAAAGAAAACGGAGGCGTAAACTTTCTGATGATGAAAGAGAGGAGTTCATCCGTCAATTGACCCTTGTGGTGGCTTCCACCGATTACTTAGGAGAAGCTGTGGCTATTGTGGCGCGGCTTATGGGAGTACAGGCACAGATATTTCTTCCGCAATGGGCTTCACAGGGAACCATCGAAGCTCTCTCGCAATTCGGCGTATCCGTTGATAGCCATTTACCGGATTATGATGTTGCCAGCGCCCACGCACGCAACTTTTTTGAACTTCATGCCAACGCCATACTCATTGACGGCGCCGAAGACGAAACCAAGGCCCGGGGCGCAGCCATTGCCGCTATGGAGATGATGCACGAATGGCATAAGTGGATCGGCTACGAAACCATTAAGGCCATGGCGCGATTGATCGCCAAGTATGAAAAAATGAGCCTCGAAGCAGTTATCCGAGAATATGATTACTCAGAACTTGCCCAGCGCTGGGAGGATCTAGAAGAACAATTGAAAAGAAGAGATCACAGGCACTACACTTCTGTTAATGAAGATGTCACCATGCTTTCCAGCGCAGAGGCCCAGCCACTCCTTGAGGAGCTTCGGCAGGATGAGGAACTCCTCGTTGAGTTGGTTAGGCCTATCGGATTGGTACCGAGTCAATTCGTTGTTGTTGGCGGCACGGGATTGGACGCCGCGGGTACAATCGAAGGGCTCAGACGCGACAATGTACCGGTTACTATCGTTGAGCCATCCGGAGCTAATCCGCTCTATTGTTCTTTAACCGGAAGAGAAGAAGGTGAGCCGCCGATACTCCTTAGGGCCTCTGAGACCAGCGCAATCGGTGTACGTGTGCGCTCAGTCGGTCATATGCCGCATGCGGTGCTTCGAAAGACACTTCATAGGGCCGTAACCGTAAGCGAAGAGTCTGTTGAAGAAATGAGAAAATTCTTAAGCGCAACAGGTCTCGATGTAGAAGGAACCGGCGCACTCCCGCATGCAGCGGTTGTTTTAGAGCGCGCTGATCTTTTTGACGATGATATCATTTTGCACGTGAACAGTTCGCGCATTGATACTGAGCTCAGTCAAGAAGAATTAGCGCATCCGAAGGCTAAGACGGTTTTCTTTAGGATCCACCCCAGACTCCAGGAACTTTGGCTTTTGGTACGAGGCGCTATTCGCGTTCCAAGGTTCTCAAGAATCTTCTTCCAAAGAATGCGATTTCAGAAAATCGGCGGCGAGCGACAACTGGCCCGCCAAGTGGCTGCTGTCTACGAAGAAACAATTCAAGATATTCTTAGGCGATGGGATGCTATCCCCGAAAAAGAAGAAAGACTGCGCGGTAGAATGAGGCAGCTGATGGGCTTGCTAGTGGAATTAGATATTACCGATTTAAGCGTATTTCGCCTACGCCCGCGCCATTGGATTTGGCTATACCAAAATACGGTTTTGCAAGGTGAACAGCCTGCGTTTGTCGCACAGGTACGCGAAAGGGTAGAGACCATCTGTAGGATCACGGAGGTGCAAGATTTTACGTCATTAGCCGATGCCGAATTCGACGGTTACGGTAAAAAGCTTAAGTCTCTTGCCAGAGAACACAGCAAAACAGATTTTGTTCAATTAGAGCCGAAAGACTTGATTGATCTATTCGAACACTTCAGCGCAGGGCTACCCTACGATGCAAGGCAGTGGATCCGTCATGCCCTTGATCCGCTGCTCTGGGGCCGTACTCAGAAAAACTGGGGAAGAGCCGAAGCAGCACGCGATGAGATTATAGAATCATTTAACCACGACCAGGAGGGCGTAGCCACCGCGTACTATGATAGGAGGGAGGCGGTGCCGATAGATAGGTTAGTGCCCACACAAGACTTGAAAGCGGAATTTCCGGGCGATGATCACGCAGGAATTGTTAAGAGATTGAGACGCGACATCAAAGGAGGCCTTATCGTACCTATTACGGTTTTTGAAATACCGGGAAGTGATGATTATTTTCTTATGTGGGGTGGTCCTCGTGCGTTGGCCAAGTACCAAGAAGGCCACGCCACCATAAATGCCTTTATTGTGAAAGTAGCATCGCCGCAAGAGCAAACGCTACAGTTCCTATCCCAGCAGATGCACCTGCGCTGCCAAGAGAAAGGATTGGCTTCAATTTTGGATCTATTCCCGGATAGTCCGACCAGATTCTTAAATAAAACCCTCCTCTATCCGCCAACCGCGCACCGTATAGAAAGAGCAATCGACAGCGAAGAAAGAGAATTTACACCGATGACGGACTTTCCTATAAGAGGCGCTCACGTGCGCATAGCTACGTTCAGGTCTGAGGTTCAGGGGGCGCCGTTAGTCTTTATTCATACCCGCAGAGCGGGAGATACATTGGAGATTTATTTCTCGTTGGCTGCGTTTATACTCTTTCGCCAGGTATTTTCTGAGTCGGCAAGGCAGGATGGCCTGGAGATGATTGTCGTGTATCTCTCCGAGCGGCTTATCCGGGAGAGGTCGCACACAACGGCCTCAGTTGCGTTTGAGACATACAGCCAGAGATCTGCCCGTATGAAGGAAGCCCGCAGAAGATTGAGACTATTGACCCAGAAGGCAGAGAAGCGAAATCTTACCGGCGACTGGAGAGTGACCGGCTCACGCGGAGATCGCGAGCAACCGGAATCCATGCCGGTGGAAGAGGACGATTGGTCAGTGGTCATGCATGCATATTTGATAGTGAGAAATGCGCATCTTTCGGCGGACCTTCCTGCCAATAGACATGAATACGAAGACGTTTTGGCCCGTGTAACCAGAAGTCTTTCTGGCCGCCAATTTACTATCACTGTGGATGGCAGGGTGATCTTGGCGTATGATGCAGGGTTACAACAAGCTCCGGTCGTTCACGATCTTTGGTTGACGCAAAGGGGAAGAAAAGTATTCTACTCCGCGGCTGGCATACTCTTTTCAGAAGAAGAACCCTTTATCACGATTATCGGCTCTGCAACACCAACCGATAGATCTGAACATGATACTGATGAGTTTCCAAGACTCGTCGATGATAACGAAGCAACTGATGCTACCCCTCCGGAGAGACCGGAGGGAGATCAACCCAGCGGCGGTGGGGCCAGCTGCTTTGTGGGAATAGAGTTATTCCAGTTAAGTCTGTTAGGACAGTTAATACAGTTCGCATTCGGTGGGCTGGTGTTGGGTGTGACGGTAGATGCTGATAACAATAATATATCTGAAGGTCCGCCTGAGCATAGATGGTGGGATGAACAAGAAAGTCCAGCTTTTGATGTATTAGAAGCACAGCTTGAAGTCCAGCGTAGGATTATGGAAAGACTTCAAGAAAGAATTAATGGTGCAATTCATGGCAAATTTAGATTAAAGTCGACTCCCTTTGTGTGTGCAATCTTTAACATAGCACACGCAGATGCTTTGCGAATACAAGTTTTTCTAAGTGAGGAAGAAAGAAGCCGCGACCCTGAATTAGCAGATGCCCTGGCAAGTTTGGGTATGAGTAAGGGGTGGATTGGAATAATGGATATAGTAATAGCTACAGACATAAAAATGCAACCTCTATTGGTCATTTCGGAAGTATTGGTTGCAAAAGCTTATTGGAGACTTAGAGATAGAGATAAACGAAAGATTAAGCGTTGGCATAAATTACTTGTTAGCTACTTTGAGGCGATAAAAGAGGAAGTCGGCGTAGCAGAGGTTCTGAAACCGACCAATGGACAAATGAAATCTCTTCCCGCTCTTCAAAGGGAATTTGAGGAGAGAGCTCATTTACCAGATGCAATCGATGAACTTTACGGCAGGCCTTCTCGCGAATACAGAGATGAAGAAAGAGAAATTTTAATTTGGAAGTATGGCGGTTGTACGGTGAAGGCGGATTTTTGGGTTTATAGAGAGGCATTCCTCGTATCAGACAGTTCAACAAGGGATACTCAGGATTCGCCACAGAAAGGTGATGGGAACGGCATAATAACTTCGATGTGGGCACTGTTTACTACACTTGCCGGCATTTTCTCCGGTGGGATGGTGTTGGGTGTAGCAAGTGGGTCAGATGGAGTTGGCAGTCCCTCATTGGTTTCCGAGAGGGGAGATTCACCTTTATCCATTTCGGAAACAAAACGCAGAGCATACGATGAGCTCGCGAGAAGAAGAAAATATGATCTTGGCGAAAGACCTGCAATGAAAGAAGCAGCAGCATCAATTTTTGGCCAAGCGATTCCGCTCGATGAAGTAAGGGGCAGCAAAGTTTTGGACGTGGCTATAGGAGCGGGTTTGATATCCGGATATGCTGCAGAAAATGGTGCCAGAGAAATTGTAGGCGTAGACATATCGTCCGGAATGCTTAAATGGGCGGATAGCAACCTCGCCCCATTTACATCAACCGCTACAATACGTCTGATTAAAGGAGATATTTTAAGATTGGCCGATTTATTCAGAAAGGAAGATGGGCAAGTAGAGAAATTCGAAATTATCACTATAGGCAATGTGCTTTCTTTTTATCCTCCTAAAGAGAGAGTAGCAATTTTATCGCAGGCATTAGAATTGCTCGAGGAGGGCGGATATATTGTTCTTCTTTATAGAAGCATGGATGAGGTGAAAAATCCTCTCGCAACTCTTGTTTATCGTAGGCCCATGATACCAAAAATCACACCAGATGGGTACGTTGAAATTCTGGAAAATTTAGCAAGAGACTTAGGATATACTGTTGAGGCAGGGTTTTATGCTGCCAACTATGAGACAGATACGGATTATAATCGTCAGTTAAGCGATCTTGAGGTGGTAGTAAGTCACACTATGGTTCTCTGGGCAAAAAGAAAACCTTTGGCAGCTCGAAACATCGGAGATTTACCTACACCCGCGCAACCCGGCGGCGACGACGCGAGCTGTTTTATGGGAATGGGGTTATTCCAGTTAGGTTGGTTAAGTCAGTTATTTCAGTTCGCATTTGGTGGGATGGTGTTGGGTGTGGCAGAGGGGTCAGGCTCATTTGAACAAGCAAGAGGATTTACATCGTATGAATACGAGAGATATGGTTTGAACCTTTCCGATATACCAGATGAATTTGCGTGCGAGCCGCTCGCTATTATTAGAATAAGAGAGAATCTATCGCAGAGAAATTGGTTCTGGAGGCACGCGACGCCCAAGATTCGAGAAAGAGCAATAGAGCGTATTAAGACATTGATGAATAAATTAGAAGCATTGCAAAGTTTAGAATCATTCAAAAATATTATCGGAGACAGGAAGATCGTTGCTATTTACACGGCTGGTAGTTATCCATGGCATGATGACCCAGGGGATATAGATGTTCATTTCGTCGTTAGAGGGGAAAGAGGATTTGAGCTGATATATTTATCTGCAGAGGAAGCTGATGAACTCAGCATTGCTTTAGAATTCACCGGTAGAAAAATGACAAGAATTGCATTGCAGATATTTGGTACAACCAATTTAGAAAGGGCGGCACAAGACATAGAGATCAAAGATGGAGGAAATCTTCAAAGAAAATTATTGACTATATATGGTAATGCTGTGCAATTAGGCGGATTAGATTTATTTGAAAATAGTCAACCACCCGCTAATGACTTTCACATTTTAGCCTCCTGCATAAGAAGTTTAGCTGTTGGTTCCGTGAGAGAAAAACGTCTTCGGGAAGCAGAAGCTATAGAAGATTGGTTGGCAGAAGGGATAACCACCCCGAAGATGGGTGTGGCAGAGGTCGGTGGTTTTAGTAGTGGGGTAGACATAATTACGATTGCTAACCAAGTAGCACAGCGAAGCGGTCATGCGGGAAGCGTGGCTTTAAAAATTCACGCCTTTTTAAACAGAAGCAACCCAGATATACATAGACATGCTGTTTTACTTTCGCGTGCCTCGAAAAGTTCTGTGCCTGGCATGAAAAGATCTAAGGTTCCACCTAATCCTGTTATTAGTATTGCCTCGGCAAAATATATGCTTCGCGCAGCCGCAATGAGGGCCGGTAAAACGAAATATTATGATTCGTCGATTCCAGAAGAATCTAGCAACCCAGAAGATTCGCATTCTGGCGGTGGGGCGATGTTTATTTTTATATGGCCGGTGGTGATTCTTGCAGCTTTACTTGCTGTGCCGACGATTGCGTGGGCGGGTGAATTTGGAAAGCTTATTGATACAGCCAATTCATTTTATCAATGGTATGCAGCTTTATTATCAACGCATACTCTTATAGTTAAGATTTTGACCTCAGCGATATTGTTGGCTATCGGAGATTTCATCGCCCAATGGACCGAGAAAAAATCCCTACGATCATTAGATAAGTGGCGTCTGATTTATATGACAATCCTGGGTGGCGGTTACGGTATCGTATGGCACGTCCTGTTTATGCTGCTTGAGAAAGGTTTTCCTGGTAGGGATCTTCTAAGCGGAGTCTTACCGAAGCTATTAATTGATCAAGGGCCTTTTACAATGTTTTTTCATTTTCTTAACTTTTTTATGGTTGGGTTATTCGGAGGCGTTGGGAGCTTCTTTGCAACCGGAGTCTTTACATTTACATTTGAAAAGTATAAAGACACGATAAGGAAGGATTACAAACTAGCTTTATTCACAAATTGGCTGTATTGGCCAACCATTCAAGCGGTAAGTTATCTTATTATTCCTCTTGATTTCCGAGTCCTATGGGTGAATATTGCTTTTATTTTTTGGGCACCTATTCTTTCTAAAATAGGTCATGGCGAATGGAAAGCATTCACACGAAAACTCGCAAGAAATCCTCGTTCCGGCGGTGGGGCGATGATGTCAATATGGGGATTATTTACCACACTTGCCGGCCTTTTCTCCGGCGGGATGGTGTTGGGTGTGGCCGCAGATGCGGGTGATGTGAGCGCCACAGCTGATTCGCACGATTATCTGATCCTTGCTGAAGCGCAAAGGTTATTTGAAGGGGAAGGGATTGCGCACCGCGTAGAAGAGGTTATCGCCTTCACTGGTCCGCAACGGGCATTCATTGAATACGCCATATCAAAATTGAATCAAGGTTATCAATTAAGTGATGTTGTCTATCTGGTCGAATCGGTCCGGCAGACAAGTTTTGCGCACGTTGAGGAGTTATTATCAGATGATAGGATTATTTGGTATGCCAATCGACCAAAGGCTACAATTGGCACCATTATATGGCATACCGTGAATTGCGCGTATCGGGACAATATCCATCAAGCCCATACACTGATGTATGAGTTAGGTATCGCCCCGAGTTGCCTAAAGGGAATCATAGATGCCATCGGTTTCATAGGTATTGAAGACGTTCGCTTATGGCTAACGGGTCGTGAGTTTCCAATCCGTCCGAGTGAGATCTTTAGAATTGCGCACCTTCAGAAACAGTCATCTATGGAAGAGGTGAAAAAGGCTTTAAGATCAGGCACTGAATATCTCCGGATACAGGATGACATGACTGAACCACGATGCTTTTCTTCGATAGAAGAGGCAATAGAAGTTCTTGGTCACGAAGAATTGAAGGCGCTGAGAGTTAGCCCGCAGAGGCCGCTAAGAGTTTCGGATGTGCTTTATGTTGTTGCTGTCCTAAAAGAATATGGGGCTGATGAAGTCAATTTTGCCATGTCGTTTGGCGTAGATCCATGGAAGTTACAGTATGTTTTAAAAGGCTTGAGAAGCGATCGAGAAAAATGGTTATCTTGGCTTCAGGAAAGAGAACGATACGGACGATACAAAGTAACTTTAAATCGAGCCGCTCAAAGCCGCCGCGCTCTAGAAAGCTTTCGGACGGCAGAGCAGCATCGCCGGGAACAAAGAGGTTTTCGATTACGGCTATTTGACTTTGAGGCTCGGATTTATCCATTTTCGGATTATGACCCCCGGGCAAAAGCTGATGCGGATGAAGATTTCGTATTAGCCCTTTATCCGAGCGGTTCAGATTCTTTAAGAAGCCCAAAGAAGAAAACAAGAAAGATAGGTTTTCATTATCCGCACGGCACGATAGGCGGTATGCGGTTTAAGATCATCAATAATGAAATTATTGTTTGTGACGTTCAAAGCGACATCCAGGAAGATCTTCACCGACGCTATAAATATTGGTATACGATGATTCTCGTGGTGCTTGAAGATTTTGCAGCTGAATTTAGTATCACTCGCATCATCGTGCCACCAGCGTATGCTCAATTCAGATTATGGGCAGAGCAACTCTACGGCCCGAATCCTTTAACAATGTTTTCTTTTTATGCACGAGGATATCCTGCTGGAGATTATTCACTTCGACAAATGCCCGACGGGGCTATGCATGGGTTAGTCGCCATGCCCTTTGCGTGGACCAAAGGGATTAACGCAAGAGACGAGCTTGATGTTTCAACCGTGGAACGTTGTTTCTTTGAACTTTTGGAAAGAGAAATAGGTCAGTCAGCGAAAGAAGAAGCGGTAAGAGGCGGAGGAGCAATGGTTTCGATGTGGGGATTGTTTACTACGCTTGCCGGCCTTTTCTCCGGTGGGATGGTGTTGGGTGTGGCAGGCGGGCTGGATGAAGCTCGTTCTTCCACACCGGTGGAGACAGAGAAGAGCAGATCGCAGGTGCTATGGAATGTGGCAGAAAGATTGGGTTCTTTGACTTCTATTGAAGAGAGAGGTGCTTGTGAGGATGCATTTGCGGATGCGCTAAAAACTGCTCTTGCGAGAAAAGAGGCAATGAGATTACTTGATTTTATAAGGTCTAGAGCAAGAAGAGAGCCAGACGAAAACCAGCCTTGTCCAGGTTTTTATTATGTTCGTCAAGACTCGCAAGAAAATCTCGTGTTAGCTCGATTTGCTGAAGGTGACTTTCTGGCTGCTATTTTAGGCAGCAAGTTTGCACCTCCCGGCAATGAACAATCTGTGTGGTATGGCAATGAGGCAAAAGACATCATGCTCTATACAAATGTTAACAACAATGGCTACATCGTAGTTTTTCCTAGTGCTGCATTTAATGCATTAGCTAATCAAGGCCAAGCAAAACATGTGACTGGTTTACCAGATCTAGAAGAATGGCACTATTTCTATGTTAAAGACGATTTGCCCATTTCAGGGGAAACTACACCACTAATTTTTATAGGCACAGGACTGAGCGAGAAGTTAGAAGCTGCACAAAGCGAAGATGCACAATTAAGAGAAAAATTGGAGGCCTTAAGAAAACAAGTTCAGATTGAGGTCTTAGATCTTACAAAACAAACCATGGTTGATAACCTAGAGGCTGCACTTGCGCGTCATGGTTTCAAATTTGTGGGGAAAAAGTTCTGGCCGAGCTGGAAAGTTATTATTTACAATGTTCTGCAGGTTCCAGAAATGAGCGAGATTACAGAAAAAATATTAAGATCAGAAGGCGAAGACAGTGCCTCTGTTTCCTCGCCAGGAGGAGATCAACCCACCGGCGGCGGGGCATCCCTCGCATCAGATAGGCTAACAGATGATCGAATATTCTTACAAGCTGTTAGGGATGCTTTACATGCACGACCTTTTGTCCCAGAACAACTTATTCGTGCTCTAAAGCGCGATCCAGAAATCCGCAGATTATTTGAGACGAAAGCAAAATCCTGGATTAGTCAAAGAGTTCGGGCAACCTTAGAAGCACGTCACCCAGGAGCCGTGAAACAGTGGGTTTTGGACACTCTCGAAATACATACTCTAAGAGTCATGCATCAGTTTGAGCGCTATTTAGCAGCGGAAGAGCTGCCTTCAGGCGCAGATCTTAGCATGTTCAGATTGCTGTTAGCGCTACACGATATTGGTAAGCCGCTTACAAAAGGTGATGAAGATACTCGTAAACAATATGTGCACACGCAAGATACTATTAAAGAATTGCGGCATAAACTTCCTTTGCCCGCAGAGCAAATTGATTTAATGATGGCTTTGCTTGATGGAGACCCTCTTGGTTTGTATATGCAAGGATCTACAGCAATAGAAAAGACCAGGACAACTATTATTGGGATGAACAATAGAGTTAAGTATCCATTAGCAGACTTCTTTAGACTACTTACTCTCTATTATCAATCCGATACACTAAGTTACACTTTGGATGCAGGGTATGATTCTGATTGGCTGGCGGGACTCTTTGTTTTCGATATAGAACATTCAAGGTTTGTTTTTGATGATGAAGCGGGAAGGATGAAATTTTCAGGAGAAAAAGAAAGCAGATTTCGAGCTTTGGAAGAATCGATTGTTAGTTTAAATGTCGGGCATCGGGAAATCTACCCAAAAGGCGGTGGGGCGAGCTGTTTTGTGGGAATAGGGCTATTTCAGTTAGGACAGTTAAGTCAGTTAGGTCAGCTTGCCCTGAGTGCAGTCGAAGGGTTATTTCAGTTTACATTTGGCGGGATGGTGTTGGGTGTGGCCAGCGGGTCAGATGAATCTCGTTCCTCCTCGCCGGCAAGAAGAAACAGGAGAAATGACGATGCTAAAAGGAAGCTAAGGGAAGCTTTTGAGAGAGGGGAAGATATTGTCATAGCGCTTTCAGATAGAACACCACAAGCAAAATTGTTTGCATTTGACTGGGATGGCATTTTTGCAAAAGAGAAGGGTTATTTTGAAAAAGCCTGGGCAGCTTTAATAGTTATGATAAAGAACAAAACAGAAAATATTAATGCGGGGGAGCTCAGCCCTGAGCAGGTTCAAGAAGGTGAAGTTTTTAGAAGGGAAACAAGAGGCATGGAATACGCTTTACGCTTCGATCGACTAAGAGCAATGGCCTTGCAGTCTGGAGCGGATAGATCTCAACTAAGAACTGATCAAGAGTGTGCAGATATATTTTACGAAATAATTATTAGGCTCGCTCAACAAGATTTTGGAGAAGATTTAGAGGATTGGATCTATCCGGAATCAAAAGCATTTTTAATAAATTTAAAAACCGATCATCCAGATAGGTTAACATATGTTGTTACAGCAAATATTCAAAACGCCTTTAGGGAAATAATAGTTTCACGATTTAGCATAAAGAGATATTTTGACGGTATTTTTGGGCATCCTTTGAGATCAAGCCCGGATAACATTATAAATAAGACTACTATTTTAACCGAATTAAGACAGAGAAATGGTTTGGGTGTTAATGAGGTTGTATTTTTTGGTGACGCGGTAAGCGACATAAGATTCGGAAGAGAAGCAGGTGTAATCGTTGTTGGGGTAGCCAATACTTATGAGAATGGTGTGCAATTAATAGATGCGGGAGCAGATATTATAGTTACTAGCCTAGCTCCTAGAAGAGAAATTATGCAACTATTAATGGATAGCTCCGCTTCTTCACCGACGGGAGAAGGTAAGCCAACAGGCGGAGGGGCGATGGTTTCTATATGGGGACTGCTTGCCACGCTCACTGGACTTTTCTCCGGTGGGATGGTATTGGGTGTGGCAGCAGATGCTAAAAACGATGAGGGCGCCGCAGGAGATTCAGAAACAGATACCGCCTCATCGTTGATGACAGTGCGAACGTTTAGCACCGGAAGGCATTCATTCCAAATTGTTTCAACTCCGCACGATACCGAATTTGGCATTGACTTATCTGTCCCCCATGAAGGCAGAGAGGAATGTGAGATTGGAATACATCTATGGAGATTTGCACGCTTGGCTGAATTTTTTATGGATTCTTACCGAGGTAATATGGAGAACGGGCCCGGCTATTTAGAACAGTGGATGAGGACACACGATATAGTTACTACGTTTCTTGATGAAGACGAGCATCGCTTGCTGTGCGGTGAGAGATTGACATTGTTAGGGCGGCAGACAACTGTGGAAGATCGAGAACTTCTTGAAAAGAACTTTATTCCAGAATTATTAGGTTTTATTGTTACCATCGCAAGCAACGATGAAATAAGGGAGCAATTTCTGAGGATTTGCAATGAGGAGCTGGTAAGATGGAGCGACCCATATATTCGAAGCCATTTTATTCCTGCAGAAATTCAAACTGTAATACAGCAATTTCAAGGCGGGCTTAGGGGGCTTGGTAACGTCAAGCCTCTTGATGTTGAAATAATGCAAGTTTTGAGAATTTTGTCGAGAAGAAGGCTACCGGTAAGAAAATTCTTCATGTACGAAAGAGACACTCGATGGGCTAGAGACGAAAAACTGCTCTTACCTCATTTGGAAGGCGAGCCTTATTATTTCGTCTTCCCAGGTGAAGGAGAATTTGATAAGGATGAGACCCATTTATTCGAGAGAGGTGCGGTTGTTTCAGGAATCGCGAGAACGCCGTTTTTAATTTATGCAGATTCGGTGGATGTACAGGAAGTAGAGGCCTTAGGTCGTTATGCGCGAGAAAATATTCCTGGATACGAAGCGCTCAGCGTGTATAGGCTACCGGCCGGCTGGGCCACATTTCAATTTGGAAATAAGATTTACCTTTTAGATAACGCTCATCTTGATTGTGTGAGCGGATATATTCCAAGAAGATTTAGTCATCGTAACGAGAATATTCTTTTACTCGATCCTCACTATTGTCGGGCAATAAAAAATCATAGCGAATTAGCAAGGTTTCTTTCTGAGCAGGGACCACATGTAGGCGTTGAGATTATTGATTCCGATGAAACACAATTTAATCCTGCGAATTTTGCTGATTTATCCGAAGACCACCTACTCTTTAATTATGCCCCTCATTTGATTGGAAGATTACAGTTGAGAGAAGGTATGTATAGCATGATTGATTCAGGAGTAAACGCATTGACTGCAATTACTACCTTGGGGGGTAGCATCGGTTGTCTTATGTCACGCACTCCCATAACTTCAGCATACCGACACCAATTCGCAATAGCGGGAGAAGATCAAGTCAGCGTCAAGCGCTCAGGCGGCGGCGTAATGATGTCGATGTGGGGATTATTTACCACGCTTGCCGGTCTTTTTTCCGGTGGGATGGTATTGGGTGTGGCAAGCGGGTCAGATGATAGTCATCTCTCCTCGCCGGCACAGACTCTTTCACTCGATTCGATCTCAATCGAACGTATTGAAGAAGATGCATATGACGCATTGACTGATGAAATAAACGCACTCATCGAGCCAAGCGCCCAATTTTATGATAATCCTCTCGGTCGAGCTGTATTGTTTCATCGTCTGTTATCTCAAGGTGATTATTTTACCTTATCCCTTTTTAATATTTGGGAGTTATTAATTAAAGGAAGAAAACTGGTTACTCAGGTTTTAACGGCACGTTCGCCAGACGGTCAGCTATGCGGCATACACATGTTGAGTCTGGCAGATACAAGTCGCTATGTAGAAAAATATCCTATGCTAGCAGGGGAGCAACTTTTTGCAGCTACTGTGGCGGTGTTTCCTCAGGCACGAAGGTTGGGTTTGGGAAGTATGCTTACTCAGATAAGCTTGACTCTTGCTCATAGGCAAGATAATGTGAGGCTCTTTAGATTTTCCGCTCTTAAAGGTAATGAGCTTTCAGGCAGAACTATGAATGCTGCAGCACGTACCCTGCAGGCAACACCTCAATATCTCGGCGAGAGACATTCTAACCCAGGTGTTTTACTTGATGATTATCTATTGAGCATGAATGGAGATGCGCCATTTTCTGCTCGCGCTGAGGCTCTTTCTAAAGAAGAAGATAAGACAGGAAGGGGGGCAACGGCTTCGATGGGAGGATTGCTTACTACACTTACCGGCCTTTTCTCCGGCGGGATGGTGTTGGGTGTGGCAGCACTGACCTTTGTAAATGAGGCAGTACAGCACCAACTTTCTCTGGATGTATTAGACATAGTCAGTGCAGCACTGAAACTTGTATGCGAGGCAGTGCAGCACCCACTCAATTCAACACATATGGGTGCAGTGCCAACTTCCTTTGCCTATTTATTTGGAATAGTTGGTGCAGAAGCAGGTGAAGGTAACCCGTCGAAGAAAGCGACAAGAGAAGATTTAAAGCGTCGCGTAAGAGAAAAGAAAATCATATGGTCGCTGACCGATAAGCACAGAGATAAGCTTCCATTGCTTTTGGCTCTAGATATTATTCCGGGCTTATCAATCAGTGATGTCAGAATTAATCGAAATCGCTTTTTTCATTGGGTTACGACTGTCCGAATGATTGCTGACAGCATTCGGAGAAAAGAAGATGGATTGTTGTCGGCAGTTACGGATATTGGAGCAACATTATTTCTAGCTCACGCCAGAGCTGAAGCGGACATTTATATAGGCAGTAGGTCTATAACTCGGAAATCGATTACAGAGGGCCGAAAGATTGCTGCACAAGAAGGCCGAGAGATTTTGGTTTTAGTCTCAAGAGGTATGTATGCACTTAGAAAAAACATACTTGGACAACTTGAAAGATCTTGTCAGAGGGCTCAAGACAATGGTGCTGACGGAATAATTATTGAGCCATCGAGTAGAAAAGAGGACATTGCAAGTATCGTTACAGCGCTTAAGCGGAAATTTCCGCAGCTACTCATTGGTATCGGAGTTAGTGCAGGACTGACCGATGCTCATTTACTTTTCAAGGAAACAGAAGCTGATTTTATTATGATAAGGACTAACTGGATTTCTGATGAGCCTATTAAAGAAGCACCGAGGCTTCGCAGAGACGTTGACGAGGTGCTCGCAGAGAAAGGCGGAGCAGTTCATTCAACCTTAACGGGAATCACCACACTCACACAGGATATCATAGTAAAGAATCCCCGCACAGGTAAATATGGTAGATTTGCTGAAAGTCAACTATGCGACTGGAGAGATCCACTGATAGTCAGAACAGCAGAAGAGATTGTGCAGGGTGCAACAACCGATGCAGAAAAGGCGCGCAGGATTTGCGTATGGCTTAAAGAGAACATCGAATACCATCTTGGCCACGGAGCGTACTGGGATATGCCTGCTTCCGGAACACTCGCTACCCGAGATAAAGAACCTAATAAGGGTAAGATTAAAGCGCACTGTTTTAATTGTGCGAATATACAGGTTGCGATGTTACGTGCTGTAGGTGTTTTTGCACGTTACGCGTCCGTTGAGAGAGAGATGGTTGCGGCTAAGAATTTACTTCCTTCGTGGGCATTAGCAAGGATGAGGATATTCAGACATATCTTTGCAGAGGTTTTTGTTGACGGAGCATGGCGCAGATTCGATGTTACCATGGATGATGATTTTGATACGCCCGGAGAGTGGGAAAAACATGATTCACCGGAGACGCAAGAAGAATACGCAATTTTAGATGCGTATGCTTTCGAACAAGCCAAGAGAGATACCCATGCCGAGCGCGACGCAATCGACGATTTTCTTCAGGAAAGACTGCGAAGGCAATTAAGCCGCGGCGGGAGCCTTGCTACATTCTTTACTCAATGGAGAGAGTGGCATCCTGCTAGAGATGAAGAAGAAGCAAGGTTGCTTAAAGAAAGAGTAGTTTTATGCATTCAGCATTCGAGAGATGTCACATCGGAGTTTCGGGAAGCTTTAATAGCATTGCAAGAAGATGTGCTGAATTTCGTTTCGACATTCGGGTACACAGAAATTATGAGAGATCCGAGACGAGGTCGGGGTGCGGTAGGATTACTTGCAGTTGTAGGATTTGATCCAGGCGATGGATTTAGAGCTATGCAGGACCGAATAATACAGGTGGTGCAGCGTGCTGAGTTACGCGTTCTTGATACAGGAGGTCCCTTTTTTAAAACCCCTGTTGGAGAAGCTGTGTTACTCGTAGGAGAAAGTAGTGGCCACACTATTTTTTATATTACCAAACAATTTTTTCTTACGCTTAACGAACAGATTGCTGAAAGCTGGTTTTCTCCTTTAGGGACAATTTTTGCTCACGGTGCCTGTCGCGTCGCTGGATATACCGAAGCTCAGGCTAATGCCTATCATTTAGTAGTAAATAAAGAGATAGATCAGCTAGTGCAGGCTATATCTGTCGGTTCCGATTCACAGACAAAAAGACATGGCGGCGGGAAGACCTCGCCTATTCCTGGCGAAGAAGATGAAGAGGCAAAGAAAGATGACGAGCACGTTGAGGAGGAAGAAAACTAATTCCTGGCGCAAAAGCCTTTGGTAGAGAGCGTATTAAGATAATAGTTGCTATGTTATGTAGTTTGTGTTATAACTTACACGCTTGGCCCATTTAGGCAAAAACTTCATGGGAAGCGCTTGCTTTTTAGTGAAAAGTATGTTACACTTTAAATGCCGACGTTAAATTAACGGTATGTCGGCACTGTTCGCCAGTCATTGAGACAGAGGCGAACCGGAAGGAAATAAAGCTAATGCATGCTCAAGATTTACGATCAAATGTACGTTATGGCTGTACAGTTCCTATCATGTGCCGCCGTGGTACTGCCTTCGAGCATGGTCAGACCAGAGACATTTCAGAGAACGGCATTGGGTTAATCTCTCAGAAGTTTATCCCGAAGAATTCAAAACTTATCTTAGAGATTGCCCTTGCTCCAGCCACGGAGCCTCTGATGGCGTTGGGAAAGGTTAAATGGGTTGAGAAAATGGGTTATTCAGAGATGTATCGGCTTGGGCTTCAATTCGAGAACCTCTCTGTAGATACCCAGAAACGCCTTTCCAAGTTCTTCAGGGGTACAGTATAACTCACCAATCACTACTGAAAGCCTGAGTTTTTCGACACGAAAGAAGGTATGTGTACATCTCTATGTACGCATCGGGTCATCCATAAGGAGTGATCGAAATGGAAGACAAAAGAGTTTTAAACCGGTGGCCTATCACCTTTACTGCTCAGTACTTCACCGAGAAAGACGCTGATACACAAACCCAGACAACCTGTACGTGTAAGAATATCAACAACAAAGGAATTTGTCTCTGCGTCGATCGAGAGCTCCCGAAAGATTCCTACCTTGACGTAAACCTTATGCTGCGGGATTATGGTTCTGTGCCTGCGCGCTGCCGGGTTATCTGGCAGAGGAAGGTTGAGAGGGAAGGGGAGTCGCACTTTTTAACCGGACTTCGCTTCACCCGTATCAGCGACGAATACAAGGAGCGGATCTTCGAGTGTATCTATAGAAATATGCGTGAAGAACTACTGCAGCACTGGTGGAAGGGCATCGGGTAATAACCCTGCCGTATTGTAAAGCAAAAGCCTTTCTGGAAATTCCGCACAATAATTTCTTGACCCTCTTTTTTTTCTATGTTACACTAAAAATCTAGTTTTCCCCGTAAACAGATAAAAATCCGATAGGAGCTATATGAGCAAAAAAACTTACGGACACTTCTCAAAAGACGGCCTCGAGTACATCATAACCCGGCCTGATACCCCCCGTCCGTGGATTAACTATCTTACCAATGATTCATACTGCGCGATTATTTCTCAGTGTGCGGGTGGATACAGTTTCTATAAGGATTGTCGGGCGTACCGCGTGTTGCGTTGGTTGCCAGAGAATTGGCACTTCGACCGACCCGGACGATACATATACGCAAAGGAAAAAGGGATATCTAACCTGTGGTCCCTTACGTATCAACCTACCAGAGTAAAACCTACCTTTTTCCAAGCGCGCCACGGATTAGGCTATACGGTAATTGAAACAGAAAATCACGGCATACATTCCCAAATTACCTATTTTGTCCCGAATAACGCCGATTGCGAAATCTGGCTGGTTAAACTTACCAATAAAACAGCAAGGAAACGGAATTTAGAGCTCTATCCGTACGCGGAATGGTTGATAGGTGATTATCATGAAGAGTTGCGCTACCGTAACATCTTGAATCTTTACAACCGCGTGTGGTTTGATAAGGTACATAAGGCTATTTTTGCCAAGAAGACCGCTACCTGGAAAGACATGGGTATCCAGCCGTTCGATTCCTTGGCATTTATGGGTTCTTCGCTGCCGGTAAAGGCAAGTGTTACTCGCAAAGGTGCGTTTTTAGGACAGTACAACACCGAAGAAAGACCCCAGATGCTCACACAGGATACATTCAAGAATGTACCGTTTTGTTCAGGGGAGGACGGAATCGCCTGCTTCAAGCACGATGTTACCTTAAAGGCAAAGGCGACAAAAGAGTTTGTGATTGTTTTAGGGCAGACCGATAGCGTTCCTAAGATAAATAAGTTTCTGACTAAATTCCGAAAGATTTCTCAGACCAAGGAAGAGCTTAGGAAAACAAAGGACCTCTGGAAGAAACGAGTCGTAGATAACATTCACATTGAGACCCCTGATAAAGATTTCAATACTTTGATGAATACGTGGGTGAAATATCAGCTCTATATCTGTAATACCTGGAGCCGTTCGCCATCGTATTATCACGAAGGCTCAGGTGGAAGAGGCTATCGCGATTCCTGCCAGGATTCTGAGAGTATTGCCTCAATCAATCCTCTCTTTACCCGCGCGAGGATTTTAACCCTGGCTTCCTTGATTAGAAAAGACGGCACCTCAGCACCGGGTTGGTCTGATACCAGCGGTGCGGCGAAACACCGGCCAAATAAAGATCATCAGATCTGGTTGGCGGTAACGGTTGCTTCCTATATAAAGGAGACGGGCGATAAGGACATCCTTTTAGAGTATGCACCATATCTTAAGGATAATTGGATAAATGGTTGGGAGAAAGATTCAGATTACAAAGGCGGCTCGGCTACTGACGGAGAGGGCACGGTATTTGAACATCTGGAGCGCAATCTTAATTTTACCTTTAATGATGTGGGGCAGCGGGGCCTGCCGTTAATAGGCCATGCGGATTGGAATGATGCTATTGATTCGGCCGGAATTCGTTTAAAAGGTGAGAGCGTGTGGCTTGCGCAGGCACTGGTTCGGGCCTTAAAGGTTTTAGCAGAATTGGCTGAGCTTATCGGGCAACAAGAAAAGAAGCGGGAGTACCTGCATAAAGCCCAGACTATGACCGAACGCATCAACGGCGTCGGGTGGGACGGTGCATGGTACCGGCGAGGATTTACCGATAATGGTTCGGTGTACGGCAGCAAGAGCAATAAGGAAGGTAAGATCTATTTGAATGCCCAGTCCTGGGCAGTGCTCTCCGGCGTAGCTGAAGGTGAGAGGCTTAAGAAGGTAATTAAATCCGTGGATAAACATCTCGACGGGCCACACGGGCTGGCGCTGTTTCATCCGGCATATAGTAACTTTCAGCCGGAATTAGGACGTATCAGCATGTTTTCGGAAGGGACAAAGGAGAACGCAGCGGTGTTTTGTCATGCTGCACATTTTATGGTGGTGGCGTATTGCATGGCTGGCTGCGGCAATCGTGCATACGAGTCATTAAAAAAGATCATGCCTAACGCACAGCCCGATTATGATCTGTATGCCACCGAGCCGTATGCGTATGCCGAATACTTAGTAGGGCCGCAGCATCCTTACCTTTATGGCCTGGGCGCATTTACCTGGATTACAGGCACCGCAGGCTGGGGGTTTATGGCTGCGACCCAGTGGTTGTTAGGAGTACGTGCTGATTATAATGGATTAATCGTCGATCCCTGCATACCAAGTCATTGGAAAAAATGTTTTGTCAAACGTGAATTTAGAGGTGCGGTCTACGAGATTTCCATAGAAAATCCGCGCGGCGTGCAACATGGTGTGCGAGAAGTAGTTGTTGACGGAAAAAGCATTGTAGGAAATCTCGTTGAACCGTTTAATGACGGAAAGGCCCATAAGGTTAAGGTGGTTTTAGGCTAAATTTCCTATTTAAGCGCTTTCTTAGCGCAATCCTGCGTAACTTATTTTATTGTAATAATTACTGGCAAAATCTTCAAAAATATGCTATACTATAGGTACATTAGAATCATAAAATAGAAATTCAAAAGGGTCAGAGGTTGACCCTTTTTTATTGGATAGATTTTAAACTATTTGAAAAAGAATGTAACTATGAAGCCAAGAAGACAAGCAGAGAGCGATTGGTTTACGCAGATTACTGCAGATGAAACAATGCAGGAGATTACTGATATCTGCGATCAACTGTTTATGCAGTCTGTGTCTATCTGCGTAAGGATGAGTCAGCTTAGTATGTTAAACAAACAAAAGCCTTGGAGGCGCAAGGATGTTTAGGCTAGCTAAAATGACTGGGTTGTATGTTATTATTGTTTTTGTTTTGAGTTTTGTTTTTAATTGTCTTGTTATAGGGATTGAATGTGTTGATGAATGGTTTGAAACCAATGGAATTCATGTTCCGGCAGAGGTTATTGAGATCAAAGACAAAAAGGAACTTAAAGGAAAGAGCGAGCACCTATGTCCAAATTGCACAAGATACGTTGAAATCGAGTCTTTGAAGCTTGGAGACGCTATTTCAGTTTTCAATAATAAAAAGTTGACGCAATCCAAGATTACCCGTATAATGGAAAATACGTCTTCTGTGACAGTGCACAACTTAGAAGTAGATGGCGCACACCACAAGACAGCGCCGCAAGACACAGCAAAGAAGCAGCTCTGCTAGGTATGGCGGTCAGCGTAGATAACATTATAGCGGGTAAGCTATTCAGTTTTATAACCTATTAAAAAAACTCCTTTTTTAAAAACATACTAAAGTAGTATTTTAGTATAGCAAGGTGGATTTATTTATTCGAGGGGATGGAATGAAAAAAGCATTACTATACGGATTAGTGCTGGGCGTATTCTTCTTCAGTGGCTGCGTTGAGCAAGCACAGGATGGAGAGAAAACCTTAACCGCGTGGCACTGGATGACCGACCGAGACGAGGCATTCCAGGAATTAGCCAAGCAATACGAGGAACAAACCGGAATAAAAGTCAATTTTGAACTTTTTGCCCCTTCTGACATTTATACCCAGAAGGTGCGCGCTGCTGCCCAGGGCATGAACCTCCCGGATATTTACGGAATCTTAGCGGAGAAGCGCGATTTTTCTTCCTTTATTAAAGCCGGGCATGTGCTGGAGCTGACTCCTTATATGGAGGAAGCAGAATATGAATGGCAGAAGACGTTCTTTCCTAAGGCCCTGGAGGTGAATAGATTTGAGCCGGACAATAGTTACGGCATAAACCCAGGGATTTACGGGGTGCCTCTGGATGTAGTGACTATCCAGATGGTTTACAACAAAAAATTATTTTCTGAGTTAGGGCTTGATCCCGAGAGGCCTCCGCAGACATTTGGGGAATTGCTTGATATTGGTAAGAAAATCAAGGCCGCGAAAATGCTGGGGTTAGTTTCCGGGTGGGGCGAGATTTGGATGATTGACTGTTTTGCCAATAATTACGCCTTTAATATTATGGGTAGAGATAAGGTCTTGGCTACCATTAGAGGAGAGGTTTCTTATACTGATCCGGATTGGGTGCGCGTGCTTGAGCTTTTTCAACAGATGCAAGAAGCCGGTGTTCTGGCAGGCGGATTGGTGACGATGATTAATAAGGTTGCTGAGCAGCATTTTGCCAATGACCGCGCGGTATTCGGCTTTAACGGCTCCTGGTGCGTGAATGTATTTAAGGGGATGAATCCCGGTCTGGAATACGGGGCAATGCTTCCACCTAAGGCTTCTGACGAATATCCTCGGTCTATCTGGGGAGGGGCGGGTTCTTCTTTTATGGTAAACGCGCGTTCGCGCAATATAGATGAAGTAATAAAATTTCTGAAGTGGTTGACGGGCAAGGACCAGCAGGCATTTCTTGCTCAGGCGACCAATAACCTGCCTTCAAACAGAGAGAGCTTGAGCGAAATCTCCGGGATGCTGCAGCAGTTTGCCGACGATATGGATAATACCACCCATCCTAATACCTGGGAGATTTCGGAGTTTCCGGCAGTCATTGAAGCGTTTGATAAAGGCATTCAGTCGATCATTATCGGTGAGAAAACTCCTCAACAGGTTGCCTCCGAGGTACAAAAGATAAAGGAACGCGAACTGTCACGCAGGAAATAACGTATGGTACCGTTTACGAGAATTAAATCAACACTAGAAAATTACTTTTTCGTACTGCCCGCAGTCACTATCTTTGCCATATTTTATATCATACCTTTTGTATGGGTATTTAGATTGGGGCTCTATGATTGGGATGGGATTATGCCTACTAAGGCATTCGTGGGCTTAAGCAATTTTAAAGAGATACTTTTCCATGATAAAATCTGGTGGCAGTCTATGTTTAATGCCGGCTATATTACTTTCATCGCGCTGACCTTCCAGAATGCCTTGGCGTTTTTACTGGCCTTGGCCTGCGACCGGGAGATAAGGCTAAAGAATTTTTACCGGGTGATATTTTTTATCCCGCCGGTTTTATCCGCAATAGTCGTGGGGCTCGTATGGCAGTGGATTTTAGACGGAAATTACGGGATCCTTAATCATTGGCTGGTGAGTATGGGCTTTCCTCATTTAGCTAAGAATTGGCTCTCTGATCCTAAAACAGCACTTACAACCGTGGCATTGGTGCATTCCTGGAAGGGATTTGGGTGGGGGTTCTTGATATTTCTTGCCGGCTTACAAACTATTCCGCGCGAACTCTATGAAGCAGCGCGCGTTGACGGCGCGAATTCCTGGTGTCGCTTTATCAGGATTACCATTCCCTTGATGATACCCGTGGCAGTGTTGGTGGGGATCCTTACGGTGCTCGGGACAATGCAGGCATTCGTTCTTATTATTTCTATGACCGAAGGAGGCCCGGCATATCATACTCAGGTTCCTATGTTAAGGATACTGGGCTCAATGCTTGGTTCTTCCCGTTTCGGGTATGCCTGCGCGCAGGGGATTAATTTTGGTTTGGTTCTGGTGATTATATCGTTTATTCAATATCGGTTCTCGCGTAGGGCAAGGGAGATGGTTTAAGGGCGGCACACCGAAGGTTCAGCTCTCCGTTTGAACGAAACGGAGAGGAGAAACCCCGGCTCGGAAAAAATTATGAGAATTAACGCATATTACAAAGCTAAGAGGATTGCGGTTAATACGCCGATACACATATTTCTGTTTGCTGTGGCGATTACGTGTTTATTTCCTTTGGTATGGATGGTCTCATCCAGCCTTAAGACGCAGGAAGTGATCTTCAGGAATATGTCGCTTATCCCTGAGGGGTGGCATTTTGAGAATTATTACCGGGCTTGGGTAGAAGGCGGCTTCGGAAGGTATTTTTTAAACAGCTTATTTTATTCGGTGGCGGTAGTGATCGGCATTGTTATTGTTTCTTCCCTGGCCGCGTATGCGTTTTCGCGCCTGAAGTTTCCGGGGAAAAATATTTTGTTTATTATGTTCTTGGCGGGAATGATGATTCCTATCCCGGGGAGTTTTGTGGCGTTGTATGTCTTATTGAATAAACTGGGCTTAAGGAATACCGCCTTGGGCTATATTTTATGTATGATAAACGTGGGGCTCTCCACGAGCATATTTCTCTTAAAAACATTTTTTGATAAGATGCCTAAAGAATTAGAGGATGCCGCGCGCATCGACGGGTGTTCAAAGATAGGCACATGGCGCCATGTAGCTCTGCCTCTTGCTAAGCCGGTGCTGGCGGTGGTGGTGGTTTTTAACGCCCTGAATGTCTGGAACGAATATGTGCTGGCTCTGATAGTATTTGACAGTAAATCCCTGATGCCCCTTCAGCGGGCGTTGATGATGTTTCGGGGAGAGTACATGACGAATTACCCGCTTTTAATGGCAGGGCTTACCATAACGGCACTGCCAATAATCATACTGTACCTTCTTATGCAGAAGTATATTGTAAAGGGAGTAACTGCCGGAGCGATATACGGATGAAAAAACGTTTCATCTAGAAACGTTGTTTTAATTGAAAGGAGAAGCGTTAATCTATGGGAGAACAAACTGTGCAGCCAAAACACCATGTTACAGCTCGAGAAGACCGTATCCCCGTTTTTCAAAAAGCCGTATACAGCATAGGCGCACTTGTCAATAGCCTTCAGGCCGCAGCTATTGGGGCGATGGTTATTGTTTTGAATCTCGGATTAGGCGTTAATCCCGCTTTAGTCGGCTTCGTCGGATTCATTCCCCGTATTGTCGATGCAATACTTGACCCTCTTGTTGGTTATACTTCGGATAACATGCGCACCCGATGGGGTCGCCGCAGGCCTCTTATATTCTTTGGGGCTATTTCTGCAGGAATTTTATATGCATTACTGTTTCAATTATATCAGGGCCGTCCCGAAATATTCTATGTTGTTTATTTCTTGGGGATTCAGATTCTCTTTTTCGTCGGATTTACCTGCTATTCTATTCCCTGGATAGCACTTGGCTATGAAATGACGCCCGACTATCACGAGCGCACACGTTTGCAGGGGGTCAGCAACTTTGTCGCTCAAATCGCCTGGATTATCGCTCCCTGGATTTTCAAAATCATGAGTAACAAGACCATGTTTACCGATATTGTTCACGGGGCACGGATTCTGGCGATATTTATCGGCGGCTTTATCATTATCGGCGGTATATTACCGGCTATCTTCAACAAAGAGCATTTTGCGGACTTGCCAAGACCAAAGAGAGAAAAGGGCCGTCTGAACACATTAAAAGACTTTCTTAATGGCGTGGCGATTACTTTTAAATGTAAACCATTTGTCAAGCTTTGCGCGGCAACATTTTTGATTTTTAACGGGTTCATGCTGGCTTCGGCCTTCTCTGCCTATGTCATTTTCTTTTATGTGTATGGCGGCTCCGAGAACCTTGATGCCGCTTATTCACAGGGCGGGACATTGCTTGGTTGGTTTGGATCGATCAGTTCGGTATGTACCTTTTGTGTTATCTTTCTGGTTACATGGATCTCGACCAAGATTGGAAAGCGGAAAACCTTTTTAATCGCTATTAGCCTTTCAATCATCGGTTATGCTTTGAAATGGGTAGGGTATAATCCCAATCAGCCATACTTGCTGCTTATTGCGTCGCCATTTATCGCCTTCGGCCTGGGGTCGCTCTTTACGATGGTCAATTCCATGGTTGCCGATGTTTGCGACCTTGACGAACTTGAGACCGGCACACGCAGAGAAGGTATGTTCGGGGCTATTTACTGGTGGATGGTAAAGCTCGGGCTTGCTGTTACATCGCTTATTTCCGGGATCCTCCTTAATGTGAGCGGTTTCAATGTCGAATTAGGCCTTAACCAGACAGCCAGCGCTTTAATGAAGATGAGGATTTTTGATATCGGCATCCCGATCGTAACGTCTCTGGCGGCTCTTTTTATCATTATGACTTTCTCGATTACCGAAGATAAGGCCTATCAGATTCGTGCGCAGGTCGAAAAACAAAGAGAAGAAAGGAAAAAAGGAGAAAGGCGGGGTTAGATATCAAACGCCAAGATAAGTTGTTGTAGAAGTATATCGTTAAAGATATTATCGCAGAAGCGGTGGAGGGAAGATGTATAAACGTAAAGTTAAAAACTCAAATCTCAAAACTAAAACTCAAAACGCAAAATTTTCCGTTTTACGTTTTGGTTATGCACTTTGCGTTTTAAGTTTTGCGCTTTTAACCTGTTTTGCATTTGCTCAGGAAGGTCTTTCTTCCAAAGAGTATGTAGCCAAGGCATGGGAGGTTTTGGGGCAGAAGAACTGGGAAGAACTTTTTGACCTTACCAATAAATGTATAGAAGAATATAAGGATGAAGCTGATACCCAGCAGGCATCTTTGAGTGAATGTCCGCCGAAGGGAGCAGAAGGTGTCCATCAGGAATTAAATGATGTGGCAACCTGTTATTTTATCCAGGGCGAGGCGTATATGCGCCAAGGGAAAAATGAAAAGGCAAAGAAAATTTTTCAGCATATCATTGATAATTATAAATTCGCACAGGCCTGGGATCCGCGCGGATGGTTTTGGTTGGTGGAGGAGAAGGCGCGCGTGACCATCGATAAATTAGAAGGCAAGGTGGCAAAACCAGAAGTAAAGCCGAGGATTACTCGTAAAGCCACCCGTCTGGTGCTTAACAATCCAGGGACAGAAAGAATCGTCAACTATAAAAAATACGGGACGTTTAAAAATATCGGCACTAAGGATTATCAATATGAAGTAATTAACCAGGCTGGCCTTATTGAAGCGGTGGGAGACGGTATCTATCCGAATACCTCAGGGGTACGAAAAGACCCAGAATACAAAAAGGCACAAAAAGAGGGGCGGCTTGAAGGGAATCACTGGGATTATATGTATACCGACGATCTAGCGGCTAATTTTTACAAATGGGCAATGTCAAATGAGCCGCCGGGGACAAAGTTGTTTTATACCGCCTTGGCATTAGAGAGGGCTGGTTTAATTGAGCAGGCAATAAAAGCCTACTATACTATTATAGTGCATTTTCCTGGTTCAACAGGATGGACCTATTGGCACACGCCATGGTATCCGGGCCAGGCAGCAATCGCTAAGGTCCGTTTTCTGGTTCGAAAATACCCCGAATTAGAGCTTCGGTTTGAGGGCGCGCGCATTAAGATAACAAATGGATTTGATAATGATATCACTAACGATATTGTAATTGCCAATCCCGGGGTTTTAAGAAAGATTAATTTCTTTGATCGGCTCAAAGACCGATTTTTCCCTAAAGGAATCAGTTTCTTTAGTCAGGAAGAGATAAAGAAGGTTATCGGAGATGGCAAGGTACAGTTAGTGCAGTATAAAAATAATCATTGGCGGGTTATGATAGAAGGAAAACCCTTTGTGATAAAAGGGATTACCTATGCACCTACGCGCGTGGGGCAAAGTCCTGACGAAGGCACGCTGGCGAATTGGATGGTGGAGGATTCCGACAACAACGGTAAAATCGACGGGCCATATGATGTCTGGGTGGATAAGAACCGTAGCGGCAGGCAGGATGCGGATGAGCCGGTGGTGGGTGATTTTCAACTTCTTAAAGAGATGGGCACTAACGTTATCAGGCTGTATAAACAGCCGCACGAGATTAAAAAAGAAGTTTTAAGGGATTTATATGAAAATTACGGCATCTATACTATGATCGGAGATTTCTTAGGTAAGTATGCCTTAGGATCCGGGGCAGGCTGGTATGAGGGCACCGATTACACCAATCCGGAGCATAAGAAGAATATGCTCGAGTCCGTCAGGCAAATGGTCATGAGACATAAAGACGAACCGTATACGCTGATGTGGCTTTTAGGCAATGAAAATAATTACGGGGTAGCCTGTAACGCGGATAAAAACCCCGAGGCCTATTTTAAATTTGTCAATGAGGCAGCACTCTTGATTAAGTCTTTGGATAAAGACCATCCTGTAGCGGTGGTAAACGGTGATACGTTATTTTTAGATATATTTGCTAAGTATTGCCCGGATGTCGATGCCTTTGGCGCCAATGCCTACCGGGGAGATTACGGCTTTGGTTCGTTCTGGGAACAGGTCAATGATGCAGCAGGCATCCCAGGGTTTATTACCGAATACGGCTGTCCTGCCCATGTGGATGGCAAGACTCCGGAAGAAGGCGAACAGGCGCAGGCAGATTATCACAAAGGGTGTTGGGATGATATCGCCTACAATATGTTTGGCGGTAAAGGTGAAGGCAATGCGATAGGAGGAGTGATTTATCAATGGTTAGATGAATGGTGGAAGGCATATGAGCCTTCTATGCACGATACCGCAGGATTATTCAGCGGTCCGTTTCCTGACGGCTATATGCATGAGGAGTGGCTAGGTATCTGCGGCCAGGGGCACGGGGCGAGCAGCCCGTTTTTACGGGAGCTTCGCAAGAGCTATTTTGTATATCAGGCGTTATGGAGGTGAGGTTGAAAAAAAGTAAAATGGATGGTATACTTACTGTGCTAAAGCACATAAGCGGAACGAAGAAAAGGACAACTAACAAGGATGCGTTAAAAAGGAGGTCGGATATGAAAAAAACAGTCCTTTCGTTGTTGGTAATCGGTGCATTATGTATGATGATGCCCCTTGGAGTGTTCGCTCAAGAATATAACTTTGGCGATTACCGTTCAGTAACACTGGCCACTAAAGGCTGGCAGGCACTGGATAAGGGTGACATTGAGGCAGTACTTGCATACACTAATAAATGTATCGAACTGTATTCAAAAGAAGCAAAGAAGATGCAGGGAGGCTTAACCGAATATGTTAAGAGCGCTGCAGAAGGCGGTTCTGACCAGGACGTCTTTAGTCTTTGGGCCTTAAATGATGTGGGCACCTGTTATTTTATCCAGGGCGAAGCATTCAGGAAGGCATCGATGTTTGAAGAGGCCAAGGAAGCATATACTACTTTGGTAAACGGGTATGCTTTTGCACAATGCTGGGATTCGAAGGGTTGGTTCTGGAAACCTGCAGAAGCTGCAAAAGAGAAGTTAGAAATGTTTGTATCAGGAAAGGATTACGATTTCGGCGACTATACGTCTCAAACACTTACCACCAAGGCATGGGGAGCGTTTAACGCCGGCGATTTAAATATGGCCTTGATGTATACTGATAAATGTATCGAGCTTTACCAGGATAAAGCAAAAGAGATGCAGGCATCACTCGATGGTTATCCTTGGGAGAGCAACGAAGAAGTTTTTTCTTATTGGGCACTTAATGATGTCGGAACTTGTTTCTTCATTAAAGGTGATATGCTTCGTCAGGCTGGAAAGATACAGGAGGCAAAAGAGGCATTTAATACCTTGATGGATGAATTTAAATATGCGCAAAGCTGGGACCCTAATGGTTGGTTCTGGAAGCCTGCTGATGCCGCGCGCGAGCGGTTACTTGAGATAGAAGATGTCGCTTCGACAGAAGCGGTTGATCAAGCATTAGAAAAGGCCGAGGGAGAAGTAGAAGCAGCAGAATAATCAATACGAATTGCAGCATTAATTTTAGAGAGTGCAGTTAAGGAATTGCTGTGTAAAGAGGAGGTAATAGAATAAGTGAAAAAACTCTTATTTTTGGTAGTGGCAGTATTTCTTAGTGTGGTAGTTGGCTGTGGCAAATACGCTGACGAAGAAAAGGCTCTTGAGGTTTCAGAGGAGCCAGGCGGGAGTTCGGTTGCCATGGCAGAGGAATTTCGCCTTTTCGGAGTGTATATCGATAAAGGTTCCGGAGAGAATCATTTTATTCCTTCCGGCTGGATGGGGGATGTTAATGATGTGGAGTTTAGCGATATGTCCAGAGAAAACCCTCATTCCGGAAAGACCTGTATTAAGGTTGTATACTTGCCGAATGCATCCGGAGGAAACCGTTGGGTAGGCATCTATTGGCAATCCACCGCGAATAACTGGGGCAATAAAAAGGGAGGTTATGATTTAACCGGCGCGACCAAGCTTACCTTTTGGGCCCGAGGAGATAAAGGCGGAGAGCGGGTTGAAGAGTTTAAGCTCGGCGGCATTACCGGCACGTATCCCGATTCTGATATTGCCGGAATCGGCCCGGTTATCTTAACCAACGAATGGCAGGAATACAAGATTGACCTGGGAGGCAAAGATCTATCGTATATTAACGGCGGATTCGGTTGGGCAACTAACCTTGATGTGAATCCTGAAGGATGCACGTTTTATATTGACGACATAGTATACGAATAGACCGCGCTTTGTTTTGACTATTGCGGGAAGAAGACTTTAAAAAAGTTTTTTTCCCGTTTTTTTGTTGCCATCGTCTTATCAGGCCCTAACGAAAAAGAAAATTTTTTAAAAAAGATATGGAATTCGGAAATTTGTTTGCTATAATAAAACAAAAGTCAAAACTCTGTATTATTATTTGAGTTACGGAGAAAAAGTAATTATTTTTGTATTCATCTAAGAATTACCAGCCTTAGCAGTAAACATTGCTACTATCGAGAACGTAAAGAGATGTTGTTCTGTAAGCCACGGAGGAAGGAAATGGTTATAGATGAAACCCTTAAGCTTAAGGGAGGAGATGCTTAATGAGCGGCAGCGTAAGAATCTCTCTATCTTAGAAGCGATAAAGCGCTTCGGCCCCGTGAGTAAAACAGATATCGGCAAGCTTTCTGGTTTGAATATCGTTACCGTAACTAACTATATCGATCATTTTTTACGTTCTAACATCGTGTTTGAAAAAGAGTTAGATATTTCCACCGGCGGCAGGCGGCCGGTATTGCTGGATTTAAACGATAGGGCAGGATATGCTATCGGCATAGGGATGAACCTATTAAATACGGTAGGGGTTGTTACCGATTTCGACGGTACCGTAGTTCATCGGGTGGAAAAAGAGTCTTTGGATTTAAGCTCAAAAGAAATAGCGCAGTCGCTTATAGAGGTTATTCGGCAGTTATTAAACGCAAATGCAATAAGCAAAGATAAGATACAAGGTGTCGGAATTGGCCTTGCCGGAGTGGTGAATAATAAGACAGGCTCGGTGCGTTGGCCGGAAAAGTTAGCAGGCAGCAATTGTTCATATGCTTCAGTGTATCTGCCTCTGCGCGATATGATAAAGAATGAGTTTGGTCTTTCATGCACGCTGGAGAACGATGCTACGGTTGCCTGTTTTGGAGAACAGTGGTTGGGGATGGATGCCGATGTAGAGAATCTGATTTATATGTTTTCCGGAGTTGGCTGCGGCATAATGATTAATAGAGAGATTTACCGTGGTACTACTGGTAGCGCAGGAGAGCTTTCAATTCATAATGCAAAAGATGACCTTCCCTCAAAATGTGATTTTGGCTCTCCCTGTTTAATGAAGCGCTGGGAAGCAGACTTAGGCCTGGTGAATGAGGCTAAGGTGATTTTAGGCGGCAAGGGCGCTTCAAAATACAAGGACAGCAAAATCATGGAGTTAGCAGGGGCAGAGACAGATTCTATTAAGCTTATGCATATCTTTGAAGCTGCAAAACAGAACGATGCTCTTGCGGGAATTTTAGTGGAACGCGCCGGAAAACTATTGGGGATAAAAATTGCTTATTTAGTGAATCTTTTGAATCCTCAGCTGGTGATTATCGGAGGTGGCATCGAAAAAGCAGGAGACAAATTGCTCGATGCGGTAAAAGAAACGGTATCGCGCTGGGCATTTGAGGATACGGCGGGTGCGGTAAAAATTATCCCTTCGAGATTCGGCGAAGATTCCGTAGCCCTCGGTGCGGCCAGCTTGGTTGTGCGTAACATTTTTACCCAAATTTGATTGTAGTTATTAAATTTATATTAAATTTATCTTGAATTAGCAGAGTAAGTATGTTATATCATAAGAAAAGTGTAAGTACTTCTGTTGTTTATATTTCTCTACTCTTTATAAAGCATTGCAATTTATAAAGGAGGATAATACATGGGTGCCTCAAAGGTATTAATAATTGTTTTAGGCGCGATACTGGTGGTGATGCTTATCTTTTCTCTTCAGACGTATAGCTCAAAACAGAGCCTTATGGGGCAATATCAAAGTTTAAAGCAGAGCGTTCAAGGTCAGCGGGATGAACTGGAGGCTCGCATCAACGGTTTGCAGCAGGAAAAGGTTAAATTACAGGATAGCGTGGGAAGAATTCAAAAGCAATTAGATGGTATTGCCACAGAGAGAAACGAATGGAAGAATAAATATGAGGTTGTCTCGAGGGAAAAAGAGGACCTTATAAAGAAAATAAAAACAATGCCTACCACAGTCACACCTCAACCGGTTGCCCCGACAGCAGCACCGGTGGTATCTGGTGAGCCTCAACCAGGAGAAGATGCGTATTGGGCTAAATTGATACGTGATAAGAAAGCACTTGAATTAAAGTTGCAAGAATTAAAATCAGAGCTCAATCAGCAGCTCGTGCGATTCGGAGAGGTAAAGAGGTCGCACGCAGAAGTTGAGCTGGAGTTGGGTAAAGTGCAGCAAGAGAAGAATGAATTAGAGCGTAAGCTGCGTTTTAGCAAGCAGGTATCTAAGAACATTTCTTTGGAGTTAGTAACCGAAAAGAACGATAAGAAGTTAATGAAAGATGAATATAGTAGAATGAAAGCAGATAATTCGTCTTTGCGTAGAAACGTAAAAGAGCTTGCTTCTTCGAAACAATCATTGGAAAAGGGCTTAAATGAGCTGGAAGAGCAAAAAATAAAATTGCAAAAGCGCATAGCCGATACTGAAGGCTTGGTGCGCAGCAGGCTTAACGATTTGTTGAGGCTTAAAGACGAAGTCGATATGATTTACGATGGAAGAGAAGAGGGCGAGGGTGAATATTCGTCAGTTGAGCTTCCTCCGATTGTAGTCCGGGCGCAACACGGAACAGCAGGCCCTACCAGTCCAGCGACCGCTACTCAGCTTAAGCCGCCGAAAGAATTAAGCGGTAAGATCATCTCTATTAATAAAGACAATAATTTTGCGATTGTTGATTTGGGCGAAGAAGAAGGCGTTATGATGGGCAGGATTTTTAAAGTATATCGGGGTGAGGCTTCGGTAGGAACGCTTGAGGTAATCCAAACTCGTCGTGATATTTCTGCTGCTGATATTAAGGATGGAGTAGAAAAGATACAAGTGGGAGATTTAGTACGTTAGTTTTTCCGTAATCAAGTAAACATTCAAGACAAGCAAAACATACGTGACACAGAAAAGAATTCGAATCGAAGATGTTGCAGAGGCCGCAGGAGTTTCGGTAACTACGGTTTCTCGCGTCATTAATAAAGTTCCTACCGTCAATGAAGCCAATCGACGTAAAGTCGAGGAAGCAGTCCGCCGTTTAAAATTCAAACCTCATGCGATTGCCCAGCGTTTAGCCAGTGGCACTAATCGGACCGTTGCGCTGGTAATCCCACGCTACGAAGGTATATTTCATTCTTTCTATGCAATGGAGCTTATCCGCGGCGTAGGGAGTGTCTGCGAGAGCCTCAAACTAGATCTTTTATTCCATATCACCGATAGTCGCGCAGATTTAAATATCTCTTCGGTTGGTGGTGTTATTTTCTCTGATATTATCGGTAACGAAAAGCAGCTAAAGCAGGCGCAGGAAGAAGAGGTTCCCTGCATTGTGGTAAACCATGCGGTGGAAACCAAAGATGTAAATTTTGTTGCTGCTGATAACGTCGCAGGTGCCAATGCAGCGATAGATCATTTGCTCCATTCAGGGCATAAGAGGATTGCAACGATTACCGGAGATCTCATCACGCAGTGCGCCCGGCAGAGGCTTGACGGTTACAAACAGGCGCTCAATAAAAAGAAAATTCCAGTAAAAGAACAATATATCATCAAGGGAGATTATTCCAGGCGTTCAGCTCGACACGCAACAGAGAAATTGCTTACGTTAAAAGAGCCGCCTTCTGCGATTTTTGCTGCTAGTGACGACATGGCGCTCGAGGCGATTGCGGTGATTCTTGAAAAGAATCTTAAGGTCCCCGAAGACATTTCCGTAATCGGATTTGATGATAATCCTGCTTCCCTTTACGGCCCTGTGCCGTTGACTACAGTAAAACAGCCGATATTCATCATGGCACAAGAGGCGGGTAAGGAATTAAATAAAATTATTAGCGGCAAGACAAAAGCTACGGTACAAAAAATACTTCCCACTGAGCTCGTAATACGAGATTCCTGCGCTCATATCTAACTTTTCTTTAAGAGGACAAAAGTGCGTAACGATATTTTTCAAAAAAAGCAATGCATCGCATCTGCAATTGGAAGTATGTCTCTTAAGGACCCTGAGGAAGCATGTGGTTTTATTATTGAGACATTTCAGAACGATCTTATCTTCTGGCCTCAGCTGCCGAGGCGTTCATTCTACGAAAATATGTATGTGCAGTATTCAGAAGGCTTACCCGGTGTGGTTATCGATGAGAAGAATCAACGAATTTTTGTCGATACCTCTGCAGAGAAATTCATGCAAGAGTTGGAGGCAAGTTATCAGGCGTACGAACAGAATGATATTGACTATTTTTCTATGAGTCAAAAGTGTGCCTCTGGTCTTTACGCTATGCTTCGGCTGTTGCCAAAGCTTACCAGCTTTTCTGCAATCAAGGGGCAGGTAATCGGCCCGATAAGCTTTGCGCTTTCGGTGACCGATCAAGATAAACAACCGCTTATGTATAACGCGGATGTATTTGAGATTATTACCAAGACCTTGGCAATGAAGGCTCGGTGGCAGATACGAAAACTTAAAGAAAGCAATGCACTATTGCGTACCACGGTTGTATTTATCGACGAGCCATATTTGGTTTCTATCGGAAGTAGCTTTGTTGCTTTAAAAAAGGAGCAGGTAATCTCAAGCATCAATGCAGTGATCAAAGCAATCCATGAAGAAGGTGCCCTTGCAGGAATTCATTGCTGCGGCAATACCGACTGGTCGATTGTGTTAGAGACCGACTTGGATATTTTGAATTTCGATGCGTATAGCTATGCTGAAAATCTTTTTTTGTACAAAGATGTCTTAAAATCATTTGTCGATAGAAAAGGGATTATCGCCTGGGGCATTGTGCCTACTTCGCAGGATGTAGAACTTAATGAGGGCAGCGCTAAGAAGCTCGTTGAAAAACTTACCACTCTCTCAAAAGAAAAAAATATATCACTCACTCGGTGTTTGATTACGCCCAGCTGTGGATGCGGAAGCATTACATCCGATGAATTAAACATATTGATACATGCACTTACCGTTAAAACCGCCAATCTGTTGTCACGTTAAAATTCTATTTGACAATTATTTTCTTTCGCTGTAGTATAAAGCAGTTGTTCTTTTGTGAGAAACGATAAAGGGAATTCGGTGAAAATCCGAAACTGCCCCCGCAACTGTAAGTAGCAAAAGAAAGCGGTAGTCACTGGGATAGTCGGTTTAAAAAGCTGCTATTCTGGGAAGGCACGCTAGAGTCAAAACGCTACAAGTCAGGAGACCTGAAAGCAATCTCCGGGGTGAGAGGGAACAAAAAGTATGGCTATTACCCAATCTCTACTTACGGAGATTGGGTTTTTTTATGAAAAAATATCTTATCATTACAATCACAGCTTTATTACTTGTCGGCAATCAAAGCAAAAGCTTATTCGCTGAACAAAGAACACAGAGAATTATTTCTCTCACCCCCGCAACCACAGAGATTTTATTTAGCTTAAGCTTGGATGATCAGATTATTGGGGTAACCACTTTTTGCAATTATCCTCCTGAGGCCATTACAAAAGAAAAGGTAGGGACATTCAGCCAGCCGAATATCGAAAAGATTGTTTTGTTAAAACCTGATATTATCTTTGCCACAGGCCTTGAGCAGGCGCATACCGTTGAGAGGCTTAGGCAGCTACAATTACGCGTGGTGGTTAGCCATCCTGCGACAATCGATGAGTTATTTAGTTCAATCGCAGAGATTGGAACGGTTACCCATCGGGAAAAAGAAGCCCAGGGGATAATCGATGCGATGAAAAAGAAGATTGAAGTTATTGCAGCAAACGTAGCGCATATCGCACAAGAGGAAAAACCAGAGGTGTTTATTGAGATTTGGCATGATCCCTTGATGACTGCAGGCAAGGGTTCGTTTGTGGATGAATTAATTACCCTGGCAGGAGGAATTAACATTGCAGGCGACACCCCCCGGCCTTACAGTTATTTTAGCGCTGAACAAGTAATTATCCGCAACCCCGACTGTATTATCCTTGGCTATATGGATAGCGAGCAAGGCGCTGGTATTGCGCATCGATTGGGATGGGGTGATATTAAAGCAGTGCAACGCAATCGGGTCTATAGCGATATTGATCCCGATGTATTATTGCGTCCCGGACCTAGGTTAGCCCAGGGCCTCTACGAGCTTCACCAGAGATTCTACGCCCAATAATTATGAACGCAAAAAGAAATATATTTCTATTAACGATGCTTTTGCTAGCTGCAGTGGTTTTAGGAATTAGTCAAGGGTCTGTGCGCATCCCGTTTTCAGAACTGTTATCCGAAAAATACCAGCAGATCTTGTTTTTACGATTTGCACGTGTTGCGCTGAGTATTTTAGTCGGGGCTGGGTTGGGCGTCTGCGGTGTTGTGCTGCAGGCAATCTTAAGAAATCCACTTGCTGAGCCCTATCTCTTAGGTACTTCAAGCGGCGCTGGTTTAGGTGCGGTGGTAGGAATCATTATCGGAATTTCCGGCGCAGCGCTTCCCTTTGTTGCATTCTTAGGAGCACTTCTGACGATTTTCTTAGTCTATAACATAGCGCGGGAGAACAATACAATTCCGGTTCAATCTCTTATTTTATCAGGGGTAATTGTTGCGATCGCACTTTCTGGAATTGTGGTATTCTTGGTATCACTTCACAGCAGCGAGGCGCTGCATGGGATGATGTGGTGGCTCTTAGGGAGTCTGCAGGTATATGATTTAAAACTCCTTTCGATAGTTACTGCGATAGTGGTAAGCGGGATTATCCTTATATTTATTCTTGCGCAGGATTTAAATGCGATTAGTATTGGCGAAGAAGCCGCGCTCCATTTGGGCATTGATATAGAAAAGATAAAGAAGATATTGCTATTGATCACTTCTTTAATTACCGGAGCGCTGGTTTCTATTTCCGGAATGATCGGGTTTGTCGGTTTAATTATTCCGCATATCATGAGGTTTATCGTGGGGCCAGATCACAAAAGGCTTATTCCGGCGACCTGTATTGGTGCAGCGGCATTTTTAGTGCTATGCGATACCTTCTCGCGCAGCATAGTTCCTCCGGTTGAAATTCCGATAGGGGTAATTACTGCGTTTGTAGGCGCACCGATTTTTATCACTTTATTAAGAAGGAAGCAGAGGGTCAAATAGGTATGGGTACTGTATTAAAAGTTGATACGCTTTCTGCTGGTTATGGTAGCCAGACCGTTATACGAGATGTTTCATTTACGATCCGCAAGGGTGAATTTGTAGGCATTATAGGTCCCAATGGTTCGGGAAAATCAACATTGCTAAGGACCCTAAGCCGCGCACTTACTCCCTTGAAGGGAACCGTAGTATTTGAGGGACAGGATATATATGCTATGGGGCTGAAAGATTTGTTTCAAAGAATTGCCTTTGTGCCTCAGGATACGTTGATTAATTTCTCATTTTCCGTCTGGGAGATTGTCTTAATGGGCAGGATCCCTCATCTGAAAAGGCTTCAGGCAGAGCAAAAAGCAGATTGTGTTATAGCTGAAGATTCTCTTAAAGTTACGGATTCATTGTCGCTTAAAGAGAAGATGATTAACCAGTTAAGCGCAGGAGAGCGTCAGCGGGTTATTATTGCCAAGGCATTGACCCAGGAGCCGATACTGCTCTTTCTTGATGAGCCGACGTCACATTTGGATATTACGCATCAGATACGGATATTAGATTTACTCAAAAGATTAAACCGCGAACAGGGCTTAACTATTGTTGTTGTCCTGCACGATTTAAATTTAGCAGGGGAATATTGCAAGAGGCTTATGATGCTTAACGAAGGCGCTATCTTTAAAGACGGCACCCCGGAAGAGGTATTAACGTATCAAAATATCGAAGAAGTGTATAAAACTGTAGTGGTAGTAAACAAAAATCCCATGTCTTCAAAGCCGTATGTAACATTGGTTTCACAAGAAAAGGGATAGTGTTTTTTGACAACCTGGCTTATATTGGTGCTCGTAAAAGCTTAATAGGGAAACTTGTACTTGCCTGTACTCATCGTGCTCAATAGTGAGTGCAGGCAGGAAGCAAGTGCGGTCCCGCCGCTGTACGAGGCTACGAACGTCACAAAAAAAAGCCACTACTCGCCATAAGGTGTGTGGGAAGGCAGTGATAAGTAGGTTTGATGCCTTAAGTCAGAAGACCTGCCAATATATTAGAGAATGTTTCTTACAAAGCCTCGTGGATAGGCCTAAGGAGACTATAGATTTTTAAGGGTAAAGTAAAACAGGGTGCAGCCCTTGGCGTAAAAAAACGTCAAGGGCTCTTTTATTTGAGAAAGGAAAAAGATGAAACGATTTATTATTACTGGTTTTACCATTTGGATTCTTCTGGCGTGTACGTCTATTGCTGCAGCCGATGAGGAAAGTGCTGTGGATTTAGGTCCGATTGTCATTACCGCCAGCCGTATCGCACAACATGACTATAAGGTTGCCGGCAATGTTACCGTTATTAATAGCGAGGATATTGAAGCATCTAACGCACGCACAATCCCCGAAATTTTACAGCTTCAACCCGGTGTCAACATCTACGACACCGGTACCACTAAGACGGCAACGGTTGACATTCGCGGGTTCGGTGATACCGCAGCTCGAAACGTGCTTATTTTAGTCAATGACCGCAAGGTTAATTCTATCGATATTTCAGGACCTGACCTTATGCAGATTCCTCTTGAAGCAGTAGAGCAAATTGAAATCGTACGGGGTGCGAGTTCAGTTTTGTATGGAGATAACGCGGTCGGAGGTGTGGTTAACATTATCACCAAGCAGGGCAAAGGTTCGCTCTCAGGCCAAGTCGGCGCGGCCTACGGAAGTTATCGGACTTCAGGTGCTAATATGGAAGTCACCGGATCGCGAAAATTTGAAATGACCGGTTTAGATAATGAAATATCATACTATTTGTATTCGAAGTATTATTATACTGATGGCTACCGGGATAACAGCGATTTGTTGAGTAAGGATTATAACGGCCACTTTGGTTATAAGTTGTCTGATAGGGCATCGGTTGACCTTCGGATGGGCTGGCATAGGGATGATTACGGACTTCCCGGTGGGTTGGATACCGATGAATTAGCAAGCTTAGGCAGAAGAGGTTCAGCTGATTCCAATGATTTTGCTTCCTCTAAAGATAAATTCGTTCAACTTGCATTTGATATAAAGCCTTATCCCGACGATATTGAGCTTGGACACCTTGCCCTTGATTTTTCCTATCGCAAGCGCGATACCTATGGTTCGTTTGCAGCGTTTGATTTTAACTCAAAGCGCGCAATCGATTCCTATGGGTTGACCAGCAAATACATTTTTGATAAAGAATTGTTTGATAAAGAATTTAATTTTGTTGCCGGCCTTGATTATTACGATACAGATAATGGTATTTTAGGAAGTGGTTCAAACACCGATGACTTGACCATTTCGAAAGAAGAATTCGGTGGCTATCTGTTTGCTGAATATGAAGCCTTTGATGATTTCTTTGCAAGCGCGGGAACACGTTTTCAACAAGCCGATTATACCTTTGATCAGAGGGCAGCAACGGTCAGCTACGATTCTACAAAACCGCAAGAATCGGTGAGCTCCTTTGGTATGAAGTATGAATATGCGCCAGGTTCAAATATGTTTTTTGACGTTCAGCAAACCTTTCGGTTTCTCGCAACCGATGAATGGTACGATTCATTTACGGCTACACTCAATAGAGATCTCGAGCAGCAAACCGGTATGCAGTATGAGGCGGGCCTAAAGCACAATTACAAGAATGCCAGCGTTCTTACCGCAACGGTGTATCAGTTAGATTTAAAAAATGAGATTTTCTATGATCCAAAAGGAGGACCCGGAGGGTGGGGTGCGAATTCCAACTACGATACCACACGTCGATTTGGCTTCGAAGCAGGCCAGACTACAAATGTGTTGCGGTTTCTTGATACGGAAATGTTTAACACTTTGGAATTCTCCACCAACTACGCGTATCAAGATCCGGAATTTGTAGACGGTGTAAACGACGGTAAGCTTATTCCTTTAGCAGCTCAGCATCAGGCTAATATTGGTTGCAATCTCGAGTTGTATAATAATCTCGGGTTTTCGATACAGGGTCGTTACGTAAGTTCTCGATACCCTATCAATGATACCGAGAATATCACTGTACCACTAAAGCCATACTTTGTAGTGGACAGTAAATTTTCTTATAAGAGACGACATCTGGAGTTTTTCGTAGCGATTAATAATATGTTTAATGAGAAATACTATAGTTATGCAGCGAAAAAATCAGGGTCACTCGATAAAGATCACTATCCTGCTGCAGAACGCAATATTCTCATCGGTGTAACGGGTAAATTCTAAACAGACACTGTTGTTTATTGCTATTGTATAGTTAGATGGTAATGGATTTTTCAATAATTAATCTGAATGAACAAAAAAAATTTAATCAATACACTTTAAAAAAGTTTTTTAACGACGAATTTTCACAATCAGCATGAAGCAACAAGTCAACACGATTAAAATATGTTGACAAAGAAAAAAGAAGTGATAGAATTAAATTGTTATCAGGAAAGATAATCGTCTTCATAAGACATTTTAAATAGATTAATACGCAATTACTCCGCAACACAACAGATTGTATTCTTTCCTGAGTTTTGACACAATATCTGGTATTTTGTAACTTGACAAGCACAATCCTCTTTGTTATACTGTAATACACTTCTCGTTTGAAAGGTGGTGAATAGTGATCGACAAACTCTCCGAAAATGCCCTCACGGTTTTAGAAAAACGTTACCTCAAAAAAGATCATTCCGGAAAATCTACCGAAGGCCCCTACGATATGTTTCGGCGCGTTGCAAAAGCAATTGCGTCTGCGGATAAATCATATGACACTTCGTCTGAAGAGATAAAAAGGGCCGAGGAAGCATTTTACTCGATGATGGTGCAGTTAAAATTTATGCCCAACTCCCCAACGCTAATGAACGCAGGAAGAGATTTAGGCCAACTCTCTGCCTGTTTCGTGCTTCCTATCAATGATTCTATGGATTCCATATTCGAGACATTAAAAGCCACTGCACTTATTCATAAATCAGGAGGCGGAACCGGATTTTCGTTTTCACGCTTGAGATCTAAGAATAGTGTTGTGAAGACTACCGGAGGCGTAGCCTCAGGACCGATATCCTTTATGAAGGTTTTCGATGGTGCTACGCAAGCGGTTAAGCAGGGAGGTACCAGGCGCGGCGCGAATATGGGTATTTTACGCGTTGACCATCCTGATATTATAGATTTTATTACCTGTAAGGCAGAGGATAAGCAGATTAGCAATTTTAATATCTCTGTTGCGGTAACCAGAGAATTTATGAGCGCATTAGAGCATAATGAGGATTACGATTTAGTCGATCCTCGTACTGACAAAGTAGTCAAAAGCCTTAATGCCAAAGAGGTTTTTGACCTTATCGTAAAGATGGCTCATAAAAACGGAGAGCCCGGAATCATCTTTATCGATAAAATGAATGATTTTAATCCTACACCGAAATTAGGCGCATATGAATCTACTAACCCTTGTGGTGAGCAGGTCCTGTTGCCTTACGAGAGCTGTAATTTAGGCTCAATTAACCTATATCGCATGCTTAAGAAAACAAGCGACCGTTATGAGATTGATTGGGAAGAATTACGCGTCACCACTCATACCGCTGTACATTTCTTAGATAACGTCATTGATATCAATAAGTTTCCTCTCAGTGAAATTGAGAGGAGCACAAAACTTACCCGTAAGATAGGCTTAGGCGTAATGGGATGGGCGAGCATGCTCTTGCGTTTAGGCATACCGTATAATTCTCAAGAAGCAGTAAATATCGCTGAAGAGATAATGTTGTTTATTTTAGAGGAGGCACGCAAGAAATCGCAGAAGCTGGCGAGAGTAAAAGGCGTTTTCCCCGCATTTAAAGGCAGTATCTACGATAGAAAAGGCATCAAGAAGCAGAGAAATGCCACCCTTACTACCATTGCCCCTACCGGGACCATTAGCATTATCGCAGGCCCGTGTTCTTCGGGGATTGAGCCGGTCTTTGCCATTTCGTACTACCGCTCCTGCATGGATAATCATAAATTAGTAGAAGTTGACCCTGTGTTTGAAGAGATTGCACGCGAGCGCGGATTTTATTCAAAAGAATTAATGGATAAGATTGCTAAAGAAGGTTCGATTCAGAGGCTAAAAGAGGTTCCTGAGGACATAAAGCGGGTGTTTGTTACTTCACACGATATCAGCCCTGAATGGCATATTAGAATGCAGGCTGCATTCCAGAAATATACCGATAATGCAGTCTCAAAGACAGTTAATTTCTCCACTACAGCTACGGTTAAAGATGTGCGCGAAGTGTATATGTTAGCCCACCATTTAGGTTGTAAAGGCGTTACTATTTATCGTGATGGCAGCAGGGAAGAACAGGTATTAAACATCTCTGGAAGGGACAAAAAACTACACGTTGCCAGTAAAGTTGCCCCTCGCCCAAGACCTGAGGTGACCATGGGCACCACCACAAAGGTTTCAACCGGCTGCGGCAATCTCTATGTGACTATCAATGTTGATCAAGACAGCAAGCCCTTCGAAGTCTTTACCCAAATCGGAAAAGCCGGCGGTTGTGCTGCCAGCCAGCTAGAAGCAGTCGGCAGGCTGGTATCGTTGGCTCTGCGTTCCGGAGTGGAAATAAAGTCTATCGTTGATCAATTGCGCGGCATTCGGTGTCCGTCTCCGTCATGGGAGAAAGGAAAAAGGATTTTCTCATGCACCGATGCAATTTCCCGAGTAGTCGAAAAACGTCTTTGCGACGAAACTGCAGTTATATCCCAGGAAGAAACACAGGCTGAGAGCACATCGAAGATAGGGCATCAGGCGGTGAAACGACGCGGAACCACCGTTGTAGTAGGCATGTGTCCCGATTGCGGAAGTGCTCTGCGCCACGAAGAAGGCTGCGTTAAGTGTCAGGCCTGCGGATTCTCTAAATGCTAATTTTCTCACGCCTTGCCACCCAATACAGAGGACGTGGTTATGAAAAAGATTCTTTATATCGTCCTTGATGGCCTTGGGGATTTACCGATTAAAGAATTAGGCAAAAAAACCCCCCTTGAGGCCGCAAATACTCCTCGCTTAGATACCTTGGCACAAAAAGCGAAGCTAGGTAAAGTGTATCCTGTGGCAAGGGGCATCGCACCGGAATCAGATATCGCAGTTATAAGTCTTTTAGGGTTAGACGCGCATACGCATTATACAGGCCGTGGTCCTTTAGAGAGCTTTGCCGAAGGGCTTATGGTACACAAAGGAGATCTGGCACTACGAGTAAACTTTGCTACGGTAAAAGAAGACGGCAAGACTATCGAAGACCGGCGCGTAGGAAGAAATCTCTCGGCAGAAGAAACAGAAGCCCTTTCTAAAGAAATCAATTCGCAGGTTATTTTAAGTAGCGCCACGTTTGATTTTAAAGCTACTATAGGTCATCGTGGCGTTTTGGTTATTCGATGTATCAGAAATAGGCTTTCCGGATGGATTACCAACACAGACCCCGCCTATGAAAGAAGAGGCTTGTTGGGCATTGCGAAAAAGAAACCAGGCAAGGCGCTGCTGGAAAGCAGACCTATGTCCGGACACGAGAAGTCGCTTCATGCAAAAGAAGCAGCAAAGCTGCTCAACGAATTTACTCAGAAATCGCATAGCGTCCTTAATCAATCTGCGGTAAACAAACAGAGAATTTCCGACGGCCATTTACCGGCAAATATTATTCTTTCTCGGGATGCAGGCGACCATCTGTCGCAATTTCCTTCTTTGCAAGAAACGCATGGACTGAGTTTTGGTTCATTTGTCGAGATGCCGGTCGAGAGAGGTATCGCACTTCTTGCCGGTATGGCGGTTATCAATGTTCCTTCACGCACAGGGGATCTGGATATTGATTATGGCGTCTGGGCAAAGCTTGCATTAGAAGGGTTGCATAAGTTTGATTGCCTCTATGTCCACATCAAAGGGCCTGATGAGGCAGCGCACGACGGAGATTTTATAAAGAAAAAAGAAATCATCGAAGCAATCGATGCGTTCTTTTTTGCAAAGTTACTCCCTGCGCTTGATATGGATGATACCGTAGTTGCCGTAACTGCAGATCATACCACTGTAAGTCGATTGCGAGCCCACACTGCTGATCCGGTGCCGCTTTTAGTCTACGTACAAGGCATTCAAGGGGATCGCGCATCTGGTTTTAGCGAGCGGCAGGCAAAAAGGGGAAGCTTAAAGTCGATAACCGGTAGAAAGCTAATGGACTTGTTTAAAAAATACGCCGCGAGTACATAGTACACTATTTTAAAACTTGCCAAAAAGCGCGAAACACTGTAGAATAGCTTTAAGTAATTTTTGCCATAAACTTCTAACGCAATATTTGAAAGGAGGAATGAATGAAGAAACAACGAGGTTTCAGCATGGGTTTTAAACGAGGTGTTATCATAGCCGCTGAAAAGGACAACGCGGTACACATTGCTAAATTAATGGAGGAGTACGATATAGGCGCTGTGGTTATTTTACGGGGAGAAAAGCTTGTAGGACTTGTCAGCGAGCGCGATTTAGCCAGGCGCGTTATCGCAAAAGGGCTATCCCCGCAAAAAGTACACGCAAAAGATTTTATGACAACAAAAGTTGTTACCGCCGAGTTTAAAGACGGCATTCGAAAGATTTATCAGACGCTCTGCAACGTAAAATTTAGACACCTTCCTATTATGGACAAGGGTAAGTTAGTCGGCATCGCATCTCAGAGGGATGTGTTGTATAGCTTGAGTCCTAAAGAAATGTTTTAACGATAGTTTTTGTGCTTCTAACGCATCGTACCGTTGATGAGTTATATTTTTATGATACGATATAATTCTCCTCCGCTGCAAACCCGCTTTTCTCCACTCTATTTTCTAAGAAAGGAGCTTGTATGAGCCTTAGGAAGATTCTACTCAACGAAAACGATATCCCCCGACAATGGTATAATTTAGCAGCCGATTTACCTACCCCTATGCAGCCGCCGTTGGGGCCCGACGGAAAACCAATTACGCCCGATATGCTCGCTCCGGTATTTCCCATGAATCTGATTGAGCAGGAGGCAAGCCAGGAGCGCTGGATTGATATCCCTGAAGAGATTTTAGAGATTTTGTACCGTTGGAGGCCGGCTCCTCTGCGAAGGGCGGTGTATTTAGAACAGCATTTAAAAACTCCTGCGCGTATTTATTATAAGGATGAAAGCTTAAGCCCTCCGGGGAGCCATAAGCCCAATACCGCTATTGCACAAGCCTGGTACAACAAACAGTTTGGCATAAAACGGTTAACCACAGAAACCGGCGCAGGTCAATGGGGTAGTGCCTTGGCCTTTGCCTGTAGTTTGATAGGGCTAGAGTGCAAGGTGTATATGGTGCGTATTAGTTACGAACAAAAACCACTTCGTAAATCGATGATGAAAATATGGGGCGCAGAATGTATCCCCAGTCCGAGCGATCAGACAAAAGCAGGTAGAGATATCTTGAAGCGGATGCCTGATACGCCCGGAAGTTTGGGCATTGCTATCTCGGAGGCAATCGAAGATGCAGTGACCGATACCTCAGGGAAAACCCGGTATTCATTAGGTAGTGTGTTGAATCATGTATTGTTGCATCAGACAATAATCGGGCTTGAGGCAAAAAAACAACTTGCCAGTATTAAAGAGAAGAACGTTGATGTAGTAATTGGTTGTGCCGGAGGGGGGAGTAATTTCGCCGGGCTTGCGTTTCCCTTTGTTTGCGATAAGATTAACGGCGCAAAAATAGATATTATTCCTACCGAGCCTACCGCATGTCCGACCATGACCCGCGGTCCGTTTACCTATGATTTCGGAGACGTCGCTTGTCAGACACCTTTGATTGCAATGTATACCCTAGGGCACGCCTTTGTACCACCGCCTATACATGCAGGAGGCCTGCGCTACCATGGCATGGCGCCTCTTGTTAGCCAGGCGGCTGTTGAGGGATTGATTAGTCCACGGTCGTTTGATCAGGTGAAATGTTATGAGTCTGCGGTGCTCTGGGCAAAAACCGAAGGGTTTATCTGCGCACCCGAGACCAGCCATGCTGTTGCCTGCGTGATTGATGAGGCGATAAAAGCACGGGAAGAAGGTAAGGAGAAGGTCATCCTTTTTAACTACAGCGGGCACGGACTAATGGATTTAGCCGGCTATGACAAATTCCTCTCCGGAGAGCTCGATGTATATTCCTTGCCGGAAGGTGACTTAAAGGAATCGTTAGGTTCGATAAAAGATTTACCAAAGGCACCTGTGGGAAAGTCGGGTAAATGGTAGAGCATAAACAGCGCAACGAATAGGATACATGAAGAGAATATTGCGCTTAGCGATTTTTGTTCTCATAGCATTTCTTATGGTACGGGCAACGACAATCGGTTGGCGTTTTTGGAGTAAACAGATGAGATCTGCGGTAATAGAAGATACTACGTTAGCTCAAACATTAAAGGAGCATGTGAGAGTGCTTTCTCATGAAATAGGGGACCGAAGCGTTTTTTCTTACGAAGCACTACAGCAGGCTGAAGGATACATTGTCAATCAGCTTACTTCCTTTGGCTACAACGTGGAATTCCAACCGTATTCTGTTTACGGAAAGAACGTGCGCAATATCATCGTGACCAAAGAGGGAATAGAAAAACCAGAAGAGATAGTTGTTGTCGGAGCCCATTACGATACCTGTGGTAATCCCGGAGCTGATGATAACGCAAGTGCCATTGCCGGCCTTTTAGAGCTTGCGCGGTCGGCCCTCGATGCAGAGAATAAGCGAACATTACAATTCATTGCCTTTGTGAATGAAGAGCCCCCGTTTTTTATGACCGACGATATGGGATCTCGGGTGTACACAAAAAAGGCCAAAGAGCAAGGTAAGGATATAAAGGCTGCTCTTATTTTGGAGATGATCGGATACTATAATGATGCTTCGTTTTCTCAACGCTACCCTCCGTTATTTGGCTTTTTTTATCCAAATAAGGCAAATTTTATTTGTGTGGTGGGAGATTTCAATTCGCGTTGGTTGGCAAAAGATATCGTTTCACGCTTTAAGCGTATCTCAGCCTTTCCCATCGAGTCAATAGTGACGTTTCGCGCAGTTCCTGGCGTTGAGTTTTCTGATCACTGGTCGTTTTGGCAAGAGGGATATCCGGCAGTGATGATTACCGATACTGCATTTTATCGGTATCCGCACTATCATAGCCCTTTAGATACGTATGAAAAATTAGATTACGACAGTATGGCTGAAGTGGTTACGGGCCTGCAGTCCACAGTGGTTACATTAGCAAATAAACAGTTGTATAATTGAGAGGAGGTATGTTTATGTTGGTGTATGCTCAAGTAGCGTTGCAGCTTCTTCAGTCAACGGCATTGTTCTTAGGTGTGAGCTTTTTTGTATTGTTTGCAGTAAGTAAAGTAGAAACGAAAGGCTTAAAGGTGTTTGGCACCGTTATTGCCGTGATGATTTGGATTCTTACTGCTTCACTGGTAGGATTCGGGATATACGCATCTGTAAAAAATGCCCAAGCTATGAAAAACTTAGAGAGTCAACAACAACTTGAAATGCCGGCTTTTCCAGAAGCACAGTAATAGAGAGCGGTTTTAAAAGATATAAAAAAGGATACAAGGTAATAACAATTATCTTGTATCCTTTTTCTTTTTTATTTAGCTAATTCTTCGTCGATAATTTTTTTAAAGGTTGAAAACGAACGTGCTCCTGAAATAAACCTACCGTTAACAAAAAAGGCGGGGGTGCCACCGACGCCAAATTTTCTGCCTTCTTTCATATCGTTGCTTACCTCTGCTTTTATTTCTTCGTCATTTAAGCATGCGTTAAAACTAGCAGTATCTAAGCCAATTTCTTGGGCAGTTGCCTTGAGCGACTCATCTGTTAAAGAATCAGCCGTGTTTAGCTTATCAAACATCTCCCAATATTTATCCTGTTCTCCCGCACATTCGGCTGCAACGGCTACGGCTGCAGAACCTAAGGGGAAATCGCGATAGGTGAATTTTACCTTTCCTGTATCGATGTATTCTTTCTGAAGTTGAGGGAAGGTCGAGTTGTAGAACCGTTTAGAGTAAGGACATTTAAAATCACTGAATTCCACTAGTAAAACCTTTGCATTAGGATCTCCTTTTATCGCATTGCCAGCAGCGGTGACACCCTTTACAGTCTTTTCACCCGCTTTCGGCGGAACCATCCCTCTGGTTCTTTCCTGCATGGCCTTTGACCGCTCAAGTAGCGCAGCAGTTCGCGCATCCATGGTTTGAATTTCTTTCTCTTCGATAGTTTTACTTATAGCTTTGGCACCAAAAATGAAGCTTGTTCCGATAATAACACCTGTAAGAATAATACACAGACACACCCACAATGTACTTGCTCCTTTTTTCATTATGCCTCCTTTATTTTTTTATACTTCTATTATTTGCACCTATTGTAACACTAATTGTTATTTCTCACAAGCGCAATTCTTATAAAGCGATTAACGTTTTTTGGTCTTGTAAAAAAGTTAAATTCGAGTTAATATAATCGGAGAATCTAATGTTGCAAGAAGGAGAATCGCAATGAAAAAGTATAAATTGTTGCCATATATTATTGTGGTATGTTTAATCGGCTGCGCAACGGTTCCAGTAACAGGGAGAAAACAGCTTTCTTTAGTATCGTCTTCTCAACTGTTTGCTTTAAGTAGCGATAGCTATAGACAGTTAATCAGTAAAGCAAAGCTTTCCACGGATACTGAGAATACGCAGATGCTTCAGGAAGTAGGAAAGCGCATCGCCGTTGCAGCCGAAGAATTCATGCGAGAAAATAATATGGCTCAAGAGATACAAAGCTATCGATGGGAATTTAATCTTATCGAAGACGAAAAAGCAGTCAATGCATTTGCAATGCCGGGCGGGAAGGTTGCAGTCTATACAGGAATCCTTCCAGTTACCAAAGATGCAGACGGTCTTGCGACAGTGGTAGGACACGAGATCGCTCATGTTATGGCAAATCACGGGGGAGAGAGGATGAGCCAGCTGTTGCTGGTAAACTTAGGTGGTATTGCCTTGGCAACGGCAGTAAGGCAGAAACCAAATGAAACTCAACAGTATGTAATGATCGCCTACGGATTAGGTGCAAACGTCGGGGTACTCTTACCGTATAGCCGTACCCATGAGTCAGAGTCGGATCGCATTGGCCTTATTCTGATGGCCAGAGCCGGCTATGATCCTAGGAAAGCAATTGGATTCTGGGAGAGGATGAATGCGCAAAAAAAACTCAGGCCTCCTGAATTTTTATCCACGCACCCCGCGCCTGCTCGGCGGATCGATGATATCCGCAAGACCATTCCTGAGGCAATGGGGTATTACAAAAATTAAACGGTGAATATGAAGAGAAAAATAATTATACTCCTGCTTTTTATAGCGCTCTGTAGCGTATCAGGCATCCTTTTGCGCAATTCCTATGTGCACTTTCAACGGATGCGCGTCGAACGTTTACGACTTCAAAGGCGCAAGGCTGACTGGCAATTGTTGCAAGATGCCTTAGAGGATGAATTTTCTTATTATAGAGTTGAGCCATTACTGATTGTCGAAGATTTAAATACCGGATGGCAGTTTTCTCACAATAAAGATACTGCGGTGCCGTCGGCGAGCCTGGTAAAGGTGCCTATCATGGTGTGTTGTTTTGATCAGGCAGCACGGGGTAAAATCAACTTGGATGATATCATTGCCCTTCGTGCCAAGCATAAGGTAGGCGGCTCGGGAAAGCTGCGCTATGCACCAAATGGAACCAAGACTTCAGTAGGAAAGCTTATTGAGCTTATGATTGCCCAGAGCGACAATACCGCAACGAATGTGCTTATTGATATGCTTGGCTTTGAGCAGCTCAATGCCTACTTTAAAGAAATTGGTTTGAAAAATACTAATATTTCTCGGATGATGATGGATTTTAAGAGCCGCGCGAAAGGAATTGAGAATTACACCACTGTTGAAGATATGGCATTTCTTTTTAAGAAGATGTATGAGGGAAGATTAATCAGCAAAGGCGTCTCATCTAAGTGTATTGAGATATTAAAGAAGCAGAAGTCACGAGATAGAATTCCTGCCAGGCTTCCGAAAGAAGCAGTCGTTGCTCATAAAACAGGCTTAGAGAAAACAGTCTGCCATGATATCGGAATAGTGTATACAGAGAAGGGAAATGTGCTTATCTGTGCGCTCACAAAGCATAAGAATAAAAACTCCTGGCCTTCAAAAAAGTTTATTTCCAATGTTTCATTCTTAGCGTACAATTATCTACAGGGAGGATAGTGCTATGCCAGAAAACTATCATAAAGCAAAAGAAGGATTCATGAGCATGATTGGGCTTTTGTTTGCAGTTGCAATCATAGCAGTACTGTGCTATTTTGTAGTGACTACCTATGTTAAGCCGCCGGTAGCTGATACGTCAGTTCAGGAGGCTGCTTCGCAAGCAGGCATAGATACCTCGAATTACAAGTCGGTACTTGAGACTACTAAAACGACGGTAAAGGATATTGAAAAACAACAAATGGATCGTCAGAAGCAATTAGGCGATTGGTAAGGGGTGCATAATGATGCGTTCAGGTAATCCGGCGCTACGAGCAAATACATTTACTCAAGCGCGCTCCTATGACTCAACCGAAGTAATGAGCATACAGGGCACGGTCAATAAAACCTTGCTTTTATTGTTTGCCACCGTTCTTACTGCATCGTGGGCATGGGGTAATCCTGTGAGAATACTACCGTTTCTGATGCCCGCGGCGATCGGAGGTTTTGTTATTGCTCTGGTGACCGTTTTTAAGAAGGAATGGGCAGGTATTACCGCACCTCTCTATGCCCTGGTGGAAGGAGTGTTTTTAGGTGGTATTTCACTGGTGTTTGAAAAGTCATATCCCGGCATAGTGATTCAGGCAGTTGGATTGACCTTTGGAGTGCTCTTTTGCCTTTTGATGGCATATAAATCACGCATGATTAAAGTCACTGATAACTTTAGGTTGGGAGTGGTAGCTGCAACAGGCGGTATTGCATTGTTCTATTTTGCGAGTATCATCTTGGGATTTTTTGGCATTCGCATACCGTTGATTCATGAGAGCGGGCCTATCGGAATCGGGTTTAGCTTATTCGTTGTGGTGATTGCATCGCTTAATCTCGTGCTTGATTTTGATTTTATTGAGAAAGGTTCTGAAGCGAGAGCTCCTAAGTATATGGAATGGTACGCTGCCTTTGGCTTAATGGTAACGCTCATCTGGTTATATCTAGAGATGCTGAGACTCCTATCAAAGATACGGAATAGATAATTGGGGAGGGTAAAATGAAATTTGTATGTCCTACGTGCCAAGAACAGATGGATCAAGACTTACTTATTGTTGTGCCGCACACCGAGCAGCACATTGTCGATGAGATCAAAAAGAAACATCCTGAATGGCAGGGAAAAGATGGGGTTTGTAAAAAATGTTATGTGTACTTTAAGAAACAACTCCATCCAGGTTAAAAAATAAATTAGATGGGAGGAATGATGAAAAAAACTATTTGCCTTCTGCTCCTGGCAGCATTTCTCGTTGGGTGCGCCTATGGAAAAGATAAGATGGAAACACTTTTTATCGACCAGGATTACATCAAGTACAAACAGCTCGAAGATGAGCTTGAAAAAGACTATTTAAACGGCTATATAAGTTACCACGAGTACGTCACCAGGAAAGACGAGCTTAATCAAGAGCGTCTTAAATCAGAACAGACCCGTCAAGATATCATTACAGGTCAAGAACAATAGAATACAATGGTACACTATGACTGCATAGTTGTCGGCGCAGGTCACGCCGGCATTGAGGCGTCTTTGTCCGCAGCGCGATTGGGTTGTAAGACGTTGTTGGTTACCATGGATCTGGATAAGATTGGCCAGATGAGCTGTAATCCTGCGATCGGCGGCGTCGGTAAGGGGCAGCTGGTAAAAGAGGTCGGCGCATTAGGTGGTCAGATGGCAGAGAGTGCTGATAGGACGGCGATTCAATTCCGCCAGCTCAACGCTTCAAAAGGCCCTGCAGTTCGCTCCTCGCGTTGCCAATCAGATATGGAAAAGTATCGTCTGCTTGCCAAACATATCCTGGAGGCGCAAGACAATCTTTTCTTGAAACAGGCTGAAGTTGTAAAGATTATTGCGAAATCAGCTGCTGCAGAAGGTGTTGTTACTGCCATCGGCGAGAAGTTTTTTGCCGCAACAATTATTCTTTGCCCCGGGACATTCTTAAACGGCCTTTTGCACTTTGGCCTGACGCATTTTTCCGGCGGTAGAATCACAGAGCCAGCCAGTATATCCTTATCCAAAGATTTAGCTGAATTAGGATTTACCATGCAGCGATTTAAGACCGGCACCTGTCCTCGACTTGATGCGCGCACGATTAATTTTAAAAAGCTAGAGAAGCAACCGCCGGATAAACAGCCGTCATTCTTCTCTTTTGATACCACCAAAACGTACTTAGCGCAGGTTCCTTGTTATATTACCTATACCAATCCTAAGACACATAAAATAATCCGCTCAGGTTTGGACCGCTCGCCGCTCTATACAGGGATTATCCAATCAACGGGTGTGCGTTATTGCCCCTCGATTGAAGATAAGATAGTAAGGTTTTCCGATAGGGATAGGCATCAGGTGTTCTTAGAGCCGCAGGGGTTAGACACGTATGAATATTATCCCAATGGATTAGCCAGTTCGCTTCCTATCGATGTGCAATTAAAAATGCTGCATTCAATCCCTGGTCTTGAAAAAACAGAGTGTACCCGACCCGGATACGGGATTGAACACGATTTAGTTGATCCCAGAGAATTGTATCCGACGCTGGAGACAAAGAAGATCGAGAATCTTTTTCTTGCCGGACAGATAAACGGCACTACCGGTTACGAGGAGGCAGCAGCGCAAGGTTTGATGGCCGGCATTAATGCAGCAGGAAAGGTGAAAAGAAAAGAACCTGTTGTGCTCGATAGGTCAGAAGCGTATATCGGGGTACTTATTGATGATTTAACTACCAAGGGGACAAATGAGCCGTATCGGATGTTTACCTCGCGCGTTGAATATCGACTTCTGGTGCGTGAAGACAATGCTGATATACGACTCAAAGGAATTGGTTATAACATCGGCCTCATTGAAAAAAAGCAATGGGCTAGAACTAAGAATAAATATCACGCAGTGCATCAGCATATACAGGCATTAAAAAGGAAACGCCTTAAACCAACGCCGACAGTAAACCGGAAATTAACACAATTGAAGTCAGCGCCAATAAAGACGCCCGTTTCTTTAGAGCAGATGCTGCGCAGGCCTGAGATTGATTTTGATGCGCTCTGTAAATTGGATCACGTCAAGGCTAAGATAGAGCCACAGGTAAAAAGCCAAATAGAGATTGAGGTAAAATATCGGGGTTTTATTGACCGTCAGGTACGCGAGGTCGAACGGTTTAGAAAGATTGAATACATTAAGATTCCAGGCGACATAGATTATCGCAAGGTTTCCGGTTTATCGCGGGAAATTAGTGAGAAGCTGAAATTTTTTAAGCCGCTTTCGTTAGGCCAGGCAAGCCGGATTTCAGGGGTTACCCCTGCGGCAATTTCGGTATTGATGGTGTATATTAAGAGACACAAGAAATAGTTTTTATAAAGACATTTGCTACGTAGTGACTACGTAGTTAAAAGGAGGATTCAATGAATAAAAAACATATTTTAATAGCGAGTGTAGTAGGCGCATTATTTTTCGGTATGGCCTCTTTATATGCTCAAGAAGAAAAGGCAATAAAACTCCCTGCTCCTAAGACTACCGGTGGTAAGCCATTGATGCAGGCGCTCAAAGAGAGGAAGTCCGTGAGGGAGTTTAGTCCGAAAAAACTTTCTCTGCAGGTGCTTTCTAATTTGCTTTGGGCTGCTTGCGGAATCAACCGTCCCGAGTTAGGCAAGCGTACTGCGCCGTCAGCAATGAATATGCAAGAGATCGATATCTATGTTGCAACAGCAGAGGGCTTGTATCTTTTTAATGCCGATGTACATGATTTAGAGGTGGTAGTATCAGAAGATATCCGCGCTCTTACAGGCAAGCAACCGTTTGTGGAGGGCGCCCCTGTAAACCTAATTTACGTGGCAGATTTTGCAAAAATGGGAAAAACATCAGCTAATGAGAGAGATTTTTATGCGGCTGCTGATACCGGATTTATCAGCCAGAATGTGTATTCGTTTTGTGCTTCTGAAGGGTTGGTTACCGTCGTGCGCGGATGGGTGGATAGGCAAGCGTTAGCAAAGGTAATGAAGTTGAGAGAAAATCAAAAGATAATCTTTGCGCAGACAGTAGGGTATCCCGCAGACCAATAAATATATAAGCATGAATTCTCAATTGAAAAAAACTGACATAAAAAAGCGTTGCATAGAATGGGGTGCTGATATATTTGGCATCGCTGATATTAGTTCGGAGGCAAAGAGTTTTCTATTTTTAGATAAGGCAAAGACAAAGGTTGCGCGGGCGATTTGTGTGGGCGTTCGAGTCTCCGGCGGGATTCTTGATGAGATTGACAATCAACCCACTAAGATGTATTTCCATCACTATCGAACCCTTAATATGTTTTTGGATCAGCTGGCTCTTCGATTAGCCAATTATCTGCAGAATAATGGCTTTCTGGCGATTGCGATTCCTGCTTCCCAGATTGTGGATTGGGAGAAACAAAATGCGCACCTTTCGCATAAAAAAATCGGCAGACTTGCCGGCTTAGGCTGGATCGGCAGAAATAATCTTTTGGTGAATAAAAAATTAGGCAGTCAATTTAGGATGGTTACCGTTTTAACCGATCTCAACGTGAGTGCCGACAAGCCGATTAAAGATGGCTGCGGTAGCTGCAGGCTTTGTATTGATGTTTGTCCTGTAAGTGCTATAAAGGAAAGAAAAGAAGAATTCGATCATCATAAATGTTTTGAGCAATTAAAGGAGTTTCAGAGGCAGAAAATTGTTAGTCAGTATATTTGTGGAATATGTGTACGGGCGTGCAAAGGAGGAAAATAAATGTTGATTAGGGTTTTAATCGGTGGTTTAATAGGTGGACTAGTAGGTTTTGGCATCGGGTATTTCGGCCGATGCGTAAGTGGTATGTGTCCGCTTACGAGCAACCCGATTATTTCAGCGACGATTGGGGTAATTCTTGGTGTATTAATCAGCTCCCAGAAGTAGAGGAGGAGGCAATGCCTTCAACCATAAGCAATCAAATCGAGGCACTCTCGAAAATCGGTAAAGCAATTACCTCTGAGTTGTATTTAGAGGATATTTTAAAGTTAATTGTCACTGTTACCGCCCAGGCAACGGGCTCGAAGATCTGTTCTTTGATGCTTCTCGATGAGAAGACGCAAGAGCTCAAGATACGCGCTACGCAATCAATTTCAGCAGAGTATAATGAAAAACCTCCGCTTACAGCAGGAGAGGGTGTTGCCGGAAGGGTTGTTCAAGAGAAGAAGCCGGAAATGGTATTGGATGTTACTGCAAAGAAAGAATACAAATATAAGGATATCGCGAAAAAAGAAGGCTTGGCTTCACTTTTGTGTGTGCCCCTTTTGGTTAAAAACAAGGCAATCGGGGTACTCAATCTCTATACTTCAGAAAAACACAAATTTACCAAGAACGAAATAAATGTCTTGACCGCAATCGCTAATCAGGCGGCTATGGTAATTGAGAATACTGAGTTAATGGTCAAGACGCAGGTTATTCAGGAAGAATTGGAATCCCGTAAGCTTATCGAGCGGGCAAAGGGTATTTTGATGAAGCAACAAGGTCTTTCGGAAGATCAAGCCTTCCGGATGATGCAGAAACACAGTATGGATTCACGCAAATCAATGCGTCAGATAGCAGAGGCGCTTATCTTAAGTAGCGAGATTAACAAGAAGTAGTTCTTTCCTGCATACGAAAAATATTCCACTTCCAAAAGGAGGAGTTTTATGAAGCTCGATGAAATCGTAATCTCTAAGGCAATTACAGAATCATATGCGAAAAAATTAATCAATAGCCTAGAAGTTGATGTCGCTATTGCTGGCGCAGGCCCGGCGGGATTAGTCTGCGCGTACTACCTTGCTAAGGCAAAGAAAAAGGTCGCCTTATTTGAGCGAAAGCTTTCTGTCGGAGGTGGCATGTGGGGCGGCGGAATTATGTTTAATGAGATTGTCGTGCAGGATAAGGCAAAAAATATTTTAGATGAGTTTAAGATTACTACACGACGATATGCACACGGTTACTATCTGGCTGATTCTGTCGAGACGGTCTGTTCGCTGGCAGCAGCAGCGGTCAAGGCAGGGGCGCAGATTTTTAATTTGATGTCCGTCGAGGATGTAATGATTCGCAAAGGACGCGTTACCGGTCTTGTGTTAAACTGGTCTGCGGTTGAATTAGCTAAATTACACGTTGATCCTATTACTATGCGGGCAAAGTATGTGGTTGAATCAACCGGTCATCCTGTTGAGGTAGCACAGGTGCTACAGCGTAAGATGAATGCACGCCTCAAGACCACAACAGGAAAAATTATGGGTGAAAAATCTATGTGGGCAGATGTAGCGGAGGATATGACTTTAAAGAATTCTAAAGAATTCTATCCGGGTGTCTATGCCGCAGGTATGTCTGCGAATGCGATTTTCGGCGGGCCGCGCATGGGACCAGTGTTCGGTGGGATGCTTCTTTCTGGAAAAAAGGTAGCAGGTGAGCTAATCAAGAGATTAAAATGAAAGCCGTTGCGTTGTTTTCCGGAGGGTTAGATAGTAGCGTAGCTGCCAAGCTTATCCTCGATCAAGGGATTGAGGTTGCAGCAGTTAATTTTACATCTTCTGTTTTTACTAAAAAAGACTCTTCTGCAGCTATCCGAAAGAGTGCGCAAGAAATTGGCATCGATGTAGAAATATTTGATATCACTGAAGAATTTTTACAGGTGGTAAAATCACCCGAGCATGGACGGGGCAGCAATTTGAATCCTTGTATTGATTGTAAGATTTTTATGTTAAGAAGAGCAAAAAAATATATGCAAGAGATCGGCGCATCCTTTGTAATTACCGGCGAGGTCTTAGGCCAGCGGCCAATGTCGCAGCATCGTCAAGCCTTGGAAATAATAGAAAGAAAAAGCGGATTAGAGGGTTTGTTGGTGCGTCCGCTTTCTGCAAAGCTTCTGCCGGAGACTATCCCTGAAAAAAACGGCTGGATTAACCGGGAGAAACTCTTGAGTTTAAACGGACGTACTCGTTCACAGCAGTTAAAGCTCGCAGATGAATTTGGCATTGATGGTTACTCCACACCCAGCGGTGGTTGCTTGTTAACATATGAGGGGTACAGCAAAAAATTAAAGGATCTTATGACACATTCTCAGCTACAATTACATGATCTTCAGTTACTTAAGCTGGGAAGACATTTTAGGCTAACTCCTACTATAAAACTAATAGTAGGAAAAGACGAAAAAGAAAATAATGCGTTGCTGCAAGCGGCTCAGCAGGGAGATGTAGTATTCGAGCCTACCACGATCCCCGGTCCTACTGCTATCGCAAGAGGAGAGGGAATAGGCCAAGAAGGAAATCTGCAGCTGGCCTGTTCAATTGTAGCGCGCTATTGCGATAGTGATAACGGGGATGCCATTTCAATGAATTATTATCAAATTCCCCAAAAAGAGATTTCACATTTTAGTTGTGTTCCGCTTGAGGAAGAGCGTTTTAAGACGCATAAGATAAATCAATAGATCAGACATGCACGATAAACGATTCGCAGAAGAGATAAAGGCCGTGGTTAGCAAAAAGCTGGCAGAATTAGATGCGAACTCACACATTACCGCAATTAATGTTAGGTTAAGTCCAATAAGCCATGTCACCCCCGAAACCTTAAAAGGGGCCTTGGCGATTGTGGTGAGCGGTAGCTTTTTAGAGAATATTCCTCTCAATATAGAAAAAAGCCAGCTAGATGTTACCTGCCGTAGTTGCGCTGCTTCTTTTTCGATATCGACCCCCACGTTTTCCTGTCGAAAGTGCAATAGTACTGATCTCGATATTCAAGAAAGCCCTGAATGTTTTGTCGAATCAATCGAAACAGAGCAGCAGTAGAAAAACCTTGACAGATTTTTTTTACCCGCTATAATGAAAACGATTTTCAATTTCATTAGGGATTATAGAATCAAGTATTTCTTGCCTTTATCTTCTGCGACATATTAGAGGAAACGAGAATGAGTAAAGAAGTTCACTTATTTTTAGAGTATTTAAATCAAAAAAATCTTAAGTCGACAAAGCAAAGAGTTAAGATTCTGGAGAAATTCTTAGAGGCTAAAAAACATCTTTCAGCAGAAGAGCTCTATAGAATGATACGACAGAGCGACCCCTTCATAGGATATACTACCGTTTATCGGACGCTAAAATTAATCTGTGAAGCAGGGTTAGCTCAAGAAGTAGATTTCGGCGACGGGTTTACTCGTTTTGAGCGTAGCCTCGGCCAGGAGCACCACGACCATTTAATTTGTCTGCAATGCGGTAGTTTTGTGGAAGTGTTGGATCCGGAACTTGAGAGGCTGCAGACAAAGCTTGCGAAAAGGCATAAATTTATTCCTACAAAACATAAAATGCAGATATTTGGATATTGCAAAAAATGTAAAAAAAATACTTAATCGTTACAAGTTAAGGAACAATAGATGAAAACAGCAGTTGTGCCATTAACCATGATTCAAACCGAAAAAGAGGTCGTGCTGGTTTCTATAGAGGCTGGATGGGGTTTGAGAAAACGACTTTCAGATATGGGCTTAAGAGAAGGAATGAAGTTTAAGGTATTGCATTCTCGTGGACATGGTGCTTGCATTGTGCATGTCGGTAACACTCGGCTGGTATTAGGCCACGGGATGGCATATAAGATGTTGGTGAAGGAGGCCTAAGGTGGCAAAGAAAAAAATAACCATAGCGCTGGCCGGTAATCCAAATAGCGGGAAGACTACGGTTTTTAATAATATCACTGGCTTTCATCAACGCGTGGGTAATTATCCGGGAGTGACGGTTGAAAAGAAAGAGGGCATTCTTGATTATAAGGACTATCAAATACGTATCGTCGATTTACCCGGCACCTATAGTCTCAGCGCCTATTCAATTGACGAAGTAATCGCGCGCAATTTTGTCATCGAGGAAAAACCAGACGTAGTAATCAATGTCATTGATACTTCTAATATAGAGCGAAATTTGTATTTGGCTACTCACTTTATTGAGCTAGGCGTGCCATTGGTATTAGCATTTAACATGCACGATGTTGCCCAAAAACAGGGCTTAGCCATTGATAAGGACGGACTTGCTAAACTTCTGGGCGCTCCTATCATTTTTACTGTCGCAAGTAAGAACAGGGGAATGAATGAGCTGTTTGACGAAGCGATTAATCTCGTTGAAGGGCGAACTCAATTTGAGGGTACTACGCTTACCTACGGGCAAGAGATCCAAGAGGAATTACGAAAGATTGAAAGCGTTGTCGTGTTGGATAAATGCTTGATTGAAAAGTATCCTTCGCAGTGGCTGGCGATTAAGCTTCTTGAAAACGATAGCGAAGTCAAGAAACAGATTGAAAAAAGCAGCTACGCCAAAGAAATACAAGATCAGGCTGAAGGAAGTACTCGACATCTCCAAAGCATTCTTGGCGATACCCCCGAAGCGCTCATCGCTGATAGGCGTTATGGTTTTATTAGCGGTGCATGTTCTGAAGCGGTACGTAAGACCTTTGAGGAGCGCCATAATATATCGGATATGATCGATAATGTGCTGGTTAATAAAGTGGTTGGTCTTCCGATATTCTTAGGCGTAATGTGGCTGCTGTTTAAATTTACCTTTACCTTAAGCCAACCTTTGATGACGCTGATTGAGAGAGGACAGCAGTGGCTAGGAGGATTTGTAGGTTCGCTTCTGCCGCAAGGAAGCCTTATTAATGCGTTAGTAGTAGATGCCGTGATAGGCGGAGTGGGCAGTGTATTGGTATTTGTGCCGGTAATATTTTTACTGTTCTTTGCCATGGCAATATTGGAAGATTCCGGTTATCTTGCGCGAGCAGCATTTATTATGGATCGGTTTATGCACAAGCTGGGCTTGCACGGACGGTCGTTTATCCCCATGCTTTTAGGTTTTGGTTGTAATGTTCCTGCTATTATGGCTACTCGCGTTATCGAGGATAGAAAAGATAGGCTGGTAACAATTTTGATTAATCCTTTTATGAGCTGCGGTGCGCGCCTTCCTGTATATATATTATTTATCGGAGCGTTTTTCCCCGAACATTTGGCTGGCAACGTATTATTTTCGCTGTATCTAATCGGTATAGTCATTGCCATGATTATGGCGGTAGTCCTTAGAAAATTCTTCTTACGTGGCGAGGCGGCTCATTTTGTAATGGAGCTTCCTCCGTATCGCATGCCTACGTTTAAAGGGCTTCTGGTGCATATGTGGGAGAGGGGATCGCACTATCTAAAAAAAGCCGGAACCATTATTTTTGCTGCGTGTGTAGTGATGTGGTTGTTGAGTAATTTTCCTATGAATCAGAAATTTTCTAAAGACTATGATATGTTAATTACGCAGGCACAGGGAAACAGCGAGGTGATTATCCAACTGGAGAATCAGAAGCATGCTGAGCGGTTAGAAAATAGCTATGCCGGCAGCTTGGGAAAGGCTATCGCACCGCTTTTTAAACCTTTGGGATTTGATGATTGGAAGATCGCAGTTGGGCTTGTAGGCGGAGTGGCAGCAAAAGAAATAATGATAGGAACGTTAGGTACACTCCATTCAGTCGGTGAGGTAAGGGAGGAATCCGAGGCGCTGCGGGGCGCACTTCGAGACACTAAGCGTAGTGATGGAACTAAACTATTTACTCCGTTGGTTGCATATGCTTTAATGGTATTTGTCTTGCTCTACATTCCTTGTTTGGCAACGATCGCGGTGATTAGACAAGAGACACATTCGTGGGGCTGGCCGCTGTTTACGATTTTTTATACTGTTGTCGTAGCCTGGGGAGCTGCTTTTATTGTTTATCAGGGCGGAAAACTTTTTGGTTTAGGAGTCTAGCATGGAGAAACTAATTCTTTGGTGGCAGCACCTTCCCGAAAATATACAGCCGGTTATTTTTTCCATAGGACCTATGCAGGTTCGTTGGTATGGGCTTATGTACATTGCTGCATTTCTTACGGTATATCTAATCGTTTTGTACAGAATTAAAACCGAACGGTTCCAATACGATAGAGACACCATTATTGATTTTTTATTTTGGGCAATGCTTGGCGTGTTTATTGGAGGACGATTCGGGTATGTTGTATTTTACGATTTGAGTTATTTCCTTGCGCATCCGCTGGAAATCATCTGTCCGTTTACTTTCTCAGACGGCTTCCGCTACACCGGAATCTACGGAATGTCCTATCACGGGGGATTGCTTGGGGTGGCGACTGCGTTTACTTTATTTTGCCGCAAGAGAAAGATATCCCTCTGGCATTTTGCCGATCTTTTTATCCCTGCGATTACCGCAGGGTATACATTTGGAAGGCTGGGTAACTTTATTAACGGTGAACTCTACGGACGCATTACTAAAGTGCCTTGGGGAATGTATTTTCCTCTTGATTCCCTGCAGAGCCTGCGGCATCCCTCTCAACTGTACGAGGCATTTTTTGAAGGTATATTTCTCTTTGTAATTCTCTGGAGCCTGCGCAAGAAAAAGTACTTTGATGGATTTCTTTTTAGCCTGTATTTTATCGGCTACGGACTGGTACGATTTTTTATTGAGTTTGTGCGGGAACCCGACTCCCACCTCGGGTTTATTGTAGGGTCGTTTACCATGGGTCAGATTCTCTGCTTCTGCATGATTGTAGCAGGCGCAGCCTTATTCTTTGTAAGAAAAAGCCATGGAGAAAAAAAGAATTGCCATTAGAATCATCCTGATTCTTATCTTTTGCAGCTTAGGATTTTTACTTGCCACGTTTTCGCTGCAGCACAAACTTTCTTCCTTTTCTTCTTGTCACATTTCGAAAGAAACTACAGCGGTCAACGCTACACCCGAAAGGATACGAGAAGCGTTAAAGAGTGTATACGACCTAGAACTAGGGATCAGCGTTGTTGATTTAGGGTTAGTCAGAAACATTGAAGCCCTGGAAGACAACACAGCGGTTATTACCATTATATTTACCGCACCGTTTTGTCCTTACGCTGATTTTATGATTGCATCGATTAAGAAGAATGTTAGGTCCATTGAGGGGATTGATAGCGTAGAGGTAAAGGTTGATACGACTTCGGCTTGGCTTCCCGAGATGATGACAGAAAA
>JBHPFN010000005.1:0-65309 GCA_042571725.1 Candidatus Omnitrophota bacterium
ACGATTTGCGCGATGCAATAGCTGCCGATGAACTCATGGCTGATGATGAAGGTAAAGTAGTAGTTACCAAGGAAGATCCGTTTGTCATAAAGGTTCGCTTCCAGCAGCACGGCGAGTATACTCCTGATATAGCGCTTCGGCTACGGGACAAAAACGGAGAACAAACTTTAGAATTACCAGATGAACCGATTATTTCCGGCGATCGCCCGCTCTATTCCTGGGATACTGACCCAAGTCAATACGAGGAAAATCTAGAGGCAGAGCTAATAATTAGAAGCGCAACCGGCGCACACGTGGTTATTTATAAGCGACACTATACCTACATGCGCAAGATTATCCCCCAGGAAATCCCGTTAGACAAGGTTGACTACGTTTTACCCAAAGAATTAGAAGGTACCAACGTTATTGCAGGAACCATGGAAGCTGCCTTAGTGCCTGATGGACTTTTCTCAGCTATGAGTGGTGGCTTAGGTGCCTTGATGGGTGGTTTCTTAAGGGCGTTGAGATATTCCGGTGCCTCTATGCATTTTCCGCTTCTGATGTACAGATTTGGCGACGAGCAAGAGATGGTTGCTGACGAGGAAGACCAAAGCGGTATTCGTTTCCCGGTGGTCAAAGAAGGCACACCGCTAGATTACATGGCAATATTCGAGAAGTATGTGGAGGAAAAAAAGCCTATAACCTTTAGCTTGGCGGGCAAAGAGGTTCAGACGAAAGTAGTCAAGGTGCGATTACCGCTAGATGTGTTATTAGAGCTACCCGAGGAATTAGTCGGGAATTTAGATGAAATCCGCGAGGTGATAGAAGAGTTTGAAAGTATGCCGGTCAGCTACCTTTACTTTATTGAGATACCCGAGGATATCCCCGGCGATCTGTATACGGGAGAGTATCACGAGTCATATGAAAGATTTCTACAAGCTGCATTCTACTCAAGGGCACTGTTTAAAACAGTTGAGGCCTTTGGAATTCCACCGGATATCTATCAGCTGCACGAATCATATCCTGCGGTTGCCATGGTTGATCTTCTCTATAACTCGGAATACAGGGATAATCCTGCGATCTGCAATCCTGAGAGAACAAAAGTTGTTGGTTTTGCCCATACTATCGTACGTCAGGCATTCCCGCGGTTTGATCCGGCATTTATCAAGCTCGTATTAGATGTTGATATCAAGGGACAGGAATCAGACGTACTTGTCTGGCAAGAGAATCGTCAGAAATTCGATCCGTTCTACTTTATGTCAAAACATGCTGAGGCAATCGGTACTGTTGCACAAGAACACCTGCAGGCGATGAGCAGAAGGTATCCTGAGTTTGCAGAAAAGTATTTTGCAATCGAAGATTCTATCTGGCCGTATTGGTGGATGTTGCCGGAACAGATCAAGCAAGGCGGAAGAGTATTAGACAAATCACAAATCTGGGATGCTCTTGCCGCTGCATCGCAAAGGCTTGTTAATCTTGTCTATGAATTAAGTGGTGTCAGGCTCCGTGAGGATAGGCCCATTATTGCCACTGCGAGACGTTGGATCGACTATAAACTGAATCTATACTTTAGCCTTATACCAGGGCTCGATCCATCTTTTAGAGGCTTCCATTATCTTACTGCGACTCCGGAAGAAGGAGGCTTAGGGTTTAACATCGTATTGGGCGGTAAGGCACACCGCAAAGATGACCTGGCACAAAGTTGGGTTGCAGAAGCCAAAGAGCTTGTCAGCGACCCTGAGTTGGCAGGGCGCGCTGCCTACGTTGCCTATCATACTGATATCGCGCGTTACTTTTGGCAAGGAGCTGCCTGTAGCATGCAGACTTCTTTGCCTCCGTTTGAAGCAGCAGGGGTTGCTGACAAAAAGGCAATGATTGCTTACAGCATGCTTATCTCAAGCTACACCGGGCTTCCCACACAGACCGTATTAAATATTCTGTTCCATGGCACAAGAGGAAGCGGATATCTGTTTGAGCCGTTCTCGCCGCGCAGGTTACAGATTGTATTAGAGGAAGCTTCGGCACGCTGGTATGCGTACCACTATTCCCTGCAAGGAATTTCACCCGAAGAGGTTCCTGATAAAAATGTACGCTGGGCAGGACTTGTGCGTAAGTACATGGAAAGCCCAGAGGATATTTTAGAGCAGATGCAAAACGCAGGCCGGATTCTGCCGGTAGTGGATAGCCGCACCGCAGCGCTTAAATTCGCCCAGGTGTATGGAAAAGTAAAAGGAATCGAGATCGATAATTCAGTCCAGGCGCCGATTATACAGAGACTGGTTGGAGAATTTACTGAGCAGTTCCACAAGGATACCGATAGCGGAACCGGCGAAGCCGCATGCTTTACAGGGTTTGGTATGTTTGGCGCCGAGTTTGTAAGTGTAGTTAAAAGCATTGCTTCTATGGTAGGAAGCTTGGTCAGCGCACCGATCGTGTTAGGTGTAGCGGTTGATGGGTCAGAAGGATTGCTCTTCTGGCCAAAGTATAGGTTTACTCAAGGAAAGCCGCTTGAATCCGGTATAATCCGTACCACACGTAGCGCGCAAGAGGTACGAGAGCTTATCGGCCAAGCAGTGTTAGCTATTACCGCTCACTTACGCGGCGCCGACGGTGCGGGTTCAAGCTTAGACTTGCCAGAATTCCAGATTGTGTTGACCCCCGAAGGAGCTCTACGAATTGAAGAATTGCCTTCTACCCCAACCATTGCAAGTGAATTTACCGTAAAAATTCGATTTGAAAAATCAGATGATCCAGAGGTAATTGAATATATTGCTGAGGATTATGGCATTACCGTAGAGGCACCTTACCGAGTCGAAGGCGAGACTATTCTTACTCCGGAAGGCAGAACTCCCAACGGTCAGAAAGATGGCCCTGCCTATATATTCAAGAATATCTTTGGCCTTAAGGGAATAAAGATTACCTGTGAAGGAATTTCACCGATGGCGTTAGCCGGTGGCATGGAATCATCTAATGCATTTAACGTTGCCCTGATTGCTGCAGCAAGTATGCTCAGCGGGGCAGGGCTGTCCTATGCCGATATCTTTAGCTTAGCGGTAAAACTCGAAAACGATGAGTTCGGTGGGTTAACTGGAGGACAGGGGCATTTAAGTTCTACCGTCGGAGGTGCCTACAGACACGTGTGGCTTTCAGGTGTACGAGATAGATCCGGTGATTTATCCAATCCTTACGCCGCACTTTCCGTTCCGCTGTTGACTGAAGAAGGTCTTGCGTTGGTAGAAGAACACATGATGCTTGTACAGGCGGGTAAAGAGTATCGCGATGGTAAAGCTATGGTAGGAAGAGCCGCTGCACTTACCAATAACATGTGGACAGATCTTCTAAGAGACAGAGATGAAGTTGGCTTTGCCCTACATCAAGAAAAACTAGGTTTAACCGCACGCTACACCCAGGCGCTTCAAGAAGGTGACTTCGCCACCGCAGCAAAGATCATCATTCGATATGTTGAGATACGCGATACGCTCTGCAAGAGATGGATTAGTTTAATGCTCGATGCTCATCAGGGACAATCAGTGCCCGAGTATGCACATGCATACGCTGACAAAGTGTTTAACGAAGACAATGCTGAGTACGATGATTATGCGCTCGTAAAAGAGATGTATGAACAACACGCCGATGCATTGAGAGATATGAGCTTATATACGCTAGAGCCGATTGCAAGCTTAGTAGAGAAGGCAAAACAACAAGGTATTGCGATTATGCCATTGGGTGCCGGTGGTCCGGGTGCAAACTTGATTGCGATATCCGCAGAAGGCACAGAGCACCTAGGGAGATTTTTTGAATCTGTTGGTTTGGCAGAGTTAAGCGAAGAGGACGCCAGAAGCATTATTCGCGGCACCGGCACCTTAAAAGGCTACATGCCATTTAAGGTTGGAAGGAAACCTATTGAAATTGAAGGGGCTACAGAAATAGGCCTTGAGCTTCCAGCGCAGCCACCTGTTGTTTCAACACGATCCCTACCTACTTTGAACTCAGCAACAGTCAAAGGCGAAACTCAACACGTACCCGTTGATTTGATATTACAAGCAGTTTCAAAATATCACCAACGTCTGGATGTACGCGAACGGGCGCGTTTAGAGCGGATCAGAGTAACAATAAAAATTACAGATGATGTTGACGGTTTAGGTCGACGCAAGTTAGGTAGCGCGCGGCAGGAAAACAACGATGCGGTCTATATTACCCCAGAGTACTTCAAGAAGACACAATATAATTCACCTGAGGCGCTGCAGGCAGGGCTTGAGTTCTCAGTATTCCATCAGCTCAATCGCATTCTGAATCCGGAATTAGATCATGATCAGATCCTTGAGCGCGACATCGCCTACTTCACAGAAGGATTAGAAAGAGTAGAAAAATATTTTTCAATGCTTACCAAAGATATTGGTAGTGTAAGGATGCATAAATTAGTTGAACGGCGAGGAATCAATGTCACAGATCCATTGCATCGACAAAATCTTCTCCTAAGATTGTTTGAATATAGAAATCCCCACAGGATCGATGTTGGGGATTACCACAGTCAACTGCGAGCCTCAATTCCAATACATATAATTCATGCGGTTTCAGTGCTCGGTGTGATTCTTAGCGATATCGATGGAACCTTTCTTGAAGAACCCACGGACGTGAAGCATTGTGCAAGCCTTGATTCCCGACCAGAAAGCGGCAAGGCCATGGACAGGCTCCTCTTAAGAGGTTTTTTCGTCGATTTGATCACTGGCAACTGGTCTCGAAGAGCGTTCGGCAGAATTGTGCCGTATCTACGCAGGATTACTGTTGGGTCGCAAGCCCCTCAGGCAATAGAGAATTTTTCTTATGCCGCAAACGGAGGATCTACACGATATCAATTTACTCACTACGGACTAGAAGAGGAAGACTTGGTGTTTAGAGCTGAGCAGGCAATCTTCCGGGAGGATGCAGAGGTTATCCTGGCAATCATTGATGAAGAAATTGAGAATTTTAGAAATGCATACGAACAAAATCCTCGGAGATGGCAAGCACGATATCCTGATTTTGTTTTCGAAGACGAACACGCAGAGTTTCAACCGCCTTTGGTAGAGCTTCGCGGATTACAGCAAGACGGTTCCATTACTCAGATCGCGGTGGTGTTGATTCCTTCTTGGTTTTTCTCAAGAGGACAGCTTACCGCTAAAAGTCCTGATGAGGAGCGCGAGCGATTTCTGCGCGAACTTAAGAGAAAGCTTGACGCGCGGTTACCCGGCTGGAGAAGGCAATATAAGGTTAAGGCCGGAGGCGAGACATCTATCGACATCAATCGAGACGTCATCAGTAAGTGGAGAGCATTGTTCTATAAGATGAATCAACTTTCTCTATTTCTTAAGCAAGCGATTTATTTCGGCAATGAATTTCAGGCAGAAAGATCTACTTCCGAAAAATTGAGTCGTGGCGATACCGCGGTATTGAAAGGAAATATGTTTGCAGTTGCCGTAGACGATAGACAGGGTCAACCCGGATACGACGTTGATGAAATAGCCTTTATGGGAGGACCCGGCATAGATCGAACCGTATACTGGTGGAATAAGATTTCTGATGTTTACGATAGAAACGTTGACGAGACAAGCGATGGACCCATTCGTCCTGCAATTGAAGTAGTAAAAGAAATGGTGCGCGCAAATGACAAAGAAGCCCGCGCAATAATTGCTGAATCCCGCGAAGGCGCTGGCAACGAAACACCTTCGATGTTCACCGGCCTTAACATTTTCAGCGGAATAGATATTCTCAAACTACTTGGTCAGCTCTTCAGTTTACCGCTGGTATTAGGTGTGGCTTCCTCAGGAGGTGCAACACCAGGCTCAAGGGGAAATCAGCGGTTCAGAGACGTGCAGAGAACACTGCGCAGAAGCATTTCACACCATAATCTTCCCTACGTAGACAGAAGTGACTTCAGAAATGATCCTCTGGGTATCTTAAGAAGCCGCATGGAGTTCTTCTTAAAGATCGACTCAGAACGACGCGCAGAACCATTGCGAGAATACCAGCGTTTTATCGAACGACACCGCGAATTCAATAGAAGGTTATTAGGCGATGAAAGAGAAGAAGAATTCTACAATGCAGTGCAGTGGCTTCTCTCAGCACGATCAAAGAGTTCATACTTGCCTGAAGAAGTACTCGAGGTCCGCTATATCCAGATGTTTCACGCCAGAACCCTGGAAGACGAGATCTCCTGGCTCCAGCATGAGATGCCGGTATTAGACGAACATCTTGACCACGATGAACTATATGACGTAATCGACACTGCTATCAAGAAGTTACTTATTAAGGTAGGTATTATTGCCAACCGCTATGGTCCTTATTTAACTGATGCAGAGATCGATGAAAAAATAGAAGAGGACCTTGACCCGGTAAAGCAGGAACTGCGCATGATATTCGAACATGCGCTTATAGCAAGAGAAAATACACCCACAAGGATTGTTGAAGCGGGTGATACCACCGTACGCGACGGCGAGCAGTCTAACATCGGAACCACGGGTAAGATACGCCACCTGCTTCAAATCTTTAAGAAAGCCATTAAAACACTTATTGGTTTTCGTAAAGAGATCTGGGGCGGGGCTACCATTCAGAGTGTACTTTTGAATGGAGTACATAAGAATAAGCCGGAAGAGCCCTTTAACAACCTGCGCCGCTATGTAGAGCTTCTCAGTGATGAACTGCACGCGCTCGTTGATCCATTTGTACAAGCCACCCCAGGAGAAAGCGATATCAGTGAAGACGACCTTGCATTATTGTTCGATCGCTATGAAGTCAAAGAGGACAGACGCATCTTAACCAGAGAAGAATTAACCGATCTGCTATCCAAGTATCCTCGTATCGCCCCTGAGACCGCAATCGGTCAAAAGATTATCGCCCTCTACACCATCCGCCAAGAGATGCTCTTGCGCGGCCAGTATATCGTAGGGCTCATTCCCTATCCTGACAGCTTCTTAGAACTGTTTGTAAAGGTTGCCTATAGAGACGGTATAGATACCTTCCGTATCTTTGACGCCTTTGATGATAACCGCAACATTGTTAAGGCAATTGAATACATCAGAAAGCTCAACGAGAAGGGTGCTACCGCATTCCTGCAGCCCTGCATTCACTACACCACCAATTTCCCCAGAGGCAATGACGGGTTCGTTACCTTAGCCAAAGAGCTTATTGAGGCAAGCGGTGATGCGCTCGATGCGTTAGTAATCAAAGATGCCGGTGGCGTCTTAACACCACGAGCGGCGTATTATTTGATTAGGGCGTTACGCGAAAGCGGCATAACCGTACCGCTGTATCTGCATACCCACGATACACGCGGCAACCGGCAGCTGGTCTTATTAGAGGCGATCCGCGCGAATGGTCCGGACTACCCGATTATTGTTGATGTTGCTATCGGAAAAGGCAATCTCTCCGCACCCTTTGCCCAGCCTGATATGAGAGACTTCTTCTCTCTTGTCGAGGGAACCAATTGGCAGGGAACCCTGGAGATAGACAAGGCCGCATTACTCGAAACCGAAGAACAGATCGACGAGATCATGCCTGACTATGTACGACCACCGGCGTTAGGCTGGCGCCTAAGAAAGAAGATCGCTGATGCAGGCCTACCGGGAGGCATGAAGACTAATTTTGATAGGCAGATCGCAGACAATCTACCGGGGGTCCAGAAGGCAATCAAAGAGAGATTCGGTATTACCCTCTATGAGGCTGAAGGTACATTAACTGTTGAGGGTACTGAGTTCGTAGAGGCCATAATGGATTTAGTCTATGAAGAGATACGCTGGGTTAAAAAGGATATGGGAGAGATCTCTCTGGTAACACCTACAAGCCAATGGGTAGGAGATCAGGCATTTAAGAATGTTATGTATGTCTGGATGGGTAAGGGCTGGCTTGATCTAGAAACAACCGAAGAAGGTCGTCTGGTACTTAAGAAAAACAATAGTTTCCCGCTTGAGAGAGTCAAGCAATACTATACCGCACCTCTGCACCCAGATCTTCAGAATTATCTGTTTATGTGGGCTCAGGATGAGCATCTGCAGTGGTGGTATCCAGAGGTCGATCGCTCACTCGTCCTCAAGGCATTTGAACTGGTACTTAAAAATGACCATGACTTTGATCTGGAGGCGGTGAAACATGGTTTAGGTCTGAATGAGGCACACCCGGTTGCCGCAGTAGATATTGATATGATCAATCAGGCATTGGTAAACTATCAACCTATTAGAGAGGTCTTGGATAAGCGGGTAGTGGATGTTTCGGTGGTGAAGGTAAGAGACATCTTCCGACAGAAGGCTAATGAAGGGCTTTCCAGACACGACCCCAGATTTACAGTAAAGTTTGAAGAGAGAGAAAAAGCGAATGCTGCATTCGGTTCCGGAGAATATCCGCGAGAGCTTATTATTGAATTTTCTTGGGGTGTAGAGGGGCTGAATCTGCCGCTTACCCCAGAGGAGCTACAGAGCCGCATCGGTGAATTCAAATTACGCTTCCCTACATTCGATGGCTCTGACGAACACTTATTACTCGCCGCACTCTTTACCCGACCTGACCAGACACCTAATCTGTTTAATAGTATGCAGGAGTGGCTTGATAGGCTTAGTCAGATAAGAGAGGCCAGAGCAGCACTAATTGATATGGGTATTGACCCGGCGGTAATAGACCAAAAGATCCGTGAAGGCCTGCCAGAAGAAAGTTCCGACCCAGAGACCCCATCGATGTTCACCGCCATTAATATTTTCGGTATGGGCTTAGGGATTGTGGCGGTTATTGCCGGAGCAATAGACTTTTTCTTCAATGGAAATGCATCTGCCGATACTCTCTTTGCAGCTGCATCGGTTGCGCCGCTATTGCCAGAAAGCAGAAAGCTTGTAAGTAAAGCGATAGAGAGAGATGGTGCACGATTACGATTCTTAGCTAGTCAGGAGACAGTTATCGCACTGCTTTCTACAAGAATCAAAACAAATGTCGATACAAACAGCATGTTTGCGCTGCTGCGCAACAATCCTTTGTTGCGTCGTACCTATATTCGCGTGTGGAACAGAGATATGGATCAGTTAAGAGAAGGTCTTACCGCAGATTCAATCGCGGGTGGTCGATTTGATCAAGAAACAAAGGAAAGAATTGCTAAGGAGTTCGGGGAGTGGCTTAAAGCAGTGATAAATTTGGCCCTAGAGTTCGAGCAAGGAGAATATGATCATACTGATCCTGCTTACTTTAGGCTGCTCGATCATTTTGTTACCACTGCCCGCATCATATCGATGAATTTAACCGGCCAGCAAGACCAGGAAATCGCAGACTACTTAGGATATCCTTGGAAACATGTAGTCTACTTCTATCAAAATATAAGAATCCATTTAAGAGAATTGCCTGTCGACAAGCTTGAATATTCTAAGCTTCAAGGATTAAGCCTGCTTGCTGAGAGAGGCATCACTCAAAATGTTTTATCTGAAGAAACAAGAAGCGATATCGCATCGATGCTGGAGAGAAAAAGAGGCAGAGCTGCACCTGAAGCTGCAGCGTCAATGTTTACCGGATTTCCATTGTTTGATATTTCCATTGTATTGAGCGCTCTCGCTGCTTTATTTATTTTTACCGAGAGGGAAGCGCTTCCTAAAGAATTACCTGCCTGCCGGCAGGCAGGGCGTATTAAATTACGTAATTTATCAAATATACCGTCGAGAAGATTAAAAACATTTGTGAATAATATGGGGTCGCTGCGGCCGACAGGCTCTGAGCAAGCCGATGATTCCGATTACCTCTCCGTGGCTGGTGGGGTTGGAATCAGCTTGGCCGCAGCACCCCCCTTAGTAAACAAGGGAGTGCGGCACTCACTATTTATCATGATGAGTGCAGCGGCCCTGACTTTATTCTTCCCAGACATAGCATTTGCTAAAGGGGAGATAGTACGCTCAGTTGAGGCAATCAGTGAAGGCCAAAGCTTCGTTTCTTTCCTCTATATAATGGCATCAATAGCGTTACTCTTTGGGTTGTCTGCGCTCTCAGGCCCGCCACGATGCATGACCACCGGCCAGCCTATCAGTAATTTACCCTTCCGCTGGGTTAACCGGATACGAGCGCTACAATTAGGAATGATTGCCCTTATCAACTATCTCTTCTTTGCGAATAATTGGCATACCGCTGGTGGCTTAGGCGACCCATTATGGATGTTCCATCCGGCTGATCCTGCGTCAATGTTCGGTGCGTTTAATTTAATGAGCGTAGTGCTTGTTGCGGCCTCGCTGGGAACGATGATCCCAATTGCCATTGATTATACACCGAGCCTCTTAAGAAAACTCACAAAACACCCATTGATTGAAACTCTTAGCCTGCCGATTCTCTTTATTGCCCTTATGGGGATCATCTTCTACAAAAGTCTCTTGCGCAGGTTTATTCCCATAGCCAAGACCACCGTTTTAGGCGTACTCATTGCCCTCAACTATCTATTCTTTGCCCATGGCGGGCACACCATTGAGCATGGAATGATACTACATCCATATCAGGATTGGAATGTGACTTACCCGCTTATCTTCGGTAAGTTTAATCTATTATCACTATGTATTGTCCTGCTCTCACTCATTGTTACGGGTGTGATGGTGGGAGAGGATATAGTCACCGCCCTTAAGAAACTCAAAAAACACCTTTCATTCAACACCTTCATCCTACTGGCTATCTTTGCTGCTCTTGCTGAATTCATATTCTCAGGCCAGGTGAATAATCCTGAGCTTTGCTTTGCCGCAGCACCAATTGGACCTAGAAAGTCGAAGGCGAAGGCAAAGAAGCCTTCACGTTCTACAGCTTCGTCATCCGGCGGCAGCAGGTCTTCGCGTCCCGCAAAAGTAGTGGCTAAGGTTGGGGTTACGATCAAAGTTGATACCTATGAGGTTACTGTGCGTCTTAAGCAAGGTAAATTAAGCGATGAAAACTTAGCTAATCTTGAGGAGGGATTGACATATCTTAGAAGGTTTTACCGCCATGACGCAGCGAAGATTAAAGAAGTAGTGGTGGTTAAAGGAGGGCGTGCGCCGCTTGAGGTTCAGGTAAAAAGCGGTAGATGGTCTGTGCCGGTGAGGGTCGAGGCATTTTCTGGACATCGCTACATTTTATCTTTGTGTTTAGGAAAACCGTTCTTGCGAAAACTAATTTATATCTATGCTCGTAAAAAAGAATATAAATATCGGCTTGGAGACTGTGTGTACCCTGCGGCGGTAGAGGTAGCCTTGATGTTTATGATGGCATATCGTTTCCTCCTAGTTGACCCTCCTCAAGCGCACCAGGTTATTTTGGATTCTTTTAAAACTTCAGGATTCTCTCGATATCCCGTCAACAGAGGCATGGCTTCAATCTTAGAACAGGTAGAGAAAAAAGGCGGGTTCGGACTGATATTTGAAAGCCCTGAGATATTTAAGATGATACAAAGGATGTATCCCGGGGAAGATGTATCAGATAAAGACAGGATACGCAAGGATGCAAAAAGAATAGTGGTATTTATCCAGCAAGTTATTGATACAAGCAGAGAGACTGATATTGAGGCTATAAAGAAAGACTCTATCGCACCTCAAGATGTTGGAAAGCTTGTCTGGTGCGATGAGCGGGTGCGTGTCAGAAATCTGTACGTGCGCCAGTCAGAGATATCCAGACACAGGGTAGAGGCAATGGTTGAGATGATGGATTTGCTTTCTGAGGTTACTAATGTCCCGGTGATAAAAGCCCCAATTGTCGTCTGGGGAAATGACCCGGAGAAGAGACACCTCTGCTATTTAGTAGCCGGCAACACTACGGCAATGGCTGTTTTTGAATCAAATATAGCCTGGTGTCCTGTGCACATGGCCATGCTTCCTGATGATTCTCCTACCATGAATCGTATACGTAATCCTCTCCATAGCGTATATGACGTCGATCGTGTAGATAGGATGAGGCTCGTAGGGAAAAGGTGGCGGAAAAAGAGGAGTTTAAGGCAGAGAAGTCAAGCTGAGAGGACAAGAAGTTTAAACAGAGCTACCAGAAAAAAAGGCCAAGCCAAGAGAAAAGGCTCAGGAGGGAAAGGTGATGTAAGCCTCTTTACCCTCTTTGGTTTCTTCCTGCCATTTACCAGCATTCTTACCTTACTTACCGCGCATCTTTTACCGTTTGTACTTGGCGTTTCACAATCTACAGATCAATCTTTGGAATTATCTCTCGGTAATCTTTTGATGCTTCAGGTCCATGCGCGAACCGAAGGTGCAAAGAAAAATAAGAGAGACAAGGTAAAAAGCGGAGGATTTAAAGCAATTGAGGGACGACTAGAGGAATGGAAAGACCTTGGATTTAGCTGGGTGTATCTTATGGGCATTATGCCGTTGAGTAAATTTTCAAGAAAAACAAACCGTGGAGAACGGGGAAGCCGCGATCGAAGAAATAATTGTTACCGGTTAAAGAAATGGGGAAAATCAGTAATCGTAGTCAACCAAGGGTGGCCGGGCGATCCCGAAAATGACATTGGTTCAATCTTTGCAATTCCTGAGCTGACTGCCGTAGGCAGCGATTTGGGCTCGCTCGATGATTTCAGAAAGGTAGTAGAAAAGGCGCATGACCCGGAATTGGATATGAAGATTATTATTGATTTCGTGGGCAACCATACTGCAATTGATCACCCGTGGGTTTTAGAGCGCACAGAGTATTATAAGCACAGAGTTCTCTCGAGAGGAGAAGAAGATCGAAGTGATTTAGAGCTCCTGAGCAATAATCCTGGATATTTCGTTGTGCATTCAAAGTCTTTAGGTAAAAGAGTGCTTGTTCAGCACGGTAGCGATCCTTCTTGTCCGCCACCGTGGTTAGATACCGCTGAATTAGATTACAATAATCCTGAAGTCATACGAGAAATGATTGGCGTGCTGAAATTCTGGGCAGCACTTGGCGTGGATGGGGTACGCTGCGATTTGGTTACGCTTGTACCTAAGGATTTTTGGGAACAGGCTATTGCAGAGATTAAGGCTGAATATCCTCGATTTACCTTTATTGCAGAGCACTATGGCCCAGAGGGAAGATATGTGAGGTTAGGGTTTGATTTTGAATATGATAAAACCCTCTATGAGCGCCTGCTGAAAGAAAGTTATCCAGAGCCGGGTATTAGAGATTGGCTGAATTTCTTGGGTAGGGCAAGAGCCTATCTTGACGGGTCAGTGCGCTTTCCGGGAAATCACGACGATGGTTGGTGGATGGCCGGAGCGCGCGCACGAGCCAATGCGCTTATCGCCAGCACAATTCCGGGGATGTCAATGATGCACCTTGATCAGTTAGAGGGTTACGCGCGTCAGGGGATTACGAGGATTGTAAGAAGCGAAGCATCAGATGAAGCACAAGCTGCATTTATGCAAAGAATTGCGCGTATTGCGAGCGACGAGATATTTAGCTACGGTAAGTTTGACGTCTTAGAGACAGACGATGGTAATTCAACCTTTATCGGGTATACGCTTCCCCATAAGGGGAGGCGGGTAGTAGTTGCGGTAAATTATTCCGATGGCTTTGGTGCGGCTAAGTTTTCAACGTTTCCTCCAAGGTTCGTTAACTCAGCATTTGCTGGTAAATATATAGTATTGAGAGATGTATTGAATGGAAAAGTGTATGTGAGAAACGCTAAAGAGATTATCACAGAAGGAATTTATGTCGAGCGCGGTGGTTTTGAGAGTCATATATTCTTTATCGAACCAATTTCTGATGAAGCCGGTACGTCATTGTCTGACAAATTTGGGTTAGACGCTATAAATCAATCAGTATTCGAAAGGGCTCTTGCAGAAGGCGCAAGCTCTGAAGCGAGTATGTTTGTGTTGCCTGATTTCTTAGGAGTTTCGTCTTTATATAATCAAATGGGGCCGCTGTGGCAAGGCATCAGAAAAATTCTTGTTTTACCTCTTCCGTGGCTGGTGGGGAGCAAGAATACTGCCACAGCGGCCCTTCGTTCGTTTACCTCTTCCGTGCCTGCCTGCCGCCTGCCTGCCGGTCAGGCAGGGCAGGCAGGGCTGGTGGGAACGATGGCCGCAGCGGCCCTATTATTTACTCCGGGCATCGCTGAAGCAAATGAATTAGATCAATCTACATTTATTCTTGACATGCCTGGTGTTTCCCTAGAGATTACCTTAGTGCCGCTTCTCTTGCTTGCTATCGGTTTATTACTACTCGTAGGTGCTCTTCGGGAATTCAGAGGTCAGCTAAGATATCATGCAGCCCGAATTGACTTTTGGATATGGCGCCACCTATTTCATACCGCAGGAGTTAATTTCTTAAGGCAAGAGAAAAAATTACAGAGCCTCGCAAGAGCATGGGGGCTCACAGATATTGATATCGTTCGATTATATGTAGAGACCTTGCCTGAGCAGTTGCCTGACTATTATGAATTTGACCTAAGAGTTGCATTGCAGGATTTATATGAACATTTTGAAGAAATTCCTCAATATTTATTCGGTAAATACCGAATGTTGGGCGAAATGGGAGGCGAGGTGAGTCTGGCCGGAGAAATCAGTCGCTTAGCATTCCAGGGCGTTAGCACGAAATACACAACAGCAGAGGCAATGGCGTGTGATTTCTTAGCTCGCTATCCTCAACTTCAGAATTATATTCCTAAAGATTTTATGCGCCGAGCCCTGAAGCAATACCCAGGCATCGAGGAAATTCCCGGAGTCTTGCGGCATTGTTTGCGTTCTGCGCTTATTGCTTTGGAATTTACAAAGCTTATGGATTTGCGACCTCGGTATTTCAGAGAGGCTCTAGTAAAAGCATTCTTTTTACACGACCTAGGAAAGGCGCACGAGAGCCTAAGAGGTACCGCAGCCTCACCGATAATGGTAGAAGAACTTGAATATGCTAGAGCAAATCAGGAGCATCCACATAAAACGATCGCGATGCTTAAGAAAAAGGTTCGATTAAGTAGCAATGTGAAAGCGGCAAAACTTATTACTTATTTAATCGAGCATCACGAAGAAACACCTTCGTGGAAAGTAGGACACGCAAAGGATGTACGAGCATATGCTGCGCGCATCTTCTCTTTAATCGATACCCTCGATTCCTTGCGTGATTGCCGAAGACCGCATATGCGAAGAGGAGGTCATTTCCTTTCAGTAGATGATTTGCTCGATATTCACTACAGACTTCTTTTAAGAGACGGCTCAATCGATAGAGAGATGTTCGAAGCGATTAGGGAGCTTTGCTACCGTGAGCCGGTGAGATCCTTATTAAGAGAAACTGAGCCCTATGTCAGCCTTAGTAACGTGGTGATGTTGGCAACGGGTGTTGAAGAGATGGCTCAGCGTTGCATTCCTTACTCTCGGCCCGCCACGGGAACGGCTATTCGATTACTTACCCGTCCGCTTGCAGAATTTAGCACGCGCTTTCGCCGTGACGGAAACTTCCCTGACAGTATCCACTACAGAAAAGGCCGCACCGGCCAGGTTGTTAAAGCGACGAGACTTGATCCTCTTCTATTAAGGAAGATGGGGGTCAGTATTTGTAGGGGAGAACTAGCTGATGACCGTGAACAGGCAGAGTATTATCAGTTACGCAGAGAGTTTACCGCATTTGCCATCGAGCGGCGTTGCAGCAATCCTGATCAGCCTGAGAATGTAATTGAGATAGAAGAGCTTTTAGGCCAGAGTCAAGAGGAGCGAGAGGTATTTATTACTTGTTTAGTAGAGTACCAAAGCATTTTAGAGCATTATGCTCCTGAAAGGGCAAAGGCCTTGGCACTTTTGTATAAGCCCCTCTTTTTCCCCGATGAAGAAATGGAAGCAGAGTTGTTCTGGGATAACTTCGGCCCGCGAAAGAGATTAATCGTAGAGCCGCTCTCAAGAGAGGCATTGCGCGGTCATCTACGAGCAGTACCGACATCTGATACGACCTGTTCAGGCAAGACTACCACAGCACTGAGTCAAGTGCGGCAGCGTCCTGACTTGTTTGGTTTAATCGTAATCAAAAATGGCAAACCCGAACTGAGCCCGTTCTTTATGGATAACTTCTTTAAGAATAAAATGAAAGCGGGAACACCAAAAACGCCGGAGAACGAAAACGAATCCTTCCCGGATATATACGGCCGGCACGATATTGATTCTCCGGATGCCTACCGGTGGGATTTGATTGAAGAGGCACTCACCAATTTATTCTTATACGGCAGGGCAATGATTCCATCAGACTATGATTTTGTACATAAGCATCGCGGCGAACTTATAGAGGCAACGCTCGAGCCGAATAAGGCCTTGCCCATTGACGGTATTTATGCGGGACATCCGAGGATGCGAGCAATCCTTGAGAGAATTAAACATAGATACGAAACTGAACATTATTCTCCGATGCGAGATGCATTGATGAAAATGAAGTCTAGCAACGGGGCACCGTTTAAACCTCGCTTCGAATACAAGTCTGTGTTGCTCGTTTGTGAACCTAGAATCGGGATTCTGCAGCATTTGTTCGGATGGCTTTTACCTCATATCGATGATGCCAGGCTTGTACGCAGGATCGTAAGAAAAAGAGGTTCTACCGCATTTAATACTATGGATATATGGTTTGATCCTGATCCTTTTGCAGGAATTTTAGTCATTGAGAAAAAGGACGTGGAACCCCACAGAAAGTATGCAGACATAGTAGTTAATACTCTGGTCAAGAGAGAGATCCCTCGTCAGAAAGAAAAGCTCTGGCCAGAGCTTGATGAAGCAGAGCGTGATTTCGCAGTGGAGCTTACACTAAGAGGATACTTTCCGCACGCGCAAGACATACGCGATGCGATTGACCGGCTGCGCATGAAAGCCGAATCCCGCGGCTGGCATGACGATTTGCGCATCTGGCTTATTGGCATACGCAATAAATTCACACGCGTAAAGGTCTTTGGCGTCGTTATGCTTGCCACCCTCCTTTTTGCTACCCCCGCCATTGCCGATGACGCAACAACTACCTTCAACTTGAAACCTTTCATAGGGATTTTGATGGCCGCAGGAACTATCGTTTTGATGCTAATCCCGAGATACCAAAGTATAATAAGATCTTTCGACAGAGGTTGGCGAGCTACACGATTAATCAGCGAATTTCGTGCCTGCAGGCTTCACATAGTAAAAGATAGCTCAGGCGGCATAGAAGTAGTTGATGACGCAGGAATGCCACGATTTATCTCTGCGGTTGAGCTACTTGTGGAAATGAAACATGCTGGAAGATTTGAGGTTTTAACTAAGCTGCGTGTTTTCTGTAACGTATTAGATGAGTATCCTGCAGGAAGCCTTCCGCATCAATGGCATACCAGACTCTCAAATGCAATAGCAGCTATTGAGGAGGATATTGTATCTGAATCTATACTTCCTGGCTCAACAGATGGTGGCGAGGCAGGCTCTAAGGGCTCACCAGCAAACTTCCTTATGCCGTTTATTGTAATTGTCAGTAGCCTGTTGTTTGTCACCCCCGTCTTTGCAGAGACCGGCATAGAGAAACTCTACCATTCAATCATAGCTCAACTTTCAACATTTATTTCTTATCATGCTGATGCCCATTTCTGGTTATCAGTGCTTACATGGACTGGAATGCTTACAGCGAGCACTATACTATTGGCAATATTGATGGGCATCGCAAGAGGTCTAGAAGAATGCACTGGGATTACGGTATTCAAATATCAAATGGAAGGATTGGGAAGTGATCCTGGTATTATTGGTACCATGTGGAGTGGTTTGTGGTTTTTAGGATTTTGGGCACTTATTATATTGAAGGAAGACAACGAAACTTTATTTCATTGGTGTATTGCGCTTCCATTCTTTACGGTTATAGCTGGCGGCGGTATTGTGTTTCTGATAGCAGCAGGAACATGTGTTTTTATTGGCTTTGCATTTATGATAGTTGCGAGCCTGCCGTGTTCTTTAACGGTAATCATGTATCGCGTAGGACGCAAGATTATATCTTTTGTTGTGGATGATTTTATTCCATTTGTTGAGGACGACTTAATTCCAATATTTTTAATCATAGGTAACGGAATATTCGTTCTTGCCTTGCGAATATTCGTTCCTTCGGCTTGGCGTCAAAAGAGAGCTGAAAAAGCCATTGCGCAAATTAAGAAGTTTGATAAGAACTGGATTGTAGTTTATGGTGATTCCAAAGATGGGTTCTCGGTAATGAGTGAGGGAGGAGCGCCAAGATTCGTCCACGAGGCAGAAATTCTTGCAAAATTCAGGCATCCTGGAAGATTTGATGTGTTACCGAAATTGCGAACGGTGCTTGCGGTACTGCCGCCTGAGGTAAGAAATACCGGGACAAGGCAGGAAGCTGGTATTAATCCTTTGGGAACGAAAGTGTATAGCGTGCATACCAGGCTTTCTAGGGCAATAGCTACTATTGAGGCTGATTCAGATTCGGCAGATTCTAGAGCAGCCCTTTTTGGAGCTCCTCAAGGCGAATTGAATTTAGTAGAGTTAGGCTTATTGTCTCCTGAACACAGGGCAGCAGGTGGCATATCCGGTGAGGGTAGACATAGAATCCCTAAGCATCTCGCGCAACGCATCCTTCCTATCCTTCAAGCTTACCTTAGAACCCCCCGGACCTCAGAAGACCTACCTCAACTTAAACAGGAAATTAGAGAAATATTGCTTAGCTACTGGACCATGGTTGAAGGAAAGAAGCTTCCGCAGACCATGCTAGGCATTTGCAACCTACCTGAAGTTGGTCCGGTATTAGCAGAATTTGATACCTTAAAAGCCTTTGTCACGGATAAATTCTATCCTAGATCAGTTATTGTTGAATTTACTTCTATCGGCATCTGTGCCAGCGATAAGGAAAATATAGTGAATCCTTTTGGTGTTGACCATCCCATGGCTGGTGTGCCTTTAGGCCACGAAGCAGGAGGTATTGTTGTAGGTGTTGGTCCGGGAGCGGATAAGTCTTTATTAGGAAAATATGTAGCCTTAGAATCGCACACTCCTCACAATTGGAGCAGACCATGGCATAGATCTAAAACATACGGGATTATCGGGTATGACCCGCTGGGAGGACCAAAGGTAGCAGGCACCTGGAGACAGTTTGGCTGTTTCCCTGAAGCAAATGTCTATGTGGTTTCGGATGAACTGAGAAGTAATTTAAGCGACAGGTTGTCTCTGCTTGAGCCCAATGGCAATGCGGTATATACCGTGCTTGAGACCGCCAATCTCCTTAAGGAAAAAAGGATTGATCCTCAAGGCGCTCACGGTATTATCGTCGGATTAGGCCCTCAGGGACGGATGATGCTGTATATGGCTCAGCTTATGGGCATAAATGTAATCGGCGCTGATAAGTTCGAGGCAAGTGTGAGAAAGTGCATCGACGCCGGTATCGGGGATGAGAAAACAGTATTGAGTACAGAAAAGCCTGGCTGGCAAGATAGAATTCAAGAAGTCTTTGGCGAGGACAAAAAAGCTCAGTTTATACTCGATGCCTGTGGAGCCACAGGGGTAATTAAGGATATGGAAGGACTTCTTGAAAATAATGGTTTGTTCCTCTTGTTTGGCTTGATGGATAAAGAGCAGGGAATTCCTGATACTAGTAAGTCACTAGGCGAGTTTGTCTTGAAGCAACATAAGAAGCTTCGTGCTCGCGTTAAAGGAAGAACTATTGATATCATCGGCCTTTGCGGTAGATCGGATGAATCGTGGCACTGGGTTGTAGAGGAGCTGAGGAAAACGGATAGTAAGTTTGCAGAACTTTTACTTTCCGGAGTGTATGATTTAGGCTCTATTGAAGGGTTTGTGAGAACGCTCTTTGCATACAATGATTACAGTAGGGATGCTTTTGAGTCTCTATTTGGAAAAGGCAAGATTACTATGCTTCCATTCTCCGCAGCGTTAGTCGAGGCCTTCCGGAATAACGATGCGAATGAGGTTGCTAAAATAGTATTCCCTCAAGAAATTCCTTTCAGTAGAAGATTTGACATTGTGGATGTGCAAGACCAATTCCCTCGAGCCCCTGTGCTTAGAGTTTTCGCTCCTATAGAAAAAGCCGATAGCAAAATAGGTGTAGCGAGTTCGCTGTTGGGAGCGATATCAACATTTACATCTTTATTCGGTTTTGGTATGCCGCTGGGTGTAGCAGCAGATGCAGGGGGCAGGAATATCGAAGTATCCGCAGAGCTTGCGATTAGCCGTTATAAAGCACTGCTCGAAGGTCAGGCTGGAGAGGTTCTTTTAGAAGCAAAGCTCAGATTGTTTTACCAAACGTGGCGCGGTGTTGGCCTTACACCTCCTGCAGGGATACGCTATGTCTTCTGGGCACTGTTAGGAGATAGAAATCATCCTATGGCAGAGATGGTATTGCGGCATCATCCTCATTTTGATTCGTTGTCAGTAAGAGAAAAATGCGATGCGATCGATGCATTAGTAGCCGCAGAACAATTGAACTACGGTTCAATAGAAGAAATTAGACTTCTAAGTTTGGTTATCAGAGGCTTTGCTGCTGATGCGGCCGAAGGAGAAGTAGCGAACTTTGTTTCAATCGGTTTTGGCAGCATGCTTCCTTTAGGCAAGATTTTTGGATTGATTGCATTCTTGCTTCTTGCACTAACCCCGATCGCACAAGCTGATTCCTTGCCGGAAAACAATATCGCCACACAACAAACTAGCACTGATACAAGCGCAACATCTACTCGATCATACACGCGGGTTATCCATCCACAGTCAGATCAAGAATATTATTTCTATGAAATACGCAATAAGATAGAACAGAAAGTAGCAGAGGCATACGAGGCGCGTAGGACAAGAGCGTATTGGGAGAATGTAGAATTAGCAGCTTTGCTTTGGATTGAGCATGTAATCAAGCAGAGAGAATTAGATAATATACTGGTAAGCCTTGTGGATGCGCGTGTACTCACCGAAGAATTTTTAGCCTCCCCGGATGCAGAGCGTATTTTGTCTAAACAAGAAGAATTTTTAAGAAGTCGAGAAGCATACGTGGCTATGGAGAGGGCAGGAGACGTTGACAGCCTCGCACAGAGACGGTTATCCAGAACCGTCCGTCTCAGAGTTCATGATTCTACCGTAGTGAAGCCGCAGGAAATCGATAGCTTAGCAGCGGTAGCCGATAGTATTCTTGATACGTATCTGGCTGCTACCTGGGTATATCTCGAAGCAGGCGATCCTGAGAAGAAAAAGCAAGAGTTTCTTGCTGAGCTAATATCCTCAGCGTGTGAATTTTACGGTCGGCCTCTGCCGCCGGCAGATAAAGGATACACACCCGTTGAGCGGATTAAGACTCAAGAAGTAGACGATAAAAATGATGCTCAACAACCAGAGCCGCAGCCTCGCAACAATCCGCCAATTCCCCCTAAATCCGGCATGGTAGGTTTGTTGTTTGGTAGAATGCTGTCTTCCTTGCGGCGTAGAAAAAGAGTTTCTAAGCGCGACAGTCAAGTAGCTGAGCCTAAGCAGGTCGCTAAAGGAGCACCACATTTTATTTTAGCCAAAAAGGAAGCGCTTCCGTCGGGAAGCAGCATTTTTAATCTGAAAGTTGCAATAAGTTTATTGACTTTAGGAATAACAGGACTATTATATAAATTAGGGCTGCTGTGGTATGATCTTACGCAGATCATAACTTCGATTACCTCTTCCGTGGCTGGTGGGGTTGAAGTTATTATGACCACAGCAGCCCTATTTGTTTTGCCTATCGCATCTGAGGTTTCTGACCTCTTCCGTGCCTGCCTGCCGGCAGGCAGGGCTGGTGGGGTTAAAATCACTATAGTTGCAGCGGCCCTCTATTCTTTCTTAATACCTCTAATAGGGACGTTTCTGACTGCAATCGGAAAACTGTCCCTCGCGGGGACACACTTAGCTTTGATGTCAGAAACGTCCCTAAGAGAGGTAGTAACCTTTTCTTTCCTCACCCCTGGCCTTGTCTTAGGGGTTTCCGCAGGAAACGATATTTCCGCAAACCATTCAATGGTAACAGTCACTTCACTTTCCGAATTAAGGGAACTGTTTGTATCAGGCCGCATCGGTAGACCCGAATGGAAAAGGCTGCTTGATCGCAATCCCCACGGCAAGGAAATTGTGGCAGGGATTCTTGTTGAACTCACCAGAAGAGTTACCAAAAAAGAAGATGAACCGTTAGAATTCGCTGACTTTATGCAACTGCGTGACCCTCATTTTAGAGATGCATGGGTAGGCGGACACAACCTTTCCGGTTTGCGAGGGGTATTCGACAAAAAATCAGCCGGCAGCGGCAAACCATCGATCGTATTCGGGCTTGAATACACCGGTCTTATAGCGGCGCAAAAATCCGCAAAAGATATCTCCAGGCTTGATCAGCTGACTGATCTATTAGCCCGCGGTGTCTACAAGCAGGTTCCCTGGCACATATTATTAGAAGAAAATCTTCAACATGGCAAGAGTATCACTGTTCAGATTATCCGCCGTATCGCCTTAGAGGATAACTTAAGAGATCTGGTTATGTTAGATGAAAAAACACACCTTAGAAAAAAACCAAGAGGTTTCTTAAACGGAGAAACCGCAATTGGTCTTCATAGATACTATCGTAGGCACCATCCCAAGAGAAAAGAAAACGCAGGCAAGAAGGTAACTCTATTTATGTTAGAAGATCTTGAATTGATCCAATGGATGCCGTCTTTGCGGCAGATCACCTGTTTTGATCAATTGAATAAACTCTTAGCCACCGGCAGGCTCCAGCAGATTAGCTGGGAAGAGTTGCTGGAGCACAATCCTCACGGTAAAAGGATCATCAGCGAGATAATCGGATTAATTCCCGGTGTCACCATTACTGAAACCAAAGAAGTAGTAGGATTAAGCCGTCAGGGCGTAAACGAGCATCTAGACCTATTGGGTAATGAAGCAATCGGTGGTCTGTACGAATATTTCCAGAGAAAATTCGCGGATAGAGACACTTCTTCCAGGACAGAAGCGCTCATCTTGGGTGCTGTGGCATTTATTCCTACCGTAGCACTTTTGGAAGAAAATGCCTGGGATGTTTCAAAGACTGCTCAAGGTTTAGGTATGGATAGAAAGACATTGCGCAATAGGCTTGCACGCTTCGGTTTTGATTCCAAAGAAGAAAGAAGAAGATTCAGGCAGCAGGTATTAGAACAGGAAAGACCTAGATTGCTAGAAGCGCTTGAGATGGCTGGTTGGAACGCAAGGGCTGCAGCTGAAAGTTTAAGTATCACCAGAGATGATCTGCGGGAAAAACTGAGGAAGTTAGGTATCGATACAACCCAAGGAAGAGAGGAATATAAAAAGCGTGAGTTGATCAGAAGAAAGCCGGAGATACTTGCGGTTGTTACAGCCTATCGTTGGAAAATAAGGCCCAGCGCAGGAGCATTGCGAATGGGACGCGTGCGGCTAAGAGAGATCCTCACTGAGGTCTACGGTTATGACATTGAGGCAGAAAAGGCAAAGATACAAACAGCCTTTACACAGATTAGAAAGGTTATTGCCCGTCTGTATCGAAGCGATTACCGAAACGGAGCAGTGCTTGATCTGCGCGGTGTATCTGCTGAGACAGAGATTATTTTAGTCGGTGATTTGCACACCCAGCTACACAACCTCGAGGCGATTTTAGCACATAGAAAGGTACGTACTGTCGGCGGCGTTGAAGAGCTCGATGTTGAGAATATCGAAAAGATACGCGCTAAGAAGGCGGCCCTGGTCATCTTAGGTGATGCCGTCAACGCTGATCCTGCAGGCTGTGAGATCGCGAATAATGATGAATCAGAATTTCTTGAGCTTGCCAAAGAAACAGAGCCTTCAGTCAAGATGATGCACTTCATCTTTGATTTAATCATTGAGAATCCGGATAATGTTTTCTATGTATTAGGAAACCATGATTATCTGACATATACTCATTACCGTTCAACGCACCACAGACAAAGGATATTCCAGGGTATTGCATATCGAGAAAAGCTTACGGAGTTATTCGGAGAAGAGTATGTCATGCTCTATGAGAGGTTTATCAGCGTAAGTCCTATACTTTTGGTGGCTGATGGATTAGTTGCAACACACGGCGGACCTGTGGTTTCTGCCCGTTCATTAAAAGCGATTGAGCACGTGCCTACAGATGATGAAACTCATTCTTTCGTTGCTGAGGCCATATGGGGACGCTATGATACGCAAGGAATAATGTCGCATGGATACAGAGGACCTCAGGTAGTAGAATTCTTAAGCAACGTTATCGGCCAACCTGATGCGCTGTTTGTGGTAGCGCACTCGCCTCGTCTGATATATCCGGGAGAATTCTGGGCACAGCTTTTCTCCTGCCACTATGTGATCTTTGCAGGCAGAAAGCAGAGCGGCTATGCATCATTTGCAAACAATGAGATTGAATTTGTCCCGGTTACCGCACCTGATAGAAGTGGTAGCGTTACTCCGAGCGCTTCGATGTTCACCGCATTCGATATAGGGATTGCAGCGCTACTCTTTGGCATTGCCTCGGGGGCTGCGAGCGTTATTAAATATCTTTCCCAAAGAAAACTCCGCGCATACATCAAGAAAAGACTTTCCTTATTAGAAGATTATCCCGCGCCTTTATCCGAACAAGGAAAAGCTGCGGTCGCAAGAATCACACGCGATATACAGCTCGGACGCATCTGGTTTATTTCCAAGCGTCAATTAGCCAGACATCAGCTCGTGCTTAGCGATCCTCCCTTTAGCTGGTTCGAGAAATATTTCACAGATTTTGATGCAATCGAAGCAATGCGAGTAGCACACCGCAGGGCAGAGTTGGTAAAAGTAGCGGTGACAGAAGGATGTTCTGTGCAATGCGATTATTGCTCAGCTGATCCTGGGCCGCCTGATTCTATGCCAGATCCGTGGGTAGCTGAAATAATGGATGCATTGGCAGAATATAAAGCGGAGCTTGAGAATAGTGTGCGGGAGAGAATGAGGCGAGCAGACTTTTCCGTTGAGCAAAACTATTTTGCCTTTATCTTCGGCTGGCACGACAATAATCCTGTGGTAGATCGCCACGATCCCCTTTACGATACGGATTACGCTGATATATGTGAGCGTCTCATAGAAACACTGGGTCAAGAGGTGTTTAATCTATCAACCTCAGGCTGGGAGATGGGTTCTATCGGCGAGAAGGTAATACGGAAGTTAGGAAAACTAAGCAAGAAATACGGGATTAGAGTTTCTATGCTTTTTCATATTAATACCGAAAGCGGCTTATTTAATCGGCTTGGCCCTGAAGAATATACTCGTCAGATGACCGCTGCGTTTAATCTGGCAGCTGAGATGTTTGGGGTATCCAAGATTTCCTTTGCCTACGGTTCTTCAACCAATGCACACAATACACACTTGATAGAAGCGATTACGAATGGCCAGTTCATGCATGAGACTGAGCCGGGGTCTAATACTCTCTACGTGGAAACACGAGGAGAGCGCATTCCTTGTCATTTCTTTGAGCCATGGCGCGCAGAGGGAAGGGCTGCCGATCTTCCTAAGCCATTCGGGTTTGATTCTTCTGAGGATAGACCTGCTGCACAACGTATTCAGTTCACCATAGATAGAAAGTTAGTCTTAGTGAAGGAATTCAGCCGGCAAGGGACATACACAATAAAACGAGAGGTGCTGTTGCCAAAGCCGTCTGCAGAGGCTTCGATGTTTAGTGCAGCGGGGATTGGAATGGTGCCTCCTGAAAAACTTATGCGAGACATAACCACCTTCCTTGATTCTAAAAAAGCACTGCTCCATAGCCTGTTAGGAAAGTCTTTTCCTGGAGTCCTCGGCCCTTGCAAGATATCTTCGGTAGCACTTATCAAGATTCTCTCGAAGAAATTTAATCTCCCGGTTGCCGGCGACAGCCCTCTTAGATTAGAAGCAGTAACTGGCATATTCATCGACAAGACACACTTACAAGAGAAAGAAGGTATCTGGTGGCATGTATGGGTAACGCTTATTGTGGATAATAAAGAAGTATTGTTTATTGATGGTGCCAGTCTTCAAAAGAGAGATGCTATTATTGTGATGCCCTATGATGAAGCATTACGTAGGTTTTCCTTATCAGAAGTAGATGATGCTCTTATTGAACAATTAATTGGCATGACCGCTTCTCGGCATCATGATCTGCTTGGCCGTATCTTTAGAGGTGAATCGATAAGCGATCGAGAAAGACCTCAGCTTAACACAGTTCCTTATGATAGCTTGAAAGAGTTAATGATATTACGAGATAGAAATAGAAGAGTTCGCGCAGGAGAATTATATTTTGAAGGGACGCAGGCCGGAGAAAAGATTGTCCGTTTAGTTGAAGCGGTATTGAAGGATTCCTTTGAAGAAGAGAGCGTTGGATCCCAAAACTCCGCTCGTGTTGCGGCAGATGCAGGAACTCCTGATGCGGATACAAGTCAGGCAGATGCAGCGATGTTTACCGCTGGTGGGTTTGGGATGGAGACAGTCCTTTCATCGCTTCAATCGTTGCTGTCAGGGGCATTGAATATGTTTGTGCTTGGCATCTCGACTTCTGAGAGTAGGGAGCAAGGAGATGGCGACGGGATTGCCATGAGCAAGATAAGTGCATCTGAAGTTGCTGTTTACAGCGAGTTATTAAAACGCTTAATATATCAATATCTGGTTGAAAGTCCAGCCTCAAATTTTGCTACTCTTCCAGAAGCGCAGCGCACTCCAATAATAAAGGCTACTCTTTTGAGTATACAGTCTACACTCGCAGACGGAAGGGGCGAACTAATATTATGTCGATCTCTTCGTAATCCATTCCAGGGAGGGATGATTTACTACTACTGGAGAGAGAGCGACGCGATGATGGTAGTTCAAATATTTGTCGTAAACGATAGGTTCAAAAGCTTTGGTTTAAGGCCGATACTTTTAGGATCAGCAATAGCGCAAGCACGCAGCAGACAACTTAATCTTTTTATGGTTATCGATGAAAGCGATACGTCTTTGAGGACGATTGTTGAAGAAGCCGAGTTCGTGCAAGATAATAGTTATGAGGGAGTCGGGCTCCTACATAGAAGAGGTGAGCAAAATATTTATGTCTTAAGGGCGGCTCATGGCGCTGAAGCAACACGCCCAGCAGCCCAGCCGCAAGCAGAATTACCAGAAGCAGAAGGTTCTGAAGGCAGGATAGTATCTTTTGCAGGCAAGGCATTTGCTGACTATGTGCTTGGATCCGACCAAGCGCAGAGTAGACAACAACTTATGGAGTTGATGCGCCACTGGCTGATTGAGACCGGACAGGTTGCGCCTGATCAGCCCGAGGTTTTAACACAAGAGGCCAACGGACAGCTGATAAAAATGTTAAGTACGGTCAGCGGACTTAGGGCTGGATGGGTAATGCTTTACTTTGATTCCAATCAGCAGGTTTGCGGCCTGGCGTATTATCGCCTGTACGATATCGAAGATCCGGAGATGTCAATTAAGGTTGAAGTAGTAGTTGCGCTTCCGGGAAGTGAGGATCAAGTTATACGAAGACGTCTTTTAGTGCAGATTGTTCAAGAGACGCGAAGACATACTCTGGATGTGTTTATGCTGGTTGAGCCCGGCCACAATCAATTAGCGCAAGATTTAAGGGAAGCCGGATTCGAACATAATGATGCCCTTGTAAGAGTTGACCCTGATGAGCGCGGGCTAAGCGATGTGTATGTATTGGAAAAAACCCAGGCTGCTACAGCTCAGAGCCTAGCCGTAGCACCGACCCCTGAAAGCGAGAGAGTGTCGCACCAACCTTCCCAGGATGCCGGTAGGGCAGGGATACATATATTCTCAGCAGCTGATTTACAGCCTACAACGGCTGGAGGCGTACGACAACTTTCATTATTAAAACAATTGATACGCGAATATTTCATTGATACCCCTCGTGTGCCATACTCGGCCGATTCACCTCAGCTTAATGAATCTTGTGCTTATCGACTGACAAAGATGCGAGACGAACTAGGGGATGGGACCGGTGTGGTTATACTCTATCGTGATCCCCGCCAGCATAATCTCGCAGGGTATGTCTTCTACTCCTTTAGGCCCTCTACTACTCCCGGAGAAAGCGCGGTCACTATCGATTTATGGGTCAACAAAGAGATGGACGAAGATTCAAGAAGGCGCATCATCAAGACCCTTCTTACCGTAGCTATGGAGACCGCAGGAAATATGAGTGGGAAATACTTTATAATAAGTATTTCTCCTGATGATGCAGCTCAACAGCAAATCGTAGTAGGTTTGGGGTTTGCGCCAGTTGAGAGAATTTATATAGAGGGGAATATTCTGGATTCAATTATGTACGAGAAAGAAATTGACCCGTCATCCGCAGCACCGACCTTTGGAAACGAGGCCCTAAAGGGTTGCTCACCGCAAACAGTGCAGCACTCACCATCTGACACGATGAGTGCAGCGAGTGCTGCGGCTCCCGCATCTGAACCAGCAGGATCTCTCGGCAATGTTCAAGAAGGCATGCATGAATTGTCGGCTGCTGACTTTGAACCTTCAACGGATCAGCAGCATGAACGTTCTGAATTTTTAAAGCAATTAATGCATAATTATGCCACTCATTACCCGCTTGTCACGCAGGAAGTTGATTCGCCGGAATTTAATGAATTTCTTACTGAGCGGCGCGCAACGATGCAGCAAGGAATTAGAGACGGCTCGGGAGCGGTCATGCTGTATCGTCATCCAGGTGAATCTACCCTTGGAGGATTTATCTTCTTTGTCCATGATTCAGTACAGGAAGGGTTAGAGGTAGTGGTAGATTTATGGGTCAGTACAGAGATAGAGCAAGAAGAAAGAAACTTAATCATCGCGGCTCTTTTAACAAAGGCTATGGAAACTGCACGTGTTCAGGGTCAAAGATATTTTGAAATATATGTTCTGCCTGACGATACGCAGCTGCAGCAGGTAGCTGGTCGCTTTGGGTTTGGGCAGGGAAGAAGCTACCTTGATCAGTCTGGAAATTTATTTTTGATTGCATATCGTAAAGCAATTAGTTCTCCGTTAACCGAAGAGCGCGCAGCCGATAGGACTCAAGAAGCTCAGGAGCCGCCTGAGCTTAATCGCTTAGGTTCTATTATTACGGTGCTTGATCCCTCAATTCCTGCGGTAGTGGTACCCGCGCGGTTGGCGAGTACGCTGGAGGCTGTATTTGGAAATCCACAGGTGGCAATGACCGCAGAGGAGTTCTGGGACTTTATGCAGCATTTACGCACAACCGGCGCATTGCCAGAACTCTATAGTATCATATCCGAGGGTCATCAAGCTGCGCAAGAGGTCAGAGAAGAGCTGGCGCGTTGCGAAGGATTAGACGCGATAGAGCAAGAGGACCTGCTAGGTTCTGCGTATGGAGTTTTTGTCTGGCTTGCCGAGGTAGCCTGGAAGCATACGCTTAATCAGAGACCAGATCTGCGCAGACGCTTATCCGGATCGGCTACTGACTTTATTGCTCATCTCCCGGAGCATAATCACGTGACAGCGAGGCTGCTAGAAAGAGCGGGGATTTCTCCTCTTTTCTCAGTGGACGAGGCTCACTTCTTTTTTCTCCCGTATGTGTTTCCTTTTATGATTGAGGATAATGAAACTTTCAGCGTACGCACTATGTTCTTCAGAAGCACTGAGGAGTCTGTACGCACAGGAATGAATTTATTATTTGAGGCTGACGGTGCTTCGCAAAGACCTATTGCAGCCGAGATGTTCGAGACATTCCGTACGCTGCAGCGTGCCGTCTTATCCCGTTTTCAGGGAAGCTATAGCGCTGAGTATCGGGAAGAAATGGATGCGTTGCTGCGCAAAATGGCGAAGAATATTGCACTGTTGCGCAACAGGGGAAATCAGCCACCTGATGAGCCGCATACTCCAGATTCGCCACGTGGCGGGCCACAGGCTAATTCTCCGGTCTGGATAACCATCTTAGCTGTATTAGTTGGGCTAGCGATGTATTATCTTGCGGGCGGATCTTCAACTGAAGAGGCGCCACAGGTTTTGATGGGCTTGTCACTTTTCGGTGTAGGCTTAACTCACGGCGACCTTCCACCATGGCTGGTGAGACTTTTAAAGAAACTTAAGGTAACCGATGATTTGAATGGCACAAAGATATTCCGCGGGGAAATTTCTGCATGGGCAAAGGCCCACGGTTTATTCTTAGACCAACCGTGGTATCGCGATGTGCGAGAACATGGCTTATATCTGAGAACGCGGGAAGATGCTTTGCGGCTCTGGACGCTAAGGAGAATTGAAACCTATATTCTTGATTACGCTAGAGAAATCGATCGGGAAGCAACAACAAAAAGATGGATGGAGAGTTTAAAGGCAGCGGCACTCAGAGACAGCGCGCAGATACGCCAGAGGCTGCGAAGAGAACAATTATCTCTCACAGAAGAAAGGCGTGTAAAACGAGCATATCATAACATTCAGAAGAAATATCTTTGCGGCTTACGGGGCCCGCATCATGGAAGAGAAGCTACTGACGCGCCGTTTATCTGGGCGTTAAAGGGAAGAGTATTTAAGCAGGTACAGCAGAAAAGGGCCGGTAAGCTTTTTGGCGAAATAGATATAACCGATATGACATTAGCTGATCTTCCTATCTGGCCGGTAGAAGGAGGTAGGATTAGAGAAGATTTGATTGAGTGGATGGCAGAGAGAGAAGGTGCGCCTCCTGCGCAATATTATGCAGCGCGCAAACTCTCCATTAATCAAATCCTACAAGAAGAACCCCCGGCCGGCCAACTCGAATTACCTTTCGGCAAAACAATCATTCCTTTCATAGTTACAGTACTTTCCGGCGGCATAAGTATGCCGCTTGGGGCAGCGGTAGAGGGTGGAGAATCTGATGTCCGTCCATCTTTGTCTCCTATCGAGGATACAGTTACTAGAGACCTTAATAAAGATAATGTAGTGTTAGTCGGATTAGCAGACGAAAGGCTTGCTTTTGCCGGTGAGACAGCCGGAATCAATGCAATAGCCGGTTATCTAAACCGTGATTGCAAAGATGCAGAGGTTACAATTTTAGACATGCAGCTGGATTCTTTGGAAGATGTTATAGAGACAATAAGAACAAAGAAACCCGCCATATTGGGTATCGCCGCCAGGATTAATACATTTAACCAATTGCTACAGTTGACTCAGGCAATAGCAAAGGAGATTCCTCAGGAAGAACAGCCACTTATCGTGCTCGGAAACGCCTTGCCTACTTACATAGGCGATGTGATTCTACAGCGATTCTTGCCTTTTGCTGTGCTTGGTCTAGGAGAAGGCGAATTGGTAGTAGCTGATCTCTATCGGTATGTGAATGGGCAGATTGAACTATCCGAGGTACGAAATATTGCCTATCAACAGGATGGTGCAATGGTTCGCAATCCAAGAGTCCTGATGCCTGTTGAGGAACATGCACTGCCCGATAGGTCAAGAACAAGAGAGTTTTATGAAAGAGGAGGCTTGGCGTATTTTGAACAATCACGAGGCTGTCCACGAGCAGCATGCACATTCTGTGCAAGTAAGGAGATTCTTGGGTCGAGAATAGCAGGAAGAGGCTGGCGACCGCTCCCCTTAGATACCGTCATAGAAGATTTAAATATCTTAGAGCGCATGGGTGTTCAACAGGTACGCGCAGCTGATGAAGAATTTTTACCTATCGATCCAAAAAGAATGAAAATAGCCAGAGAATTTGCAGAAAGAAAGATTGCAGTGGGTAATGCAGTTAGATTCGACATCATCACAAGAGTAGATTCAATCTACAATGAAAATGATACAGAAGAAGAAGGACGGGAAAGGGTAGAAACACTGCATCTTTTAAAGCGCGCCGGGCTTGTGAAGATATCATTAGGCGTAGAGTCGTTTTCTGAGGGTCAGCTGAAGAGATATAACAAGGGCATCAGCACAAAAGAGATTGAAGAGGCAATAAGAATAGTAAAAGAGTTGGGTGTTGACCTCGAGATAGGTTTTATTCCTCTCGATCCTTTGGCGAGCTTCGCAGAAGTCAAGGAGACCCTCGCCGGACTCGAGAGGACGGAAACAACATTAGAGGCCTCTACTGCCTTTAAGGAATTAAGAATTCAGCACGGGGCCACGTATGTTGGGCTTGTACGCAGAGAAGAGCAAAGAAGCGGTATCGCAATTCTTGGCCGTCTCGATCTTAATTCGTTAAATTATCCCGTGGTTCGTTACGCAGACGAGAGAGTTAATATCATTGCACGTAATATGAGAAGCTGGAACGAAAAAGTGTATCAACTCTTTTATTTGCTGAGAATATACACACAATACTCTTCGTATGAACAAGGTCAAATAGCTGCATTTAGATATTTTGATGCCGCGTTATTCTTTGATCTCATCAATGACCTGCGTTATTTAGAACTTGAATTATTTAAGGCGATTATCGCAGAACTTGAAAGAGACGACGATGTACACACCGCAGATATTCGCATACGAACTATCATTGGACAGCATGAAGAAAGAAGATCGGAAAAAATCAGGATGTTTTCGTCTGATCTTGATGCAGCTAGACTGACAAGCGCCACAGGAAAAGAAGGTCTAGGCGCTGATTTGAGACATGCGATTGCCAATTACTTTAGTTATTTGACTCCCTGGTACCGGCTGGCACAGCGATTCACTGACCAGGCATTAGTACACACCTCAACACTAGCAGACTACCAAGAGGCGGTAGATGGGGTGATGAGTAGCTTGCAAACAGCTACCGCAGAGCAACGAACGCGGTTCATCGAGGATCTTTGGCGCATGGTATCGACATATGCTATTGAGGTTTTCCCACCAGTTTCTGCTGATGGTTCCCGCGTACTCTTCTACGATTATAATCAGGCGAGCGTATTAGATATGCGTGTACCTAATCAAGGAGGTCCGATTGGGATACGTAGGATATTGTCCGGTAAGCCCACCACCGCCTTCAGTGCACTACGTTTTTTGGGAGTTCAAGCTCAGCGCAGCGGTTATCCCCATGAAGAGGCACGAGCTCGATCGGTCATCCACCTAGATCCACGTCGAAGGATTGCGCTCATTGCTCCCTCTAGAGTGACACCTGAAGACATCGAACAAAGTTTACAGGAGGTATCCGAGACTTTAGAGAATATGCAGCCGGGTAGCATATTTGTATTTGGTGGTTCTATACCGGAGAACTTACCGCCAGAAAGAATCAGCGATCTCGTTAAGCAAGCAAAGAGAAACAAAATATTTGTTGTTGTTGACTTTAGTTCGAAGTTAACTAAACAGCAAGCATTGGCAGTTCTTACCGCCACCCCGGATGTGATCAAGCCTAATCTATACGAGTTTGAGATGGTATGTCGCTCTGTTGGTTTGATTGAAGAGGATGCGAGCCTACGTGCTGATAACGATAGAGGGCGCGCAGAAATACTGCGCTATGCCAGAATTATTGTTGAGCGATTTAGTCTTTCTGCAGCGATCGTTACGTTAGGAAGTTACGGTGCTCTTGTTTATGCCCGTGACGAGTCATATTATGGAAGTTCTTTAGTTTCTACAGAGGAAATCAGGGGATTAATCGGTGCGGGAGATGCATTTTGCGCGGGGATAGTGTACGAACTTTTGAGGCAAGGCGTCATGCATACCGAAGAGATCGATTGGAAAGCGGTGCTTTCTATGGGATTAAGAGTCGCCTCAGCTAAAGTAACGCTACCGGGATTAACCATGCCTTCGATGGATTTAGTGGAAAGGCAAGAGATAAGTGAATTGAGACCCATCTCAACTACTACAGCTTCCGGCGAGACTAGTAGTTTTACCTCGGTTGGCATAGGACTTTTTGAAATCGTAGAAATTGTTGTTCGTTGGCTGAGTTCCGGCGGCATAAGTATGCCGCTTGGGGTGGCGCACGGCAGCTCCGGAAATAAAAAGAAGGGTTCTAAGAGCCCAGAAGCAGAATTGGCACAGTGGCAACGTCAGTATGATGATTTAGAACGCGAGATTGCTGTTCGATTCCCAACGAACGTTCCAAAGGGTATCTCTGGAAGGATGGAAGAAGCGCAGACAGCCATCGCTTCTGCCGAGAGTGTTATCTTATTTCCCGAGCAGCTTCGGAAAGGAAGGGGCGGAAAAGTAAAACGCCGACAATTTCGCGCCGCAGGACGACAAGAAGTTTCGGTTACAAGAGAATTCCATGAAAGGTTAGGCGTAGTCAAGCAGAGGGTCAAGGCGCTTAGAGCTGCGTTGGCCGAATATGACCAAGGACAAAATCCGGAAAGAAAGCGCATTGAAGACAGCACTCAAGAGGTGCTTACTGAGATCTGGGATCAGGTTGACCGGGCGAAAAGCGAGACCAAGTTTTCTTTCTTGGAAAACTTACGCTTGAAGATTATCCAGTTTACCGCCAGAAGGGTAGCATTAAGAAAGAAAGCGATTTGGGTACTTAGAAAAACCAGCGATAGCCAATTGTGGAGAGTAATCTTTGCGCCGTTACTTCCGCTACTTGTTTGGATGGAGAAAGGCTTTATCGTTACCTCAACCGATGCAAGGAAGGTCGGTAGGGCAATCTTTGATTTACGTGGCCGTCAGATCGGGGTAACGCTTGATATCGTAGGAGACGCGGCAGCATCCACACAAGAGGCTGAGGAAAGAGTTCGATTCTATCTTACCATGATGGAATATTGGTCGAACAGTGCGCACGAATGGGATGCGGTTGAGCAGCTGGATACATTCCCTCATGTGTTCTGTTCAACAAAGATAAGCGCAATTCACTACGATGCATGGGAGCAGGATGGCGAAGGCGCATTCATTCATAAGGAAGCGATAAAGGATACGTTTAAAACGTTGGTACGTAAGGCCGCTGAGGTTGATGCCTTTATCCGGATTGACTTAGAGGAGTACGGCTTCCGCGATGTGACTATGGAGATTTTCCAAGAGGTCGTGGAGGAACTTATTCAGGAGAATCCACGGTTGGTGATTGATGAGGAGCGTAACGTCTTACGTATCGGAGTAGTGGTGCAGTTGTATCTTAAGGATTCAGGAAAGACCCTGTTCGACTTACGGAAATGGAAAGCTGAAAAAGAACTCCCCCGCATTCCCGTGCGGCCGGTAAAGGGTGCATATGAAAAGCCGGAGAAGCGCTGGGCAAAAGGTGAGTATGGAGAGACGGATGAATACCGATTCAACGGAGGTAAACCATATCCCGCTCCGGTATTTGGTAACAAGGAATCAACCGATGCACACTACGAGCTTATGTTAGAGTATCTTATTATGCATCACGATGATTTTCAAACAGCGGTTGCTTCGCAGAATCCACGTTCTGTTGCGCGCTCAATCGCCTTAGCTAAACACTACGGTTTAAAGCTTGAAGATATGCTGATTCAGATGCTTTTAGGTATGTTTGACTTCCTTAAGTATGCGCTGGTGAAAATGGGGCTTGCCGTTATGGCCTATCTGCCTGCAGGAAAAGCAATGCGGGCAAATAAATATGTTGGCCGCCGCTTAGAAGAGCTCGGTAATGAGAAAGAAAGTGCAGTTGTAATGATGATTCTTGGGGACGAGGAGGGCTTGAGAAAACTGCGCAAGCCTCCGAAGTTCCAGCTTAATGATTATCCTACCTTTGTTTCCAATGACGTAAGAGAGATTTTCGAGGACATGAAGGCTGATGGAGAAATCCCAAAGGCTGTTGTTCCGGAGCTTGAAACCGCAGCAGTAAGCATGTTTGTAAGCGGATTCGGTTTTCCGTTTATGACGTTGGGAGTAACTATAGATGCCGGAGATGATACGCCGGAAGCACCTAAGATGCTTGTCTTACCGGGTGAATTACGGGTTGAAGGATGGGGTGTACACATAGGCGGCATATCGAATCAGAGCATTACCGTGGCGATTGAGCGTACAGAAACGGGTAATTACTTTTTCCGCGTTACCGAAGGCCATGTTACTTCTGATGTGGCGTCATTGCCGTTTATTCTATCGTATGCGCTTACCTGTCAGATCATTGAAGATAAAAATACGTTGGAACAATGGCTCGGCGAAGAAAATCGGCGGGAGATTGAGATAGCGGTACATGTGAATAGTGATAATGCCTTGGAAGTGGAAGTTGAGCCTGCAAGGATATCGCTGCATATTGGTCTGTTTTTAATTGATGACCGTGCACACACGCATCATTATGGGCCGGCTGCCAGAAGGCGCAAGAGAAACAGGCGAAACTTACGATCCTTCCGCGAATCAGCCGTTGCGATAGCATTAGATATGTTAATTCATCCCCAAGATGAAAACGGCATTAGGCAGAGATTAGCTCAACGTTTCGCAGCAGATCCCTTGCGGCAAGAAGCCTATGAGATTGTTTTGGATAATACGCCGGTATTTAAGATTGTTAAAGCAAATGATGAACCTTCTGCAGAAATGAGCATGTTTGTAAGCTTAGGTTTAGGTGAAATTGCTTTGATTATTGCAGGTGGAGCGTTTCTCATCTCATTTTTTGCCGGGATAGGCCCGGTCACATTAGAAAAAACACGCAGGGCAGCGAGACTTGCCGTCTATCACCGTGCACCGAGGTTACTTTTCTGGAGAGCGGTATTTGCAATGACCCGTGGAATTATTGCTATCTTCAGTCGGTTCTTTAGCAAAGATAGCTGGTTCCCGCCCGAAAACCACATTACATTTTTTGATCTTATGGAAAGGCCTGATTACCAGCACAAGACTGAACCGGAGAGAAGGGATCTAGAAAAAGCATTAGGGTTAATGCGGATTATTCCGATAGCCCGAGAGGACCTTTTGGGTATCGCTAAACCGGAGGTTAAGATGTTTAGGCCGGGTTCCTTTGAAGAGGTCGCGCAGGAAATTCACACTCCCCGGCTGCTTGAATTCGAATTCATGCGGCATGTCTTCAGAAAAAGAGGCAGGGATTCACTGAAAAACATAGAAGGGGGTAAACGCATTATTTGTAATTTTGATACCACCCTTGAGATTGAATACCGAGGTAGAAAGACACGTGTTAATTCCCATAAAGCATGGGCGGTGTGGTTTAAGATTTTGAATATTATCGGCGGAATGGAAGACGAAGACATAGCGAAATTAACCTTTGTGGCTGCCTCGCGGGGAGTATTGGCTGAAGCAATCATTACCTTGGCACACTTAGTAGGTGCACGCGCAAGGATTTATATGCCATTTGATAAACTTTCTCGCAAGAGGGCTGGCAGGCTTATAAAGAAGCTGAGCAGGGAAGGCATTCAATATGCTTTACACTACGACTTTATGTTTGTGGGTGAAGACTACGAGCGACATGCGTATCCTGCTGCAGCCCAATACGCACAAGAGTATGCGCCCCGCACCAGATTTATCTCTGCGGTAAACGACAGGACGATGGTAGAAGGCTATGCGCTTATGGTGGTAAAACTCATTGAGCAAATGAGAGCTAAGAGATTGCCCGATCCTTCCATGATTATTACTACCTGTGACGTAGGTGCGTATATTCAGGGATTGATTTTAGGGCTGCATGCATTAGGTTTGAAGAACACTAAGGTTGTAGGGGTGTTATGCGAGGAAGAACATTCAAAGTTGGTTAATGTGCTGCGCGCCCGGGAACAAGGAATAGATTTACAGGGTGTCTTGGGTGAGCAGTTCTTTGTGGCCGGTCAAGAGAACATCGATATGTTCATGCAATTGGGGGGTGCTGCGGTAACGGTGGGCAGACGCTCTAATCATGTTGCGGCAGAACTCTTACGTTTTGCAACAGGAGCAGAAGAAATTAGGGATGCACGTGCTTTGGCAGCTCTGTTTGAAGCAGGACCTACGCTTTTAGAAAAATCAGGAAATGGGCCGATTGTATTGGATATCAGCAATGCCGAAGACGATAGCGTCTTGACCGCCGATGCCTTTATGCGCAGATCGTACCTTGCGCTTGTTGTGAGATTCCTGCTTTACACTTTCACAGTATTATTTAGAAGAGGAAACAATCAGGGTCCGGTTAGCTTTGATGAGTTTATCGAACACCACAGGCCAGAGCCAAAGAGAAGGATGAATATCTTAGTTGTTGAAGACGATAAGAAAGCCCGTGAATATCTACGTGCTACTCTAAGCGCTGCGGGTCATAACGTTACTTTGCTTGATCCGATGAAGGGGGATATTGTTGCGAGAGTGCTCTCGACAATAGATAAAAATGGGATTGATGCGATTGTCTCTGATTATGAGTATCCTGACGGTAAAGGAGGAACAATCGGGGCCGAGGAGGTCATTCGACGCTTGCAGCATGAACAAGGTTTTCCGAGGGAGCGGATTATTCTCTGGTCTTCGGTACGCCAGATCCTTTCTATCAAAACAGGGCTTGATCGTCCAACCGGGGCTGCTGGTAAGGCACAGGATGATTTTCATGCCCAGCCAACCGGAGTCGTGAAACAAATAGAAGATTTAGTCGGATTTATGACTTCTAATAGAGAAGAGCTATTGAAATTCATCAATGCGATTATGGAAGATATTATTGCAGAGGAAGCTGCGGCTGAAGAAGCGGACAGTGAGTCGGAGATAGGTTGTTTTACCTCAGGTGCAGGAGTTGCGTTGACGAGCATGCTCAGCAGAGAAAAAAGACATGAAATCTGCGTTGTCTGCAACAGCAACATCTTCCGCAGCAGGTTATTGCAGCTCTATCTTCAGACGCAGCTTTCGAGACAAGGCATAAAAATATCTTCAGGCGGCCGCTATGAGACCTCGTTTGAGTATGTTGGCATGTGCTTTAAGGAGATCATCCAATCGTTACGGTTAGTTATTTCGCCGCTTGCGAGATATTTTGCAGTGAATTTGCATACCGGACTCGCCAGAGATTATCATCCGAAGATGATGACTCAAGAGAAAGTAGACGCAGCAGATAGCATGCTGGTTGCAACGCATTCTCTTGTTACATGGCTTAAGGAAGAATTTAGCAATGTTTCAAAGAAGTTATATCTTATAACTGAATTCCTCGATCCTTTGGATCCAGTTTACGGAAATCTACACGGAAACGATCTGCCTGATTTAGGCGAAACGTTTAAAACCGCATATGGAGGGCGCGTTTCGATGGATGCGCGCACCCTGTTAGCGATATACGAGCAGTTAAACATAGAACGCATCTTATCCAAATCGCCGTATAGAAAAGACCCCATGTATTATATCCGGATAGCCCTCAGGAGCTTAGCCTCTGGAGTCACAAGTCTATTGAGTGGATTCGGCATGGTGTTAGGTGTATCCATTGCAGCCCAAGAGGAGCCGCTTCTGTTATCGCCGCGGCGCATCGGAAGCAGGATGCTTACCTCAGCCCACGATTCTGATATGCCACCGTACCGCCGGCTAGACAAGGCCTCTGTAATTCAGATTATCGCAGATATGCTGTATGTTGCTGGTCTTGGAAGCTTGCCACTGCGCTTTGCGCAACGCCACTACAGCATAGCCCTTTATGAGTTTGAGTCACGAGAAATCGTACTGTTAGAGCCCGCATTTAACCTTATCGGCGCTGGACAGTTTGGTTTATTTGCCAGTCATGAAATAGGTCATTTAGCATTCTTTAGTGGCTTGACCTGGAGGGATGATGATATTGTAACCCATCTTTATCGATACTTCATGAAGTATGGTGACGCAGAGATATTTGAGCTTCTAAAAACTGAGCTTGGTGTCTCAGATGAAAGAGCAGTGGAAATGATAGTCTTCTTAAAAACGATGCTCTTATGGGGTATGGAGTTTAATGCAGATGAAGCTGGATTACGGATCATGCAAGCACTGCGATTCCACGAAGATAGTGCGATTTCTTTGTTTGAACAGTCACCCTCGATTCATCAGAGATTGTTTGATCAAGGCTATCTTTTGTCTCAGGCTGAAGATAAATGGGGTGATAGGTTTTTCGGAGTAAGCCTCCATCCACCGGTTGAAGATCGCATTGCAAGAATGCTACGCTTGGCAGCTGAAGCCGAGGAAGAACGAACCAGCGGCGGCATTATACTTCCTGGCTCACCTGATTTTAGGATCGATAGTTCGGATGCAAGCTTCTTTACTTCGTTTGGTGGGTTTGATCTGATAGGGAATATCGCGACTATGTTCAGCGGATTTGTCTTAGGCGTGGCTGAGGCAGCAGAAGGAAACAGTTGTAAAATTCGTACTGTCTGTCGTCAGGGCCTTTTCCGCAGTAGGGTTTTAGCGTCTCACTTACAAGAACAACTTGCTGATACAGATTTAGAAATAATCTCACTCGCCTGGCCGGGAGACGCCTCGATGGCAGAGGGCTACAGATTATTAAGAAGATTGAAAAAATCAGAGGATCCTCGCCTGCCGCCAGGTTCTGATTCAGAAGTAATCCCACGCATCGCAACAGCGCAGGATATGCACGAGGCAGATATTATCTTAGTGGCAACACAAAATATTTTGGATGAACTAAGAGCAGAATTCAGCTTTGCCGCAGAAAAGATGCATCTTATTACTGAATTTTTACCCGCTCGACACCATCTTTATAGGGAAGATGTGCCAGATTTCGCTCAAGTCTTCATGGCCGCAGACAGAACATCAACTGTAATGAATGAGGCCAATTTGCTGGAAATATACTCACAGTTAGATATCGAACGCATCGTAAGTATGGCGTCTGCACAGCCCGAGAACACGGAGTCTTCATCGTTACTAAAGCGCATCAATTGGCCGGTAGTGATAACGTTTGCATTTGCAATTATGTTACTCATCGCTTGGTTCATACGAGACGTGGTGGGTAATTTTGCATTCGTCCAGAACAGCTGGTTGGTGCAGTTAATGCCCATGGATGACGACGGCACCTTGTGGAGTAAGATTAACGGGCAATTCCTAAAGTTCCTTAGAATCCCTATGATGACGGGCGGTCTATATATTTTAACCTACATCGGCTGGCGCCTAGCGGGATACTCTGAATCTGAAAAAGGGTTTTCTAAAAAAGAAAGGCTATTTTGGGTAGGCCTCTTCTGGGTTTTCATGATACACCACATACTTGATAGGCACTTCGGTTGGGGCGCTGGAAGACGCATACTAGAAGGCGAACACTTATGGATTAATTTCGTCCTGCACTCAGTTTCAGCTGGGCTGATGTATAATGTTATGCGCTATTTGTCTTATGGGCCTTTCATTAGATCTAAAAAGAGCGTTGATGCCTCCAGAAAGGAAGTAGGGGAATCCCGCAAGGAAAGCAGTCTTGAGGCAGGCGTTGTTTCTCTGCAGCTTGACATGGAGCGGTTCCTTTATTCTATCACAGCCGAATTTCATGATACTGCAGAGTGGATCTTTCCGCGCTATCCGCGTATAAGCAGGCAGTCGTCGATTGCCTTAGCTGAGGTGCTCTCAAAGGCTTTCGGGCTACCGATTATCGGAAAAGATCCCGATGCCCAAGACAGTCCTAATAGATTAGAGGTAGTAATCGGCATGAAGCGTACTACATCACGCCGCGCAGGAGATATCGTCCCCCATGCGTGGCTGGCGGTAGTCATGGATAATAAAAAGGCGCTGTATATTGATGCAACCCTTGGGCAGCATGTTCGCGCATTAGAGGGTAAGGTTGCAGTGTTACCGTACGATGAGGCCTTAGAAGAATTTGAGTTTGTAGAGGTGACCGAGCAATTGATTATACAGGAGATTCACAAAGTAAAATCCCAGGATCTGCGCACGATGCTTTATTATATGCTGAAAGGCGATGAAATCGACTGGCATGAACGGGACGCCGCTATTGATTCCCCCCAGTTTTACTACATGCTTGCCTTGCTATCATTAAAAACCGACAACGAAAACGTGCGAGCGGGTAATCTGTATTTTCGACTAGAAGACAGAGATGAAGAAAGGACCGACACGTTAGTTAGAATACTATCAAGCCGGGTAGCTGCCTCAGCGCCTCAAGAAGGGGCTCCGGCCAACAATGCACCAAAGGGTGATGCTGCGTTCTTCTTAGGCTTGCCAACGCTTCTGTTCGGTATTGAATCTCTTGGTGAACTATTAAACTCAGTTGATCTGGCACCGATCGGGCTCGCATTTGCGCCTTTCTGGAAGTGGTGGGGCAAGGGAAGGAAAGAGCCAGAACCATCAGAGGTGCCTAGGCAACCAGCTTCAGATGAACCACAACCTCTAGAAAAACCAGAACCGTTTTCTGAGGAATTGATAGCTGACCTCGCGGGAATTTTACGTCTAAGGCCAATGGTAACTACTGCAACTTCTGGCCCGGAGAAATTAGTAGAGCTGCTTGTTAAAAATCTGGATCTCAGAGGCGAAAAGATTTCTAAAGACAGGCTCCAATACAGACCGGAAATTGAGCAATTTCTTGAGGCACTTCTTACAGTCCTTCGAGACGGGGTTGAATTAGAACAAAAAACCGCAGCAAGGATATTGCTCGCCTTGCGTCTACATCTCTCGAAAAATCTATGGACGCAGATAGTTATACCTATGGCTGATCGCCTAGACGTCTGGGGAGAGGTGTGCGATATTACAGGGGAAATACCGTATTCGCAAGCGCTCGTGACCCAATTAAAGAACATTTTAGGCCTGGAGACGAAAGCAAAAGAAGCTTTAACCCCAGAGGGATTGGTTGTGTTGCTTTCTGAAGAACTAGAGTTTGGAGAAAAGATTGCAAAGAATAGGAAAAATATTGCACAGGCCATTGAAATAATTCTCACCGCCCTCGGTAGTGAAGATATGGTAGAACGAGATACTGCAGCAATAATATTAAGCGCCTTACGTCTTCATCTCTCAGAGCATCTATGGGAGGAAGTAGTAATGCCCACGGCGCATAGCTTAGGTGTGTGGTCTCAATTTTTAGTTGCTACTTCAGAACAGGGTGAAGAATCGCCTGTAGCTGAACCTTCTGCTGAAGCTACTGCTGGGGCTGAAACAACTCTTGATCCTGCAACGAAACATCGTTCCAAGGTAGTAAGAAAGACCCCTGCAGCAATACGAAATCTCTTAGAAGCCGATCCGTGTGATTTTGATTTAGTGTTTGAACGCCTTGGACAGGTTGAAACAGCTCTTGCAAACCTTCCACCTGCAATGGTCACCTCAGAACCCGAAGATATCGCATCTCTTCGAAGACGAGCCGAAGAGGCTCAGCGAGTTCACGAGGCTGAATTAGCCGCAGCTGTACCTGCGCCTTCGCCAACACCCGAACATGGGGCGCCAACACCTTTACCACCGGTAGATGATGTCCGTACAGCCCGAGAGGCTCAGGAAAGAGATATCGATGCCTTGATAGAAAGACTGCAAGAGTTGCGACATGAAGCACAAATATTCGCAGAGAGGATATTGAAAAAGACAGCCTTTGAGAATTTATCTACTGTTCATCCAATCTATGTTGATATGATGGAGGAAATCATAGGTATCGATCGTCAAGACCTCACGGGTGACTTACGAGGAAAGGTAATGGCAGCAATGGATACGCTCATACTTGTATATGCACAACGTCTGGATGCAGGTGTTCCGAGAGAAGATAGGCGATGGGGAGAATGGGCGTCGTTTGGTTCTGTGGGCAGTCTAGTAACACGCGAGCAGGAAAGCTGGTTTAGAGGCGATGGCTCAACATTCGTTGAAACAGAAGAGAAAGAAACCGCAGACTCTCCAGAGAAAGCCACAGCTATTCAGGAAATCCGCGAAGCATTAGGTGCTACGATAGAGGCTTTAGACAGATTAGGGTCATCATTCCCTCATGAAGATAACTATTGGCCCCTTAGAGATCGTCTAGAAACGCTTTATGCTCGGCATGCGAGTGTGCTTTCACCTGCGCAAGAAGAATTTCTTAAGCATATAATCACCTTACTGCTTGGTTCAACTATGCCAGCTGAGATAGCCAAAGAAATCAGGGATCAACTTGAACCTTTTTCGCAAGACACTATCGGAGTTAAAAAAGCCGCTGCCCCCGAACAGAAAGCCGCAGCCATCCGGGAAATCCGTGAAACATTATACGCTGCTGAAGAGATTTTGCGAGGACTAGGATCTCCCCGCGAAGGTACCTATCGTCGCCTTAGGAACATCCTAGAATTGGTTTACCAACGGCATGTAAGCGTGCTTTCACCTGAGCAAAGAGAATTTCTTGAGCAAGTAATCACATTACTACTTAGCTTGACTATGCCAGACGAAATAATCAGATATATCAGGGATCATCTTACACTCTTTTCTAAAGAGGCTGAAAAAGGAGCGCTTGCCCCGACACCACCGTCGGAATCAGCCCCGACACCGGAGGCATCAGACGAAGACATATCTTCTTTAACTCCTCTGGAGAGAATCGAAAAAATAGTAGTGGCAATTAAAGGAAATATAGACAGTTTCCATAAAAAGCTGGGGAACCCTCAAGCAGCATTCGAGGAGCTCGATGCCGCAATGGGACAGTGGTATACTCTCGATCCGTTAATACAGGAAGAAGGGTTGACAACTGAAGAGGCCATCGCTGCTTGTATGGGAGACGAGCTTCGACGCAAAGCCGGTCTTGGCCTACGTCAATTAGCAGACGTACAAGCCAACCTAAGAGGTATTCGCAAAAAAGGCGCATTAAGCGCGGATCCAGACCGTTTAGAAGAAGCAATACCAATATATGAAGCTGCATTGTTGTTTAGGCCAATGGAAGATCATAGCTCACGAGCTGACATTAATGCGCATCTTGGCGAGGTAAGAGCCGCACTTGAAGCATACACGCAACCCCATAGAGCAATTCAGGACGGACTAGGTCGGCTGCATGCTTCGACGGATAGGCTTCAAGGTGCCTTCAGAGATGTGGTTGGATTAGGCCGGGAAGAGCGTCAAGTCTCGGCTCTTAGCCAAGAGGCTATATGGGCTGTTGAAGACGAATTATCATATCTAAACCGTTGTTTGAGAGTATTCCGTCAATACCCTGATGAGGATTGGGAGCTTACGGATGCCGAAGTAGCAGGAAAGAGGATTCTGGAGAAAATACAAATGGAGGATGATGGCTATCACGATTTGTCTTCATCGCTAAGAGACTATGTGGTTGAAGCGTTTTATAGTTTAGGCCGTGCATTGTGCGGAGATTTTACATGGTTTGATGAAATAACAGACAGAATAGAGATGGAAACGGAGCCATATAGCGAAGGAGAACTTGATAATTTAGAAAAGGCATATGAATATTTTGGACATGTAGTAAGACTTGCAACTTCTGGGGATAGTAAAAGAGATGCTGAGCTTGCCATGGACCAGATTAAGATAGTTCTTAGAAAGCTCAGGCCGCGTAGTAAAATTTTAGCTGATGATGAACCGCCGGCAGACCCGACCCCAACGCCACCGTCGGGACCGGCTCCAGGATCTTTCTTAGGAGTAGGAGGAGGAGCTGCCTCAGCGGCATTGGATGACTTACTTGAAGAAGAGGGGTCTGCTCCGCACCAAGAAGATGCGGGACCTGCTGCGTCGGCTGGCGAAGTGCAAGAAGACACAGGGCCAGCGGCTACGCCGACTGGCGAAGTGCCTGCTACGTCGACCGAAGCCGACCCGGCTGGGGAAGCTCGAGCATTATTAATACGTGTCAGAGACACTTTACAATCATTAGAGAGGTATGATTACGACACCTATGCTCGACTAGGGCAAGAAATAATAAGTTTCCGTGATGCTCATTCTGGTTTGTTGACAGCGGGACAGCTTGAGGTCTTGAAGCAAGTGAGTACAGACTTGCGTTTCGATGAACCAGAGTCTTCCATAGTAGGGTATATCGATGGCAACCTTGATCGCTTTCCAGAAGCAGTAGTTTCTGAGTCTGAACCCGAAAGCGAACCAGGAGAGACTGTTGTTGTTCAAACAGGGCAACCCGACAAGCTTCTTACTGCTATCTTTGGTCAACCTACTTTTGCTGAAGCGGCTGAAGAAGGGCCGGTTGCTGATGCATCTATAGAGGAGCCTTCGGCCGAGGCTGAGTCAGCAGAAGAAGCACCACCAGCTTCGCCTCGCGACATTATGTTCGCCTCACAGGATGTAAACGGATATCTACGCTCAGCAGAAGAAGAGATTGAGGCGCAGCACTACGATGACGCAGAGGGGACTTTAGATTCTGCAAGAAGAGCCCTTGGACGTTTACGAGAGATGGATGAAACACACCGGTCAATAGCCGGATATGAAACAAGGATTGCAGCCTGTGCTGCGGATATTAGTGCGGGCCAGGATAGACTCGCTGAATATGATTCAGGTGGAACTGCAGATGACGAATCAGATGATGCAGCGCTCTCCGGCATAGAAGCAACGATCGTAGAAATAGCAGAGGCAATCGAGGAGAATGTGCAGCTTTTCCGAGACCATCTATCAGGCAATCGGGGAGAAGCCCGTGGCTATCTTGATTTGGCAATGTCCCAGCGGCGCAGGCTTGTTGATTTTATGCGCCAGGAAGGTCTACAGAGCGAACAAGATATTGCCCGCGAGATAAGAGGAAGCATTCGAGGAAGGATGACTAACGCCTTACGCAGCCTCGCAGGTCAAAAAGCTAGAATAGGAAGCCTTAATCGCCATGAAGAGGTGCGTGATGCTCGAGGCTTGAGAGATGGTGTAGCAGTTTATTTAGATGCATTGAAGTTTATGCCGGGTGACCTTTCTATCAGTCGAGACCTTAGCTTAGCAAGAGGAGCACTTGGAAAGCTTGGGTTACAGGATGAAGAGCCGCGGGATTATGGCCCCAGAAGGAGAAGAAGAGGCAGACAACGCGGAGGAGCAAGGCGAGGGGAACAACAACGAGCCGCTGATTTAGGAAGAACTACCGATGCCCTCGCACGCCGAGCAGAAGAAGAACGGCAAGCCACAGGTTTTAGCCAAGAGGATAGGTGGGCTGTTGAAGACGCATTAGGCTATCTTAAGAGAAATTTAGACATGTTTCGTTCATTTCATGATAAGGCGAATCTTGAAGAAGCAGAAAGACGTGGGCAAACAATATTGGAAAGAATAACTAAGGCTGATGGTAGTTATCATAATTTACCCTCTTCGCGTCGATTTCGAGGCGATGTTGTTGAAGCACTCTTCGACTTAGGCCGCGCCTTGTGCGGTGATTTTGAAAGCTTTAGAGACATAAGCAGCAGAACAAACGAATATACAGAAGAAGAATTAAATAATCTATCCAAGGCAAAGCAGTATTTTGAGGCGGTAAAAGGTTTATCAGTATCTCATGATTTTACATGGGGCGAAGCTGATTTAGCCTTGACTTTGATTGGGGATGTTCTTGCTGTGCGACGAAGCGCAACGCCTACTGATGAACCGTCGGCAGGACCTGCCTCGGCGCCTTCGTCTGCACCGGAATGTGCGGCATTGGCGAGATTTACAGCGACGCCGACAGATGAAACTGTTGATACAGGAGAGCAGGAAGGCGATAGAGTAGATTTAGTTATTCTTGCTTCAGATTTTCAACAGGGCGTTGTTAGAATTGATGAATTTAGAAGGTTATTCGAGTCAACATACGTAGCAGAAGAACGGCTCGATAGCGAAGGAGTTCTCGCCCTTCTATGGCGACACGGAGATGCCCCGGGAGTTATTCAATGTACCTTTGCTTCAATCCAGGCTGTTGTGTCAGAAGGGGTGATTACAGATGTTGCTGTGGAACTAATGGCAGAGCTAGGGGTTCATATTGGAGGAGGTTTTGATTGGGATTGGGCAGAGAACTTCTTTTCTAGGAAGGGATACGGTCTGAATGTTGCCAGGGCAGTGCACCCCATATTAGAGAGAGAATCACATACTTCGCAAAGAGTGGAGAAAGTAGAAGAATTAGTTACCGCCTGGCCTCTGAAAGATAACCAAAAAAGAGAGCTTAAAAAGGCTATTCGTGAGGCATGGCAAAGACTAGCAAGAATCAGCGAAGAACGGCGAGCATCACGGGATCCTGACTCAGGTCCGGGCAGCGATTCAGGCTCAGGTGACACCTACTTTGCTATCTTCTTTGCGGTTATGCTGGGTGATATTCTGATGAGATGGTTATTGCCAGAAGCAGACAGCAAAGCCGCTACTGTCGTATTAGGCACAACGCTTGCTTTCATTCCACCGCCCTGCCTGCCGGCAGGCAGGCCTTCGGGTTCGGTTTCAGGGAGAGGCGAGAACGCATCCGGATTAGATTTACTAAGATTTAGAGATGTAGTTTCGCACATTACTCACCGCGGAGAGAGAGAGTTCATTCCAACGCTGCGTCGACTGATTAGAGATGCAGGTGTTCAGAAAATCGAGTTTTTACTTGATGACCCAAGCAAGGTCGCTGAAATAAAAAATAAGATCACAGAGCAGGTTGTTGACTACGCGGATTGGAAAGATATCTTAGCGCTTATCCGCAGTGTATTGTCAACTGAATACGGAATTGATATGTATGAAGTCTTCAGCGCGATAGGAAGAACGGCGCGACGACTAAAGGTTGAATATTTTGAGGTAGATATCATTACAGCGTTGCGTGCATTAGAATTCCAGCTGGCACCTGACGATATGCCGGTGTATCGCTGCGTTGAAGAGCGATATGCAGGGCTACCCGGACTGGATGTATTCAATGGATCAAATTGGGGTATTTCTATGGTAGGCCGCCAACTTGCTGAAAACAATGCGAAGGGAGAAAACGTCGTCATGATCGAATCGACTGTCGGCGAATTACGACAGAGAGGTGTGATCATACCTGAATTTGGTTATTCAATTGCTTTGGTTCAAAAAGAGGGTGAGGCAGGTAAAGTCAATCATAGAGTCGTAAAGAGATTTCCGAACAGTGGCATAGGCGGCGGAGCCGGCGCTGTGGTGTTTGTTGCGCTCGCGCTGGGTGAGTTATTGAAATGGATATTCCCAGAGACAGCACTGACTACTTTTAGTTGGTGCGGTACTGTTAGCGATAGCAACCCTTTTAGGGCCTCGTTTACAGATGCCAGTGCTGATTCAGCTCCGATTCAGCTTGCCGCCGGCGGAGGGATAATCAGATTTTTAGCAGGAGATTGGAAACTAAAGAAGAGACGGAAGCCAAGAAAGACAAAAAGAAAAGCTAAAGAAAAAACTCCCTCTGCTGAATTAAATAAACGCCAACAAAAGGAAAAAGACAAAGGGTTAAGGGCTGTCGCTGAATTGCTCGAAAGAGGCACGGGACTGGCAGAGCAGGATAATGTTAAAGAAGCTCAAGACAGGTACGAGAGGGCCCAAAGTAAAAAGAACGCTTTAGTTAAAGCTCATTTGTTAACAGCAGATGAACAAAGAGAATTAGGGGAAGGAATTATAGAGTTGAGCAGAGCCATTGGCAGAGCAAAAAAGAGAGAGCACAAACAACGCACAGGTGCTGTTGCAGAGGTGCGCGAGAAATTTTTAGCTGAATTTACCGGAGCATGGGAGGCGGCTCCTACCGTAACAGATAAGTGGCATGTGTTAAACAATGTACCCAGAGACCATCAGCGCATGGCTGGGGTCCGCGAAAAAGTTGCTCAGCTAACCGAAGATATTGCACAAGCGCAGACACGCCTGGGAGAAGCTGAGCGTGAGTTCAGCGCGGCTGAAAGTTCATCTTTTATTCCTGAACAGCAGGTTCATCGTGAGGTTGGTTCAGCACTGACCGCAGGTATAAAGACGCTCCACCCCTCCTTATTCACCGCCAGAGAAGCAATTGATAGATTATTAATGAGAATTCAAAAGTTAGCAGACACTAGAGAGCAACGAAGACAGCAAGAGGCCCGGGAACTCCGAGAGTTCTGGGGTGATTTTGACCTGACCTGGCAGGCAGCAGAATCATTAACAGAAAGATTTCAGCTTCTCGATAACGTACCAGACAAATATATATCCCCTGAGTGGGGACAAAGGTTACGAGAGTTCATAGATCAAATTGGTGAGGTGAGAAGATTAATTGAGGAATATAAGCGCAAACACAGCCATGGGTTAGGATTAGGTGTGGAGTATGTAAGGGTATTTGTAACACAGGTGGGAGAGGGTGTTTCCGAGCAGAAAAACCCAGATGAATTCTTAACTGAAGCCAGGGGAGATATCAATAGCTTATTGACACGGGCTCAGGCCTTGGTTAGCAGGGCAGAAGAGTTAGAGGCAAGGGAGGATGTTAGAGACGAAGCACGTTATCAGGAAGCTATAAGAGAACTTGAAAGATGTGAAGTTTATATTGAGAGCGCATTGCGCTTAGCTGCCTGGGCTTATCAAGAATTTTCTGAAAGTAGATACTCTGAAAAACAGCGTAGAATTGATTCTCTGCTTGATGAACATTTCAGATTGAATTGGCCTGACGTAGACCCTGTTGAAGCGAGGGAAGAATTTAAAGTTATTATAAGAGGGTTAGGTCAATCGGGGCTTCAAGAACATATTGAATCATTTTTAACCGCTCAAGATCAGAAACAAGTGCTCTATGAAGATGCTGTGCACGGCTCACGCATCAGCCGAGTTGTCGAGGATGTTGCAGACTGTATGATGCCACACGAAGATGCGGTGCTGATGCTTAGAAGAGGAAGTAAAATGACGGTCGTTACAGAGCTCACCAGGATTGCCAACGACGAATATGCTTATGAGACAGAACGCGCAAGCGCTATTACACTGTTGGCAGCAAAGTCATTTTCAACAGCTGCTCGATTATTAATAACAAGAGCTTCAATAGAAGACCTCTCTTTACTCGATAAGATTATGTATGCAAAGGGCACGCATACGGAAGAAGAACGCGTAATCGCAATTAGACTTATGGGTGCGTTTTCAGCAGAAGAGACAGGAGGTTTAAGAGAAGCAGCTATAGATTATTTAATAAAGGTGCGTATTGATGAGGTCCGTGATGTAGCCAGGCAGGTTGAGGCAAACAGAATCGTAAGCAATCATGTCAGACTCGCAGAGACAAGAAGGGTTCCGCAGCCTATGCGTACTAAAAGAGAGGTGGAAATAATTGAGGAGAGCCTTGCAGGATATGGTAATGCCTTTGTTGAGCGCTGTGAGGCTGAAGACATGTTAAGCTGGGTACCGCAGCCAGAACACAAAGCAACATATTTTGTTGTTTTGAGGCGAATAATAGAGCGCATAGGCACTCATCAGGCAGGCAGCCTTCTGAGCGAACTAAACAGATTAACTCCGTGTCTATTGCCAATTATCTTTGTCTTAGGGTTGGGCATGGAGATGTGGCAGCCCGGCTTTGGCATTGAGTCAATCTTAAGTCAACTTACCTCAGATAATCAAATGCTCGCTCCACCCGCAATGGGCTCTATTCCTGCCGACTCCCTACCACTTTTTGCCTTCCTGATTTCTCCTAAAATAATTGATTGGTTTGTAAGAATGTTCCAGCGCTTGAGAAGAACTCCAGCGCCCCAAACAGATGGACGCAAGATTCACAATTTAGACGGTGAATACGAGTATTGGAAACGCCGCATTGCCCTACTGGAGCAACAAATTGCAGAGTTCCAGGAAGCAGATGATCCGGCTACTGCTATCAAAGAAGCCAAACTGGATGAGATGAAGCAAATCCTAACACTTCTCGAACAGCTTCAGGATATGTGCGTGGTTGAGCTTATAGATTACATCAAGAAAAATCAGGCCACACCTACACCGGAGCAAGATTCCCGGGCAAGAAGTATTACTAATATCTTAAACTCAAATACCCGATTCAGGCCGTTTAACCGCGATAATATTATCTTTATCGATTATAAAAGCAGACTCGGTAGAGCCTTGGGCTTGGATGATCCTTTAGCGGGTGGACATTTCAAGCGGTTCGTCGATGTCTTAAGGGATAGAAGAAACCTGTATTTTGTAGCCAGCAATACGACGGACATCGTTGACTTCACGAATGCCATTCTTCATGAGCGCTACCATGCATTGCATGTAGGGGTTGATAAGCTTCTACAGCAGAGGTTTAGGATTCCTTATGATGTAGCAATTATTTTTATCGAAGCTATAACCGAATTTCGTGCCTGGCAGAAGATTGAAAGGATGCTTTTGGAAGATAAGGCCCCGATTCCTATTACTGTTGAAAAAGAATTTATCAGTGACTTACGCTGGGCCTTAAGGAGAAGATTTAAAAAGGCATATGACCGCTCCGCGAGGAGTGTAGAAGAGCTTTTCAGATTCGGAAGAACCGAATGCGGATGGTATGTGCTTGAAAGAGAGTTTCTCGTGTTTGTTGTTAAGGTCTTTGGCAACGATTACGATAGGCCTTTTGAGCGGTTTGTTTTTGAAGGACATATCGATGAGCTCGTTGAGCAGCTTTCTCCTAAGGCCATCGAAGTGCTGTATGGATTAGCACGCTATCGCTCGCAGGAGCATGTCGATCAAGAGGAACTAATCTTCAGGGCAATGAAGAAGACGGTTGAGAACGATAATTTTAGGGCTATCCTTCGTTTTGAATTTGAGGCTATGACTCAAGACTATGAAGTAGAACAATTGATGGCTCATCTCGATATCTTACTCGATGCCTTTGAGGTAAAGCAATACGCATTGATGGCAGCAATTGCCAGGAAAGAAGAGGTACTTGAGGAGTACGCATATGGCGAAAAGGCAGCTGCGCGCAGAAAAGATCAGGGTAGAGACGTTAAAGCCTTAGACGTAGCACTAGCAGTGGATAGAAAGTTGATAGCCTTAGGGATTTTGCCCCAGACTGTTAAGGATTTAGGTTATGGTGCGGTGCCTGCCGTTGTTGAGCGGCTCATCCATGAAGAAGAAGATCGCCAAATGCACGAAGGCCATCCGTCGAAGCAAGGAGATGGTTCTAGTTCGGCAGAGACCGCCCACTTTATAGGCTTAGCACCTGGAATTTCTTTTGTGTCTGTCCTCGCACTCGGTGCGTTGGCGCTGGAGTGGTTGTGGCCGGGTGCGGGTATCGGCTCAGTTGCTTTTGCAGCACCAACTCTCCTGGATATGTTTTTAAAGGAAGTTGGTACTGCACCCATATATGTTGAATTGAGTGGGTGCTGCACTGCCTTGCTTACAAGTTTCGGTGCTGCACTGACTATCTGGGAAAGTTGGTGCAGTACTGCCTCGTTTACCAGTGTCAGTGCTGCGGTGCCGCCGTCGATGAGAGCGGTGAGTAATCCGCATGAAGATATAATTGGATATATGAGAGAGAAAATTTCAGCGCTCCCAGATAATGAAAAAACTGCGTTGCGTAGAGAGCTTTGGGAAACAGCCATCGCCGATCCTCACAACCCTGTCATGTTAAGCCTCGCTGTCTTGATAGAAGGGGGAGTAAGAATTCAGACCTTGCAACGTCTTATAAATGTTTTAATCGGCTTAAGATTTGATCCTACTAACTCATTGTCAATAAGCTACCATATATCCGATATTGTTACCTATATGTCAGAAGAATTGCTGGGTGAAGATTTAAGCATGTTCAGATCTGATATTAGAAAAATGCGGGCGTCTAATGTTGTTACGGTAGTGAGGCGAAAAGCTTTGCCTGTTGTTTCTTTGGATAGAGATGCATCTTTAGCTGAATTAAGAAGCCAATACCTTATGCTTTCGAGTGCCCAAAAAGAATTGATTTGTTCAGATGACAATTTTCTTTCGATCGCGAGAGAAGTGAATGATAGCTTAAGGCAGCATATTAGACAGTTAGTAGAAATATTATTACCTCGAGTCTGGAGAGAGTTGGGAATTCCTCTTGATTCAGATGCGTTCTTCTATTTCCGTGGAGTAAAGGTATTTGCTTCAGATCTGGATTGTTTCTATCGGGGACCTCGCGCAGAAGAGGTAATGCGCAGGATGGCGGTATTGTTATCTCATTTTGGATTTAAGGTAGATTTAAAGGAATATTTTCTTATGAGCGAAAGGATTGAAAGTGGAAATCTTAACCGCGGCGTATATTTCCATTTCTTTGATGGAGACGCAGTGGAATTTAATAATGCTTCTTTCGATAAATTTTATCAGGCAGAAATTGCAACACAGGTAAATACGCAGGAGATTTGGCTCACGGCAGTCCATCCTTACCTCTCCAGACAATTGTCATTCTGGAATGGACAGGACGGACCAACACCTCAGACACACCTAAAAAGAACAGATTTCAAAAAATTATATTATCAGGTCGTCACGCATCTGGTTTTTGGTCTTGCTTCTAAATTTGGCGTAAGGGGATTTGAGCTTAATGACGGTTCCTTTTGGGTTAATTTGGCTCAACATATAGATCCTGAAGAAATAACTGCTCTGCAAGAAGGATTTGCTTTTGCTCATCAATCAAGGAATATTTGGCAGGTGATTAGTGAGAGGAGATGGGAAGATAGTGTTGAGCCAGCGGATATAGATGCAATGCGTGGCATATTTGCGCAGCAGGGCATAAGTGATTACGATGGCTTTGTCGCTGAGTTAGGCCAGAGATTAGAAGATATTAGAGCAAGGTATTTTGGATCGCCTGATTTTGATAGGTGTAAACATCATGGTAAAGATGGAGGGGAATCTACCGCATGGAGAAGAACAGCTCAAGCCTATCGCAAGACAACAGAGGAATGTTTTAGTGGAGCGATTGGCGAAGCCGCCTGCTTTACGGGCGTAGAGTTTGGCCTCCTTCTCGATCCCATTCTTGAACTTGGCAGTGCAATGGTTGAGTGGTTGTGGCCGGGAACGGGGCTTCTGACTTTGGTTCCGCCAGGTTCGACTTCGGACAGAGGTGAAGAAAAAACAAGCACAACTGTTGACACTAAGGAAAGCTCTTCCCGCCCGTCCTCGACAACTGTTGATTTTCAACCGACATACGAGACGTTAGCTTCCATACAAAGAAATAGTACAAGAGTGAATGCGAGAAACGTCATGTCGGTGGCGGGTATTTGGATAAAAGAAGTTATTGCTCGTCTATGGGGTTTTCTGGCTCAACATCCATCCTTGTACCTCTCAGTTGCTCGTTGTGATGGAGCAAAACCCTTACGCTTCAATAGTATGGAATCTTACCGAGGAGAGCCCCTCGTAGTCATTAGGACAGGATGGTCGATTCCTCGGATGCCGGGGGCTGGTTTGCGTTCACAAATAAGAAAGTATGCCCAATACCTTGATTTAAAACTTACCAATAGAGAAGTCCATTATTTAGTGAAAGAGATTGCCGCGCGCAATGATGGAATTTTTTATGGATTTGGTGATTTTCGTCCCAGCGACTTATGCGTTATCAGTATTGTTCATCACTATCTCTTATTCCGGGAAATTTTATCCACCGGTCGTATTATTACCGTACAAGAGTTATCGAATCTGCAACGGGTTTATTTTATGAGTCATACTTCTAATCCTTATTCAGGTGATTATTTAGGATATTGTTTTGATATGGCTATTATTCTAAACGCTAATACGCTTATGCGAAGATTGAGACGACTACGGGAACAAGTGGGGTCAGAAAAGCTCCCCACGGCAGTAAGCAACTATGTACAGGAGATCTTGGATGGTGGTGGAGTTAATGCCTTTATCATGCTTGCGAAAGACGCCTTGTACCATGAGATAGCGCATCAGGCACTCTTCGATGTTGAAAAGAAGGAAGAATTACTCGATATGTTATCACGGTTACCAGTTTCTCAAGCCGTACGAGAAAAAATCGGACATGAATGTGGGGCCGATCTTGGGAAAATGGCATTTAGCACAAAACCGAAACTCCTTCTCTTCAGCAAGACCGCAGGCGCTGTTCGTGACAAAGAAGAACGTCCCGAGACTGTATATGGGTTACGATTGATCATCAAGTTGATGTTTGAGCGCTTGGGATATGGCAACGATATTGACTTATCAGATGACAATCAATGGCGTGAACGCAGACAATCATATACCGATTTTATCGCCAACTGTTCTGATAAGGATATTAATGAGGCAGCAGGAGCTGCTTTTGAGCACTTCTACGCTGAGCTCCCATCTTTTGATTTAGTTGAACTGCCAGAAGAATTTATTGATCATTATCGTACTTCTTCAGATTATTCAAGCGGCAGTGCAGCCTGCTTTATGGGCTTTGGTTTTGACATTCCTTTTGCATCGATCTTTGTGCTAGGCAGCGCATTACTCGAATGGTTATGGCCGGGTTCTGGAGTAGGAGTAGTTGCATTTGCTATGGTACCCCCGCCGCCAGGCGGGGGCGAGAAAAAAGATCCGGCTTCTTTGGATGAATTAGACGTGGCTCGATTTGCGATTGCTGATCGGCGTATGCGAGAGTTCCTGGCAGAAAATGGAACAACTGCTACTGCAGATTCACTCGAGAGAGAGTTCTGGCAATGGCATGCAATTCTTATGGGGTATGAAGAACCAAGACCGATTCGATACCGTGACGAAGAAACTCAGCGGGAGATGAGGGAGCTCTTTAGTTTTATTGCAGAAAGCGTTGATCTACCTGCACAAACGTTAATCGCAGCTATGATGAATAACAGAGTCGTAGAGATTCATCCTTTTGAAGAAGGAGGGAATCATAGACTTGCTTTATTGCTGGGCAATTTCGTATTGTTACGTGCGGGTAAGACACCGTTACCTGTATTTATGGGTCCCGCAGGAGAAATCTATGGAAGGTTTACCCGTCGTGCAACCATACAAAAGGCAGCTCCGTTTGCGTGGCTAGATACTGTTCGCCTTATGAAAGCTGTTGATGATCACGGACTCAATCCTCAGGAGCCAGGAGAAGATGATAGCGCTCAGACCAGCGATGAGGGAGAAGCTGATTCTGGCTCTAGCGGCGAAGCGGCTTTCTTTGCCGGGTCTTCTGGAGTTCCTGCGCAAGGATTGATCGACAGCATCAAGACATTGCTTGCTTCTATCCAGGCTAAGCATCATGAGTATTTAAGCCAGGAGTTTACCAGGGATTATCCTTTTGTGTGTGAGCGCTCCTCAATCGTACTTGCCAAAGTCCTCTCTGAGCTCTTTGGTATACCGATAGGCGCAGACAACGGTAATCCGGCAATGATAGAAGTTATATTGGGAGTTAAGCGTGATCAATTTGAGGTAAATGATAGAGATAGACAAATTCCACGGCAGAACTGGGTAAAGCTTACCCTTACAAACGGAGAACAGTGGTATATCGACGGCCTGCTTAAACTTTTCTATCCTGAAATTGGAGATTCAATTGTAGTCATGCCTTATGACGAGGCGTTAGCGAAATACGACTTAGCTGAGGTTAGCAGGGATTTCTTTATTGAGCAGATCGGAAAGACGCCTCCTGCCTATCATGATCTTTTTGGTCTCGTATTACGAGGAGAAGAAGGCCGATCAGAACAAGCAGATTTGTTAGAATTACCTCTTGGTCAAAGAATGCTCGAGCTAAGAGGATTAATGGCAATGCATGTAAGGGTGCGCAGAGACCCTCACACGTATTTCTCAAGAAGGCCGGAGGCAGAAGGGATGCAGCGGGTAGTTAGAAAGTTATTGGATCATATAGCTTCGAGTGAAGGTGGCAGCGTCTCTTGCTTTACGGGCTTGGCAGTTGGTGGTTATTCACCGGTGATTCTTGCTTTATTGGTGGTTATGGCATTCATATTTGTTGATCAGATTGTTATGCAGCTTAAGCGATTCGAGCGGTGGGAGAAGATTCAAGCGTTTGTCGTGGTTGCATATATTGTTGCGTTTTTTGCGTTCTTATCGTGGCTAGCAGGTTTGGGATCACAAGAAGATCCCATCCCTGCAGCAAAATGGCTGGTCGAGCTCAACAACGCTCAAGGCGCTGAATGGATTCCATTAACCCTGGCTATGGCGGTGCCGCCGATACGCAGTAGAGCCAGAGCCATTGATTGGATGTTGGATGTGATGAGGATCGGGGAAATAAATGGCCAACCAGTGATTATTTTATGGAAGTACAGAAATATCTTCCATTGGGTTAAATTTTATGGAAGGCCTGCAAATGCTCCGAAACAAAGCACTCTTCGAGCGGCCCATGAATTGATACAAGATATTACTTCTGCGCTACCTTATAATTTTGGAGTTTACGTTGAAAGATCTTCAGCTGGGCCATCTTCTGGCGGTCGTTATATCACCGCACTAGGCATTACCAGAACCGATTATAGTGACCTTCAAGAGCTTTATGAAGAAATCAGAGGGTATCTGCAGACGCGCATGCAAGAAGAGTCGCGCGCGCTCAGCAATGCTCCTAGACAGGTTGGTGATTCCATTGGAATGGCTATGTGGCAGATTTATTCAGCCTTGTATGGGAGGCGGTATTCTCTGATTTTTGAAGACTATCTTTTGCAAGCACGCGTGCGTTCGGACGGATCACTTTTTCAGCGCAGACAAAGAAGGATGGAACTTGATTTTATGAGGCGAATTTTCTTTATTGAAAGGTGTGCGCGACCGCACTCGCAATACTTTGTATTTTCTGCTTGGGTAACACAATTGACACGAGAGGAGTTTAGAAGGTTAACCCAATTGCCCGCTCTGCAGAAAAGAATCACGAGGGTCTTCCAAGCGGATGTGCAACAAGCCGAATCAGAAATTAGTGGTGAATTGGAATATTTGCGAAGAGTAAGGCCAAAAGGCCCTCGATCTGGTGGGGGTCCTGGCGTTGGCGGCGGTGCGATGGTTTCTCTGTGGTGGTTGCTTACCGTATTTTCAGGATTGTTCTCCGGCGGGATGGTATTAGGCGTGGCTGCAGATGCTGAAAGCGAAATGGGAGATCTTGCTATTGAGATTTCTCCTAAGATTGCGAATCCAAAAGTGCGTCAAGACCTCGAGGCGCTGATCATTCAACATAAAGGTATACTCTCAACTCTTGCCCCTGCTGTATACATCGAAACGGGCAAGGGCGAGCCTGAAATCGCGCTGAGCCGCGATAGAACACAGCTGACGCTTTTACTTCCTGTAAGAAAAACGAGGGATATGAAATGGCTTGAGCGGGAGAAGATCATTGAAGGCTTGGTTGCCAAAATGAATGCCTATCTGGAAAGTCCGGAAGCCGGCCTTATTACCATTGTTCCGATACGCCATGAAATTGCGGAGCATTTTACAGAGGTAGAGCCTTACATGGAGGAACGATTAGAGAAAGCCAAGGTTAAAGGTCGAAGGCTCGGCATTATCGAAGAGCTGGGTGGCTGGATGAGTTTGCCTAAATTCAAACAGCACCATGAAACAATGCGGCGCCTTGCCAGTGATTTCCCTTCACCGCAAGACCTTTTGTTTGACCCCGCTCATGAAGGTGTGTGGATTACGTTTTGGGAAGGCGTCAAGGAACACGGGCAAGATTTGAAGAGACGGCTGGAGCAAGCTATTGCCGGTGGGCACGTTTCTGAGATTGAGACGTTAATTAGGCCTGGTTTTTTTGGCTGTGCCTTCAAGAGTTGGCTGGCCCGACATCGGTTGGTCCCTGTTTTGTCTGAAGTTCCTTATCCGGATGTTGAGCAACTCAACAAACAACATGATTGGTTAAAAGATGAACCCTGGGGAAGAGGGCCTTTTGCAATCAGCGGAGGACCCCGTGAATTCAATGAGGCGGCTTTGGCTATACTTGAGCAACGCTATTTCTTGGGAGAGGTTAAAGAAGCAAAGCAGATGGTCATTCGTAACCGTCGTAAGGAGCAACTTCTTGAAACACTACCGCTGAATCCTGATGTGGAATATTTGTTTATCGTGGGAGGCGGTCACGTAAGGGGCATTCGAAAACCTTTCCCAATTTGTGTCGCTTTCACGATGGAGTCGCCCGAAGGCTTGAAAAGATTGCCAGTTCTGGAATGGCGCACCGGCGGCCCCTATGAGGCGGAGCGGAAGATTACAGAGTCGTTGCAAGCATTGATCGAAGAGGAACACTCAGAAGCACTTGAAGATCCACAATATGGCTCTGAGGGCATTAATCAATTGATCAATGCTGAGGTTGCAATGACAGATGAGTGGCGTCGGTCGCTTGACCACATGATCTTTTCTATGTTTTTTGCTTCTCTGAGGCTTCAAGACAGTGAAGCTACAGGTCTTGACTGGACGCCGGATGATCAAGGCAGAGCGATTAAAATTATACACGCTGCCACCGATGATTTGCCAGACGATGAGTTTAGACAATTAATCATAGGGTTAATGCAAGTAAAACCAGATGTGCACCACGCATTTCGAGAGCGCTGTCAGGCGGTGCTTAATGATGAGGACAATACTTTTGTGCAAGGGCTCTTCCTTCCTTCGAGAAATAAGAGAGATGGTGGTTCCGGCTCTAGCGCAGGCGCTGCCAACTTTATAGGCTTAGGGCTTGATATTCCTTTTGAATCTATCTTTTCACTTGTCAGCGCATTGTTCGAGTGGTTGTGGTCGGGTGTTGGCTCAGTTGCTCTTGCGATGGTGCCGCCGGGTCAGATTTCGGGGAGTGGAGAGAATCGAGGCGTCGATCTCTATAACCGGGATGGACTGACGCAGCTGGCGCGTGAAATCGTCACCCAAGCTATTCGCGAAACAGGGGTGGAGGATTATGACATCCGTCTCTTTGGAAGTGCGGTATGGGGAGTTCCGCCCTTTGAAGATATCGATCTCTTCATCGATGGTCCTGGAGGAGAAACTGGTGTACTACGTTTGCGAGAGCATTTGATATCTCTCGCTGCGCAACGAGGTGTGAAGGTGGACGTTACAGCAAGAAGGGTTTTTGAAAAGGGTTTCGATCCTGATTTCGGCGTAAGGCCGGAATCTAACTGGTCCTCGATACTCAACGTACCTAGGATTCGCAAAGAAGGCCTCATTGTGTGCTTAAAAGCGACAAAAGACCCGGACATTTCTCTAGATAAAAGGAACAATGATACAGCGGGGGATGAGGGAGATCATAATCTCGGCCCAGGCGGAGGCGCGGCACACTTTATAGGCTTTCGATTTGAAATTCTTTTTGCATCATTCGTCCTCCGCTGGGCAATGATTGCGGTAATACTTCTATTATTACTCGGCGCGCCGCCGAAAGCTACAGCCAATGTGCCTGAAGATCACAAGACGCAGGAGCTTCCTAGAGAGCTTGTTGCAGAAGCCGCAAAGTACGAGTATCAATGGGCCACACCGGAGATGGAGGCGCTGCTTGATGGTATTGTAGCCTTAGCAGAATTTTATGGAGAAGATTGGGATTCAGGAAAGGTATTCCCTGTGCCTATTCAATTAGATGTAGACCTAAAAGTGGCTGCGGTAATCATGGCATCCCGCGCTGAACAAGAATCCACCGCTATCCCTCAGACCACACTTACCGATACAACAACCTTCACCTACCACAATGAAACAGTAGCTCAAGAGGCAATAGAGCAAGAAGCGTCAGAACAGGAAGTGTCAGAATCACAGTCATTCATGTATAGATGGCGTCACATTTTGCGCGGTCTTGGGGCTGTTGTCGTAGTATTGTTAGCTCTTTCAATACGCAGGAAGAAGGCGCAGGCAGCAGGAATGATTGTAGCTGGACTTGTTCTGTTCGGCGAAGTTTCTTCTGCCTATGCTGAAGTTCTTGGAAACGAAGACATGAGAGCTATGCGCGCAGATCCTTTTGGGGACTTATTTGGTCTCTTAATCTTTATAGCATGGATACTTTTAATAAAGAAATTCATTGCATCGTCAGCCAGCAACTCTGATGCTCAAGCTTCGAGAAATAGGGATGTATGGGATCAAGATAGAGCAATACGCGAGTATACTCAATCAATGCGAGGATCATTCGAAGAAGTCAGTAATAAAATGGTAGAATCAGGCCGCTGGTACGACGAAAGACTCTATGAGTTAGATTTTCTATTTCAGTTAGTTACCGCTTCCTATGGGCTTGAAAGGATAGAGAAGAAGCGCGGACCGACGATTTGCTGTGCGGTTATTGTTCAATTACGACGCGAGTTTTTAGGGAGTGATTTCAGAACTTTATTCCTTAATGAATTACGCGGAAAGTCTCTTCCCGAAAGGATTGATACGCTCGCTGTCTATATTACTTCAGGAACATTCGATGAGTCAGATCTTGAAGAAGCGGTGCGTAGGGCTATCCCTGATGGCTCTGAAGAAGATAGGCGAGAAGGAATATATAGAGCTGCCTCGATATATGTCACACTCTTTTCACGTTACGTTGGTGAGGCAGAGCTTAATGGAGAACCGCCACCCGAGGAAAATCATGACCAGGCCAGCCACTTTACCTTGTTTGGGTTGGGGATGTTTGAAATAACAGAGATAGCCGTGGTGGTAGGGGCGATAGTAGGATTCTTATTTATGCGAGGCCGAAGAAGCCTGGATGATCCTAGGACCGATTGGTTAATACAGCACTATTCCACAAAAGCAAAAAGTTTATTGAAAGAGGTCACCGATACCCTCATGGCATTAGATCAAAAATGGGAAGTTGAAAAGCTCGAAGAATTAGAGGCATTGTTTACATATCTGTACTTAACCTACTTTCTTCAAGATGTGGAAGAAGAACACGGCCAGGAGATTAGCGCGGGTGTTATCGAATGCCTTACAGACAGCTATAGTCGCGGCTGGGGGCTCGCAGGCGGTTTTGGTGATCTCTTCGAAGAAATAAGAGGAAAGTCACTTGATGAAAGGGTTGCAAAGCTTACTGAACATATCCTTACGGCACGATATCCAGTAGGACTACAGAATGTTTTAAGAATAGTTATAGCGCGGCAAGGGGGACTTCAAAGGGTAACGAGGTTATTCAGAGAATGTTTTCCTCATATCAGAGTCGATGCTTCCACTCCTGAAGATGAGTCTGTTTCTCCTGGTTCGGGAGAGGTCAGCCACTTTACCTCGTTAGGGCTTGGTGGGTTTGAGATATCAGCAGCCTTCCGCCAAAAAGCAGCCAGGATTTCTCTGGCGTTTATAGGGATTATTATTCTGACAAGCTTCTTCGTCACTGGTAAGAATCCGAAAGAATTTGAGCACGTTCGAGAGAAGAACAGGATTGTCTTTACGATTACCGAACCTGGCCTGTCTCGCGATGGCATGATGTTTATTACACAAGAGGTTGAAAACGATATTGCTGATAACAGCCACATCCCAGTAAAAGCTATTAACTCAACTACCCACGCAGGCCGGGCAATAGTTGTTGCCAAGGTCAGAGATGATGAGACAAGGGCAACCATTGCGCAATTTATTAATGAGCGCCGCGCTTTTATTGATGATGAGTTGGATTTATCCGATCAGGCGAGAAGAACCATTACGCAAGAGACTTTTAGGATGCCTATCGCAACCATTCTTTTAACCGGCTTTGAAGATTATTCAGACCTGCAGCATGCAGGAGAGGCTCTTAGAAAAGAGCTCAAGGCCTCCCCGAGTACAAAAGACGTAAAAACAACGAGCCTTACACGTCCAGAGATTGAAGTGGGGGTTAGACCTACCTATGTGCGCCTGTTTGGTAACGTGGTTGAGACGGCAAGGTCAGCAAAGGGTATAAGTTTCTCGACCATTTTAGAAAGAAAATCTGACGAGATACCTCTTGCAACTAAAGATAGACGTTTCAATCTTGATGCCCTAAGAGGCCTGCCTATCGGCACCGGTACATTAGAAGATATGGCTGATGTCGAAGAGGTATTTGATAACAGGGCGACCACGGTAGATATCGACGGACAGCGCGCGGTTAAATTGATTATCGAGAAAGCCGATGGATATGATCTAGAAGAGTCAATGCAAGAGATAAAAGCACTCATTGCACAATTTGAGCAAAAGAATCCTGAGGCAGAGATTATATTCACTCAGGATAGCTCACAAGCACCGCTTAAGATGCTTAAGGAGTTCTTGCGTGCCTTCTTTGTGGGCGCAATAGTAATTCTGGTGCTTCTCTATTTCGTCTTCAGAAATAAAAGAGATACCTCACTTGTAGAGTTGGGCGTAGTGGCACCGATTGCGGTAACCTTAATTGCACTGTACTATTTAGGCATTCCTATTAGTGTAATCAGTCTTACCGGCCTCATTTTAGTGTTGGGTATGGTAGTTGATGACAGCCTGGTGATCGCCGAAAGCCGCCGACGGTTCTTAGAGCAAAGGTTTTCGCCTTTTAAGGCCACGGTAATGGCTGTAAAAGAAATGGGCATACCGGTTACGTTCTCGAGTCTGACCACGGTTGTATTTATGGCACCGCTTCTGCTTGAAACCAGCTATATGCAAAGCAACTTCCAGACTCTTGCAACGGTGGTAAGCGTAACACTTTTAAGTTCTCTGGTATTCGCGCTTACGCTTATACCAATGATTTATGCCAGCGCGCCTGAAGGCAAGGGTAAGTCCTCTCCGAAGCCATCCGTTGCTATGGAAAGGCTAGGCACGGGCTACGCAAGACTGATTACACGACTTTCTCGATTCAGATGGTTAATCGTTCCGGTGGGCATTGTTGGTTGTTTCGCGCTAATCATCGCCGGTTTTGTAAAACAACCGTTTCAATTCATTCATCAAGAGGAGATTAGCTACTTTAAGATTAATCTTACCGCGCACGATACGAATATCAACGATGAAGAGATGGCCAGATTCGCACTGGCTGCAAAGGAATATGTTCCACAGGAACACGTGAATGTTATCTTTACAGAGATAGGAGATGAAAATAATGCATCGAATACCGCCACTGTCTTCGTTAAAATCGAGGACGGCTTTCGCCGCAACGGCAGAGAGATCAAACAAGAAACACAAGCTGCTATTGCTCAGGCGCAAAGAAGCAGCCTTAGGTTACATGATGTGGAAATAAGCTTTGAAGAAAGCGCGCTTGGTGAGCAAGGACGTTCTATAGAGGTGGGTTTCTTTGGCAAGACCACAGAGGGCCTTCAGCAGGGTGTTGCTAAAGATTTTACCGATTTTGCAGCAAACATCCCCGAAGTTGAAAGCGTTACCTCTAATTTTGATCAGGGACGACCGACATTGACCATTGACATAGATGAAAAGAAAGCAAATCACTTTCATCTTGATGAGGCTGAGGTAAGAAGGCAGTTGTTTGCCTTTAGAGAGGGTGTAAAGGTATTCGACTTCCATGAAGGTGCTGAAAAAATCGGCGTCCGGGTTATTGGTGGCAAGGACATTAGAAATAATATTGAGGTAATAAGATCGTTCACCGTTCCCAATAAAGAGGGCGAAAGCATACCGCTGGAAAGTTTTGCCAGCATCACCAGGGATTGGCAGCATACCTCAGAGTTGCGTCAAGACAGAAACTACGCGGTAACCTTCCAGATTATTCCTGAGCCACAGGCAGACCACCGTGCTATTCAAGATGCCATCAATACGTGGTGGCAGGATAACCAACAGCAGTTTCCCGGCGCTCACCAGATGCGCTTTGGAGAAGCAGAGCGCGAAGAGTCTGAGTCTATGAACAAGCTGGGAGTTAATTATTTCTGGGCGCTGTTGGTCGCCTGGTTTATGATATTGGTTCCTCTCGGGGGGCGGATATCGCAGACCTTTGTGGTATTAGGCAGTATTCTTTTTGCACCTGCAGGTATTTTTGCGGTTGCGCTTTTGACCGACTCCGGTTTTGAAATCGCCTCGATAATCGTTATGGTTGTTCTTCCGGGATTGGTGATTAATATTGGTTTGATGTTATTACATGCCTACAACAGGTTGCGAGAACAAGGGTTTAATGAGTCTGATGCCATCGAACAGGCCTGTAAATTACGCTTACGGCCGATTCTTTTGACGTCTGTGACTACCATTGTGACATTAGTGATATTGGATGTATTTACCACTGGGCATACAGCGTTTGTGACAAAGATGACCAAGGATTTTATCTCCGGCTTAAGCATTGCCACACTTCTGTCATTGATAGCGCTACCGCTGATGCTTCGGGCAGTAAATGATATTTCT
>JBHPFN010000006.1:0-62296 GCA_042571725.1 Candidatus Omnitrophota bacterium
CTCTCTGCAGCCTAAGCCTCATCCGATCCTTTCCTTTTAATATAATGTTTGTGCAGTAAAAGCGTGGTCACGTTGCTCTTTTTCTTTTCCGACGCAAAGCCTTTTCCATTCGACTACGTGCCTCTTGACGGGTGCTTCCTTCGGTAAGATGATCTGCGCATAGTGCAGCAAATCCCCTTCTGTTCTTTATCTTAAAGATCTTAATTGTTTTTCCTGAAGCTTTCATCCACGCTCCTTTCCAACAATGCCTCTGTTAAGTATGGCATCGCATTAATCTTAAATTAATCATCCTTTCCATTATACCAAAAAATTTTTATTTATAAGTATTTTCCTGCCTCAAGCGGAAAATAAGCTGCCTACGTACACCATAAGAAATAAAGTGATAAAAACTATGGTAAGCTCAATGAGTGTTTTTATAATGTTTGAAAGGCGATTTTCTTGATCTGCCCCTCTCATTAAGGCGCGTACAAGGGTTAAGACATCAACTGCAGTCCAAATCATAATAAAGGATAATAGTGCATGAACGCGCATTACTGACTTGGGAATTTCGAGCTTATAAAGCACGGCGTAAGTGCACACCACTGACACAAATCCAATAATTCCTACCAAAACAAATTTAGATGGCTTTCTAAGAGATAGAAGAAACAGGCCTCTTTTCGTTGGCTGATCACCGGAATCCTTCAGGTAGCTTGAATACACATTTTGAACATGCGCCAGCACCCCTAAGAAAAAGAAAGCAAAAAAACACCCCATTAATAAAGCTTCGATTATGGTTATATATGGCATCGCTATCTCCTTCTTGATTTATTTCCTTGTCGAATGTGTCTTGCTATAAACTTTTCCCGCGACCTAAACTTCCTTAAGGTCTTTTATTGTGTGCGTTCAGGGAACGTCAGAATAGTGTCGACAATCCTCAAAAAGCGATTATCTTCTGCTTGGCTAAGGATATGATGAAACAGCATTGCTAAAAACAACACATAGAGCAAATACACCTTGTGCCAATACAAGCTTACCATTAAATTCTTAGACACTTCTAGATTTTCCGCCGTCGATTCTTTATATTCAGCCGCTTCCTGAGTAGGAGTCTTAAGATATTTCAAGGCAGCTATCTGCTCATCAATAACTCTGGCAGCCGCGGCAATATATATCTTGGCACCGCAAAAAATTATTGCTATAACCACCAGCAGCGCAATGCACGGTCCCACTTTATACATTTTACTTTTTCGACGTATGAGAAACTGCGCATCGGCTGAACTCAGCTTTGCCCCCATTGCTACTCCTTTTTCAATACGACTATGAATACTGAACTCCTTAAAGATATTGTACATCCCTGTTGCTGCTATTGGCAAGGTTAAATTCCTTAATTTTCCATTATTTTTTTTCTTTACATTCCAACTGCTCAAGCATATAATAAACACACTGCCCACCAATAAATTAATATAAGCAAACCTTAAAGGGAGGTCAAAAATGGGATTGGACATCAAAGTTACAAAGAAAAAAGATTTTGTCTATACCGCACAGTTAGAAGGCCCTATCGATAGCGACACCTACCATCAACTCGAAGAAGAGTTAAAAGAAATTATTGATGAAAAAACAAAAGCACTTATTTTAGATATGAGTAATGTTGACTACGTAAGCAGTGCAGGGATTCGAACCGTGCTCTGGGCACAAAAAGCCCTTAAAGAAAAAAATGCAACCTTTGCCATGACCAACCTACAACCTCAAATCAAAAAAGTATTTGATATGATGAAAATCCTGCCTATCATTGATATCTTCGAAGACATGCCCGAGGCAGACAAATACATCGATCAGGTCATTAAAGAAGAAACGCAAAAGCAAGGCACATGAAACCAGTTGTATCCTTTGTGGACATCGAAGACCTCTGGGAAGCAGAGTATCTTAAAGATCGCCTGCAAACGGAAGTTACTCTTAAGCATTACGCAGAAACTGCTGATCTTGCCCTCGATAAAATTAAAGACAGTGTAGTTCTCTCCACTTTTATTAATTCTAAAGTAGATAAAAAGGTAATCGATTCTCTCCCTAAGCTTAAATACATCACTACGCGCTCCACTGGCTTTGACCACATCGATATTGAACATGCCCGCTCAAAAGGCATTAGCGTTTCAAACGTACCCACCTACGGTGAAAACACCGTTGCCGAACACACCTTTGCACTCATCCTCTCCATTGCACGCAATTTAAAAAAATCACATTTTAAAGTAAGCGAAGGAGATTTTTCCATTAAAGAACTCATGGGCTTTGACCTGAAAGGAAAAACCATCGGCGTTGTGGGTACCGGCCACATCGGCCTTCGGGTGATAAAGATGGCGGTAGGTTTTTGCATGAAGGTCTTGGCGTTTGACCCGATGCAAAATCATTTTCTTGAAGAGGTGCTCGGGTTTAAATACGCTGATTTCGAAACACTGCTCAAGGAATCTGACATAATCACTCTGCACGCACCTCACAATAAAAAAACTCACCATTTGATAAACGAAGATAATATTAAGCTTATAAAAAAGGGCGCGATCCTTATCAATACTGCGAGAGGTGCTCTGGTAGATACGCTAGCCCTTACCAAAGCGCTGGATGAAGGAATCTTAGCTGGTGCCGGCCTTGATGTGCTTGAGGGAGAAGATATTATCCTTGAAGAAAAACAACTCTTAATGCGCAAAAAGAAAGAACTATACAACCCTGAAAAACTCCAGCTAATGCTTCGAAACGGCTTCCTTTTACAGAGGGAAAATGTAACATTTACCCCCCATACTGCCTTTTATTCCAAAGAGGCCCTGCAGCGGATCCTCGATACCACCTGCCAAAATATAAAAGGATTTCTCGAGGGAAATCCTGCAAACGCAGTAAATGCCGCAACCTAGATTTTATTGACTGTTGCAAAAGACTGCTGTAGACTATAATCCAATGACCAAACAGCAATCCTTGCTTCGTAAATCGTTTTCTATCCTTAATTCCGTCATTATTCTTGTTTTTTTCGCCTTCCTGCTTGATCTAGCTTGTAAATGGACCTCTCAGCATCCTTTTAGCCTCCTAACGCTCTTTATCATTTTCCCCCTTAAGGTTTACCTATTCAGCGGCATCTACGGCACTCTCGCAGAGCTTGCCAGCGGCAAAGAAATGGTAGTAAGCGTTGCGCTCTTAAAAAACAATGTAAGAAAATTTTGGAAACCTTATATCGCTTTTGCGCTTTTTCATGTTGCCGCTCACCCCTACTCACCGCTTGCCGCAACATCATCACTCGGCCCTTTTAATAGTATCATCGCATGTATATTTATCTATTGGGTTATCGTCAGAAAATGCCTATCGCCTAGGGATCTTGCAAAAAGAAAGATCGCCATTGCACCCCAGTTAACTTTTTCTCTTTTAGCGCTCTATCTGCTGCAGATAGCTCTTTTCTACCCCCTTGGTTTTACAGGCCTCGGTAGATGGTATTCGCTGATTCTCTTTGCATCACGATATATTCATTTTCTTATCGTGCTCTCAATCACCCTGTCAGTGTTCGATGTCTATCCTGAGATTAAAAAAAATCGTATCCATCAAAAGGAAATATTTCTCGTTAATCCGGTAGGCGGGGGAGTTTTTAACAGCTTCTCTCTTATCGCGACACGCTTCCTATATCCTCCGTTTTTCTTGATCTTAAAAACACTCACCCCGAAACACTATCACTTCAAAGAGTTCAACCGTGTTAATTTTTATGATCGCTACTACAAAAGCAATGTGCTGGTCGCCATATCCTGTTACACTTCAAACTGCCAAGAGGCTTACAAAATAGCCAAAGAATTTAAAAAGCGCGGCGCAACCGTCATTATGGGTGGGCCTCATGTCACCTACCTTTCTGATGAAGCCCTGGAGTTCTGCAACAGTGTAGTGCTGGGGGAAGCCGAAGGCGTTTGGAAACAAGTCATCAAAGACTACGAAAACGGCTGTCTTCAAGAAAAATACGTTGCCCAGCCCCTTGAGAAGTACTATCAAGAAGTTCAACCTGGAATCCTGAATGCTTCCCCCCATATGATCAAAGACTATCTTGAGGCTAGCCGTGGATGTAAGTACCGCTGCGATTTTTGCACGGTGCCTAATTTCAATGGAGTGCCTCTTAGAAAAAAACCCATTCGCTTGCTTCTGGCACAGATTAAAAGATTTAACCAATCCCACAAAAAAGTATCGTTTCTCGATAATAATATGTACGCGGACCCGCACTATGCTGAAAAACTTTTTAAGGCGCTAAAACCCCTCAAGATTAAGTGGGGCGGTCAGTGCACAATTGACATTGCCAGAGATGCTCAAACCATTCAACTGCTGAAAGATTCTGGCTGCGATCGCATCCTCTTCGGATATGAGATTTTCGGTGATTCTCAAGAAAAGAAACAGGGTGGGAAATACGGCTTATCGGAAAAATACCTGCAGTTTACCAAAAGAATTAAAAAAGCGCGGATTGCAATAAAAGGCCAGTTTATCTTTGGCTATGATTCTGATAATCTAAAAAATTTGCTTCGCTTATGGAAATTCAGCTTCCTGCTTAGTCCCTCGCGAATAGGGCTTTCTATCCTCACGCCTGTTCCCGGGGCGCCGATGTATTACACTATACTACGAGAAAACCGCTTAACCAGCCTTAACTGGCGCAATTTCGACTGTTTTAACCTTGTTTTTCAACACGCCCGGTTAAAAAATGGTCTGCTCAACGCCTTCTCGCCTTTACTGCGCTATGTCTTTGTACTTACCGCTTCAAAACAAGGATATGCGATACTCGCGGTTTCAGCATTAGCTCTAATAGTGTTGCGTTTTAAGTAAGGACAATGTAAATTCTCGAATAAAAAATTGTGGTTGACAATTGTTTATTAATGCAATAAAATAAAGCAGATAGAATAATTATTACTGCATTTCTGGAACTTCATAAAAGTAGATTCGATAAAACCTAGCAAAAGAAGGATGGAAAAATGGGAGCTATTTCAGTAATTGCATTAGTCGGTATTTTTGTTCTATCGCTGAACTTCCTAGATTTTTACTGGTGGATGCGTTAAATAGCCGCTAATTTTTTTGGCGAGCATGGCGACTTTCCTAACAAGGAGAAAAAATGAGTGCAATAGGAATATCTGTAGTAATAATAGTGTTACTTACTATTAGTTTTAGTTTTTTTGATTTCTACTGGTGGTTGCGTTAAAATAGCCGTTAAGTTCTTTAGCAGTAAGGCGAATTTCCCGAACAGGAAAATTCGCCCTTTTTTTATTGCGCCAATGAATGAACTATTGTACACTATATTTCAATGGTACCCCGCGAACCAGCTTTCAAAAGATCATTTGAGATACTCAGTTCTACTCTTATCCTCGTAATCATTGCTTTTCTGTTTGATTTAATCTTTAAATCTGCACTTGCAAACTCCCTATCCTGGCTGACGCTCTTATTCTTCTTACCCGCAAAAATCTATCTTGTAAGCGGCCTCTACGGTAGCTTGGTTGAAATAGTAAGTGGCCAAGAAATGGTAGCAAACGTTGCACTCTTAAAAAGGAACGTAAAAAGTCTCTGGAAACTCTATGCCCCGTTTGCGCTGTTTGAACTCATTGCATATTTACCCTACTCTACAACCTCCTCTTTCTCTCTTGTGCCCTTTTCGCTTATTCCTCTTTTTTTCCTTTCCTATGTAATTGTCGCTAAGAAATACCTCAAGCCTTTTAAGATTGAAAGAAAAAAAATCAACATAAGCGTTATCAACGTCGCCGTTGTCCTTGCGCTCTTGCTTATCGATATAGTCCTTTCCTTGGTATTAAAGAATATGGCCATAGGAAAATCGCAACTGTTACTTATAGCTATTTCTAGATGTCTGCATTTTCTGTTCTTTCTTTACATAACAACTCTTTTTTTAGATGGATACCCGGAGATTTATAAGAAGTTCGATGCAAAAAAAGAAATCTTTCTAATTCACCCTGTATGGGGTGGCGTATTTGATCATCTGGGAACAGCCTTAATACGTTACTATCCGGCAGTTTTTATAGTCCTCAAAGCGCTCACTCCTAAAAATTACACGTTCAGAGAGTTCAATAGGATTAATTGGCATAAAAGATTTTACAAAAAAAATAAATTAGTAGCTATTACCTGTACCTCCTCAAACTCCTACGAGGCCTACAAAATCGCCAAGGAATTCAAGAAGCGTGGCTCAACGGTCATCATGGGCGGCGTGCACGTTTCTTATTTTTCAGATGAAGCCTTAGAGTTCTGTGACAGTGTTGTTATCGGTGAAGTCGAGGGAGTGTGGAAGCAGGTAATTCATGATTATGAAAATAACTGCCTTCAAAAAAAATACCTCGGCTATCCCAAGGAAGATTTCTATACGGAGACCCATCTTGAACTCCTTAATTCTCCTCCTGAAATAATACATAGTTACCTTGAGACGATCCGAGGATGCAAATATAAATGTGATTTCTGTACCATTCCTTCTTTAAGCGGTCACTCCATCAGACATAAGCCCATCGCTCAAACTGTTGAATTAATTAAGAAAATGGGACCCCGATACGCAAAAGATGTGAAATTCATCGATAACAACATATATGCAGACCCGGCACACTCCAGAGAACTCTTCAAGGCATTAATCCCTCTTAATATCCAATGGAAAGCCCTCTGCACCATTGATGTCGCAAAAAACGATGAAATACTATCGCTTGCCAAGAAAAGCGGATGCTCTGGATTTCTCATTGGCTATGAGATATTTACCGGTTCAAGCGAAAAAAAACAAGGTGGGAAATTTACCCTTTCAGAACAATATATACAGCTAAGCAATAAAATTAAAAAAATCGGCATCAGGATTAAAGCACATATGATCATAGGGTGGGACTCTGATAATGTAAAAAGTGTATTTCGGTTATGGAAATTTTGTTTCACTATTAATCCTTATGCGTGCTCCCTTTCGCTTCTCACCCCCCTGCCCGGATCAAATCTCTTTTACTTCATGATAAAAGAAAACCGAATAACCAATCTGAGCTGGAGAAACTATTCTTATCACAGGTTAGCGTTTCGCCACAAACAAATAAATGGCTTTATCCTGGGTAGCTTATTTACTCCCTTGCGTTTTCTTTATCTCTACACCACAACTAAAGTAGGGTACGGAATAATGGCAATAGCGGCCTTTATGACTTTAGTATTTCTAGGCCTCAGCTTCCTGGCTTGATTTATTGTACTGCAGGGTTATGAAAAAACGTAAAATTTACGCTTGACAATTTTAGTGCTGAGCATTACAATTTAAACAAAAGGAGAAAAATGGGCGCAATAGGAATATCTGTAATAGTCATAGCGTTATTTACAATAAGTTTTAGTTTTTTAGATTTCTACTGGTGGTTGCGTTAAACCGCTAGTATTGGTCTAGAAAATAATTAAAGCCAATTTTCTTTAAAAGAAAATTGGCTTTTTTTTAACAATATCGGCGATTGCCTACTTAAAACGCTTATACATAAACGGCATGTTTATTACGATATAGACAATAAAATATGCGCTGATGGCAAAAAGATATACCTTAAGAATGCTTGAGCTAAAAACAAAACAGGCAATGATAAACGCAGCCACAATAGTAATGCGAGATATATTATCAAGCGCCTGGATGCCATCCACCAGAGACAGAGTGTCGTATTTCCTGCTGTAAATTTCACCGAGCTGATAAAGGGTTTTTTGGGATAGCTCTTGTTTCTTATAGTCGCAAGTTATCAGCTGTGTGCTGATCTCTACTACAGTTTTTTTTCGTAAATAGTGCAATCTGATACACGGATACATTAGAATCGGCACCCACCCAAAATAGATATATTCTTCAGTATACAGCGCAAATAATCCTACGCACAACAACACCGCACAAAGCATTCGCTGTACCCTAATTGCCTTGCTCAAGCGGCAGCATAGCTCTATATAGCCTTTTACCTTTTCAAGCCGTTGCTTTACCCCGGGTTGCGCGATAAGAAACGAAAACCAGCGGTACACCTGATGGTCGGTTTCAATCGAACTGGCAATCGATTCGATACTACTTACGTTTTCCTGCTTAGGTACGTCCATTACATCTTTCTCCCGTAAATGTAGTAAGTGTAGCAAAGACTACGTGCTGCTTCAAGAGAAAATTACCCCGCTTCTCTTTCTAAAATTTTCAGAAATACATCCACAATCCTAGGGTTAAACTGAGTGCCTTTATTCGCTTTGAGTTGCTCTATTGCAACCTCTTTGCCTAATCCCGCCCTATATGCCCTATCTGCGGTCATGGCATCATAGGCATCTGCTACCGAAAGTATTGCGGTTAACGTATTAATCTCCTCCCCACTTAACTTATCAGGATATCCTTTTCCGTCATATCGCTCGTGATGACCTGTGACAATATCAAGCATTTCTTTGTTTATTAGAATAGGCTTTAGTATTTCGCCTCCTATCACAGGATGCTGTTTAATAATATTCCATTCTTCTTCAGTAAGCTTTTCTTTTTTATTGAGGATGCTCTCTTTAATTCCTAACTTGCCGATATCGTGCACTAGTGCCATTTCTCTAACGAGCTCAACTTTATCCAGCGTAAATCCCATCTTGGCAGCAATCTTTGATGAATGTTCAGCCACCTTCTCAGAGTGACCCTTGGTATAATGGTCCCTGGCTTCAATAATCAATACCAGCGACTGTAATACTCGGTAGAAATAAGTATAGAGCTTTTTCCTGGATATGCGTAGCTTCTCTGCCATTTCATTGAATGACTTTGCCAATACGCTTATCTCATCATCGCCCTTGATCTCTACTCGATAACCAAGATCTCCATCAGCAATACGGCTGGATGCATCTACCAATTTTTCTATCGGCTTAGAGATCCTCTGGGAAATCGCAAAAGCCACTATGAGCGAAAGAATAATGCCAATACCCAATACAAACAGCGCGCGTTTGTGTACCTCTTGTTGTGTTGAGTAGAGATTATCTGCGCTCACATCCACCCCGAGCATTGCAACAGCCTTTCCATTGTTGTCAAGAATAGGAGCGTATCCAGATATGGTAGCGCCCCATTCGTCAACCTCAAGTTGTGTATCTGCAGCCGGGCCGTCAAATGCCTTCATCATCTCAGGGAAACGTGAAGCATCGTATGTATCTCCCGGATAGGAAGTAATATCCTCTTCTAATTCTTCTTCATTAGGCAGATCCGGATCAACAATAAATTGCCACGTACCGGGTGTATCGGTCTTTTTCATCGTATAGATAAAGGTAATCATAGGATCTATTACGCGGATCCTTTTTAGTTGCTCTTCAATGGTGATAAAGGGGACAGTGTTCCTTCCTCCTTGGTTAAGAGGGACTTGTTGAATAGTTTCTGCATCAACAAAGAGTGCTGCAGTTTGGGCCATGAGCATCAATTCTTTTCTGATCTCACTAAATTGTGATTTGAGCGCAAAGGTATATACCAAATAATTGCTCAAAGCCCCAACAAAAAGCATTGAGAGGATCAAAACCAGCGTTACCTTAGTGCGGAATGTTCTAAACGAGATGTTGATTTTTTTCATGCAAAATGTTTTCTGGCGGCGTGCTCCTAGTTAGCAACTTTATAGACTGCGTCGTTTTCGTGGACCCTGCCGGCAACCTTTATCCCAACCGAGTCTCCTGCTTTAGCTTCTTCAATTTTATCATGCTCAATCTGCATAGAATCGACTTGCTGGGAAAAATCGTCACTGTGGCCCTTGATATGGATGGTCTCCCCGACCTTAAGGGTGTCAGTGAGCTCAATAATGCCGACGTTAATCCTGTTGAAGTAGTGCGAGATTTTACCTATTTGTCTCTCTTCCATCTCCCACCTCCTTTTTGATAATAAAAAGGGGCGTCCGCCAAAGATTCATTGGCGGACGCCCAAACTATTTATCCCAACCCATCATTTCTTCCCATAGGTTTGTTTTTATTTTGATGATTCTATTGTAACGTATGCAAAACAGTTCCGCAAGGAAAAAATTGAGCCCAGCGCACTTCATTTGGACTATTTGCTCGCTGGGCTCTTCTCCGGTATCAGTGGAGAAATCTTTATTAATTTTATTTTAGCAAGTTGTATACGCTGTGTCAAAGGAAAAAACAGCAAACAAACTATCGCAACTTTTTCATTTTATGGTATAATCCTAGAGAAATGAATAACATAACTAACTTCATACAACTCCTTACGATAAAAGATTGGGCAATCATAAGCCTTGTAGCCGTTGTGTGCGTCTGCGTCTATGTGATCTTCAAGCTTACGCGATCCCTGGCCCTTGAGATCCGCAGGCACCGCATACCTGAGCTCATGCCTGAAATCGACCAGTATGACTTACGTCCACGTATTAAAAACGTAGGAGCAATCACCGCCCGCGGCATTGCAATTCAAGACCTAACCATTACCCTTAAAGATTTTGGCTATGAAACAGACTTTATATTTACCTTCAACCCTATCCCTGAGATTAAACCTAAGGAAGTAAAGCCTCTTGAGGCAAGGGTGTTTAAGGATGGCGAAGAATGCAGGGCTGAGTTTGCGGGAAAGATCACCGGCCATTTAGTATTTGCTGCGTTTACGCTCTTTGTTACCTATTGGAACCTCGAAGGGATTCAATTCAAGACCTCATTCACCAAAGCAAAAAGAGAATTCCGCTCCACCAAAATCGAACCGCTCTCACAAAAATCCAGACGTTGATTTTTTAAACTCCTACTCAACCCTTTCCGTTAACAGCCTAATAAAAAGGGGCAACTCAAAATTGAGTTGCCCCCTTCAAAAATATCTTTTTTTATATTATTTTCTGAACTGTCGTGTGTTCTGTCTTTCCCTGTCTAACGTTACGGACTTTCGTCGCCTAATTGTTGGACCTGCGTTTAAAAGAATTTTTGCGGTATTCGGCGTAAGCGTCAAGGCGCCTCGTACCCTTTGTCCATCCAGATCCTTATAGCGCCTATTCAGTGGAATCTGATAAGTGCATGTTGGAGTTGGGTTGACCAACACCTTGCCCTCACTGAAATCTCTGGTATGAACACCCTTTTGATGCCAGGGCTTACACTCCTCATCATCATTAGCAGCGTTGGGTAAGATATAGTGCGTCCCAAGAGGATCGCCGATATCAAAAGAATAGATACGGTCTTCATAGTCAGGCTTCGAGTACCACCATACCGTATGCCAATACAATAAATTTTCTGAGGCATCTGGGTTGAGGCCCAAAAGAAAACTGCCCGCGCTATACTCCATCATCCGGTTTCTCCATACCTCATCTGGCACGCCGGGCTCATGCTGTGAAGAGCCGCTCATAGCCATTGTTATTTTACCTGTATGTTCGGGCCTGCCAAACCAATCTACGTGTCTTTTCCATTCGTTGTATCCGTAAAACTGATCTGCCCCGCGTCCGTGAAAATGCCAGGTATGCTCTTTGGTTTCCCCTATAGGCGCGCCTGCCTCAAGCCCATCGAGCTCATACCCTGAATTAGAGATAAACGGTATATCCGGTAAAGAGGTCTGCAAGTCATTATATGCATCGTTGTAGAAATCATTGTATGACTCGGCAGTATCATAATGGGGCGGGCAGCGGTCAATGCCATCTGGCTGATGACCTTCTGCGCACGATAAATTATGCCTGCCCCACAAAGTCCAGTCGTGCCCGCCAAAATCTCCGTCTTCAAAGATGCCGGTAATACCAGGTACCTGTTCGTAAAACAGTCTTTGATACCGATCTTTCATATATTCGCGGTATTCCAAGTTGTTGACATCCATCTTAAAAATATGCGGCCAGCGCGTATCATAAACACGGTGTATCATATCACCCTCAAACCCTACGTCAAAAAGGAACCATTCCGGATGGCTCTCAACATAATCTTGTTCGTAAAATGGAGCGGGATAAAAGTGCCTATCATGAAAAGGATAGTAAAAATAGAACTGCGTATCGGGACATTGATCCATATTGGCCGCCTGATACCTTTGATTGATAAGCAAAAGCGGGAATTGACAATAGTGCTCAACCTCATCAGCTTCCCAGCGGTTAAACACGACGCCAAACGGACAGACCGAGCGGCCTTCGCATTGCGGTAATTCTGGAATTACAGGCGGGAGTTGCTCTGCTTCAATTGCTATCTGATCGCCTAAAAGAACAATCGATAATACCATAAGAAGCAAACTTGTTGCAATAAGATTCCGTGGCTTTCTGTTCATCTTGCCTCCTTAATTAAAAAACAATGTTTGCTAAAAAATAAAAAAAACCGAGTTACCTTTATTTTTTCGGTAACTCGGCTGTCTATTGGCATAAGCCAGAACTAATCTCGACCGCAGTAATTTCGCACAACCCTGACCCTTGAGTTGTTATCGGTGTGCCTGCCAAAGTTTCAGTGTCAGGCGGCCCGGCGATCTTGGGTAATCCGTGGCTTTTCAATACTACCCTTAGATCCGTAGCTTTGCGTCTCTATCTTTCGATAGATTTGCCTTTTCGGAAAAGAGTCTACTTCATAAAGAGCTAGTACAAGTATGACATACAAATTGAGGAAAACAAGGGGCGAAACATCCCTTTGAGAAAGCGGTTTCTGGAGGGAAAAACTTATAACATACAAGAACTGAATCTAGCCTTCAGCAAGAAACGAGTTGGTAAATTTTTTTAAAATTTAGGAGCTACGGGAACTGCAACTGCTGCGGGACACTACTATCATAACTTTATAATACATATAAGGTATTTTAAAAAAGGTTTCATTTATTATTTATTATGAAGCTAGAAGCTAGTATATTTTTTATAAATCAATCCTTGAATCATACTTTCTTTTTTCAATTTTAAACAAGCTTCCATTTTTGAAATAGAGACCGAAGCATACATAAACAGATCTTTCTATATACTCATCTTCTTCTTTTCCGTATCTATCTTGCCATGACTTCAAGATAACACTATAAGACCACTCTGCATCAGCCCCGTAATCTTCTGCGCTTTTTGTAGAAGCAGTAGACTCCGGAGCTCCCCATAAACTCAAGACTTCTTCTTTTGTCATACCAGTAGTAATCCTCGGTTTGCTTCTATCATTATCTTTATATGCATAATTAATGCTTACAGGTACACCACCACCGATATGGTATAGCAAAGTACTACAGCCGTTCGATAAAACTGCTATGACAATTACAATTAAAAGTTTTTTCATGGTTTCATCTTCCTTTTAATTATTCAAAGGCAGGTGCAAATCCCAAATATCCAGTTATCTCTCCTCCAGAACCATACACGACAGTATTAATAGCATAATTACTGTTCTGGCGCAATGGATTATACCTAACATCAAAATGGTCATTGGCATAATTGGTTTTCATTTGCTTAAATGTCTGTGCGTTAACTTTACTTCTTGTCCATCGCACTTGACGAGAGTATTTTGTCAGGTATTTTTTTGTATGCCTATAGGTGCCGCCTGCGCTTCCTTTGACCGTAGAAATTAATCCTTTTGGAATAGAGTTAGGGTTGCTCCCCATTTCCCATCTACCATCAGGCCCTATTACAAACTTATGCCTTGCTCCAAAAAGCCAAGCAATAGGGTTGTTTACTGGACGAGAGCCAATAATAACTTCTCCTTCTTGTAAATTCGATGTATCCGGCGCGTACTTGCCGTTATCAGGGACTAAATTACCTAACCCATTACCTGCAGCGTACATTGCGCCACCCATTGCGCCTTCTTCAAAATCACCGCCAGCTATTTCAGATGAAACTCCACCTCCAACAATATTTCCTATTGGCCCTGCCATTCCAAATGCTGCACCAACTCCCCCTGCTAAAGCTGCCATACCTATATCTCCTTCACCTATGCCAGTTCCGAATGCTCCTCCTGCAGCTCCACCCATAAACAAACCTGACATTTCTCCCCAGAATCCACTTTTAAGTAATTCTCCAACTTGATTTCCTGCAAAACCACCAACTCCAAAGCCTACTAGGCTTGCCCCGATGCCTATGCCTATCGCCCTTCCTACATTACCGCCATTCATACCAGCGGTAAAGCCTGAAGATATTATTGAATAGACAAATACTCCAGATCCTGGAAGAAAAATATTAGAAACTGCACCAAGAATAGCACCAAATAACTGTCCAAAAAATTTCTTAAACCAACTATGTCCTGTTGGGTCAACGTTGTTTACTGGATTATTTCCACAATACGAATAACGGTTTAAAGTCTGAGGATTGCGAGGTTCCTGAACAATTGTATCTGGTGTCAGAAATCTGCCAATGAGCGGATTGTAGTATCTAGCACCATAGTAGTATAAACCTGTTTCATCGTCAAGGGGCTTTCCTGTGAACTTGTATTTGGTGATATCCGAACCTTCTTTAACAACAATCTCTCCATAAGGCGCGTATTCGTAATGCACCGCCTCCTCTCCTATATCATCAGTTATCACGTCAGTTGATCCCTGATGGTTGGTATGAAAATAACATAGATTTCCATTAGTAATTGAAGTGATTCTCTGTGAACCTAAGAATATGTGTTTGGTAGGCGTGTTGTTGGTCTTTTCATAGAGGCTGCCTACATAAATAGTTGGTGTCTCAATTACCGTTGCTGCCTCTACTATTGGTGGATCTAATAATGAGGATAAGAATTCAAATACATATCTTAATGGTTGATTATTAAAAAACCGTCGACCGTAATGCTGCTGTTCTTCTTGCTGATAATATTCCTTGTTGTGTGCTAAGATTCCTCCTGCAAAGTAGGTATGGTAGGGATTGACCTCAAAATTATAGACCCTGGCATTCTCTGCTCTCTTCTGAATGCTTACAATCTCTACCCCTTTACCCTGATTGTCTTGCAGGGTATCTCCCAGGGCAAGCGCGCCGATTTCTACCCACCTACCATTAGAATAAACCGGGTGATTAGGCGTAACTCTCAGGTAATCATTAATAATCAGATAATTGCCTGCTTCATGCACAAAGGTCTCTTTTACAGTATCAGTGACAAGCTCCTTGGTCTTTTCATCGTAACTTACTACTTCGTCTCCGACTTTAATCTCTTCAATTGGCTTAGTGCTACCGTCTGCCATTGCAATAGGTGTGCGAGCTAAGAAACAGCCTCTTCCACCACCTTGATAAGTATATTTTGTTTTCTTAGTCCTTCCGCCGTCGCCGTCATATTCGAAGGTGGCTCTGGTTACATTGTTGAGCCTGACTTCTTTAAGACGATTCTCAGCGTCAAAGTCATACGTATAAACCCTACCATTTGATGTCTGCCAGGAAATCATATTGCCGTTATCATCATACTCAAACACACTGCCGTCAGAACCGCTGGTAATTGCATGGGGTCCAACATCACCTTCTCCGTAGGAATAGGTAACGCCGTCTTTAAGTATCATATTGCCGATTTCATCGTAAGCATAGGCCTTGCTGCCATAAACTCCATTAGCTGTCATGAGGCGGTTTAATTCGTCATAGGTAAAATTTTGAGAGTAAACAGAGTTTAAATTATTAGTTATGGATAGAATATTTCCCGCAGAATCGTATTGATAGGATAAATCTTGGATAGACTGAAGTGCTGAATCAGTGGTGACGAGTTGTGTTAATCGCAGGGTTAATGGATCGAAAGCGTAATCTGTCACAGTGCCGTTGCCGTATTCGATTTTTATAATCTGCCCTGCGGCATTATAGTCAACATTGGTAACATAGGATTGCGTACTCGAAAAATAGGGTTCTACCGGTGGAATAAAATTAGACGTCCATCTGGCTATGTCTTTAGAAATTCTTATTTCATCCATCCAACCGTAATAATAATGAGGGAATGCTGAACTGGCTGCTCCAATCCAAAGATCATTGGCCATATCACCCATGCTGCCAGTAAATGTCCCTCCCCAAGAAAACGGTTGTGCTGCCCCATTGACAAAAATATACGCCTGATCTACGCTCCTCACAAAGGCAATATGATACCACGCATCGGCTACAAAAGCCTGAGCCACTGTTTCGGTATGAACAACCGTGGTTCCTTCAACGACACATATAATAGCAAGTTTATTACTATTGTTTGTTCCGTACATAAATACGTTGAAATAATTATTGTCGTCCTCATGTTGCGACAGAAGCATCGTAGTATTATCCAAGCTGCTAAACTTTACCCATACATCGATAGTAAAGTCTCCTCCGTCAAAATTCCAATCTTCGCTATCGGAAATGCTTAAATAATCGCCGCTTCCGTCGAACAAACCCGAGCTGCCTCCAAATTTATGCTCCGCAGTATCAAGCTGTGCATCACCATTGGCAGAAACCAAATGATTCGACAAAGAACTATCGAGAAAAACAGTTGAGCCATCGTAGCCATCAGCATGAAGTAAAAGCTTTGTGTCGGTATCTGCATCGCTTATGCCCTCGATCCGTTCAACCTGGCCTGCGCTATTGTATGAGTAGGTTGCTATTTCACTATCAGGATACTCTACTGTTTCTAATCTATTCACGGCATCATAGGTGCGCTGTACTTCGTAGTTTATGCCTTCAATCTTCTTTTCAGATTTTATCTCCCTGCCCAAAGCATCGTAGTGAAACTTGGTATCATCAAAAAGCGCATAGCTTGCCTGGGTAAGCCTGCCTTTGGGATACGGCATGGCGGGGTCATCGTAGGTATAATGGACATCTTCGCCAGCCATGTCGGTTTTGTTGATTAGTCGGTTAAGCACATCATAGTCAAAGTCAATGGTTTGATTCTTAGCATCGGTTTGACCAATAAGGTTACCGGCTGCATCATATTCATAACTCCAGGTACCCATATCTGAGTCATCCATCGAGGTTTTTCGACCCAAGGTATCGTAGTTGATAGTCGTCAAATTTCCGAGCGAATCGGTTGTGGAAGTAAGATTTCCTAAGCAATCATACGCATACAAAGTGGTCGCGTATAGCGCATAAGGTGTGACTGGATAATTTATGGGATCTCTTCCGTCAGCGCCGATGTATTCTTCTTTTTTAATAAGTCGCCCATAAGCATCAACATATGATTTCTGCATATGACCGTTTTCGTTAATGGCTGTAGCCACCCAATCGTCGTATTGAATTTCAGAGCTAGTTCCATCCGGATTGGCGGTTTGAGTTATTCTACCCACTGGATCATACGCTATAGTAGTGGGTAAATATGGGTTTTGAAATAGCGGAACGACATCTGAAAAACTATAGGTGTTATCGAAAAAAGGCAGGTACTTCTTTTCGGGTAGGCCTCGGGAATTAAATTCTGTCTGACCTGAGATAACAAATGTACCCGGCGTCTCAGATTCGGACTTGGCTTGAATGAGTCTTCCTAAGCCATCATAAAACGATGCAGAATCCAGCGTGCCCGCTTGTCCAGAAATTTCTCTTTGATGAGAAACTACTCTTGTATTCGAGCTAGGATCGGCCGGAGGCCAATCTTTAAAATGATAGTCGTAATGTGCTGTTGGAAGATCTACTGAATCCTGCGATGAAACCTTTTTTGATACCCTACCAAAACTATCGTAGATAACAAGCGAGGCGTCTTCATTGATATCAACCGTTGCCTTTAGCTGGCCCCAGAGGCCACTTCCCTCTCCTGGATAAGGATCGATAGCGCCGCCGTCAGTTACGCCGTAATGAATGTTTGTTGAAAAATGACCAAGGTGGTTAGCGATAACGACCGGAAACATATGATATGCTCCGTCATAGGTAACCGTGGAATGATGGTTGTTTGCATCAATAGTTTTTACAACATTGGCGTAAGCATCATATTCAAACTCGGTAGTTGGATTCTCTGCGCTACCAGGGGCTGGGCTTAGATTAGTCGGCGTCTTAAACCAAGCTTCTTGTTTAGATAAGTTACCTATTGCAGGAGCGATTCCATAGTCTTGCTCATCATAATAAAACCACGACTGTTTTACGGTGCTTCCTGTATGGTCCAGCATATAAGTCGTAACAGGTAATCTCAGGAGCCAGTCCGTAGTATTGTAAACATATTCCGTATGCGCATAGCGCTCATCGCCGGTTTGAGATACATCGCCTAATTCATGAATCTCTTCAACATTGCCATATTCATCGTATTCCTGGTAGATAACAGTAGTCTGTTTACAGGTTAAATCTCCATCGCAGCTATAGTTGTCTGCCTGGCCAAGCTTAACGAATTGTGATCCCGGGCACACCTCTTGCTCTAGCCAATTATTTACCACCCTGGCATAAAGATTGCCTGCGGCATCATAAGTCCGCTGCTCTTTTATCCTTCCTTTTGTATGTTCACCCTGTAAAAACTCTGTCTCAGTGTAATTATTATCCGCATCGGTTATCTTTATATAGCCAAAACCACGGAATTCTCTGCTTGGAAAATCAAACATGCCATTCTTGTATGTATAGTCAGTGGTGTAGCTTTGACCTGTGTATTCCTCTGAACTCGTTACTGACGAAACTGTCTGTACTTGAAATGGTAAATCGCTTATCGAATCGTCACCGGTATTATCATAAACGGTCGAAGAAACATAAGAAATAACTGTTGATGCACCGATATTATTGCTAACTTGCCGAAGCGTATCGGAAGATTCGCTATTGTTGATATACGCCTTTAGACCGTCATTACCGTAGTTCGCGGCAACATCCATCATTCCATCAGCATCAATATCGAATAGCTGAACGTAGTAATCACGGAAGTTTCCCTCCGGCATATCCCACTCAATTGCCCGCTGCCACCCGTCACCCGTATTTAAATACGTGTGACGTTTATTATCGCCGCGATTATAGAGCAAATCAGGCAGACCGTCTGCATTAACATCAGCAAATTGGGTATCGCCTTCCTTAATATTGCCCTCAGGAGGACTGAAGTTTAGATGTTCCTGCCAGCCATAGCCATTATGGATATACGCCTTATACGTAGACGTTCCCCTTGATATAGGAATATCAGGAAGGCCGTCTGCATTTAAATCAACTAATGTCGCGCCTTCGGTGAAACTAACATCTGAAGGGATAACCCATTCAGGCGCTTCAACCCAACCTGTGTCTCCGGAGCTCGCTTGATTGATGTAGACTTTCCGCGTACTTCCCTTTGCCTTAACGATATCAAAATAGCCGTCTGCATTGATGTCAGAAAACACCACCCCGTTAAATACCATGTAATCGTATTCGGGGCAATTTTGTTGTGAAACAATGGTAGTTCCATCGGGCATGAGCCATTCGGCAGAATAATTCCATCCATTAACCTTATTATTGAGATATGTCACGTTATGTAACGTCCCGCTACATTCCCTGTAACGCTTGACAATATCCTGCCAGCCATCGCCGTTAACATCAACAATACGCACACCAAATTCCCTGTCGATTTCTTCGCAATTGCGAACGAATTCATTTACCTCGTTAGCCAACTGCCAATTAGCTGTTTCGCTCCACGTCCCGTCTTGATTGCTAAGAAATGTCTTGCGCGTTGTCGGTGGATAATCATAGTGGTAGCTGAGGACATCTGCAAAACCATCATTAGTAATATCAGCAATTCGGGTGTGAAAATTCATATATTTGATTCCATTATGAGAAGAAAATCGTGTCTCGAGCGGCATGGTGTAGCTTGGATCGAGCGTCCAGCCTGTTACGCCTTCATTATAAAAAAATTCAGTTGGTGGAATCGATGATGCGTCTGAACCATCGCCGTATTGCGTGACAGCCCTTAGTAAAGAGCGCTGCGTAGAGGCAGAAGGATCGCTATAGGTAAGGGCATAACCTCTGATTAGCTGATCGGGTGTTTTCTTTGCAACTATTTCTCTAAGTCGTTGTTGTGTGGTAACCGCGAAGCCAGTTCTAAAAGATAAACTAATGTCGGTCCTTGTTTCGTACATGAACTGGACAAACGCAAAAAATGAGGTGTCTCCTACGGTAGAATCACCAGTGTAGTGAATATATTCCGGATAGATTTGACCTTGGTCTTTTAAATAGATGATTTTCATATAATTATTGTGCAGGTCTTCAACCCTATCAAGGCACCATTTGAAGATTTTGCCGGTATCTTCTTGCTGAGATGCGGCAGTCTGGCCAAAATAATATTTAATTCCCTCTTTGTCAGTAACAAGCCAGTAAGTGTTATTGATAAATTCGATGCGCATAAAAGCACCCTCTATCTTGGCTCGATAAAAACCAGCTGAAGAATCATAGACTAATTCTTGAGTTGATCCTTGCTGTGTGAGCACAAAGGTATCCTGAGCATCATCATAGAAAGGCAAGCCTCTTTTAGTAGAGCGCTGGATACTCCCGAGTTCTAAAGACCACCCTACACCTGCAATGCCGTTTGGCGAGCTGGAGCTATACGTAAGCGCGAGTGTCGGCTGAATTCCTTTTCTGCCTTGAATAGCTTGAATTGGAAGAGAAAGCGTAGCCGATCCAGTTGAAGGCTCAACCTGAAACTTCTCGGTTGAGACATACGGCTGCTCTCCCTCAATAGTAGACATCATCATTGCTGCGCCCTCGCTCTCTACTGACTCTTGAGATCTGCTTGGTTGACCATCGCCTTCCTTAGCATCCTGTATCTCTTGCGAAGGCTCCTCCACAGCTATCTCTTCGGCAAAAAGACTGTAGGCGGCTAGAAACATGAATGAAAATGCAATCAAAAAGATTTTTCTCTTCATCGTAATCACCCCTTTGTTTTCCCTTTTTAGGGACGTTTCTGTTTTTGAATTCAAGTGTGTCCCCTGATGCATCTCAACCTACGAAACAAGGCTATCTAAGACCCTCAAAGGATAACCTAATACCCTATATCGATAACTGCTCCATCGATATTCTTCTAACTTTTTTACCATACCTGCCCTTAAAGGATTTGCCTCAATATAATTTAAACACGTATTCAAATATTCATCTTTAGCAACAACCATGCTCTTGAATCTTCCTTGCCATAAATGTCCATTTTTCTGATATTTGTAATTAAAATAAATTGCATAGGAAAGATTGATTCCCTGCATGGCTTTTGAAAGCTCGCTTGAATCAGTTGGCTCTAGCGCAAGATGAACATGATTCTTCATTAAGCAGAATGCGTAAAGATTAAAAGGATATTTTGACTTATAGCGTTTTAGCAAATGCAAATACAAAGCATAATCGGTTTGGCTAAGAAATATTGGCTGGGATTGATTTCCCCTCGCAATAATATGATAACAAGCCTTGTTCAGAAGAATTCTTGCGGATCTCGGCATAATCAACTCCTTTAACATATGCACGTGGGACACCTTTCGCTTCACGGTCAGAAACGTCCCTATCTAGCTTTTCAATGACAAAAACTACTCGCCCTTATATGCTTCAAGCACAATGGACGATATTTCCTCTCGCGCTTCTTTTGTCACTGGCTGTATCGTATCGTACCACTTGCTGTCTTTGCCTTGTTGTTTTGGCATTGAAACAAATAAGCCGTTTTTGCCTTCCACGACACGCAATCCTTTTATTAGAATCGCATCGCTTATAATAATATCGGCGAATGCTTTCATTGCGCTATCGCCAGCTAATCTGTGCAATCTTCCAATCTTACAATTCAATGTGTTTTCCATCTCTTCCTCCTGTTGTTTAAGTTTGATTCAGCAGCATAGGTGGAAAACTATCTTTTTTTCTTATTCAAGCGAATCATGGCTTGTCAAAGTTCTCAACCGCACAAACCAGCTCTTCGCCTTCGTTATTCTTGCTCTCTTGCTGCACTTGCTGATCTTCATTTTTGAAACAACTTCCGCAAGGCGCAAGTCCTCTTGCTTCTGCTTCTTCATTGTTTATTTTCTCAACTTCTCTGTTTTGGATGTAACGACAATCTTGCTTATGATACTTTTTACCTCTTTGCGTAACATACACGTCTTCGGCAAAAACCACAGAAGCGGTTGTCAAAACCACCAAACACATAGCCATAGCGAGTAATCGTCTAAACATGTTGTATCCTCCTTTTAAAAGCTTCTTCATTACTTCTCCTATGGCTGCTGAATCAATTCGTCCGTTGTAAGCTCCTGGTTAAATACCCTCCGGTTAATGCATCAATTAACGCCGTCAACTCCTGGAGTCGTAATTCGCTATCCAGCCTTTGGCTTGGGGCTGGATCTGTGGCTGCTGCAAGCTCAATTTGGAGCCGACGGCGTTCAAAGTAAAGCCTTGTTACTTCATCTAAAATATCTTCGCGTAATTCCACCATAAGTTTTGATCGTGAATCAATTGAGGTCTGCGCGTCATTCCAGATTAAATCTCCAAAATCCCAGGTTAAGGAAACATCCCAGCCTAAATTATTGTAATATGTCTTGTCATCGGGGCCAACGTGGTGCTGCCCACCGCTACTGTAACTTCCCCAAATGCTATCTGAAACGGTTTTGTTGTTATCGCGATCTGCTCCTATTGACATCTTCGGTAGCCAGGCGCGCTTTGCCGCAGCCTTTCTCCACTGCTGAATTTTGCCCGGTCTTACCTCAGCATATTCGATTGCTATCTTTTGAATCTCTTGAATAGACGGCTCATTGTAAAAGTTATTCTGTGCGTCTTCGCTGTAATGCATACTATCGGAAGAATGATCTTCTGTCTCTTGCAGCCGGTATACACCCATATCAGTAGCTGCCCAAAAAATGCCTCTGCTATCGCTAGTAATAAAATTAACCTTCTGCGTAATCATTCCCTGGTAAAGCTGTTGCCATCGCTTGCCGTCAAATTCAAATGCCCCCTTGTCAGTAGCGGCAAGAAGATGATTTGACGAGAGAATTTCAAAAGAATCTATCTTTTTACTGATCAACCCTTGAGTATTAACGCGTTTCCATGTCTGCCCCTGATTCAAGCTCATAAAAATACCATTATTAGATGAAAAATAAACAGCATCATGATTGCCTTGATCAACCGTAACCTGCGTTAGGCTTGATGCTGCTGCTTGAAAACCATCACCATTCTCTGCTACCCCGTTACTTTCTTGCTTCGAGGCGACATATATCCGCTCCCAACTTTTTCCATCATTATCAGTACTAAATAATCCTTTATTTGTTGCTGCATAAATCCTGCTATCTACAGCCTCAATAAACTGGACTATTGAATCTTTTGAAAACCCTAGAGCATTGTGCCAAGTCCTCCCATTATCTTTGCTGATAATCAGTCCTGACTTAGTCCCAAGATAGAGCGTGTTGTCTAAGGATGCCGCGATGCAAAGGCTTTGATGGCTTAATTTGCCCATGCCATTAAATAGTCTCTGCCAATTCTCTCCTTGATCAATGCTTCTAAATAACCCGCTGCCAGCTGCAACATAAATCGCATCTGCAGTCAAACGAATAAAGTTTACTTCGGCGCTCTCTCCCCTAATCCGCAAGACTGATTTCCAGGCTTTTCCGCCATCTTCTGTTTTATATACTGCTTTTTTTGTTCCTATATATACAGAATCGGCATCGTGCGGGTCTACTGCTACGCAATTTACTTTGCGCTCCTGAACGCCATCAGAGAATTCTTGCCAAACCTTGCCCGCAAATCCATTGGCAATGGAAGTCGAATAGAAAATTAAGATGCTAGATAGGATTGTAACTGCAAAAATGAGCGGCTTATCGGATATGATGGGATTCTTTTTTGGAGAAATTTGAAGAGGATTTTTCTTGGTTGCTACCTTCACTGTTGTCAATCCTTTCTCCGTGGCTTTTTTCATTTTAAAGTATAGCACAATATTTCAGAATTGTCAAGTTTATTTTTGCAGAAACATCAAAATAGTATTAATGTCATTACTCTTTATTTAGTAGTGTTTTATGAATACTATGAGTGATAAATTAAATAATCATTTTTCCTTTTAACAGAATTTGAATAAAAATAAAATTTAAACTTGACTTTATATCAAATCGATGCTAATCTTTTCATAAGGCCAAAATCGCATTTTTATCAAGAAAGGTACCAATGAATATAGGAAAGAAAATTCGAGCCCTTAGAAAAGAAAAAAACATGACGCTGGAAGACCTCTCTTCTTCTAGCGGAGTAGCCGTTGCCACCTTAAGCAGGATTGAGACCGAGAAGATGACAGGAACACTCGATTCTCATATGAATATTGCCCGCGCCCTTGGCATTGACTTACCTGAGCTCTATAGCGATGTTGGCCTGGCTGAAAGCAATGTTGAGCTTAAAGAGAAAGATTCTCACGATGATGTCTTTATCCATACTGATAAATCAGCCTATGAGCTGCTCACCAGCTGCGTACTGGACAAAAAGATGATGCCGATACTGCTTAAGCTTGAGCCTAACGGAAAAACCAATCCGGAGCAGGCGTCTGCGGGGATAGAAAAGTTCCTCTATGTTTTTGACGGCTCCATAGAAGCTGTAATCGGGGATAAAAGCTATGCGCTTTCACAGGGAGACAGCCTCTATTTTGAAGGGTCTTTATTGCATTATTATAAAAACACTGCAAACCACGAAACAAAATTTATCTGCGTGATTTCGCCGCCGGCACTTTAACTTAAGGAGAATAAGATGAAAAAGATACTCATTTGCGATGACGAATTAGGTATCAGGGAATCGTTAAAGCTGATTTTGGAAAAAGACTACAAGGTCCTTTCTGCTGTCAATGGCACAGAATGCCTTGATTGCTTAAGCCAAACCGCCGATATCGACTTAGTCCTCATGGACATAAAAATGCCTCAAGTCAATGGCATTGAGATTCTAAGGCAAATAAAATCTAACAATCCAAAAATAAAAGTGATCATGGTCACAGGTTATAAATCCGTAGAAACTGCAACTGAGGCTGTAAAGGCCGGCGCATCTGACTATATTGTCAAACCGTTTAATTCGAAGGATATACTCGATACACTAAAGAAAGTCTTAAAATAAAATGCAATTTAACCCCTTTTCAATTCCTCCACTTATTGGCAGCAGCATTCTATTTTTTTTAACAATTTTTGTTTACTTAAAGAACCCAAGATCTCTTGTTAATATTAGTTTTTCCTTGCTTTGTATAAGTGTTTTTATCTGGCTAATCGCTGACTCCGTTCTTTTTTCTCTAAAAGAGGCTCGTTACGTAATTCTTTTTACCCGATTGGTTTATATTGGAGTTACAGCGATACCAATAACGGGCCTTCTTTTTGTATTTTGTTTACTAAAAAGAAATTTGAAACAATATAAATTTCTATTTGGAGGCTTAATAGCTGCATATTGCATCGTGCTCTTGTTAATTTTTGAAACCAAGCTCCTTGTCTCTGGAAGCTATGAATTCTTCTGGGGCTATTACCCGAAAGCAGGCAAATGGCATTTCATATATATGGCTTTGTGGCTTTCTTTATATTTAAAAACAATGTATTTAACTTACATCCACGGATATAGAAATATTGCAAATTTATATACTAAAGAGGAGTGCAACAGAATCAAATACGGCTTTTGGATTCTCGTGTTTGGTTGTCTTGGAATAATTGATTTCTTAGCCAAATATGGATTTGAGGTTTACCCCATCGGCTACATATTCATTCCAATTTTCGCTTTTATCACAGCGTATTCTATAGTAAAGCATCATATTTTAGATATCGAAATAGTCTTGAAAAAAGGCTTGGTCTATTCAATATTAGTAGGAATAATCACCATCATTTACCTTCTTTTGGTTGTCTTAGTTGAAAAGCTATTACAAGGCATGATGGGATACCAATCAATAGTTATAAGTGCTGCTGCTGCTCTGGTTATAGCGCTATTATTTATTCCTCTCAAAAACAAGATCCAGAATTTTGTAGATAGAGTGTTCTTTAAAGGAACATTTTCTCAGATTGCCCAAGAAAAGGAGCTAATGCAGCAAGAGCTTGAGCGTTCTGAGCGGCTCAAGGCGGTTGCTACCCTTGCCTCGGGCATGGCACACGAGATAAAAAACCCATTGACTGCTATAAAGACGTTTAGTGAATATCTGCCAGAGAAAAAGGATGATGCTGAATTTTTGAATAAGTTCTCAAAGATAGTCGGCAGCGAAGTAGATAGGATCGACTCGCTAGTGCATCAATTGCTTGATTTTGCTAAGCCTGCACCTTTAAAGCTACAGAAAATAAATATTAATGTGCTTCTCGATGAAACCCTTACTATATTAAACAATGAATTTATTAAGCATAAAATTACCGTGACCAAGGAACTCACGCTCACGAATAACCGGAAAATTCAAGCAGACCTTAATCAATTGAAGCAGGCCTTTTTAAATTTATTCCTCAATGCGATAGATTCAATGCCTAAAGGTGGATCGCTTATCGTAAGAACGCTTAGGCAGACAACTACTAAACAATCTATCGAGATCGCAATCAGCGATACCGGATGCGGGATCTCTAAAAAAGATTTACCTCGTCTCTTCGACCCGTTTTTCTCTACGAAAGAAAACGGAGCGGGCTTAGGACTTTCTATTACGCATGAAATCATCAAAAACCACGGCGGGAAAATTCGTGTAGAAAGCAAAAACGGCAAAGGTTCAACTTTTATGGTGGAATTACCTGCTTAGATCTTCCCTTCCTCACACAACTCTAAAAATGCCTTTGCTGCAATAGGAGTGAATTGCGTGCCGCTGCCTTTTTTGATTTCTCCGATTGCAGTTTCTTTTGGCAGGGCCGGACGGTAGGGCCTGTCGGAAGTCATGGCATCATACACATCGGCAACAGCAATGATCGCGGCAATTAAGGGTATCTCATCGCCTTTTAAGCCTTCAGGGTATCCTCTGCCATCATAGCGCTCGTGATGATACTTAACGCCTTTAATAGCTTCTTCTAATTCCTTGATCGGCTGCAGGATTTTTATCCCTTGGATTGGATGGGATTTAATTTTTGCAAACTCCTCATCGGTGAGCTTTCCCGGCTTATTTAAGACTGCCTCAGGGATCGCAATCTTTCCGATGTCGTGTAATAAACTTGCGATATGTAGATTCTCTAAGAATTTCTGCGGGAGATTAATCTCTTTATAGGTAAGCACTTTCTCGGCGATGAGCAGCGAGTATTTCGTGACTCGCTCAGTGTGACCACCGGTATAGTGGTCTTTGGCTTCGATTGCCTCTGCTAAGGCAACCGTAGTATTGATAAACAGTTCGTGGTTAATCTTGACCTCGCTCTGCAGATCTTCAAACAGCTGTGCATTGCGAATAGCCATGGCTACGTCATAGGCAAGGGCAACAAAGAAATCTAACTCTCCTTTAAAAAACTTTTTCTGTGTATTTTTTCTACCTAAAATCAGTACGCCTAAAAGCTCCTTACGGTAATAGCTGGGGATGCATACCCTTGCCGCAAAAAGCTCCATTTGTGTTTTGACCTCATGCAGAAGTTCGTCGATGCCCTTTTCTTTCTTGATTACCTGATCCTTCCAAATAATGTTATTGATGTTATCATAAACCAAGGCGCCGCCGTCTTTGCTTAATAAATATTCTTTCTGTAATTTAAAAAATTTGATTAAAGCGTTATTGTTGTCAATGCGTGCGTAGCCCGCCGGGATCTTTATCCCCTGCTCGCCGCGGGAAACTGTTAAGACATAGGATTCTTTGAGCTTATCATAAAGAAGTATCCCGGCGTGGGTGACGCCGATTTTTCTATTCATCATACGCACGACCATCCTAATCAAGGATTTAGGGTCATGCACCAAGATCATGGTTTTGGCTGCTGTTTCTAATTCTTTTTTGTAATCTAAATGTGTCATAGCTAGGTCAATTCTTTTAAAACAACACCCTCCAATTCATCCAGTATTAATGGCTTATGGACATAGTTGAGCGCGCCCCGTTGCTTTGCGGTTTCCATGGCCTCGGGTTCATCGACGCCGGTGACCATAATAACCTTTATGGCGCTGTCGATCTTCTTTATCTCCCCTAGCACATCCAAGCCACTCATGTCTTCCATGCGGATATCGAGCAATACCAACTGGGGCTTCTGCTCTTTGATCATTGCAATGGCTTCGTTGCCTCCGGATGCGGTTGCGGTATCGATATTTCTTTTCAGAAAAAAGTTCTTAGCGAATTCACGTACGTCTTGTTCATCGTCGACGATTAATAATTTCGGCATATCTTCCTCCTTTAATGAGCGCAAACTACTCTTTTGCTGCCGGTAACTTAATGGTAAACATCGTTCCTGTGCCGAATTCTGACTCCACATTAACCCGGCCTTTGTGGTTATCAACAATGATCTTCTGAATTACGTACAACCCTAAACCCGTTCCTTTCTTGCTGGATGCCTTGGTAGTAAAGAACGGTGTAAACAGCCGCTCCTGATCAACATCCTTTACGCCCATGCCGTTATCGATGAAGCGTATCTCAATGATAGAATCCGTTGCCACTGCCTGGATAGTAACATTACCCCTATAGTTAGGATCTTTTACCTCGTCTCTTCTCTGCATAATAGCATCGTAGGCATTGTCAATCAAGTTAAAGAAGACTTCTTGGAGCTGGACAAAGTTTCCTTTTATGCAAACAATGTCCTTGGGGTAATCACGTATTAAATCAATTTGGCTGAGCTTTACCTTATACTGGGCCATGCCTAAAGAGGCGTCAATAAGCTCATCAAGATTTATCGGTTTAAAACCAGATTCACCTGCCCGGGAATATTTTAACAAACCATGCACAACCTCCCCGCCCTGCTTGACGTTTTCCTTTACCCTCTCTAAGGCATGACGGATTTGCTGGATGACTTCGCGTATCTGCTCAGGCGAAGAGCTTTCATTAAGCAACCTTATCGTATCTAAGGTATCTGCTGCAATCATGCCTAAGGCGTGAAAACGGTTGTTAATCTGATGCGAGAGGCCGTCTGCCATGGTACCGATAGTAGTCATCTTCTCTGCCTGGAATAGCTGCGTTTGAGTTTCCTTTATATCTTCGTAAAACTGGGCGTTTTCAATTGCTAAAGCTGATTGATTTGCCAACACTGCGAATACTGCCAGGTCATCAGGAGAATAAAACTTTCCAGAAATCTTCTCTCCTAAAACAATAAAGCCCAGCAAATCTTCTTCTACCAAGCTAGGCACTACTACAGCAGCGTTTAAAGATTCCATCTGTTTTTGTATAGTGAGCAAGCGTGAGTCATTAAAATCTTCTGCTTGCTGCTTTATCTCTTCATAGACAAGCGGTTCTTGCGCTTTCTTTAAGGCCTTTATCAATGAAGAGTCTTCTTTAATCTCAAACTGCGGCGGTGATTTTTTCTTGTCTCTAAACGCTTGCAGAGTAAATGTATGATTTTTAGGATCTACAAGGTATATAGAACAGCGCTTTATACGGACAGTGCGGGTTACGATATGGACAATCAAATTAAGCAGCTTCTTAAGATCTCTAATCCTAGTCATACCACTCGATGCCTGTCGCAGGGTACGCTGATACCTCCTCTGCTCTCTTAATAAGGCATCCTCAGCTCTGCGTTGAATGTAGAGATAGATAAACGGCCCGACTGTTGCCAAAAATGTAGACATTGCCAAAGGTCCAATCCACCAGTTTTGACCGAGCAAAAGAATTAGATATTTTCTGAAAGCAAAAGCTGTGATAAACGGTGTCCCTAAAACTAATGAATATACAATGACAAAAATACCTGTACGGGTAACTGCCAAAGAGATATCCATCAGTCGATATCTAATAATGGCATAAGTAGCAATAATGCAATAGATAGGAATAAGGAAATTACCTAAGTGCATCGGAGGAATATTAATACCAAATATTGGCATGAGAGTTGCCGTTCCACCTGCAAAACCAATCATTGAGCCCAAACTAAGATATAAAGCTTGATTGCGCTTTATGCCTGAAGTTTTTCTGTAATAACTTACTAATTCGATGTTGCCCAATAAGGCGAAAACCAGCCAAGGTAAAAAACATAACGGATAAATAAAATTCGTTGCGAGTGGATAATAAAGATTTATTTCATGGAAAAAATTAACATTCGAAAAAAGAATATTTGTAAAATTCAAAGTTACTAAAATCATAAAATAGAAATAAGCAAAAGAAATTGTTTTATTTCTCTTTAGTAAACAAAATGAAGAAACCATATGATAGAAAGAAATTGAAATAAACAACCCACTTAAGTGCGCGATCTTCCAATAAAAAATTGCCTGAGCTTCAGAAGTTGACCTTCCTACTAAAAATATTCCTATCCCCCAAAGAAAAAGAATGCAATTGAATACCCCCCACAAAAGATGCACTCTACTTTTTCCGCGAGAAGAAAGAATAAGTATTAAAAAGAAAGAGGTGAAAGTAACACATAATCCTGACAACGAAAATAAATTAATTTGTAGTGTCATCTCTTCTTTTCTTTCTTAAGGATTAAATCTGAAATTGCCAGCCCATTGTAAACAACCCCCCTTATGCCATGGGCCACAGTAGTCCAATGGCCTACAAGATACAAATTGGAGAAAAAAGCCTTCTTCATAAAATTTGAAACAAAAACTTGCCTTGGCATAGACGCCCAACCATAAGCTGCTCCTTCGTAATTCTGAGTCCATTTAAATAACGTGTAAGGAGTGGCAGCTTCTTTAAAAACAACATGGCCAGAAAGGTCATCAATCAGACTTCTAGCTTTATCAATCAAAACTGAAGTCATTTCGTCTTTCGCTTTTTCCCAATAATCATGATTTTCAAAATTAGCATTAACAAAAACCATCAAGCTTCTTTTTTCAGGGAGAACTCTAATCATGAATTCTGCTAAATTTTTTGCCTTCCTTCTCTTTGCGCTGCGATACATCTTTTCTACGTTATAGTAGGGTAAATACCAAATATTTGAGCATGCCGGGAGCTTAACATTCGTGTTCTTGCTTAAACCTAAATACAGAATAAACATTGAAAGAGATGGAATCATTTTTCTGAGCTGCCTTTTCAATAAATGTCCTACATGACAATTCTCAATTAGACTAAAAAACGTTTGCATAGCATCGCAATTCGATACAACATGCTTAGCTGTTACAAAATTGCCCTTGGCGAATTCAACGCCAACTGCTTTCTTATCTTTAATTACTATCTTACTTACCGAGTTAGATAATAATAAATTCCCTCCACACTCAATGAATTTTTTGGCCAAATTATTCGATAGGCTCTGCATTCCTCCCTCTGGATAATAACCACCGTCAAGCAAAAACTCTCTATAGAGCAGAGTAGCAGAAAAGCTAGAAATTAAAGATGACGGCAAGCCAGCGTTTCCTAATAAAGGAAATGACAAAATAGATTTTAACTTATTATTCTTGAAGAATTCATCTAGAACTACTTTAAAAGGCTTATATCGTAACTTGAAAAGCGATTCGTTGCTAGAATTCGATAAGAAATTAAAAAAAGATGAAATGTTCTTTGATTCATCTGGAAAACAGCGTTGAAACTCCCTAATTGTTTTGTTAGAATCGGCATCAAAATTTATTTTGAAATCAGGCGTAACGATAATATCTGATGGAGTGTGACGATTTAAGCGAATTTCGTTTACTAAGTCTAAATCGTCGAAAAGTTTTCTTAATATGCCTCCTTGCCTAAAACCCCCAAGAGAATGCGCGCAAGCATCAAACTTAAAGTTTTTCCTTTTAAAAGAAGTGCAGTATCCACCTGGCTGAAAATTCTTTTCTACAATTAAAACGTCAAGTCCTTTTTTTGCAAGATAGCAACCGCAGACTAAACCGCCAAGCCCTGCTCCTATTATAACTACATCATAATTCTTAATTTTAGTCATACTTTTTGAATATTACTGACCCATTATAACCTGCAAAGCCACACGATAACTTCATAACGATATTAAGTTGCTTCTTAATCAAAGCCTTAACTAGTGCAATATGATACTTATCTTCTACATCATCGCAGTTTAATGTAGGAGGAACTATTCCTTTTTGCATTGATAAGAGAGTTATTATCGTTTCGGCAATAGCACTCCCACCCAAGTTATGTCCAATGAATGGTTTAAAGGCCGAAACCAAATTTTTTGGCTTTTTTCCAAAAATTTCCGTTATGGCCTTTGCTTCATAAGCATCGGTAACTTTAATCCCTACACCATGAGGATTAATTAAAGAAATATCTTTCGGTCTTAAATCACTACTATCCAGGGCCTGTTTTATAGCTTTTTGATACGATAAACTTCCCGGCAAAGGCAAAGTTACTTTCCAGCCTTCCAAAGAAAAGCCTCCGCTTAAATACTCAGCATAAATTTTTGCTTTTCTAGACAAGGCATGTTCTAATTCTTCAAAAACCATAGCATAAGCACCATCTCCCAATGCTATGCCATTGGCTTTTTTTGAAAAAGGCTTTATTTTTCCGTCCTCTGCGTACATTCCTCGCGTCTTAAACCATAAGTGTTTAAACATTGTACACGAAAAATCACCCCCTGCAACTATAGCAATTTTGCTCTTTCCGTACTTAATTTGATTTACTGCGGCATCCATGGCGAATAAACCAGAGGCGCAGGCATTATTTGTAAATAAAGAATAGCCGTGTATCCCAAAAGCCTTCGCGATTAGAAACAAATACATAAATGTCTGCAGGTCATAACCATGCTGAACAAATTTTTCATATAAATGACTGAAGGTATCTTTTTTTGAGAAATCTTTCTTTGAAGCAATTTGCTTTTCCAGAAATTCCAAGGTTTCTTCTAGCAAGCCCTGGCAAAAAGACTCAAATCCGGGATGCTCCGCAGTCAAAAAAATACCAACATCATCGCTGTCAGCATTGATTAAAGATAATTTACTATCGTCAAGGGCTAATTTAATTGATGCCAAAAGGTAAAGCAATAACCTATCTTCTCTATGACCCTTCCATGATTTAATGTCTTCAATTATCCTTTCGTCTGGAAAGAATTTATCAAAATTAAAATCGACAACTTTATGCAGCAAAAAGCTATCCCAGACTTCTTTTTTTATTGAAAATTTTTCTTTTTCCAAAACTACCCGTTGTTTCAAAATTGAATCCCAAAAGATATCTTTCCCAAATCCTAGTGGAGATACAGGACCTAATCCAGTAACGACAACTCTTCTTTTAACCGACATACGCTATCCTTTTTTAATTTGCTATATTACTAATAAAGATTTAAAATTAAAATCAACTCTTCTTTATATTACAAGTTGCAATTCGATGCAAAATTGTACTCCCTGATTTATTTTACTATTTACTGTTATCGAGCCTCCATGATTCTTTATTATCCCTTGAGCAATAATAAGACCTAAGCCGATGCCATCCTTTTTTGTAGTGAAAAAAGGAGTGAAGAGCTTTTGTAAGTTTTCTTCGGAGATTCCGCCGCCAGTATCTTTAACGCAAATAGTTGCAGATTTAGACGTAGATAGCCGCAGATTAACAGCAATTTCTAGAGTACCAGCTTCATCCATGGCTTGGATAGAGTTTAAGAATAAGTTCAAAAATACCTGGCGCAGCTGCTCTTCGTCTCCCTTAACAACAACTTCATTACTTTCATAGTCTTTTTTGACATTAATCGTTTTTAGCTTGAGGCTCTCATCTAATAACGCAAGAGTAGCGTCTATAGTATCAATAATATTAACGGGTCGTAAAGCGGGTTCCTTCGGTTTGGCTAAGTCCAATAATTGATTCACCACCTTATTAATCCTCTCTATTTCCTGCGGGATAAGGCCTTGGAATTTTTCTCTAAAGTCTTTATCCTGATATTTTTCCGGTAAATACTGAACATAGGTCTTAATCGCTGTTAAAGGGTTTTTAATCTCATGCACAATAGAGCTTGCCAGTTTACCCACGTATGCTAATTTCTCTGCTTGAAAGAGCTGATCTCTTAAGCGCTCTCTCTCCTGCTCTAAGCTCTCCAGGGTACCTTCAAAAAACTGTCTGTCCAAAAAATGCTGTATTCTATCTCGTAAAGGATTAAAAATAAGCGCAATAGCAAATACGGCCATGAGGTTTACTATAAAAGACTGATAACCCACCAACCCCTGAAAAAGCTTTCCCACTCCAATAACAAAAATTAAATATCCTGCTGTAATTATAGCCACCAAAATTGAATAAACCAAACTTTTTTTAATCGCAATATTTATATCCATAAGGTGATGTCGCAAAATCGCATAGGAAACTATTAAGCAGTAGATTGGAATAAGAAAATTGCCATAAGGATAAAAGTTGGTTTTAAAAGCTGTTAGAAAATTTAATGAACCACCAGAAAAACCGATTATCATTCCAATAAAAAAATAAAGAATTTGATTACGTTTTTGCAAAAAAGTTTTTTTATGTAATTTAAATAACTCAAAATGTCCAAATATAACAAAAAATAGCCATATAGAAACGTATAGCATTCCAAATAAAATACCATCAATTTTCTGAACCCACACAGGATAGTAAAAAGAATTAAAAAGATAATCGATGCCTATAAATCTTTCGCTAAAAAGAGAAAAAAACAAAAAACAATAGATTATTCCTTGAAAATATGCAAGAATTATAACTTTTCTTTTATAAATTTCACAAAAAATACTTGCTGTATGATAAAAAAGGATGGGTATGAAAGTTGCTCCCGTAATAGCAAATTTCCAATATAATTTTGCAATCTCTTTATTGTCAGCGGTTGCCATTAAAAAAGCGCCAAGTCCCCAAACAAAAACTGCTAAATTAAAAAAAATCCATATGCGATGGAGCTTAGTTTTACCAAATTTTATCAAGATTAACATAAGCGTAAAACAAATAGCGATAATTAATAAGTTGGAAGTAGTAAATGGATTTAATTGAATGTTATTTATCACTGCATCTCCTCAACACCAAACTCGCATTATTTCCCCCAAAAGCGTACGAGTTATTTAGGACAATATTCAATTTCTGTTTTCGCGCCTTATTCGGCACGCAATCAATATCGCACTCCGGATCAAAGGTTTCAAAATTTATAGTTGGGGGAATCATCCCTTCTTTAATGGCAAGGCAACAGGCAATCGCTTCAATGGCAGAAGCTGCTCCCATTGAATGGCCGAGCATTGACTTAATTGAGCTAACCGGCGTTTTGCTATTGGTTTGACCGAATACTTTTTTTATTCCAGCGCATTCTGTTTTATCATTAGGAATAGTGCCAGTGCCGTGTGCGCTGATATAATCCACATCATCACTACTGACTCCAGAATATTTTAATGCCTTTTGCATGCATCGGATAACACCTTGCGCTGCTGGTGCGGTCATATGATAGGCATCGCAGGAAAGTCCATAGCCTAATACCTCAGCATAAATAGGGACCTTTCTCGCTAAAGCACTTTCTAAAGACTCTAATATAATAATTCCGGAACCTTCTCCCACTAACATCCCTTGACGGTTTTTATCAAATGGCTGACATTTTTCAGAAGCCATAGCATACAAACGACTAAATCCCACTAGATTTGTGCGCGAAAATGCATCAACTCCACCTGAAAGCATGAAATTTAATCTTCCTAACCTTATCAAATCAAAAGCAAAGCCAATAGAATAATTGCCAGCAGCACAAGCATTCGCAAATAAAAGATTTCGCCCTCTTATCTTAAACTCTTTGGCAACATTTGCAGGTATTGCGCTAGATGGAGCAAGAGCAATAAATCTTTTGCTTATATTTTTGTCCCCCGATTCAATCCAGATACTATCGATTTTCTCAATAATGCTTATTTCAGCCATTGTAGTTCCAATGCAAACACCAATCTTTTCGCTAGTTATCTCATGTCTATTCAATTTCGCATCCTCAATGGCCAATTTACTTGCTGCTACTGCTAACTGTGAAGCCCGACCCATGGTTTTAAGCTTGCGCCTATCGATAAACCGCTCAGGTTTAAAATCCTTAATCTCTCCTCCGTAATGACGGTCGAACTTGGAGGTATCAAACGACTCTATCTTGCTGATGCCGGATTTGCCGGCTAGGCAATTTTTCCAGAACTCGTCCTTTCCAATGCCTATGGAAGTGACTGCGCCTAAGCCTGTTATTACTACTCTTCGATTATTCTTTTTCATTAAACTCCCTTAATACAAAGGTCTATAGTCCACAGTCGACGGTCCATAGATTTCATTTCTTCAAGTAAGCCCTAAGTTTTTGTAGCATTCGAATAATTACTTCTGCTTCTGAATACAGTGTTTGGAAATCAGGCTCATTAATTATACCTCTTTTCTGCCCGAGATATAAACAAGACACAACTTCAACAGCTGATCTGATTGCATAACCAACAAATTGTTTAAATTCTGCATTGCTCTGCCCAGTAGAGCCTTCAGCGATATTTAAAGCAATCGAGTCGGCTGCTCTTTTAATTTGACTTGTCAATATATACAACTCTTCTTTTGGAAAAGTTTTGGTTAACTCATGAATTCGTGTACTGAGCTCTATCGACTTATTCCAGACTTCTAGCTTCTCAAATTTAAATCCCATCTTTATCTGTCGACCATGGACTGTGGACCATGGACTAACTCTCTCTCCGTTCTTGTTTTTTCGAATTATACTGCACTTTATCAACAATCCACTTATCAATGATCTTTTTATGAAAACGCCAGTCATAGCCGATTTTAAATGCTGGGATCTTACCTGCCCGGGCATACTTATAGACCGTTGCAGGATGGATCTGTAAATAGTCAGCCACTTCCTGGATGTCCATTATGTCTCTTGAAGTATCGGTCTTTTTCATAAAAACTAACCTGTGTTAAAATGAGCCAAACTGAGCCTAAGTATGTATAGTTAATATAAATTAATTCGCTCTATTTGTCAAGGATTTTATTGGTAGGGGTGAAAATTCTGTTTACGGCAGGGCCTCGATGTCTTGAGGTTTCTCAATGTTGTGGACTTTAAGCTTTGGATCGATGCGGCGTAGGAGGCCTTTTAATACCTTGCCGGGGCCGATCTCTAAAAACGTAATAACTCCGTCAGCGGCAATCAATCGAATTGAATCTTCCCAAAGCACAGAAGAACTGACTTGTTTTTTAAGGTTCGGGCGGATATGATCGATGTTTTCATGAGGCTTGGCAGTCACATTGCTTATTACCGCGGCAGCCGGCTCCATCACCACAATATCTTCAAGTTCTTTCTCTAGCCTTTCTCCGGCTGAAGTCATCAGGGAAGAATGAAACGCTCCGCTTACCTCTAAATCAACCGCGGTCTTTGCGCCGGCAGCGATAGCCTTTTCCTTGGCAGCGTCTACTGCTTTAGCTTTGCCTGTGATAACAATTTGCCCCGGGCAATTAAGATTAGCTATCTCCGCGCCGGTTTGCGCGCAGATCTCTTTTAGCTTGGTTTTATCTAAGCCGATTACCGCAGCCATCTTGCCGGGATTCTTCTTTGCCTCTTCTTCCATAAGCTGTGCGCGCTTTCTAACTAACGCTAAGCCCTCTTCAAACTCTAATACCTCCGCGGCAATAAGCGCAGAATACTCCCCTAAGCTTAAACCTGCCATGAATCGAGGGGTAATCGTTAATGATTTCTCATGAGTCTGGAGTGCACGTAAGGCAGCGATGCTATGGATAAGGATTGCGGGTTGGCAATTAATAGTGGATTTAAGTTCTTCAGCAGGGCCTTCAAATAGAAGTTTTGTGAAATCACACTGTAAAACCGAATTTGCAGCATCGAAGATCTTACGCGCTGCTACTGAAGATTCGTAGAGCTCTTTGCCCATCCCCACATACTGGGCGCCCTGGCCGGGAAAGATATATGCGGTTTCTGTCATTATCTGATAATGAAAAAGAAAAAAGACAAAACGAAATCTGTTACCACTTAATCACGCAAGAGCCCCAGACAAGGCCTCCGCCAAAGGCATCGAGTACTACGATATCGCCCTTTTTAATGCGCTTCTGTTTTACCGCCTCTACCAACGCAGTTGCAGTTGACGCTGAAGACATATTTCCGTAGCGGGAGATATTCATAAACACCTTCTCAGTGGAAACCTTAAGCCTCTTGGCAACTGCTAAGAGTATGCGGATATTTGCTTGATGGAAGATAAAACAGTCTACCTTATCAACCGAGAGGCCTGCTTTTGCAACCGTCTGCTCTGCAGCATCCGCTAGAATCTTTACGGCGAGCTTAAAGAGCTCATTGCCTTTCATCTTTATAAAATGCTGCTTATTTCCTACGGTTTTATGCGTCGCCGGATGCCGTGACCCACCACCGGGAATCAAAAGAAGATCGCTTAAGCTACCATCACTGCCTAAATAAGTAGAAAGAATCCCTCCGTGATGAACCGACTCCAATACGCATGCGCCTGCGCCATCACCAAATAAAACACAGGTATTTCTATCTTCCCAATCAGTAATCGAGGTGAGCTTCTCAGAGCCGACCACTAACGCGTTTTTATACAGGCCGGTTGAGAGAAACTGCTGGGCAATCACAATCCCATAGACAAATCCCGCACACGCAGCACTTATATCAAAACACGCAGCATTTTTAGCACCCAGTGCCTTTTGTACAAAGCATGCGGTGGAAGGAAAATTCATATCCGGGGTGATGGTGGCAACAATAATAAGATCGATATCGTGAGGATTGAGTTTGGCATTTTTTAAGGCTGCCTTTGCTGCCTTAACTGCCATGTCGCTTGCGGCTTCGGTTTTTTTTGCAACCCTGCGTTCTTTGATGCCTGTTCGGGTGGTGATCCACTCATCGGAAGTCTCTACCATTTTTTCTAAGTCCGCGTTGGTCAAGCGCTTCTTAGGAACATACATTCCTAAGCCGGTGATACCGATGTGCTTTATCATGCTGATGCAATCTCCTCAACAATTGCTTCGTTAATCTTGCCTTCTACCTCTTTTTTAGCAGCGCGGATAGCATTTTTAATCGCCTTTGCAGTAGAACGCCCATGTCCGATAATAACAATTCCATTAACTCCTAAAAGAGGCGCGCCGCCATATTCTGAATAGTCCATACTTTTCTTAAGCCGCTTAAGGCTGCCCTGCATCAAGAGGATTCCCAGCTTCCCCCAGAAATCACTTAGGATCTCCCGTTTAAATAGCTGCATAAGAACCTCAGCCAAGCTTTCTGATACTTTTAGGGCCACATTTCCTACGACACCATCGGTGATGATACAGTCGCAATTGCCGGAGAAAAGCTCTCTGCCTTCTACGTTACCGATAAAATTAAACTTTGCGCTCTCCATTAAGACGTGGGCCTCTTTTACTACCCCTGTGCCTTTTGATTGCTCCTCGCCGATATTTAACAAACCGACTGAGGGAGTATTCTTTTTTAAGACAGTACGCGCATAGGCATCTGCCATTAAGCCGTAGTGAAGAAGATGGCTCGGCTTAACATCGATATTCGCCCCGACATCCATAATCAGCGTCGTTCCCTTGAGCGTGGGCATAATGATGGCAATGCCGGGCCGTTCAATATTAGGAAGCATTTTTAAGATAAACGTTGCCGCACACACTACCGCACCGGTATTGCCGGCAGAGACCATAGCATCGACTTTTTTCTCGTTGAGTAATTCGGTAGCCTTAGTAATGGAAGAGTCTCTCTTTTTGCGGATACTGCTGGTGGCGGGTTCGTTCATATCGATTACTTCAGAGGCATGCTCAATTGAAATGCCTGCAGGAAGATTCTTGTATCTTTTGAGTTCGCGCTCAATTTCATCACGGCGGCCTACGAGCACTACCTCAACGCCGTGCTCTTCCACCGCGGCAATGGCGCCGCCTACAACAACTTGCGGGGCATAATCCCCGCCCATAGCATCAACAGCTATCTTCATTATCGTTTTTTCTTCTTTTCTTTCTTTTTGATTTCGATTACCTGTTTTCCCTTATACGTGCCGCACGTCGGACAGACCTTATGAGGACGCTTGGGCTGTTTGCATTTAGGGCAAGGGGTAAGGCTTACTGCCGCTAACTTCCAATGGGTTCTTCGTTTTCTTCCGCGTGTTTTCGAGTGTCTTCTTGGTGGTAATGCCATCTTATGTCCTTTCTTTCGTTGTGTTATTGCAATTACACTTCTTGATATTTAAATTCTCACCACAATGAATACAAAGCCCTTTACAATCTGATTTACAGATTGATTTCATCGGGTAGCTTAAGATAATCTCTTGGCGAAGATCTTCGGTAATATCTATGGTATGGGTGTTCGGTTCAATGCAAAGGTGTACTTGGCAATCAATGTTTGAGTTCTTTTGGAATTCTTCCAGGCAGCGGTCGCAGACAACTGTGGCGCTGGCGTCGATCTGCACCTCAGCAGAAATGTTGTTGATGCCCCTGAAAAAGTGAGCAGTGATCCTTAAAGGGTTAGCAATATGGATGTTGTTGACATCTAATTCTAGTTGCGCAGGATTACACTCCTTATATACCTCTAAACCTTCCGGGGGGATTTTGTTAATGTCAACGCTCAGGCACCGAACAGTGCTTGGCTCAGAGGCGGCTTTCTTTTTTTCTGTCTTTGCTGCTTTCATTTTTTGAGCCTCTTTTTTAATTCCTTTTCAACATAGGAGGGCACAAACGAAGAAAGGTCTGCGCCTAATGAAGCAGCTTCTTTTATCAACCGGGAAGAAAGAAAAGAATATTGTTCGGAGGGCATTAAAAATATTGTCTCGATATCTGAAGCTAACCTCCTATTGGTAAGCGCCATCTGAAATTCATACTCGAAATCAGAAATCATGCGTACCCCGCGGATGATTACATGGATATGATTTTTTCGCGCGAAATCCACCACGAGGCCATCGAAGTCTTCAATAATCACATTGTCAAAACCCTTGGTCGCCTCTTTGAGCATCTTCACGCGTTCTTCAATGCTGAATATGGGCTTTTTATGAGCATTATGGGCAACCGCTACCACTACCTCGCTCACTATCCCTAATGCGCGCTTGACTAAATCAATATGGCCATAGGTTATCGGATCGAAACTCCCTGGATATATCGCGCGTTCACACATTATGTTTCCTTCCTGTAAAAAGAAAGCGTAGTAGTCCCATATCTCCTTCTGGTGTATAAAGATAACTCGCCATAGGAGTCTTCTAAAGAGTCATTTTTGAAATGTTGGACTACTACAAAACCGTAGGGCTTAACTATATCATAAGTGACTAACTGCTGCAAGGTTTTTTTGGCTAAATCTTGGTAGTATGGCGGGTCGAGAAACACTACATCGAATGCTTTTCTCTCTTTGGCTAACAAAGCTATGGCAGAGAACACATCCCTGGCGGAAAGATTGAAAGAATCCACGCCTAGACCGGTAAGATTCTCCTTTAAAAACTTTATGCAGCGGATATCTTTTTCTACAAAGCAAACCTCTTTGGCACCGTTGGATACTGCTTCAATTCCAACCGCACCGGTCCCGGCAAAAAGCTCTAAGAAGCTCGCTTCTTTTACTACGTCGCTTAGGATATCAAAGATTGCCTTGCGCACCTTCTGCTCTGTAGGACGCACATCCTTTGGAGACTTAAGCTGTCTACGTTTAAAAATTCCAGAGATTACTCTCATGCCTGACCTTTCCGAATACTTTTATACAAGCATTAATTGCTCGTATTCAGGAAACCGCTGTTGTACGAGTTTCTTGATTTCAGCATTTTGTCGCTGGGATAACGATGGATCTTGCTGGATAAGCGCTATCGCCTCTTCCCGGGCTGCTTTTAAACTATGCATCTGGGTTATAGGATTGGCAATCCTTAGCTCAGAAAGACCGCTTTGGCGTTTACCAAAAAACTCTCCCGGTCCTCGAATACGCAGATCTTCCTCTGCAATGTCAAACCCGTCCGAGAGCTTGGTAATCGCCTTAATCCTGGCAACCGCTGCCTCATTTTTAGGATCGGCAATCAGTATACAGAATGACTGATGTTTGCCTCTGCCGATGCGCCCTCTCAATTGGTGTAGCTGAGAAAGTCCAAAACGCTCAGCATGCTCAACCACCATTACTGAAGCATTAGGCACATCCATGCCTACTTCTAAGACTGAGGTAGCTACCAAAATATGGATCGCGCCGCTCTTAAAAGCCCGCATAATCTCATCTTGCTGCTTCTGTTTTAATCTTCCATGGATCAGGCCGACCGCATACTTTGCAAACACCTTTTTAAGCTCCGTATGCATCTGTTCTGCTGCCTTTAAATCCACATTTACTGAAACTTCAATAATAGGATAGATTACATACACCTGCCTTCTCTCGGCAACTTTCTTTGAAATAAAATCGTACACCTTTTCTCTTTGTTCTTCGTTGTAAAGCTCAGTTTTTACCGCAAGTCTGCCCTTAGGCATTTCATCAATGCTTGAGATATCTAGATCGCCGTAGACGGTCATCGAGAGTGTTCGCGGTATCGGTGTAGCGGTCATAATCAAGACATCGGGATTATCCCCTTTTTGAGGAAGCAAAGCACGCTGAGCAACGCCAAACTTATGCTGCTCGTCAATAACCACTAACCCAAGATTTTTAAAGCTGAGCTCTTCTTGAATTAATGCGTGGGTACCGATGACCAATTGTGTTGCACCTGCATTAATATTCTTATACAGTGTTTTTTTCTTGGCAGCAGTGAGGCTGCTGGTAAGGAGTGCAACCTTGATCTTCTTACCATCAAACTTGATCTTAGCAATCTGTTTCTTGACGGTTTCGTAGTGCTGGGTGGCTAGAATCTCAGTGGGCACCATGAAAGCAACCTGCCACCCGCCGGAAAGCGCCATGAGTGCAGCGCAGCTTGCAACGACTGTTTTACCTGAGCCGACATCTCCCTGTAGAAGCCGCTGCATAGGACGGGTAGATACCATATCCGCTTTTATCTCTTTGAGCACCCGTTGCTGTGCGCTGGTTAATTCAAAACCTAATCCCTGGATAAATCCATCTACCACTGCCTCATCAACAGCGTGAGAAATTCCCTTCTTCTCTTTTGATGAACGCTTACGCAAGACAACCGGCACCTGATACAAAAAGAAATCGTCGAACGAAAGACGTTTATAAGCCTGGTCTCTTAGCGCTTCATCCTCGGGAAAATGAATATTGCGTAGGCCCTGCGCGAGGTTTAAGAGTTCTCTTCTCTTTCGGATATCATAGGAGAGCGGATCGACAACCTTCGAAAGATATTCTTCCAGGGCAAGGTTTATCAACCAGCGTAGATACCGCTGGGTAATACCTTGCGTCAAAGAATAAATAGGGACAATCCGACCGACGCTTAAGGTATCAGCTTTATCATCTTCGCTGGAGCCTAAAATCTCAAATTCAGGAGAGTTTATTTGTAGTCGCTCTGCATACTGCTCTACTTTGCCGAATAAAACCACCTCTTGCCCGATATTAAAATAGCTATCCAGATATGGCTGGTTAAACCAGACTGCGGTTATCTTACCGGTATCATTAGAAACCAGCACCTCTAAGACACTAAAGCCTCTTCTGCGAAACGATTTTCTTAAATTTTTATAGATGACTTTTGCCTTAAGGGTGAGCATCTGCCCTGCTTCGGCTTCGCTGATCGGTTTAAGCTGGCGCCTATCCTCATATCGATAGGGAAAATAATACAGCAAGTCTATAATCGTCTCAATCCCGAGACGGCTAAACACTTGCGCCTTTTTGGGACCAACGCCTTTTAGATAGCGGATTGAGGCATCGAGGTTTTTAAACATGGTGTGTTTAAATTTCGTAGTCAGCTAGGTATCGGTTTTATTCGGGAGAAGTTTTTTTACCGCATCAATAACTATTTCTGAATTTATCTTCATGCACTGATAATCTCTTGAGCATCCAGAGGATCCACAGGGAATGCACTCCATAATACTACTCTGCAACACTATTGATTTGTCTGAATAGGGACCAAATCTCTGCGGAGGTGTCGGTCCGAACAGCGCCACCACAGGGATATTGAGGTAGCTGCACAGATGAATTGTGCTAGAATCCACACCCAGAAGCACCTGTGCATAGTGCGTGAGAAGATAGGCAACCTCAACCATATCCTTGGTTCTGCCCACCAAATCAAACACATTCTCCATAGCAAGAATTTCACCGTAATATTCACGGTCGCGTTCTTCACCAATAATAACAATGGGAAACATCTTACGGATACGATCTATTACTTTTTTCAAATTCTCCGGTTCATAACATTTCATCCGCGAACGGGAAGAACACGATATAAAGAGCGCCTTGGGGATATTGAAACCTTTTAACATATTGCGCTCGCCGTGTGAAATTAAAAAGGTGCTGCGCACCGCTTCTTCTTGACGAGCAATCTTTTTAACCAACGCAAGATACTGATGCCTGACGTGAATATTCTTAGGAAAGCGGCGGATCACAGGAGACCGTTTTCTTGCCCCTGAAATAAAAGGAAGCAAGGTGTTCTTTGAATCGACAAAGATATCGAATTTATTGCGCAGCGAAAATGCGAATCGTGTTTGACTACCAAAGCTCCAGCGTTTATTAAAAATAAGTACTTCATCAATATAATTATTCCTGGAGAGAAACTCTTTGGTTTGGGGCGAGGCAATAGCGGTAATTCTGCTGATAGGGAAACTAGCTTTAAGCCTATCCAGCATCGGCAAGGCTAATATCACATCGCCGGTATTAGAAGGAAAAGTTATAGCAATTCGTTCGTTCATAGATACGTTTTATTAAGGTATTTTACCGCACCTATTTGGTCTTTGGCAAGATTTAAAAGGATTATTTAGAAGGCTTACGCAACTGAAATGGCAATCTCCGGATGGGTAGCTACGGTATTGTGAATGGGGCAGTTTTTTACAAAGTTTAAAAATGCCTGCGCGCGGTCTTTTAAATCTATCCCTAAGTCAATCTTTATATCAATGTGAGAAAATCGCACAGGCTTCTCATCGGAAAGTTGAGCATTAATCTTTATGGTAAACCCTTCTGCAGGGATTTTTGCATTACTGCAATATACTTGAGCATATACGGCAACGCACGCTCCCAAAGAACCCAAGAAGGCCTGGGTTGGACCCATGCCTTTATCAGTTCCTCCTTTAGCACTTGGCAGATCAAGAATAAATTCGTGCTCGCCGCTCTTAACGGTAAATCTTCTTTGCTCTTGATGCTTGATGATTACTTCCATTGCACTCTCCTTGCAACAGTGCTATAAATTCTTGGTTTTTCTAAGCTGCCGCTCCAACTGAACCTTATAGGTTTTGTCAAAGGCCTTTTTAAAATCAAAGATATTCTTAAAATCATCAATGCTGTCTTCTTCGGTCTTGCTCATTACACCTTTATTGATCATGTTAAAGACAATATTTCCCACATCCTCGGTGGTTTTTATGCCCCAGTGCTCAATCACTGTCCTGGCCATGGGGCCGAATTCCTCAAGGCAAAGCCTACGCATACCTTCGAGCAGATCCTTGCCTACGACATGACCTTTTTTCTTAAGCTTGCGCTGTGTATAGTAGAGTGCCCGCATCACAAACTCATACGCATCTACCTTATAGCGCGGATCTACTTTAATTATTTCTTCTACCTTACGTATAAAATCTGTTTCCATGTCTTTTAACTATTCCCTAGCAAATCTTGCCGTGTTTGTATGGCCTGGTTTTATTATGTTTCATCTTTTTAATAATCTCTTTTTCTATATCGATATCGAGCCCGCCGCAGAGGTCAAAAAGCCTAATAAAGGTATCGGCCATTTCTTCGTTGAAATTATCTTTATCCTGCAGGCGATACGCCTCCATGCCCTCTGCAAGTTCTGTGACGATAAGCATCAGCATTTCACCAACATTACGCTTTTTATCCCAGAAACCCTTTTCCTTAGCAATGCTGTGACATAATTTGGTTAATCCTTTTACAGTGCGCGTATTGATATTTGTCTTTTTTTTCATAGTATTTTTTGTTATATTTTTTTTACCAAGCCTTTTAAGGCTTTACGGTTGCTTTTAGTCACCTTCTCATCCGAGAAGCCAAGTGTTACTACTGCCATTAATTCGTAATCAGAATCTGCGTCTACAACTTTGCACACCTGTTTTTTTTGATTTAAGATCTCTCCCATCCAGCAGGTAGCCAACCCCTGAGCATGAGCACAAAGAAGCATATTTTGTATGCTGGCTCCGATCGCCAAGACATCTTTATCGCGATTGTAGGAAGAGCCCATATCCAGAAATACGCAGATTGAAATCGGTGCGCTCTCGATAATCTCAGAATATTCTGTGCATGCGGCCAGCTTCGTTTTAAGGTCTGTATCTTTGACTACGATAAACCTCCAAGGCTGATTATTTAATCCTGACGGTGCCCAGCGGGCTGCCTCAAGCACTGAATCTATCTGTTTATCAGCAGGGATATCTTTAGTATATTCTCTAATGCTCCTTCTGGAGCGAATCGCATTGAATGTATCCATAGGGTAGTATATTATCGCAAAATGAAGAGTAAATCAACACATTCGTTTATCTCTCAATTTTGACACTGAGCGCCTTGAAATCATAGATGTCAAGGCGTCGAACGCGTCAAGACTTAGGTGGGATTTGATTGTGGTGGTCATTATGATTCTTTTTAACCGATTCATGCTTCAAGAGCTTAAGCGAAATGTCATCGATAATTGCATAGAGGCAGGGGATAACTACAAGCGTAAATCCTGTTGAGAAAAATAACCCCCAAATAATTGCTAAACCCATCGGCTTTAAAAACGGATCGCCTCCGCCGATTCCGTAGGCAACGGAAACTAATCCGGCAATCGTGGTAACGCTGGTCATGATAACCGGCCGCATCCTCATTTGCCCAGCCTCAATCAAAGAGACTGTGCGATCTTTCCCTGATTTGCGTAATTTATTCACGAAATCCACCAAGACGATAGAATCATTGACTACAATGCCTAATAACCCTACAAGACCCATGAAGGCAAAAAAGCTTAAAGGTCTACCAATTCCAAAGAACATTTTTCCAAAGAAATCATGCAGCATGAATGCAATGAGAACACCGATCATTCCTGCTGGTATGGCGAACAATACAAGGATGGGCTGAATTAAAGAATTAAATATCGCTGCTAAGATTATAAAGATAAGCAAGAAGGCAATGAGGAAGGCCCTAAGAAGATTCTGCAACATCTCCATCTGATCTTCGTACTCGCCGCCGTAGTGAACAGTATAGCCTGGAAAGCGCTGGCTTATATCCTTAAATTTCTCCTTAAGCATGTTGTTTACTTTTAAAGAGGTGACATTCTTATTGTCAACCTGAGCAGTAACCATAATCACGCGCTTACCGTCAAGATGGTCGATTTTAAAAACTCCCTCTGTTTCTTCAATAGTGGCTACAGACTGCAATGGTATTAGATTACCAAAGGTGTTTGCAACTAGTATTTTATCAAATGCATTGAGATTACTGCGATCCTCTTCTGAGAATCGCACCACGACATTGATTTCTTCCTCTGCCTTTGTAGGCTTAACCGTAGTAGCCACCCCTCCTCTAAATGTGCTTCTTACGGTCGAGGCGATTTGACCAACGGTTAAAAAATATTTTTTAGCCTTCTCTTCATCAATTTTTACCCTTAATTGCTTCTTGCCAAACTCATACGCAGAGACAATGTCAGAAACGCCCTTGGTTTCAGATAAGGCATCGATAAATTCACCTGCAATTTTCTGTGAAACCTCAAAATCATCGCCTTTTATACCTACCTCTACCGGTTGACCTTGAGGAGGACCTTCCTTTTCCCGGAAAAAAGTTAATTTCTCAAACCCTTCAATTTTCTCTAAGGCTGGTCTTAAAGACTCCGTAATCTCCTCTGGTCTACGTTTGCGGTGTTGTGAAGGTGTAAGAAAAACCCTGATCTGTCCTAAATGAGTTCCTTTTTTAGCATTAGGATCAAAGTGTCTTTCTGTTTCTATGCTACCTAAATAGGTGCGGTAGCTATCTAATTCTGTGTCTGGAATAGTTGCCATAAGGTCTTCAACAGGGGCGATAAGCCTGTTCAGTTCTTCTAAGGGTGTCCCTTTCTTAGCCTCGGCGCGCACAAAGAAATATTCGATTCCCTCCCCTCCCCACATCTCGATCTTCATGAAAGCACCAGCAATAACGATTACTGCGACAAATATCCCAGACATGCCTAATAATACCTTGTAGCGATGCGCAAGTGCACCCTTAAGTACTTTTGTATAAAAGGCAACTAACCTCTTATACCAAGGCCTGTCTTTTCTCAATGAACGCCTCTTTGCCCCGTTAGCCCTGCGAACCTTAACAAAATCTGAAAGGTGTGACGGCAGAATAATAAACGCCTCAAATAGCGAAGCGCCTAACGCAATCATAACAACAATTGGTATAAAGCGGATAAACCTGCCTATGAGATCTTGCATAAAGAGAAACGGTGAGAACGCAGCGCAGGTTGTTAGAATAGTTGCCGTCACCGGGGCTATGACCTCGCTTGTGCCTTTGATTGCTGCATCTTTAGGAGTCATCCCGTCTTCAATATAGCGATAGACGTTTTCCGCAACAATAATACCGTCGTCTACAAGCATACCTAAAACAATAATGAGCGCAAGCATGGTGACAAGATTAATCGTTGCTCCCATAGATAACATAACCGCAAATGTAGTAAACAGTGCGATAGGAAGACCGATTGCAGTCATAAGAGCAGGGATCGGATCGAGGAACAAAAAGAGCACCACTAAGACAAGGACAAGACCTATTGCACCGTTTGTCTGCACCACCTTAAGACGCCTTTTGACGTAATATGAAAAATCATTAGTAGTAATCACCTCCATGCCTTCTGGAGTGCCCTTTTCGAATTGCGCAATTGTCTCTTTGACTTTATCAACGATTTTGAGAATATCGCCTGTTTTATTTTTTACCACCACCATCGAAACCGAACGCTCACCGTTAATCTTTGCAATGACATCTTCATCTTCAAAGGTATCGCTTACACGAGCAACATCTTTTATCTTTAACCAGTTGCCAGCGTCATTAGCCCGTATCACCACCTCTCCAATCTCTTCCACTGAGGTAAACTCACCGGTAATGCGCACATTAAATTCATTTGTAGCAGTGGTAAGCTGTCCTCCTGGAAGAGCAATATTGCGCGAACGCAGAGCTAATATAATCTCATCTATCGAGACATGATACTCTTTAAGCCTATTCGGATCCACCTCAACCCAATACTCGCGGTCTCGCCAACCGATCCTTCTTACGTTGGCTACGCCCTCAACTTCAAGGATTAAATCCTCGAGCTGCTCTGCATATTTATGCTTTTCACGTTCTGAAAAATTCCCTCCGATAGAAAGCTCAATTATAGGAAATTCATCTGCGGTGAGCTCAAAAACAGTTGGGTCTTCTTCAATTTCGGAAGGCAGATTTCTTACCCTATCAACTGCTTTCTGGATGTCATCGACAACTTTTTCTTTAGCCCTGGCATCCGGATCAATATCAATTCCTATCGAAGAAATTCCTTCCTCTGATTTAGAAGTCATTTCTTTTATACCGCTAATGCCCTTTAATTCTTTTTCGATAGGCGTAGTGACAAGCTTTTCAACATCCTCAGGAGACGCACCGGGATACACAGTTGTTATTATAACGGCGTCAAAATCCACCGGAGGAAAGGCCTCGCGGCGCAGCTGAACCATTGCAATGATTCCAACGATGATAATAAATCCTGAGATTAAGTTAACGAGTAACGAATTTTTTACGGAGAATTCTGCTAGTTTCATAGAGCACCTTCAAAATGCTTATTCAGCAGGGTATTTTCTGCTACGCTTAAATCGATAAGCGCTAGCTGATATTCATACGCTGCTTGTTCTGCTAAGAGTTTTGCCGTAAGCGCATCGCCCTGATAGCGGATAATCGTATCGGTATCTGACCGGCCGTATTTGAATCGCTTCTCTTCAGCCTTTAGCTTGCTTTCTTGAATCTCTGCAACCGTTCGCTGCTTCATTAAGCGCTCATGGCGAATAGCTGTATCGCGCACCCTATCGACTAAATCAGTTAGAATCAAACGTTCCAGCCGTTTAAGTGAAAGAATTGCCTTTGCTTTCTCTAGCTGCGCTTTATCATAACCAGACTCAGCGAGCCGGTTTTCCAAAGGAATGCTGATTGAAAACCCAACGTATAATTCAGGGTTATCTTCGCTGGTGATATCACCCATTGCCTTGGAGAAATTGCTATCGATTCCGTTTCTGGCATAGGTTGCCTGCAGGTTTATTTCAGGCCACCGGTTATTTTTATCTATCACGAGCTGGATTTCTTTTGCCTCAACAGAATTTTTCGCGCTTTCGTAATCACGGCGTGATGCAAATGCGCTCCTCAAGCTTTCGTCAAGCACTGCATTTCTCTCAGTTGCGCTGAAACCATCTTTCGGAACAATGTCAGGAACACCTTGATTAAGATTAAGCGCAAATTTCAGCTGATTAATACTAAAATCTACTTCGTTTTTCGCCAATAGCACGTCTGATTCACGCTGCCGCAGGTTTGCCTCTGAAGCTAAGAGTGCCGGCTCTTCAACTAATCCGTCTTGAATCTTGTCCTTATGTAGACCGTAGAGCTCTTCGGCCTGACTTAGTATCTCTTGTTTTATTTCTAATGACTTTAGAGCCAGCACAACTTGGAAATATGCTTTTTGCGTAGCGGCAAGCTGGGCCTCAATTTTATCAAGCGAGGTGTATCCAGCGTTTTCGATGTCGATTTTGGTAATCTTTATCCTGCTTCTATCCTGTAAGCCAAAGAAGTTCTTTCCTAAATCTTGCGTAATGCCTAGCTTGGCTCTTGAGTCATACGCCGGATTAAGAGTAGCAAAGCTCGAATTGGTCCAGGTTCTATCATTGGTAAAATCAACATCAACGGTGGTGCCGGTAGGAAGCTTTTTGCTCACGCCAAGATTGTATTGATTATTCAAACTTTTGCTTCCAAAAATTGAAGACGTTTGCTTAAATTGATCATTTTTATACTTAATCTCAGCATCGATTACTGTATCAAATATTGACTGATCTCTATCTAAATCGGTTGCTTTGATTTGAGCGTCGAATTTTGCAAGCTGAACATCAAAGTTATTCTCAAGTGCCAAGCGACTGACCTCATCTAAAGATAAGGTATAGACAAACGAAGGCGCTTCTTCTGCAAGGACTCTTCCAGAAGAAACGCATGCGATACTAAAAATTATTATAATAGATATAGTTTTTAAGTTCATTGTCTCTGCTCTGCTGATTGAACAATCTTTTTAGTTATCCCAAGGAATGTCTCTCGCTCAGCTGGCGATAGCAATATTAGCACTGACTTCCATTTCTTTTGAATCCGGGCAAATACACTTTTTACCTCAAGAACACCTTTTTTAGTCAGCTGGATACGAATCACCCTTCTATCTTTTTTATCGGGGAACCGCTGCAAATAATGATCCCGTACCAGCCTATCCACAATTCCGCTAATCGTTGGAGGAGAAACCCGCATTGTTTTGCTCAATTTACTTGTAGTGGTTTCATTCTGCTCGTAGGTTGCAAACAAAACCGCAACTTGTGACATAGTTAAATGTTGTGGCAATACATAACCCATCTGCATGGTTCTAATCCATCGAGGAGCGATTAAAGAGATCTCTTTTGCGATACCCTCTACTCTATCCATTATTAACCTCCCGTAATTATTTAGGAATGCTAATAGTTTGCTTAGCTATACTAAATATTAGCATAAATAAGCTAATTTGTCAAGAGCGAAAAGTAAAATATTATTTTTTGAAGCTGCACTGAAATTGTGGTGAGGAACCCCGCGCGACATATTTGACTTTTACAGTCGCTGGGGCTAAATTAAAAACCCCACTACGTTAATAGCGGGGTTTTTAATTATAACGGAGCATCGACCTACTCTCCCGTAGCCTTGCGACTAGAGTACCATTAGCCCTGAGGAGCTTAACTGCCGTATTCGGAATGGGAACGGGTGTTTCCCCCTCGGTATAGACACTCCTTTAAAATTTTAATAACTACACAGCGTAAAAAAACGAAATGCGTAAAAAGTCGATTGGCTGATTAGTACTGGTTAGCTGAATCCCTCACGGGACTTACACACCCAGCCTATCAAGGTCGTAGTCTTCAACCTGCCTACATCCCGGGTTACCCCGGAAAGGGATATCTCGTCTTGGGGCGAGCTTGGCGCTTATATGCCTTCAGCGCTTATCTCTTCCGAACATAGCTACCCAGCCATTACCCTTGGCAAGATAACTGGAACACCAGAGGTTCGTCTCTCCCGGTCCTCTCGTACTAGGAAGAGCTCCCCGTCAAATATCCTACGCCCACATCAGATAGAGACCGAACTGTCTCACGACGTTCTAAACCCAGCTCGCGTACCGTTTTAACCGGCGAACAGCCGGACCCTTGGGACCTTGTACAGCCCCAGGATACGATGAGCCGACATCGAGGTGCCAAACAGCGCTGTCGATATGAACTCTCGAGCGCTATAAGCCTGTTATCCCCGGAGTACCTATTATTCGTTGAGCGATGACCCTACCACACAGAATCACCGGATCACTAAGCCCTACTTTCGTATCTGGTCGTCCTGTCGGACTTTCAGTTAAGCTAGCTTCTACCTTTACACTCCACAGGCGATTGCCGACCGCCTTGAGCTAACCATTGGGCCCCGCCGTTACATTTTAGGAGGGAACCGCCCCAGTCAAACTGCCCGCCTGGCACTGTGCTCTTACAGGGTTCACTGTGAAGAGTTAGAATCTTAGTACGATAAGGGTGGTATTTCACTGATGGCTCTGCCCCAACTAGCGCTGGGGCTTCATAGCCTCCCACCTATGCTACACAGACCGGACCAAAATTCAATACCAGGTTACAGTAAAGGTTCCGGGGTCTTTTCGTCTTGATGCGGGTAGACGGCATCTTCACCGCCACTACAATTTCACCGAGTCTCTGGTTGAGACAGCGCCCAAGTCGTTATACCATTCGTGCGCGTGGGAACTTACCCCACAAGGAATTTCGCTACCTTAGGACCGTTATAGTTACGGCCGCCGTTTACTGGGGCTTCAGTTCAAAGCTTTGCTCCCGAAGGAGCTGACCTCTCCCCTTAACCTTCCAGCACCGGGCAGGTATCACACCCTATACGTCGTCTTACGACTTTGCAGAGTGCTGTGTTTTTACTAAACAGTCGCCCGGGCCACTTTACTGTGGCTCCAAAAGGCTCCAATCGCGGGATCTTCACCTTCTAGAGCACCCCTTCTCCCGAAGTTACGGGGCTATTTTGCCGAGTTCCTTAACCAGAGTTATCTCGAGCGCCTTCCCATTTTCTGGGCGTCTACCTGTGTCGGATTGCGGTACGAACGACTAGGAAACTCCCTATAAGACTTTTCTTGGCAATTGAGCCTCAGTCACTTCGCCATTGCCGTAGCGCTGGCTCGCAGTCACCCCTCATCCCCGGCTTGCGCCAAGAACTACAGGTTTTGACGGAGACATCCAACACTCCGCTGACCTAGCTTTTTGCGTCATCTTTAGGTTTTAACGCTCCTAGTCGGTGCCGGAATATTAACCGGCTATCCATCGACTACGCCTTTCGGCCTCGCCTTAGGATCGACTAACCCTGGGCGGATTAACCTTCCCCAGGAAACCTTGGACTCACGGCGGACACGTTTCTTGCGTGTCTTTTCGTTACTCATACCGACATTATCTCTTCTGTCCCCTCCAGCGCTCCTCGCGGTACGCCTTCACTGTCAGACAGAATGCTCCCCTACCGCACATTATACCGAAGTATAACGTACCCACAGATTCGGTAATGGATTTGAGCCCCGATTATTTTCGGCGCAAAATCACTCGACCAGTGAGCTGTTACGCACTCTTTAAATGATGGCTGCCTCTGAGCCAACATCCTGGCTGTCAACGTGACTTCACATCCTTTGCCACTTAATCCATCTTTGGGGACCTTATCTGGTGGTCTGGGTTGTTTCCCTCGCGACGATGAGGCTTATCCCTCACCGACTGACTCCTGGGGTACGAATAGTGGTATTCGGAGTTTGGTTGAGTTTGGTAGCCTGGTAAGGCTCCTAGCCCATTCAGCACTCTACCCCCACTATTTATCGCCCAAGGCTAGTCCTAGAACTATTTCGGGGAGAACCAGCAATTACTGAGTTTGATTAGCCTTTCACTCCGACCCACAGCTCATCACAGCCATTTTCAACTGACTTGTGTTCGGTCTTCCACTTCCCTTTCGGGAAGCTTCATCCTGGCCATGGGTAGATCACTCAGTTTCGGGTCTATTATACGATACTATGTCGCCCTATTCAGACTCGCTTTCGCTACGCCTTCGTTCCGTAAGAACTTAAGCTTGCATCGCACAATAACTCGTCGGTTCATTATTCGATAGGTACGCCGTCACCCCACATATCTCCGAAGAAACATGTATGAGGCTCCGACCGCTTTGTAGGTCTATAATTTCAGGTACTATTTCACTCCCCTCACCGGGGTACTTTTCAACTTTCCCTCACGGTACTTGTGCACTATCGGTCAAATTTTAGTATTTAGCCTTAGCCCGTGGCCGGGCCAGATTCCCACAGGGTTTCACGTGTCCCGTAGTACTTGGGTATCCTATCTAAGAGACTATATCTTTTTGCTTACCGGGCTATCACCTTCTATGGCCTATCTTTCCAGATAGTTCAACTAAAATATAGCTTTGTAACTCTTTGATTCCGCTATACCAGAATCACGATAAGACCCCGCAACCTCCCTATAGCAACGCATATAGACTATCACACTATAGAAATTTAGGCTGTTCCCTTTTCGCTCGCCACTACTCGGGGAATACCGTACGGTTTACTCTCCTCCAGATACTTAGATGTTTCAATTCTCTGGGTGTCGCCTCTTACGCCTATGTATTCAGCGTAAGATTATTTGACATTACTCAAATAGGGTTTTCCCATTCGGAATCCTCCGGATCAAAGCCTGTTTGCGACTCCCCGAAGCATATCGCTGCTTACCGCGTCCTTCATCGCCTTAATTTGCCAAGTCATCCTTTATAGACCCTTTGTAACTTATCTACGCAGATAACCGTCTTTTTCCGCTATGTAGTTATCAAAGAACAAGTGCGTTTTAAAACGCATTAAATCTATGTGTGCTTAATTTTTTTGCTTATGTTATGGTGGACCTGAGGAGGCTCGAACTCCTGACCCCCTGCTTGCAAAGCAGGTGCTCTCCCAGCTGAGCTACAGGCCCCGAAAATATTATCTAAAGTGGTGGGCCCAAGAGGACTCGAACCTCTCACCCCCGCGTTATCAGCACGGTGCTCTACCGGATGAGCTATGGGCCCAGTCCGTAGCTTCCTATAATCTATTTGAGCCCAGTTGCTCGATTTGATTTCGAGCGAAATTTAGAGCCCTCAAAAAAGAAAAATAGCCAAGTTCCTCCGTGGAGAGAAACTATGTTTTTAAATTCCTATTTTTAAAAAAGTATTTTCGAAAAAAAACTTTTAAAAAAATAGAAAGGAGGTGATCCAGCCGCACGTTCCCGTACGGCTACCTTGTTACGACTTAGCGCCAGTCGCCGGTTTTACCTTCGGCCCACCTAAAGGTGAGACTTCGGGTACCACCGACTCCCATCGCTTGACGGGCGGTGTGTACAAGGCCCGGGAACGTATTCACGGCGCCATCGCTGATGCGCCATTACTAGCGATTCCAGCTTCATAGAGTCGAATTGCAGACTCTAATCCGAACTAGGGCCGGTTTTTTGGGATTAGCTCCATCTCGCGATTTGGCAACCCTTTGTACCAGCCATTGTAACACGTGTGTAGCCCAAGGCATAAAGGCCATACTGACTTGACGTCATCTCCACCTTCCTCCCTGTTATCCGGGGCAGTCTCTCTAGAGTGCTCCACGCATTCAGCAAGCTGATTGCGCGGGTGGCAACTAAAGATAGTGGTTGCGCTCGTTGCGGGACTTAACCCAACATCTCACGACACGAGCTGACGACAGCCATGCAGCACCTGTGTAAGCTCCCGACTTAACGGGTGGATTCCCTTTCAGGTCTCTACTTCATACATGTCAAGCCTTGGTGAGGTTCCTCGCGTAGCATCGAATTGAACCACATGTTCCACCGCTTGTGCGGGCCCCCGTCAATTCCTTTGAGTTTTAACCTTGCGGTCGTAGTCCCCAGGTGGAGCACTTAGTGCGTTAGCTGCGGCACTGGCCCTCGCGGACCAACACCTAGTGCTCATCGTTTACGGCTAGGACTACCAGGGTATCTAATCCTGTTTGCTCCCCTAGCTTTCGCAGTTCAGCGTCAGGATTGGCCTAGAGAACCGCTTTCGCTACTGGCGTTCCTCCCGATATCTACAGATTTCACCCTTACACCGGGAATTCCGTTCTCTTCTTCCAACCTCAAGTTCCGAAGTTTCGAATGCAGTTTTCCCGTTAAGCGAGAAAATTTCACACTCGACTTTCGAAACAGCCTGCCTGCCCTTTACACCCAATGAATCCGAGTAACGCTTGCCACCCCCGTATTACCGCGGCTGCTGGCACGGAGTTGGCCGTGGCTTCTTCTCTAGGTACCGTCAGTCCGCCATCTATTAAAAGACGGAGTTTCTTCCCTATCGAAAGAGGTTTACGATCCGAAAACCTTCATCCCTCACGCGGCGTCGCATAGTCGGACTTTCGTCCATTGCTAAATATTCTCGACTGCAGCCTCCCGTAGGAGTCTGGGCAGTGTCTCAGTCCCAGTGTGGCTGTCCATCCTCTCAGACCAGCTACCCGTCAAATGCCTTGGTAGGCCATTACCCCACCAACAAGCTGATAGGACATGAGCTCATCCTTAAGCGACAGGCCCAACTTGCGTCAGGTCCCCATCTTTGATCTAAAAACCATGCGATTTCTAGATGACGTCTGGTATTACCTTACCTTTCGGTAAGCTATCCCTGTCTTAAGGGAAAATTGCTCATGTATTCCTCACCCGTTTGCCGCTATTCTTAAACAGTTCTTGCATTTTTTCTTGCGAAAAGCTGCAAGATCCATAGAAGAATCGCGCGACTTGCATGCCTAATCCACGCCGCCAGCGTTCACTCTGAGCCAGGATCAAACTCTCCGAAAAAAAACTTGGCTATTGATTTCCAAAGAACAAAACAACAAAAAAGGCATCAAGACGATGCCTTTCATTACATCTTCTCGTAATTTTTAACTAACTTGTATTGTCAAACGTACAAATTTTATTTTTCACAATTAAAGATATAAATTCCTTGATTGTGTTTGTTGCTCTATTTTAATACAAATTAAAAATTTGTCAAGATTTATTTTAAAGTTGTATCTACTTGAGTTATAGGACGTTTTGCTTGTGCGCAATGCTTTATACGTATACCTGTAGATAACTTTTACAGAGTTGCGCATTTAATGCGAGGTCTCGAAAATACCGTCAATTTTCGCTCCGCAAAAAGCGCAGTTATTTTCTTCTAAATGAATATTTTCTACATTAAAACTGATCCGCTCAATCACGCTTTTTCCGCAATTATAACAATCGGTGTGCTCTGATTCTCCTGAAACGTTACCCAGATATACATAGCGTAAGCCTGCGTTTTTACCGATCACTTCTGCGCGCTTTAATGTTTTAAGCGGCGTAGGGGCTTTATCACCACACTGAAAATCGGGATGGAATTTACTAATATGCCAGGGAATTTCAAATCCTACGCTTGCAATAAAAGCTGCAATATCTTTTAATTCATCTTCGGAATCGTTATCGCCGGGCACGATCAATGTAGTGACTTCTACCCAAATCCCCAGTTTTTTCATGTGCTGGATTGAATCCAAAACCGGCTGCAAACGAGCACCGCAAATATCTCTATAAAACTCATTGCGGAAAGATTTCAAATCAACATTACAAGCATCTAAATATGGGGCTATTGTATCCAGTGCCTCTTTAGTCATGTAGCCGTTGGTGACAAAATTATTATAGAGCCCTTGCTGTTTCGCACTCTTTGCAGTATCAAATGCGTATTCAAAAAAAATCGTCGGCTCAGTATAGGTATACGATATACTCTTGCATTGTTTGCGAATGGTTTGCGTAACGATCTCTTCAGGAAGCAACCGTGTACCCTTAAAATCATTTTGCTGTTTTGAGGCTTGAGAAATTTGCCAGTTTTGACAAAAACCGCATGTAAAATTACAACCGATGGTTGCCACAGAAAACGATTGACTCCCTGGAAAAAAATGAAATAACGGCTTCTTCTCAATCGGATCAATTTGCGCTGCGATAGCTTCAGCATAAACATGGCTATACAGCTTTCCATCTAAATTCTGCCTGACACCGCAGATGCCAAGCTGTGAAGATTCGATGGTGCAGCGGTGCGAGCAAAGCTTACACTGCAGTGCACTGCCGGACTTTTCATAAAGCATAGCCTCTTTACGCATACTCTAACTTTCGTAAAAAATTCTTAGTAATCTGATGGGACGTCTACTTTTTTTCTTAAACGCTTCTTCTCTGAGTGGATTTTCTTCTTTTTAAGAATCTTCTCTTTTACCCCAAAAGGGATTGCGGTAGGGACGCGCAGTTTGTCAATCTTATTAAGCTGCCGTAGTCTGTTTTGCAGCCTTTTAAATGCTAACTGCTTGTTGTTTGATTGCGTGCGATGTTCTGTGGCGATAACCCAAATACCAGATGGTATGTGATGCAATTTTATTGCCGTTTCTCTTTTATTTTTTCTCTGCCCACCCGGACCAGAACTTTTGTAATATATAATCTTAGTTTCTTTCTCAAGATTATCTAGGCTTGTTCTAAAAATTGGTTTTTTTGCAAATGGTGATGGTACTTTAGACATTTTTTAAAAAATCAAATAGTATCCATGACTGGCAGGTTTTCATTCTGGATATATAGTTTCAAGGCTGGAAAAGATAATCGCAGATAGAAACGTAACGGCCTGTGCGCTGATTGCGCTTACCTCGACTTTGGTTTTTGCGTCTCCTTCGGATAAGGGAGTAAAGAATATGCCGACTTCGGTTGTATCGACACAGCAACTAAGATCCATTGCAACAATAAGATTACGTTTTTTATCTTTAATGAAAACAGTTGCCTCTTCTTCCTTTAGTATTTCTAAAACGCTATCGAAACAGGCTTGCACAGAACAAGGAAATGAATCTACTGCGGCATCCTTCCTCGCTTTTTCAATAGCCCTTACAGAAGAACCCCAGACCGTTTTAAAAGGCTCGCTTATTATTGCGCAGCCACACAAAAAAAAGAAAATAGAACAATAAACAATAATATTTTTATGTGTATTCATAAAAAAGATGACGTTTACAAGCTGCCTTTAAGGCCTATTGCTTTTTAAATCTTCGAGAATAAATTCCGGCGTTATAATGGGTCCGTAATTATTAGGGTAAGGAATGGGAAATGTCAATACTTCATATGCCCCAACAACAGTCCTCTGCCCAAAATAAAGCAGACCCTTCGCAACTCCTGTTGGAATTGCTACAACGTTTTTGTGTTTTTTCCATTCTTTGTCCGCTTGGACAAAAATCTCAAAGCAAGCAAAAGCGAAATTTCCCAAACCCCTACCCAGCTTCGATATAGGATTATCAAGATACTTTTCCATCGGTTCATCGATCGGGCTTTCCGCATAAATGAACGTACCCCATGAGAACATTACGCTAACCATTATTGCTATCATCAAACCTTTCTTTACCATTACGCCCCCTTTCTTTACTTTGTATTGTAAGTCAATTGTTAACTATTTGTCAATTTATTTTACCACTGATTGTTAAGCTATTCAAAGCTTCTCTTCATTTCTTTAATCATGTGCCGAGCGAGATTAAATCGTTTTCTTTTCGGAAATCCGGGAAAAACATTCACATCCAAAACATACACATCCTTCCAATTCTTATCAATGATGACATCAACTCCAGCAAAATTCAAACCCAAGGCGTTAGAGGTTTTAATAGCCTGCCGTTTAGACGCCTCGACTGCGTTTCTAGGTAATTGCTTTAAGAATGTCTGCTTGTGACCCTTGCCACCCTGAGAAATATTCGTCGTTACCTTATCAGATTCATTGGTTCTGGGATAGACGTAGAAAACTTTTCCTAAGAAAGTATAAATCCTTAAGTCAAACTTTTTATTCTTGATAATAGGAGAATGTACCTCTTCTTCAATATCGATATCGCTTTTTAGCAATTTTCTTAAGAACACATCGTTGTTGGTGATGTTTTTAAACGCCCACCCTGAATCTGATTTACGGCTCAAGATTTGATTATTGCGGAAAGTAAAATTTGTCTGCCAGCGTGAATTAGATAAAAACGTAATACCTTTGCCCATAGATCCGAATCGGGGCTTTAGGAAAAACCTGTGCCCTTGCGCTAACATCCGTTTTATTCTTTTGATATCCCTTGTGCTATGCTCGCGCGGAATTTGAATTTTTGTTTGCTTCAAAACACTAGCTACAAAGCGCTTATCTCTACTTCTGCTACAGGCATGGGGCGGATTAATAAAATGGACATCCTTATCGGGAAGGTGTAGCTTTACTGCAGTGTCGACACTCTTAAAAAATGCCTGAAACTTATTAAAAAAAGAGCTGTTCCCATAAAGACCTTTATAGTATCTATGCTCAATTCTTTTGTTCCAGTAGGAAAAAGGAAAAAACAAGAAAACGATAATCTTTTTTGTTCTAATTTTTGGAATATCTCCAGACAATAATCTGTCATAGGTAACGGTTGCATAATTCCAACCGCTGCGCTTAAGCTGCATTCGCTCCCTATGAAGCTTCTTGAAAGAGTCATAATCCAACCGATTTCCCACGGCCAAGAGCGTAATAGCGGCTTTCTGTTTTTTCTTCGTAGTCGCTTTTACCACAGACATTTCTTTAAATAGTTATAATTTTTTGCGAATTTCCCGTTCTGGGTGATAACCGCTTGGCGAATTTCTCGAGGAATCTCAATATGTCTGGTAATATCTTTTGCGCCATGTGAAGCAACCTGATAAACGTATTCCCGTATAAGGGTGCTAAAATGACAAGTGGCATCCTTGGGTAGTTCTGCAGGAAGATTGTCGCGCGCCATGATTGAAATTCCTTTTGCTTCGTGTCCTTCGACAAAATCTTTCTTTTTAACTCTATAGGTAAAAGTAGGATTATCTATCGTGGTAGGCTTATACGTAAGCTCTATGCCACCTTTAACATCGCACGAGACATCATTGATAAATTTTAAGCGGAAACCTTTTCGATGCAATTTCTGTATCATCTCTTCTGTCACAAGCTGCGGAAAACGGCTATCCCAGTAACTTCCATGAATAAGCATGGTAAGATACGGTAGATAGGCATCAAGGTTAGACTCAAATCTCTTGGGATGCATGAGATAATCGTTGAAATAGAAACCTTCGCCGTTTTTGCTGCGCACTAATCCTTGCCGATAAAAAATAATTTTGTAAATCCGATTGTGTAAGAATTTTCTCTTTCGAAGAAACTCAAGCATATCATGAGGATGAATTTCAATAGGATGCAGCAAGGCAAGCATCTCCTGAGCGCCTTTGCTCACGTTTCCATATCCGGTAATCCCTATCATAAAAGGAACAATCTTTTTATCAAAACCCCTACGATAGATATGGTGATTCAACCTTTCAAAATCATGTTGTATCGCTTCGAGCGAATCGTATTGATAGGAGGGCCGAATTATCGAAAAGGGATTCCTTGCTCTCTCCCACTCAAGTTTTTTGCCTAAATAGTAGAGGCTATTTACTAACCCGCAAATGCCTGCGAATCTGCCAAAATACACAAGACGATGACCCTTTGCATCTGTTATCTTTTCGTAATCGATTAATGTTATTTTTTTATGGAGGAATTCCTTTAAAAGAGGCATATTCTGAAATTGACCTTTAGCAACATGAGAAAACAACATATAGATCGTATTGCTATGCAGATCTCTGATTTGCGGTTCTTTTATGCCAACCAACAACGAGGCGCTTTTGAATTTTTGAACAATCTTTGCGCCGGCATTTTTATATTCAACATCTCTAAATATTCGCACTGGACTCGTCTCTACCTCCACGCTAATCCCGTGTTTAACCAGCCAGCGGACATCTTTGGGTATCAAGGGAGCTCGTCGCTCAGACCCATATTTGGTCTCTTGTAGAATTCCAACAGTTAATTTTTTTATCATAGAGAATCGTTCGTTAGGTTCAAGTGCCCATTAGAAAAAACGCAAATCCTATTATTGCTTTTTTGATGGATTTCGCTGTAAATCGATAAGATTACTTCAGGTAAAATAGCTTGATATTACTTTAGAAAAAGGAGTCTGTGATGTTCTGGGGTCAAAAAACGACTCAATACCTGCCCGTTCCCATTTTGTCTTAAGGGCACTACTAGCTACGGTATCACCATTCTCCATCCCTTTAACCAGAGAATCACAATAAAGAATCAGCTTATCCCTTTTGGTCTTCAGCTTATTGATGATGAACCTTGTATTCGGGAGATGTTGGCTGAACAGCTAAAGAAAAAAGGATACGATGTAGCCACCGCAGAAAATGGTGAGGAAGGGTTGCAACGATTTGATCAAGAAAAGTCTGATTTGATTCTTTTGGATGTGGTAATGCCAGGGATGGATGGCTTTGGATTTTTTAAGGCTATCAAAAAAGATCCTCAAAAATCTCAGACCCCTGTTATCGTGTTAACCGCTCGAGGCGGCATGAAGGCTACCTTTGAAGCCTTTGAAGCGGATGATTTTATCACTAAGCCTTTTGACGTAGAAGACCTTTTAGCTAAAATCGAGTTCTGCTTGGCAAAAAAAGCCTTGGTGTTTGGAGACGACCCTGCTTTTATCAATGTTGTAAAAAAAGCACTTGAGAAGAGCAAGTGCCAGGTAGAAGT
>JBHPFN010000007.1:0-56944 GCA_042571725.1 Candidatus Omnitrophota bacterium
AGGTTGCAGAGAGCTTCAATCTTGAGTTTGATATCACCCCTGAGACACCTCAGCCTCAGGCACCATCAATAGGCTTTGCCGCTGCCCCAGACTCATCTGTCTCTGTAGCAGTTGAAGCACCACGGCTAAAAGATATCTCACTCAATCTTGCTCCTGGGGATGAGAGAAGATTTACCTCAACCACCCCGGCTGGTACCGCTGATGTAGAAACCTCAAGCATCTCAACCCCGGCAGCTACACAACCTACTATTGACATTGCCAGGGTCCAAGCAATAGATACTGCCTTCTCAAACATAGAGACACCGGTAACCCAATCACCTGCTACTGCACCCCAGACTGACACCGCAATCAACACCGGCATTCCTAAGCTAGAGATCGCCTCAACCCCAGAACCCACAACCTTTGAAAGGATCCAGAACCTCTATCAGGCTGATGAAGCCACTACTGCTGCACCACGACCTGAGGTTGCAGAGAGCTTCAATCTTGAGTTTGATATCACCCCTGAGACACCTCAGCCCCAGGCGCCTTCTATAGACTTTGTTCCAGCTCAACCGGATGCACTTGCCTACGCAACACCTGAAAGATTACAACCCAGAGATATCTCCAGCTCAGCAGAACAGAGAGTACCTAAATTCACTACTCGTGCTGCTGATGCTGTTCGGGTAGAAACCGCCGAGCCTGCTACACCACGACCTAAGGATATTGCACAAGACTTCGACTTCAACCTCGAGCTTAACATTACCCCTGAGACACCTCAGCCTCAGGCACCATCAATAGGCTTTACTCCGGCTCAGGCAGAATCAGTTGCCTCAGCTCCAATAGATGTCCCAGTACTCAACACCGGCATTCCTAAGCTAGAGATCGCCTCAACCCCAGAACCCACAACCTTTGAAAGGATCCAGAACCTCTATCAGGCTGATGAAGCCACTACTGCTGCACCACGACCTGAGGTTGCAGAGAGCTTCAATCTTGAGTTTGATATCGCTGATACACCGGCACCATCAATAGACTTTGCCACCGCTCCGGCAGAATCAGTTGCCATTGTTCCTATTGAAGGACTAGAACTAAAAGATATCTCTGGTTCAGTAGAGCAGGGTACACCCGAACTCGTTGATGCTAAAGCCACTGGTCCTAAATACGATCAATACGGCATAATGGAGGTTCGTCCGGAACCATGGCAGGAGCAGCAGAGGATTGAGCAAGAAAGAACGATGCTGAAGACAAGAGAGGCCTTAAGAAAAGAAATGGAAGCTAAGGAAGCAATTCAGACTCCGGGTCTACGCAGAGACGGCTACTATACTTTAATGGCGGTTCCTACGGAGTCTTTAGGCAAGGGGACTCCCGAAGTCCCTACTACGGAAGTCGTTGATCCCGGGAATGGTTGGAAGCTGGAGCAGGCTGAGAGAGAGAATAGGTGGCGAGCGGTAAAAAGGGTAAGGTCTGCGGTCAGGGATTCATTAGGATATTCTGATCAGACAGCTCAAGCTGCAGCATTAGACTTTCTCGATTTTGGACTTATTGATTACCTCGATGAAAGCGACAGCACCAAAGTGCATAAATTAAATGAAACTGTGCACAGAGAAGTTGATTACGAGCTCAGTGCGTGGAATTTAGATAGGAACTATGCAGCGAGAGCAGATTCAGACGACTGTTCTTTAGAGGGTAATTGTGTTGCACAATCAAGTTTAGAATGGGCTTTTGCCGAGGGTTTAGAATTAGACAGCGCGGGGACAGCCCACCTTACAACACCCACAGCGCATGTGGTAAATACATATGAGCTAGAGGGAGGAAGACGCGTTGTTGCTGATCCAACTTTAGGTTCAGTATTCCCGGTTCATGAGATTACTCTTGATAAAAAAGATAGATATTCTCATCTCATGCAGCCTTACTATTTAAGAACAGGGGATCGACTAAGGGTTCCCGATCGATTTGAAAGTGGTCATGACGGACTGTTACATTCTATGCATTTATGGGTTAAGTCTGAGAATACAAAGATGAAGACTAACAATTCTCAAGGACCAACTGCTTCGGCTAACAATCCTCAAGGACCCACTGTTTCAGCTAATAATTCTCAAGGATCCACTGCTCCGGCTAATAATGAAATGAGCCGTTTAAGCATAGTAAGCAATGCTTTAGATATATTTAGCCAGGCAGCTGGACAATAAATAAATGTAGCATGGGGAGTAAGTAGGAACAATGCAAGAAAACCAAGACAAGATGCAAACAGAGCCGCAAGAAGCGGCACCGGACGCGCAAAGCGCGCAGGACTCAGCAGAGTTCAAGCCTCCTAAGAGTAGGTTTCCTACTTGGATAAGGGCAATCGCACTGCTTATAGTAGCGGTGTTTCTGCCTGAGCAGGTAGCCTGGGCCATTGAGTATAATCCGGGCATCTTGTTTTCTCATATTCCTCAGCCGGTTCAGCCGATTGTTAATGTTCCCGGCCGCGACATCAATGCTGATTTAAATTATCTGCAATCCGGACAGGTTGTAGCTATCAATGTACGACAGTCGCTGAAGTCTCTTTCCTATAAGATACTCAATCAAATTGCGCTCGACGATAACCTTACCGTAACGCACAAGGATGATAAAGGCATTTTCTTAACACATAGAAAGGTAAGCCGGATTTATGATTGGTTGAAAGACCCTGAAACCAAACCGGTTAACTGCGGTATTCAGGGCTTAGGATATATTTTAAAAGGATACGGCATAGATACTACTATTGAGGAGCTGGCGATCTTGTCAATTTTGACGGATATCCTAAGTGGCGCGGTCGATGTCTTTGATGGCCAGCTCCTGACTTCATTGTTTAGCTTAACAGAGGTTGCCCGGAATTTTGATATTGACCTATATCCTGTAGAGCTTGATGTTAACGAAAAGATTTTCCAGCTTCCTATCCCCTTCATCGTTCACATTAAAGACCCGGAACATTTTGCCTTAGTAGAGAAAATCGAAGACGACAAGGTTTGGCTGATTCAAAATAATGTTGATAAGCCATTTTCCTTGCCAAAGGAGAAATTCCTTTCCTTATTAAGTGGGTATTTCCTGCTCAGCCAAGACATAAGAAGCGCCCGGGCCTTAACCAAAAAAGAGAGCCAGCAGATTAAAGGTGCCCCGGGTGATTGGGGCGGCGGATGGGATAATTACTACAATAATCCGAGTTATAACGATTATAATTACAACACATACAATGATTACAATTCCTATGATTATTCCAGCAACAATGCTAATTTAAACCTTACCCAACCTCAGTACGAGCCGGCCTTCCCTCGGTACGAGCCGACCTTCATTGATGTTACTGTACATGCCGACCGGGGAAATTTAACCACTAGAGAACTTTGGGGTTTTGATACTAAGTATGAATTGCCGGGTGGCGGCGTTCAAGGTTGGAATACGCTGTTGAATGATTCGGTTACCGGTCAGTATCGCAACAATCAGTTAGTAGGCGGCTTCTATGGCAGCACTCACCTCGATCCTGGCGGGCAGTCTGTGGCGATTCCTCATACAGGGTTTAACTATTGGACAACTCCCGGCGGGGATTCCGGAATGGTGCCGTATGCCTCAGTCAATTACAATTCCAATCCCAATGTTTTACCTCATTTAGATGATAGGGCAACCGTCTGGGTAAATAAGCACATTGGCCAAGGCTTTTCCTATAGTATGAATTTATTCAAGTCGTCGTTCTATGCAAGTAATTTTGAAACAGGCACTAATAATCTTCCTGTGGGGCATACCGGAGCGCTTGCAGGCCCCATACTTAATCCAGGGCAAATCGCTGATCGCGGTGGTTTGGCAACGCAAGCATCAGGAGGAATTCCTCCAACGGCCACTATGTTTGTGGCAAAGGCCTTAGACGGCGCGCCCAGCGGTTTCTTTAGAATGGGCCAGCTTTCCGACGGCAGCTTTGCACTCAACATCACCAACGCTGGTGTTACCGTGCGCCCGGGCAGCGTAATTGGTCTGGACTACGCAAGTTATAAAACTACAGGTTTCGAACTTATCCCTGGCCAGAGATTTACTCCAACTCATGATACGAGCTACCTTCGTTTCAATCAGCAGATTGCTCATGATCGTTCTTTAGGCATTCAGCCGTTTAATATGAATGTCAGCAACATAGGCAATCGCGATGATGTGCGTTGGCTCACTACTGGTTCGCGGTCGATCCCTGACCTTACAGAGCGCTTAACTGCAACCGTCAATCTTTCGCGTAACAACTGGACGATTAACTCTGGTGCAACAGGAACACCTTTGGTAGATGGCAGCACAGGATTACGTTCAGCAATTGCTCCTCTGTCAGATAACGCATTAGGCAGAGTCGAGTCATCTCTTATCGGAAGCAATCGATTTGAACATACGGGCCAAGGAATTATTAGCAATCTTACAAGCGATGGTGCTGGGTATTTAAACGGAATCGGAATAGTAGGAACATTGGGTCTTATTAATACATCCGCCACCTTACAGCCATTTGGCTCTGCAGCAGGCGGAACTTCGCAGCCACAACCATTTCTTCATACCACTCGAGCTTTAGGAGTAAACCTTGGGCACCCCAGCGCAATGGAATTGACAACTTCCGGAGTCTCAGACAGAAGAATATATTTAGGAGTTAGTGCGCGGGGACTCGATACCTCTCCTATATTCACGAACTCAGAGATTTTTACATCAGCTTCCGGTTCCGGACAGTGGAAAAAAGATCCGTTTAGATTCCAGGGTGTTGAGTTTGGTAAAGGGCTTGAAGGTATTAATGTTTCCGAAGGCGGGCTATTTGCAATCAATCCGGGACGAAATGTACATGCTCGGCTGTATGAGGTAAGAAAAAATGACGCCGGTCCAGATGCAAACATTTATCGTGTGGTACAGCCGGAACAAGGAGTCTACTTTAATATCGCCGAGCGCAGTAGGGTAACGTTAAGCAATGGTACTGCGGCAACATTAGGAAGATTCGGGGTTGATACTGCTGCAACGCCGCGTAGCCAGAACGCTAGCTTTAAAGATTATGTTTCTTCTATAGGAGCCGATGGAATTCAGCGCGCTGAATTCACCACACCTGGCACTGCCTTATATAAGGATAATAAATTATCTCTACTCGCTCGGGAACATAGGTATGTCTCGCAAGTACTGCCTTCGACATTTGATTATAATGCGGGGGAGGGCACTGATCCGGCTTCACCAGCCGCAGCAGGCACTCCACCGGTTTCCAGATGGGATACGCAAAAGTTATTTACTGATTATTCTTATGTGTCAACGTCCGATACACCGCAGGAGGTTGGTACGATTGACCTCTTCGGTCCCAAGGGCGGCATTCGGCCTGCGTGGGATACTACCGTATCTGTATTCTCCAACGCAGAACACACCTTTCATGGGGATATAAAGAAATTCGTCTCCGGCTGGCAAGGCAGAGATAAAGAAATAATTCCAGTTGCTGATTACGATGAAGGGCGCGGCACGCTTGCTTCTCTCGACGGGAAAACCGCCTTTATAAACGAACGAGGATTTGTAGAAAGAGGCGACCGATTCGACCACACACCCGTTTCGGGCTGGAGAAACATCAATGCAGGCGGAAGTTTATTAAAAGATTTGCAAGGTAAGTTCAGTTTTGCAGAAGAAGGAGCTGTTTTAGAAGGCATTAATTTCTGGGCAAGAAGAGGCGGAGAGGACTATCTTAATTTTGACGTAGCAGCTATTAATGTATTTGGCAAGCGACTTACCTCGGGAACTAATTTTAGCGCAGGGGTACAAGAGGAATTCACTGGAAGAAGACCCTATCTAAAAATAACAGGCGATCTACCACTGGTGCTTTCGCAGACCCGCGCTTCAACTGATACTAGCTCTTCTCTTTCGTTAGAGCGGGCAAGAGAATTGAGCAGACGCCCGGAGATTCGAAGGCATTTACCTTCCGCGTATGATCTTGCGACTGACAAAGAACTTAGTGTTCTTCAACAAGCTTTTAGCAAGGCCTATACTTCAGGCCATCGGTCGCTATCAAATAAGCTTAGCATCAAAAATGGAAATGCTGTCTATGCTGAAGGCACCCAGCTTCTCAATGCGTCAATCCCTGGTTTGAATACTCCTTCTGTAAGCATAAGCGGTAATTTTAGAAACAGAAGATTCGATATGACTGCCATAGGCAGAAAAGAATATATTGATACTACCGTATTCTTAGATGATGATCAAAACGCGCTTTATACCAAAGGAATCTTTAGAAACAAGGTAGGAGAAGTAGCTATTGACAATGTTGGCCGAGTAGCTACTGTAGGCGCAGGTATATATGCAGGTTCTAGTGATCATCTTATTGATCAATCAGTGATTGAAGCATTCCGCGCAATAGCAACTGGCGTAGATGATGTAGACGCTGTAAGAGTGAACGCGCTATTGCATGATTATTTTTATGATGCGGAGGTTCAGTCAGGTGGTGGCCTTAAGCTTTTAGATGGCCAAGCAAGTAGTGTTACTGTCGCCGGCGACAGAATCGATCTTACCGGCAAAGACTTAAGAGACGGCATTGTTACTGATACTAAATCAACCACCTACCTGTTTGCAGGTATAGGTGACTTTTCCGAGAGAGGCAGCACAGCAGTGGCTGATCCTACTGATGCGCATGCGGTAGCTCGCCAAAGGTTTATCGATGCTAAAGATACTGACGGGCTTCGCGCATTCGACCTTGCCAATGCAGGCGCAGAAGACTTAGCTGTTACCTTAAGCGGCAATGACTTTATGGCAACCGGCTCCCAGAAGCTTGGCTTCTCAGGGGTCAACAGCCTCTTTACTGATAGTGGCGGCACCTTAGTACGCGACATCACCTTTAATAAATACAACCTCTCAGCACTCGATCAAGAACAACTCGTTCCTATGACTGTGGATACCAGCATTAAGCCTGACAAAGATATCTTCGCTACCAAAGGTATCTTCCAACACGATGCCACAGGACCCATCCTCGTCGGTAAAGAAGGCCAGGTCTTAACCGAAAAAGCAGGTATCTATGCGGGTACTGCCAGACGCCATATCGACAGCAGTATCCATGAAGCATTCCGCGCAATAGCAACTGGCGTAGATGATGTAGACGTCACACGCGAAAACGCAACCTTAGAAAACTACAACTACAGAGCAGAAGTTACCACTGACGGCCTTAAGCTTTTAGATGGCCAAGCAAGTAGTGTTACTGTCGCCGGCGACAGAATAGATCTTACCGGCAAAGACTTAAGAGACGGCATTGTTACTGATACTAAATCAACCACCTACTTGTTTGCAGGTATAGGTGACTTTTCCGAGAGAGGCAGCACAGCAGTGGCTGATCCTACTGATGCGCATGCGGTAGCTCGCCAAAGGTTTATCGATGCTAAAGATACTGACGGGCTTCGCGCATTCGACCTTGCCAATGCAGGCGCAGAAGACTTAGCTGTTACCTTAAGCGGCAATGACTTTATGGCAACCGGCTCCCAGAAGCTTGGCTTCTCAGGGGTCAACAGCCTCTTTACTGATAGTGGCGGCACCTTAGTACGCGACATCACCTTTAATAAATACAACCTCTCAGCACTCGATCAAGAACAACTCGTTCCTATGACTGTGGATACCAGCATTAAGCCTGACAAAGATATCTTCGCTACCAAAGGTATCTTCCAACACGATGCCACAGGACCCATCCTCGTCGGTAAAGAAGGCCAGGTCTTAACCGAAAAAGCAGGTATCTATGCGGGTACTGAGCGAAGACGCGTGGATATAGCATGGCAGAACGCTCGAGCAAGTCAAGAAGACAAAACAATAGAGGCAGATGTTGCTTTTAAAGACTATTTCTACAGAGCAGAAGTAGGAAGCAGCGGTATTGAAAGCATTCTAGCAGGTAAGGTGCGTCAAGTCGAAATCGATGGGAAAGACGCCCTTCTCCATGAACAAGATTTAAGCCGGGGATTTATTACTACACGAGACGATATCACGCTTTCTTTAATCGCCTCTCCTAAAGATATTGAACGCGATGATCTACCTTCGCTGTCTGCTATCGATAGAATGCGAGATATATATACAGGTGTTTTAGAGGAAAATGGAGAATCAGAAGAGCCGGAAGAGCTTCCGGTAGAAACATTTAGGGTTCAATCAGGAGGCGATAGGCTAGTTGCTTTAGGAACTCAGCGTTTGATATTTAAACCAGCAACATCACTTCTTAGTGAGCGTGGAGAGGTATTTCGGGATTTCCGCAAAAGCCGTTACACATTAGATCCTACGGTAAAATCTGTAGCTTTTCGCTATGACCCTGATGATTTTGACGCTGCAGATGTTTTTTATCCTAGAACCGGCCGCGAGATAGCCTTCAACGACAGGGCCCAGCTAAAAGAAGGAATCGTAAAAACCTCCGACGGAATTATCCGTGAATCTACGATGAGAAACGATAGACAACTTATGTGGGAAACAATGCCTTCGGGAGAACGGAGGGAGTATCAGAATGGAATTCTCGTCAAGGTCAGAGGCCATGCCGTAAGGCCAGAGCTTTCCAGAGATGGTATCTACGGAAGAGAAATTGTGCTTGATGAGCCAGGCGGGCCCAAGAGATACCTTATGCGTCCAGGTAGGGACCTGATTGAATTTGAGAATTTTGATCCTGGGACTAATGTAGGTCGCGATCCTGATGAGTGGCTCACGCGCATTGCTGAAAACATTGATACCGCAACAAGCCTGCCGATAGAGTTTGGAGAGATATTGGGAGCAATCGACGATTTACATACCGCAGGAGGTCTTTCCTGGCCTAGCCTCGGTAGGGAAATCGATGACCGAGACTTAGCCGTAGACTGGCTGCGCAGTTTATATCTTGATAACGTAGACCTGGCAGCAGAAGACGCGAATATTCTAGGTGTGTGCGTTAATATCCATCGCGAAGCAGCGGGGATCGCAGAAAGTATGGGCATAGACTTAGAAATGGTTTACGTTGATAATTTAGACGAACCGCACGTTGCCTTGTATAATACTGCATCAGGCGAGGTTATCGAATTGACCTACCAGAAAGAGTATCCGGAAAATGCCACAATTGTATTCCGCGATCGGGAAATCAGCTGGAAAGAGTTTAAAGACGGTCCCCAGCGAGGACTCGATGGTTTCAATACCGAAGCAATATACACTCAACAACTGGCACGCTACTATGAGATTACTGGTAATATAGAAGAGGCAAAAGCAAAGATAGATGCGGCCTACAGTCTTGATAGAGGCATCCGCGGCATAGCGGAAATTTACAACAACTTAGGAAATAGATACGGTAATAAAAAAGATTTTGACAATGCTCGAATAAGCTACCAGCGAGCAGAAGAGCTGTACCGCGCTCGAGGAGATGCAGCTTTTGCTTCTATCACCGGTGGCTTAGCTCGATTCATGAGGGATAATAAAGGTAGGATTACGATAGATAGCGAAGGTAGATTTGTCGCATCCGGCGTTACAGTATCCTCGCAGCGCGCACGAGTCTATACCATTGATCCATTCTTAGAGAGAGTTGCAGATCGGCTTCCTGAAGGAGCGCAGGTAGTAGTAGGTGAAGAGGGCTCTACATTATCTATAACCCGAGCAGGAGAGCAGTTTGATTTTGGATTCAGAACATACAACGGCAATTCTGTATATAATGCAGAAGGAGGCAACGAACTGTTTCTTGATAAATCCGGCGCAGAGATCGACGTTGATACATTTAACCAAGGGCTTGGCGATCTCAGCGCAGCGGTACGCACCGCACAAGTATTACCTGAAGAGTGGATAGAGAATGTTTATGGAGGTATTCCAATTGCGGGGTTCTCTGATTTGAACCGCGATTGGGAAATAGCGGTAATGATGCCGAGTGGATACATTCAGCGAATGAGGTTAAAAGATTTAGGCATAGACGAAGATACATTTAAGCAGGATGCAAACAGAATGGCTCGGGAAATGAGGATAGAAGGCTTGGGGGACATAGGATTAACCTCTGCTGACCATAACTCCGACGCTTATACCAAACTTTATGACCAATGGCAAAGTGCCCAGATTGCTAATCTATTTAATGAGCCTTCGGTCAGGAAGCATATGTATAATACCGGCGCTATTCCAATTGCACTGGTAGATGATACGGTTACAATTGGAGATACTGTTACAGGAACATTAGGTGCTATTGGAGTAGTCGGTGGCGCAGCTATAAGTGCAACAGGTGTGGGAACTGCAACTGGTGTTGGTCCTGCTCTCATGGCAATCGGCGGAGGTGCATTGGCTGGTACTCTAGGCAGCGGCTTGCTTTATTATACCGTCACTGATAAAGCACCTTCAGCAGGTTATGTCTTTCAAGATTTAGCTATCAATGTGGCTACACTGGGTGTGGGGCGCATTGGTAAAATTGCCACAACACCAGCAATGCTTGCCAGGGCAGGTAATGCTGCTAACGTTGTAGGCTATATGGGGCGAGGCGCTCGATATTCATATGCCACGCAATCGCTTGCAAATAATTACAGTATTTTGAGAACAGGTGAATATATGGATCCGACATGGCGGTTGGGTGTAGCAGCAAGTGCTGCAGTTATGCCTACCTTCGCCGCAGGAACAGCTGGACACCTTACCAAAACGGCAACAGCAAATTGGTTCGGAAGAAGCATGGCAGCGGTTGGAAGGCCCATTGTTGCAGCAGGTAGCAGGGCAATCGGCGGTAGAATCGCGGCCACCCCTGCAGCTACCTCTGCACTCGAAACCTTAGCCGGCATGAGTGTAACAGGCGCAGGAATCGGAGGTGGCAGCACCTTAGTGGTTAATGCCTTTGTTGATGGTAGGACGCTTGGACAAGATGTGTTGCGCTATGCAGGTATAGGCGCAATGGCTCCTGTTGCATATCTTACCGGACGGGGTCTTTATCGAAATCTTCCAGGAGCTATCAATAGCGTTATGGGAAGTGGCGGAGCAAAAGCAGTTGCCACCTATTACGGAGTCAGTACCGCTACTACATTAATACATGATTTTGGCATGATTGATTGGAGCCAACCGTATCAACCTTCTTTTGCACGGGCATCGGCAATGAATTTGCTTAATGCCGGCGGCAGACAATTATTAAATCCGGTCATGAGTAATTTGAACTATCTTAGCAATTGGGATTGGACAGGCCTTGACATCGTTAGCGATAAACAGCTAGAGACATTTCGTAGCTTTGACGATGTGGAAACATTTCGAGTATTAGGTGACTTGAATCAGAACTTAGGTGTATTTAGTGCTATCCCCGGCTTTATCTACGGAGGCACAAAATTTTATTTGGAATCTCCCGCTCTAGCCCTAGCAGTAGTGTCAAATCCGTGGCGTACGGCACAAGACATATGGGGGGTAATAGGTCAGGCCCGTGATATAACGCGAGGAAACTTCGGAGGCTTACCTGCCGCCAACGTTGCTGAGTGGGGGTATCTGTTTGGTGGTCTGCGCGGAGCAAGCCTCGGACTTAAGGATATGGGCACAGGCGTACGCAAATGGGCAAGATCAGAAAAATTCGTGAGCGCAGGTAAAAACGGTAAAGGTTTTCAAGCTCCAGGACTATTAGATTCAGCCGGACTACCTGTTGTTTCTGATCTAAGATTCAGTGGAAGATTTTTCCATGGCGTTGGCGATGTTTTAAATACTTCACCCAAGCTGCTTTGGCCTTCTGCCGGTTTAAGCGTAGGTATTCCTTTAGCATTCAGCAAAGGTGATAATCAACAAGCTGCAGGCCAGCAAGTAAACAATTTAGTATATAACTTAGATACTGTTGTTTCGTCATCTATCGGAATTAATGCCGGATTCAAGCTATTAGGCGCAGGGGTTAACGGGTTAAGGAGAACGCCGTGGGGCCGCGCGGTCGAGAGAACTATCGCTGAGAACCCTGTAAGAGCTCAAAGAATTGGTGCTGCAGGACTTGGTATCGGCACAACAGCTCATATGCTAGGCGCATACACTGACTTGAAGGATGCGACATGGGATGTCCCGATTTTAGGTGAGGTTCCAGTTGGTAACTATATAGCTGACGCTGGCCTTATTACCGCAGGCTTAAGCGGCCTTTATCTGTTAGGCGGAAGGCTTGCTTATATAAGAGATGGATATAAGACAGGAAAGTTTAAGGATATGTCTCGAGGAAATACATGGTTAGCGGCTGGCGCTGGTGCAGCAGGAGCAGGTGGTTATTTCTTAGGAGAAAAATACAATAATCCTGAGCTCAAAGTTTTGAGCGCCGCTACGATGGGGTTAGCAGCATTTTTTGGATTTCGCGGCCATCAAGGCCCGAGGCAATATTGGAACGGACTCACCATCGGTGTTCCTTCAGCAGGTGCTGCGATTGTCGGTACTAAGAAAGCATTGGTTGATCCTGTGATGAACATGATCAAACCTATGAAGATTCATGTTGTTGATAAAGGCGTAAAGCAATTCGGCGAAGATAATAAACCTATTCTGCGGGATGCAACCTGGAAGGATGTTTCAACACCCAGGCTTTTTGGCAACGATGTACACTGGTTTGCACAAAAAGCTGATATGTTGCCCGAGGAATGGGAAGCGTTACAGGCAAATCCGCAGAGCCAAGATTACGCAAGAAACCTTTTTTATCGAGAAAAGATTATTGAGAAGACTGACGGCGAAGAGGTTAAAGAGGTTAAGGTATACGAGGTTTTTGAAGGTGCATTTCACCATGGCGAAGGAAGAGTGCAGTCATTTAAATCTAACGGCGAATGGCGCTATGGCCTGCTTACCGGTGCGCTGGCAATAGGCCTGGGCAATATTGGCCGCGTGTATCGCAACACCTACAAGCGTTTGCCGTTATCGAAGAATCCTTGGAGAGAAGCGGGCAAGTCATTTCGCGAGCAGTATAGAGGCAATCTTGATTTTCAAACAGCGCTGAGTACCGGAAGAGTACTCAGTAAAGACTTTCTAAAGCTTCAGGCTCAGACTACCCTTCCCGGATTGGGCATGTTTGCGCTAGGTCAATTTGGTGATCGTATTCCGGTGGTCAAAGATTATATTTCAAATTGGCAGACTCCATTGAGGGTCGTAGGCGCTACCTTAGTTGGCCTTGGCCTAGGCGGAAGAGTAGCCTCCAAAGGTTTAAGTCCAAAAGTGTTTGCTGGTGTGAAGACCGGCGCCGATGCCCTTGGACGTTCAGGTTATACGCTTTTTGTCGTTATGCCTCTTTTGCATGTAGTGGTTGAAAGAACATCACACGCGTTTAATGAGTGGGTGCTTCCTAACACCTATAACAATACAGAAAGAAGCATTTATAAATTATTCGCAGGATTCTGGGATGATACCCAGGTTAAAGTTACCGATGACGATGGGACGGTCAGGTATGTTGATCGCAGCGCATTGAAGTATAAAGATACCTGGAGAGACGATTCTGGTTGGATGAGTAATCTTGTACGAAGCTTACCGGTGAGCTATAATGCTGGATTACTCGGTACGTGGAACAGCGAGAATATACAAGACGAACTAAAAGGGCTAAGCCCTGAGGATCAAATCAAGAGGCAAGATGAGCTTTTAGGCACGTTGCGTTATTCCTCATTTCGCGAAAAACTTTCTGAGGGGCCGGTTGACTTTTTCAACTCGATAGAGTCTCACAATAAGTGGTTTGCGGGTATTTTAGGCGTGGGTCATCGCCCGATCACTGCGTTGCTTTCTAATATTGGCGCAGGCGATTTTGGCAGAAGATTCAGAGGGGTGGGAGAAGGCATGAAACAAACCACCATGCTCGGACTCGATAGGTTCTTTGATAAATCCAGCAGCTCCGCGATTGATAATGCCGTGCGCCGGAATCTTAGCAATTGGACAGGTCTTGCGCTGAAGGGTTCCACCGAAGAGGTTGTAGCCGAGCAGATTATTGAAGCATTGAGCGCACCGGCAATTTCAGTAGTGAGCGCACTTACCTCTCAGGGTGTAGGGCAGTTTGTAAGCGAAATCTGGCAGGAAGTTGCCACGCCCGACGGCCATGGCTTTAAGAGCTCTGCGAAGGATTTTTGGTTTGAAATTATGGGTGGCGGAACAGTCCGGCCGTATATCCCGGGCATAAGCGGAGCCACAAGTACTCTTCCAGGAGATTTAGCTGGCAAAAAACGTAAGGATTTCGAAGACCACCCGACACTACTTAGTAAACCAGGACATGCAGACAATTTAGCTTCCTGGGCTGCAGGCGCAGAAGGACAAAACGTTGTGGTGGTACGAGATGGTAGAGAGAGAGTCTTTACCGTGGATGATGCTTCCGAATGGCAAAGGGTTTTTGAAGTTCAGGCACAAAGGTTCCAGCATGTTAATGGTGGAACTCCCATTGATCAACTTGCATTGATCGCGCAAGGCACCAACGGAGACTCAGCTGATGCGATAGAAGCCGCACGTTATGCCTTGGTCGACCAGTTGGAAGCCCCGGTGGTTGCTAAAATTTTACACCATAACTCAATCGGGTTATTGAGCGCACCCAGTAGCGGCGCTGCTGTGAATCAAGGAAACCTTCTTGTTCCAATACATGAAAGAATGGCGTTTAATACAACCTTTGCTGCCGACGTCGCCACAGCATATCCTGCAACTCCTTTTAACGATGTGACACAAGGTATACGACCTGGCGTTGATGTGATCGCATCTGCCGGCGGCCAAGCAAGCGCTGAGCAACAGTTTATTGCTGATTATGAAAGACAGCATGGAATCGGAAGCTTGCCAGTAGTAGCTGTGTATCAGCACGGAAATCAGACCATTGAAGTAAGAACTATTCCGGGTATGCACGGGGCATTAAGCTCTACGGAGAATCCTAATGCGGGCATGGGCGCAGGCGGCATTGGCGAAGGCGGCCGCTATGTGATCGTTATTGATGAAGCTCAGTGGGTTAATAAAGTTCAGTGGGCTAATGAAGCTCAGCGGGTTGATGAAGCTCCATGGGCACAAAGTCCTGATAGCATTAATCCTTTACATCATCGTGTAGTTGATCACGAAAAATCAGAGCTTGCTAAAGAGGTGCGCTTAGGCCGTAAATTGATGCAGCTAGACGGTATGCAAGTTGTCCAAGCTACCACGCCAGCTGCTAAGGAACGCTTGATGGCTTCTCCTCAAGCAGCACGAGCACAGCAGAACGCGCATGAGAACGCACCTGCAATTGAAGTAATAGAAACACCTCAATTTACTACCGGGCCACCCATAGAGGATACAGTAGTTCCGCTTCCATTACCAACACCAACACCCACGCCTATCCCTGAACTTATCGCTGCTTCCGGCGGCCACGAGACCCCGGAGGTGCCAAGACCGGAAACCAGCGCTGTTCCAAGCCCTGAACCTTTCATTCCCACCCCAAGAGTAAATGCCTTAGAACGGGAATTGCAAGCAAAGAAATTAGAATTACATTTAGCTGTAGCTAAAGCAATCGGCCAGCAGGATGAATTTGCAAAGCGTAACGCCGCAAGCTTAGAATCGCAGATCGGCATGCTGGAACAAGACTTGGCGTACGAGAGGGGCTTAGCAGAAGTTGGAGCCAATTTTAAACCAGCCTGGCAGTTAGGGCACTGGGGACCAACTGGTTCCAGTCCGATTTGGCAGCTCTGGAAATGGCGACCTAATCAGAGAGAAACAGCGCGCATCCAGAGAGCCATTCATCACCGCAGAGAACAAAGAGGTTTTGAGGAAGAGTTGCGTGCTGTCGATTCATCAGAGCGCAGTGTGATGAGAAGGCTAGCAAAGGATTCTGCTGAGGAAGAGAAAAAGATTCAGGGTGATGAGAAACTTGACGATCAAACAAGACAATATAAGCTGTTACAGCTGCGGCAGAATGTTCAAAGAGAGAAACAGCGTTTGGAAAATAGTTTTAAAGCCCACAAACAACAGTTAAAAGCTGAACAAGAAGATCCTACCAAGATAGATCTTAGAGGTTACTTTTCAAGAGATTATCGCCAGCGTAAAAATGCTTATGCTTCCTTGGCTGCTGATGCGATGAGGTCAGGTCTTAAGCTCGGGGATTTAGGCGTAGAACGAGATGCCTCGCATATACAACCGGAACTCATAGCACTGGTCAGAGATGCTGCTGAGCTGCATGCTGTTGCCCGAAAACATGAAGAAACAGCTCCTGAATTAGGCGCTCTTGCTCAGGAAGCCAATGATATTGTTCGAGCCGCCGAGACTCCTTTTGAAGATAGATCAAAGCAAATCCAAGAGAAGATCGGTAAAGTAGGTGACATACTGCTTGCCGCTGCCGAGAGACAATACGAAGTAGCGATAGCAGAAACAGTACCAGAGGTACGAGAGGAAAAACTTAGGGTGACATTAGATTTATTCGATGCTGCCGAAAGACGTCTTTTAAGAGGAGCGCGTGCCTTACGAGAGCCTGGCGTGATCGCAGCGCTGGAAGATAAGGGAACGTCGATCCTTCTTAATAGAGGAAAAATACTTTCTGCCCTGGGCGAGAGAGACAAAGCGATTGACGTCTTTCAGGGAGTTGTTCAGCTTGATGAGCGATTAAGACCCGAAGTGCCCGCAGACGTCCTGGCTGAAATCGATACAAAGATTGCAACAGAGATAGCAGAATTACCCGAGAGAACCGAGCACAAGATTGGTAAAGACGTCACGCTTGTTATGGCTGATGATGCAGTGTCTATGCCAAAGAGGTTTGAAGGCGGAGAAGAATTACGCGACAAAGCCCATCCGGAGCGCAGGTATCGCGCGGTTCGAGACGAGCGAGGCATGGTTGGCATCAGACCATTGTTCTTACCTGGTGAAGACGGCACTCTGTTTGTCATGAGAGATCCTAATGAGCCAATCCCTAACGATTTGCAAGGTGTTGAACTGTTTAAGCTAGGGGAGGACGGCCGACCTGATATTAAAAATCCACTGCTTGCAGATGTGGTAGGAGAAGACGGTAAACGTAGACTCAGGCCGGCGGAAACCTTCCTTGAATTAAACAACGGCACTAAGCTTGCAATGCCCGACGGATCGTATATTCCTGCTGATGTGACCAGCGTAGATCATTTTGTTGATGAAGAAGGCAGAGAATGGCGGGCAGAGAAGATTGACGGCAAAGATGGTCCAGTCTTTTCACCTACTCCCGCAGAGCGAGTAAGAATCCAGGTAGCAGAGCTTGCTCAGTTAGCTGATGAACACCGCAACGTACCTGAGCTGAGGCATCTTGCGGTAGCAGCTAGAAACGTACAGGAAGATATTGGAATTAAGGACGATCAAAGCCTTGCAGATATTCAAGCACTCGCCGCAGAAGCGGTAGGAAAAGGAGGTAAGGATCTTGGTCTTTGGCGTCAAGCAGACGACTACTACGAAAGAGGCCAGCATAGACAAGCGTTGGAGCTTTACCAAGTAGCCGTTACGTTAGCTCCACACAAACATGGAATGCTCACCGATATGGCTTTGGTGCAGCTTGCATTAGGACACCAACTTGAGGCTAAGCAAACGCTTTTGACAGCACTGACGATGCGTAACCAATGGGCAGGTCAGCTATTAGGCGCACTAACAAAAGCAGAACTTCCGACAGTACGGGCAGCAGAAGAGATAGTAGCGCTTGCTGTTCCTTTGCAAGATCCAAAGAGCCGTGATGCAGTGCGGGAAGATGAGAAAGGGCTTGCAAAACTTAGAGAACGCTCAGAGAGCGCATTTACAAAATTACAAGATTCACTTAGTGGATTACCCTTCGCAACTGTGGAGAGAGCTGCACTTGGTATCGGCAACGTGATTATTGTTGACGAGAGACCCGTTGTGGTGTTGCCAACAGAGGCTGGTGAAGGAAAAGAAGTTGTACTGGTTGCGGCATTGGATGCAGATGGTACGGTTACTCCTGTAGAAGTCGATGGTGATAGATTTGAAAGAGTTGAAATTCCGATTCCAGAACTTCCTTCTGCAGAGGAAGCGGTTGTCGCAGCGCCGGATGTTGAACCTCCAACAGTTGAAACAGCAGAGGCTGCAGCTGAGAGTGTTGAAGTAGCAGAAGTATCTGCACAGCCAGCATCAGAGGCAGCTGTACCTGAGGCGAAGGCGATTTTGGATTTAGTTGAGCCTATACGAGATAACGGACTTGATCCGGCTGCAGTAGAGCGTATTAGAGCATTGTCGCCTGTGGCATATGAAAGATTGCATGCTGTAGCAGACGGTGTTTCTATTGTTGAGACACCGCGCGCAAAATTGATAGAAGGCGATGTTATCCGCGTCAATGGTGGTTTTGGCGTAGTGCTGGCACAAAGCGTAACAACTGATGATGGAACTCCCTACATTCAGGTTGCTGCAATCGATAACGATAGACAAAGCCCTACATTCGGAGCGCTTAATCCTCAAATAACAGTGCTTGATGCAACTGTAGACCGAGTTGATTTCTCTAGAATACCGGAGGCTGCAACCGCCGTTAGCGAAGCGCCTCGCGTTGATCCGATTGAACCTGTTAATGTTGAAACTGCAGTAGCTCCTGAGCCAGCAGATGTTGCAGTCGCAACCGCTTTTGCTGAGAAATTTGCACCGACACCGACTGCGCCTGCGAAACAGGCTAGAGCGCCTCGCATGGACCTGAGAGTTGCTGGTTTGATAGGAAGGGCAAGAGAACATTTCGGATTTGATGCTCCTGTAGCAGCGCAGGTGGACCGCATTGCAGGAGAAATGGACAGGCGGTTAAATCCGCAGGCAGCGAGGAATTTAGTGAAGATAGCGCATCTTGTTGATGCGGGAAGGCTTGATCCTGTTGCCCTTGATTTGATTGATCATTTTGCTCATGTAGACGGCATAGAAGATATGGTTGTCAAGCTCCAGGTTGAGAATCTGCGACAATTTGAGGATAATTTACGGGAATTGGAGCTTGCTAAAGAATTAGAAGGCGCAGGTTACATTGTCCTTGGCATCAATGCAAGGATGAACGGCAGAGAACTTGATGTTATAGCCGTTCGCAAAGACGCCTTGGGTCCAGCTACGGCAAGCCATTTTGAAGTACAGAACGGCCGGGGAGCACTTGCGCCTGGCGCGCAGACAGAAGAAGTGCTTCATTTTGTGGAAAACGAGATTGAACAACATTCGGTTGCAGGAAATGGTATTGGTAAATTAGTTGCCATCGGAACTGATAATGGTTCAGTAACCATTCAAAATCTTACTGATGAGACCGGTAGGGTTAACCATGTGTTTGGCGAAGAAGTAGCTGCTAAATTAGCTGAACTTAAAGAGAGAGGCGACGGCCACCTTATCGACGAAATTTTGCATAGACATCCTCGGGCACGCATTCGATTAGATGTCAACGGTGCATTTAGTCTTGATGTCATTCCTGGCGGTGAGGAAGTTGCGAGCATTGAAGAAGACATAGTCGCTATCGACGGAGAAGTCTTAAGAGATCTTAATAGAGCCAGAGATCAACTGTGGCGGGAATGGGAAGAGCAGGTTCCGAGGCGGCTCATCGATGAATTAATAAAATTAGGTCAATTACCCGATGACATCAGAGATATTTTAGCACCGGAAGATGTAAGAGCCCGCTTAGCAAGAGAAGATAGAGATGTTACAGGTAAGAAGCGAAGAGCTGAATGGGCACGTAATGCAGCCCGCGAACTTATTGCAGGTGCAGCTGAGCCAGTTGAACCTGTCGATGTTGAAGCTCCAGCTGAAACCGCAGTTGCAGAGCCAGCAGAAGTTGAAGTCGAAACCGTTCAGGCTCCGGAGATTGAACCTGTCGAAGTTGAAACCGTTTCAGTTGAACCGCCTGCCCCGAGCGCAGTCGAGGGGCCCGCACCAGTTTCAACAGGCGCAGAATTACCAGCCGCACCATTAGCCCCGGGTTTGATTATAACCACAGAGACAGCATCTGGCACTGCGATAGCCGGACAAGAACAATCTTCCGATGGAGGCAAAACAATATACGCTGGAGGGTTGAAGGGATTAATGAATTTCCCTCCGGATCTGGTGGAAGAAAGAAGGGGTTGGTTGTCGAGGCTTATGGGAAGAAAAGCGCAACCACCGCGACAAAGACCCTCCTTCCTCGAACCAAAAGCCTATGAACGAGGAGAGCCTGTTGGAGGAGCTTATATTGGTGAAGAAAGCATCGGTCAGGGTCATAGTGAAATAGAACATATTATTGCTTCGGTCCTCGGCGAAGACAATTATTCTGTTTTTAACGCAGCGAATCTTGAACAGCTCGGCGTCCATGAGATCGTTGCAGCCAGACGCCTCAACACTACTGTAGGCGAAGTATTAGAAGATTACCCACAGGAGCTAGAGAATGAACCTGTTGTATTAATCGTGTATGAAGTAGATAGAGATTTTTCCGATAGGCCAGATACAAGGCCAACGCCTATAGGCGATCAGTTCTCATTGTTTCTTCCTGAGTCACAAGCACGACAGCTGCTCGCTACTGTTAAAACCTCTGGAACAGATCAGTTATTGCAGTTAGTAAATGAGCTGGTTCCTGACATGGCTCGAGTAAGAGTAAGAAAGAGAGCCTCTGAAGTCATTGCGCCTGCAGTTTTTGTTGCTGATGCAATCGATAGTGAAAGTCCGCAGTTACAAGTTGTGCAATATACACCTAATCATCAGTTAGATGAAGTAGAGGGCGTAGACAGAGCTTCTCTTACCCCGGTGCGCATGAGCAGGAGAGAACCTTCCTTTGATAGAGATGATAGCTTTGTAAGAAAGAATGGCATACCGATTGTGCAAGCGAGCCTCACTGAGCCACCGGTCGCATCCCCTGATCTCGACGACAATAGGATCGGAAGAGTAGTGCGGGTTACCAAATTTGATCGCGATAACCATAAGCTTGAGTTAGCCGATGTTCGCCATGGCAGACGACTACCCGATGTTACCTTCACAGGACAACTGGAAGAAAGTGAAGTGCTCGGCGCAATCAATCCGTTAATAGAAAGATATCCAGAACAGCGCAAGCTGTTAACTGACATCGTCGATGCGTTAGGCAAAGCATTTGAAGATTCAGGACTCCCGGTATATACCTATCATGAACTCGTAGGAGATCTCTTTGGCGCTGCATCGGATGATGCGATCGCCCTCTATGAACCTTTTGCGAATGATCCTGTTGAGGTATTCCATGAAGTCAGCCATTACCTGAGCAAGCACAACGAATATTTCGCGGATGATTCTGCCGACCTTATTACAAGATTAGAAGCAGCCCTTTCACCCGCCGGAAGAGACTGGTTAAAACAGCACGCAGGAAAATACCACGCCCGCGGCGAAGATGAGTACTTCGCGCAGAACAAGGCTCATTATGTAATCCGCGCTTTCACACGCGATGCGTTTGAGGCTGAAGACAGGGCACTCACCGAGGCGATAAAGATTACCAAGATTATTAAATCGAGCGCATTCCCCACGCTGGCAAAAGGCTTTGGTCAGCTTGTTGACGGCAGCAATATGGACGCGGTTGCTACCTTAAGAGACTTTGATACAGAATTAGAGTTGCTGGAAACAACAAAGACCTTTCTTTTAGAAGCAGCTTCCGGGCAACACGGCGCGGTATTCTCAAGAGAGAAACCCGAAGATGTAATCAGCCATATGTTAAAAATTGTGTCTGACGGAGGCCTTGTGTCAGCTATCTTGCTAGAGGAGCATGCTGTAAGCGCAGAGCAATTTAGAACAATAATGGGCGAAGTAGAGCTGTACGGCAAGACCGTCACCATGCAAGCTCAGCTTGATGCTACATCGCCACGCTCACGTAATATTCAAGCCTTCTTTATGTATGTGTTATCTTCAGAAACCTTTGATCCTGATCTCAAGCAGATGGCGCGTCAGACCTGGGAGAGATATGATACTAATCGCTCCAAGATTTTTGCCACTGAGGTGGCTACGAGAAGAGATGCTCCGCAGAGCGCGGCATATCATCGAGAGCGGCTCGGCGCAAACCGCATCCGCAAAACTAAAGAAGCGCTCGCCAGCGCTGCAAACAATAGAGATCCCGTAGAGCTTCTTGAGCTTGCCATGGCTGCACTTCCGCTAGAATTAGGTTTCGCATTAGATGACGTAGTCAGAGATTTATATCCTACCCGCGATAGACGAGTTTTGATAAACCAGGAAGAAAGAGCGCGTGCCCTGGATACGTTTATTGACGCTGTTGATCCTTCAGTAAGCGTTCCGGAAAACGACACTAATTCTGTGCAAGGTATCTTAAGGAGTCATCTTAGAGATGCGGTTGCAAAAGAAGCAGCGGAAAGAGGAATACCTATAGAAGAAGTTCTCCGACAGAGAAGAGATGCGCAGGATGCGATTCGAGCAATACCCGGCGGCGAAGAATTTGCCGTTGATGAGTTTGACTTAAAGGTAACGATAGTATTTGGACCTAGGTGGTTCCCGAGAGAACACGCTGAGTTTGGATCTGAAGTCAGAGTCAGCACCGAGGATGAAATAAGAGCGCTTGTTGAAGAAAAACTACGCCAGCGCGCAGAGAGAGAAGATAAACCTCAAGGTCCATTTACCGCATTACGAAACTTTGCACCGATTGCGTTCTTGCTTACATCGCTTGGCATTGCAGATGTGGCAAAATCTGAGCCGGTAGCTCCACCACCACTCTTAGACGTCCCCGCAGAGCACGTGGCAGCTGCAGATCTTAGCCCGCAGGGTGCTGAAGTACCAAAAGTCTGGACGTGGGATGGTCAGCTTCCCAGTGTCACTGGAACTACATCAGAAATTGCTGATCAGTATAATGTGCCTGCGAAATGGAGATCCTACACGTTTGACTTTAATCGCACACCTATCGATGTTTCAAGCTTTAGATCGTTGACATTGCCGGTAAGCGGCGAAGGAAATATCTTAGTCGAGCTTATTGATGCAGGACGCAGAGGATATCACGCCGAGCAGGAACATAGATCCCAGTATGACCGTCCGAGGGCCTTGAGCCGTGTGTATCGAGTTGACCCAGCTACTCAGACTGTGACCATTAATTTATCAGATTTTGTTACTGACGACAGCCAGGTTGACCTTTCGCAAGTCAGCTCAATATACGTTAATGCTGGCGAGGTATTTTATGACATGACGCTTAATCCTGGCGGGACAGATATTGTCGTTGGTGAGAATATAGAATTTGGCATGGACGAAACAACAGATGCTAATGTCGCTGTTAACCTTGCGGACTTCCGAAAGGCTGATAGTGAAAGAAGACAGCACGTTGCGGATTACAGAGAAGCATTACCGAGTCGAAGCATTGCGCTTCCTCAGGGCGTGCTCGCTAGCGAAGTAACTATGCTCTCGAGTGGTCAATTCGCCGAGCGCATTAGCACCATTAACGAATTGCGCGATATGGCCTTAGCAGGCGATGATACAACTCGATCTCACGCGCAGACAGTTCTACAGCATCACTTAGATAATACTGCGCAAAACACAAATGTAAGACGGTACATCTATCATATCCTCAAAGACCAGCTTCAGGTTGATGTTGACGAAACCTATCTCGAAAACTTTGTCACACGGGGCTATCGGGTAACCGATCCTATAGTGGTTGAATTCCCATACATCAAGTCTGAAGGAACAGAAGATCTCTATGAGTATGCCAACTGGAATGATCGTCCGGTATTAAGCTGGTTTACGGGTAATGGCAAGCAATATGGTATAGAATACGCTATCGTTGGCCCACAGACCGTTGAGCGTGTTGTAGACCGATCGGTTATGAAACGCCTTGCCTACTGGTCTATCGCTATGGGTATTGACCCAATGAGAGTAACCTATCCTCTTGTTTACACCGAGACCCTTTTAGGCGCACATCCTGAGGCAACCTACAATATCATGGGTATCCATACGCCAAGCTTAGATCATGCCCTTGATGCCAGAGGAGAAGAACTACGCGATACATTACTCACGCAGTTAGGTGAGAATAGCCCAGATCCGGTGCTTGATAAAGTGATTGTCAGCGGGCTCATCCTTGCACAGGATGGCTTTAATAGATTTGCGCAGGATGGTGATTTAGCAAAGAGATTGCAGGGTTACAATGGTTACGGAACATTCCAAACAGAGCCATGGCCGGGTATTTCAATGGCTCAACAGCCTAAGGTTGGAGAAAGAGCTGTTTATGTTGGCAATGCTATTACCGATGGACCGTTGACAGAGATCGTAGCGGAGGTTGCAAGGGAAATCGGCATTGAAGCACCAATCTTACCGCAGGATCTTGAGGGCCATAGGATAGGCACCTCTGTCGAGCAGGCATCTCAGGTTTCCACAAAACTTGATGCTGTAACTCCTAATGTTAATCAGATACAACTTCCTCCAGCACCTACAACTCCGGTAGCTCCGGTAACAACGCCACTTATGGGTATTATGCCATTATTTGGATTGTTCGGTAGGCGCAGAACAAGAGATCAACGAAGAGTTGATGCATCCTCTTCAAGACCGGGATGGATGGATAGAATTGCTAAGTTTGCACCTGTTGCCGTTACACTGGCAGCATTAGGCCTTGCGGATGTAGCGAAATCCGAGACTGCAGCTCCTCCGTCACTCGTAGATATTCCTGCAGAACATGTCAGCGTTGTAGTAGAACAGCCACAATCAACATTTACATTCGATAGTCAACTTCCATTGCAGGTAGCAGAATCTCAATTAGCCGCTACTACTGCTGGCGTTGCTGATTTAGAGGTAGCTTCTGTAGAATCTAGAGAGATTGCTGTTGTTTCTGTTCCCGCAGTCGCACCGCAAGCAATAGAAGATTATACCGTTATAGCCAGAGGCGGAGATGGTGTCGGTTCAGGCGAAGCAGCAGGAGTAGGCGCAGGTGCTTCTGGAACCGGTGCTGGTGAAGGAATCGGCAGAGGCGGAGGAATTGGTCCTGGCGCTGGAGCAGGAGCAGGTGCGGGTGGTAGGATAGAACCACCCAAGATTCCTGAGCCGCCTAAGCCGCCCGCCACTACAGCTTTGGCGGACAGGATTGAACCTATTGATATTGAGCCTATACAGGCAATTGAGCCCATGGATAGAAATCCTGCATGGCAAGGATTCAAGGGTCGGCTTAATCCACAAAATTCACAACAAACCCAAGAGACACCAGAGCAGCAGCCCGCTCTGCCTATTGTTCCAATGTCCCCAGTTAATCCCGATACATCTATATATACGCCTCCAGGCGTAGGTATAGGTCCTGGGATTATTCATGTTCCTATTATTTCCCCATTAGCCAGACGTCCTGAAAGAAGCACAGAAAACGGCTTTGATATTGAGCGAATTCTTGCTGGCTTAGAGGACGGCGGAAGAGGCCCAAGAGGCCCCACCGTAAGCTTGGCGGCTGCGATTCTCCCAATCGCAGGTCGTGGCATCGAACAAGCGGGAGAAAATTCACATAACCACAGCTTTGGTATTGTTTTAACTTGGATTACATCAGCCTTTGTTGATACGGCTGAGGCTGCGGCACTCACAGATTCATCTGATGGAGTGCAGCACCCCGTAAGTGAAAACTCGCAGGGTGTGCAAGCAGCTGAGGCAGTAGTCAACGCTGCTGAAGCCACGGAAACTGCACCGGAGCATACTACGGAAGTAGTAGAGGCGCTCCAGGCGGCATCCGCGACAGATCCAATCATGGCAGTAATACTGCTAGTAGTAGGAAGTGCAGTAATAGCCCTAGCACTATTAGGGGTAAGACCTGCATATGCTGGCACGGGTTCTAGAGGTGTACCTGCTGAAGAAGCAAATACGGCAGCAGCCAATGGAACCACAAAGCAAGCTGTCAAATCCGGTAACTCTGGTCCTGCAAAGGGTCGGGGTGAAGGTTCTGGTAGTCCATTCCGTAACCAGAAGACAGCAACTAATAGTCAGAACGCCAGACTCATACGAGTTCTTGAAGCGTTAGGCGCACAGCTTCTGAAGATCTTACGTCATGTAAGAAAGATCCGTGATCTAAACGAAAACTTCAAGAATATCATAAGGGGCCTTTTTGTGTCTGAAAAGAGCCTCGTTCCTTCCTTAAGCTTCCATTCTTTATCAAATAATACAAATAGATTATTCGCTAGATTAATTAAGGGCGTAGAACAGCCTCTCCGCAGAGTGCTGACCCCTGTTCTCGCCCTTATTACATTACTTTTCAATAAATTATTAGCATATACGAATTTAACCACGCCGCACATTGCTCCTACCGTGGCAGGTGAAGCACGTGCGGAAGACAATAAGGGTGCGAATTTCCTCCCTGTGAGGTTGACCCCAATTCGTGCCCTTATTGCATTATTTATCTCGATTTCAAGTCGTTTAAATAGATTAATTAGGAATTTAACCACGCCGCAGACTGTTCCTTCCGTGCCTGCACGCCGAAGTGCTAATCCCGTGGCGTTACGGCACGCAGGCGTGGCAGGAAAAGAAGCAGTTGCGGCAAACAATAAGGGCGCGCGTGCCATCCGGGCATTGACCCCTCGCGCCCTTATTGAAACCATTGGAGGTGCATCATGGGTGAGAACTACAAGGAAATGGATTTTAGACACTTCATCGTTGTTAACACAGATGGTACGATATTTGGCTCAGCGCGCTACAACGGCACCGGAAGAGTTTACAACTTCATTATCCGGCCCGAGAAGGTTCAGACCCGTAGGAGAGGGCGTTGGCTTACGCTTGATCGAGATACCGCTGACATCGTCAGGCACAGAGCAGAAGCCTTTTACTCCTACGTCCCGACCTACGAAACCAACACGCCACTCTTCAACTAATGCTACTAAGAAAGGACCTGCTCCGGTTGACGAAGAGATATTTGAAGCGCTTCGCGCGCACGGGATGAGCCGCGGCGACTTTGAACAATACGTCAACGCGACGGTACTACCGTTTGATATGTTTGGCAAGCGCCCGCAAAAGTCAGAGGCAGCTAAAAGAGTTGAAGGTATAGTAGGCCCGATTATCGTATCAAGAGGATTAGGCGGTAAAAGCTTTGAGGAAGTTATGGCAGATGTTCTTGCACGATTTTCGCAACCTAAAGCCAACCGGAAGCTGAGTCAAGCTGCTGCCGCCCTTATTGCATTCTTGACGATCATTTTCAACGCCAGTTCAGCCCTCGCCGCAAATATACCAAATCCTCACGCAGAGATTGCTGCTACTGCCCTTGCAATTGCTTCTACTGTGCTTGCAGCTGCAGCAGGTATTGCAAAGGTTGCGGCGATCGGGTTACTCGTTGCCTTAGCAGGATATCTCCTATTTAGAGGAATGCAGTATATAGTAGAAAAAACCAGCGACATCATAGTTGATATTGTAGAACCAATCTTCGGCATAGTCGATATAGTAAGAACATACGGGGTAAGGCATACCTTGAAAGTAGCGGTTGTAGCATTGGTTGCCGCATACGATAAGAATATTTTCTACACAGATCCTGTTGCAATGGTATCAATAGTAACAGGGGTTCCGGCGTTCATCTTCAACCGTACCACCCGACGCAGATTAATTGTCATCCCGACAACTCTTAATTTCAGCGCAACAGGATTGAGCCCCTTGGGCAGGTGGTTGCATCGATATGAACGCATGCGTCGCTTATATAAATGGCTTGAGAGCTTACAAGACGATAAACCGACAACACTTGGTTGGATTGTTGGCGGGTTTTTCAGCCCACTCAATCATTTAGCGCATGAAGTAGATGACACAGCTACGCTTAATAAGCTACTCAATGTTTCCTTCCTCTCGGTAAATATTGCCTTACCGATTGTTCACATCGTTACTACGGCCCTGATATTTACTGTACCGACAAGCATGGCAATACTCATTGCTGGTCTGATGGTTGTTGCGCTCTCGTTATTAAATGCTATAGGAAATACTATTGTAGACCGGGATAGCTATTACAATTATGCTCCTCGAGCTAGGGCTAAAAAAGCAGTAAGTAAATTGGCGCAGTTCACCACGCCGATTATTTTACTTGGCGCTTTGGCATATCCGGCGATAGTTTTTGCTGACGGATGGGGCATTGCAAGCGCAATATTTCCCATGGTATTCTTTGGCACTATTCTTTCCTTTCTTGCAAATCTTATAGTAATTCCAATGCTTATGGGTATGTTTGACTTCGTATTAATACCGTTAAAGCTTAAAGACAGATCAAGAAATCGTGGTTCAAGCGATGGCAGGCCGACCCCGAGACAGCGCTACGGAACCGTTGTCGAAGCTCCGGCTAATGAAGAGGCGTTCTTTAGATTCATTGCTATAACCAATTGGATGTTTATCGCAACCACAATACTTCATCTAGGGATTATACCTGCAGCGATAGCGGCGGTAGTAATAAGCAGTTATTATTTCTGGTCTTCGCATAGGCCCAAGGAGCTTAAGGGTGACCTTGAAATTGGTTTAGCACTCGGCACATTGTATGTTCTTACTACCATGGTTATTGATCACCAGATAGCTCCTCTTGCGCTGTTCATGAGCATAATATATCATGGGACATTCAATTTGTTTCACGGTCCAGCAGATATACTGGGACGATCTACAAAAACCACTCCGCCCGTTACTTCTGTCCCAACCACCTCAAGCTCGGTGGGCAACAGAGGAATCACGCGAGCGGGACTTTTTGAAAAAGCCAGAGCTGCCTTGGAGCAAATACGGCTAAGAAATAGACTCTCAGAAAGATTTGATCAGATGCTCATAGATTCTGGTATTTCTGAAACCGATGTATTAGCCAGCCTGGCGGTCAATGGTAAGAGAGAGGGAGTTCTCATTATTGGTCCTGAGGGAGCAGGCAAGAGTTATCTATTGCATCTGTTCCAGGAATTAAGAAAAGATTTCTTCTTTATGGCAGATGACGCAGTGTATATTTTCTATCCTTTTGACTACAGCAACGAGACTCCTGATCTTGAATCCGGACTACTCTTAGTAGCACCTTTCGCATCCGGTAGAGCACATTACGAATTCCGTCCAAAAGGTTCTGATTCCAAGGATGCGCCAGGCACTATGAGAAGAACCGACCTTGATATAACAGAAGTCAAATTAGTTATTTTCCTTAATCCCACACACGAAGTCCGCAGAACCATAATTGGTGTAGTTAACGAATTACCTGAAAGAAAAAGCATACTTACTACTTTGAAGAATTCCAATGAGGCTGAAGCTATTCCGCCGATGATGTTGATAAATCTGCCATTAGATACAGCCCACAGAGATTACGATACTGTCGTCGAAAGCGCTGTAGCATTTTTAGCTATCTCGGTGACAGGAGAAGACGCTGATGGGGAAGCAGAGGATAGCTCCATCGTTACTCCGCTTGGCAAGAATTTCGGTATTAACAGCTTGAATTGGCTCGGCAGATTAGCCCGAGGATTGAGAAATCTTCTGCCGCTTGCCTTAGTGGTGTTTGTAGCCTTTGGCGCGAGTCCAGCCTTCGCCGCCGGTGCAGCCATGCCAGATCCTCACGCAGAGACGGCTGCTACTGGATATGCAATCGCTTCACATATCTTTGCAGTTGCGGCAGACATTGCAGAAGTTGCTGCGATCGGAATGCTAGTTGCCTTAGCAGCATACCTCTTATTAGTTCCCTTCGCAGGATATCTCTTATATAGAGGAATAATTAATACCGTAGGAATAATAAAGGAGATTATCAATGTAGTAAGAGAAGTTGGCTTAAAAGCAGTTTTAAGAAGAGCAGCTCTAGCAGCGCTCATCATCAACACATCTATGGCGAGCGGGGCTTTCGATAGAAGACTAACAGAGCCTGAGCCCGGGATTGCGGCTTTGATAGCCGGTGCTGTGAGAAATGTTACCGCTAAAATTAGATTTTCCCCGGCAGGAACTGCAACAATTGCCCCAGACATTGTTGTGCTCCTGGCTCTGCGTAAATTATTCATTGCATTACTTAAAGCAATAGATAGATTAATCCATAGATTAATCGTCATCTCACGCAAAGATTATGATTTCACCACAGAAAACATGAATTGGTGGGGCAGGCTCTTGAGCAGAAGATTCCCCAGATTATATCCATGGCTTAAGAGTTTACAGGGTGATAACCCGACAAAGCTTGGCAGAGCACTTCACAAAAGTAAGATTCTTCATATATTCAATCGTTTCGCGCATGAGAGAGATGGCGTAGCTGCTTTCGAGAGAGAGGTCAGGGGTGGTTTGCGAGGTATCGTTAGACGCAACCGTAGCGTAATCGCATTTTCGTTATTAGGCACAGCGATAGGATTGACAATAGCAGAGTTAGCGTCAGTGAAAGCGGCGCTCATTATTGCCATCATCGGTGCGCTTATGTTGGCGTATAGAAGAGGCAATGGCTCGGGAAGAGGAAATGGAACAAAAGACGACGATGCTCCTAAACCAGAAAAACCTGGAAGCGCACAAGATGAAGAAGAGGACACTGCCCCTACTAATACATCTAGTTTTGCTCCGGAAGACTCTAGGCTAAGCGACGATGGCATAAGAATGTATTTCAATATGCAGATTACAGCTCCAGCAATATACAAGATTGAAACTAGAGCCATTAACATTAAAGTAGGGCTTAAACAGAAAAAGCGTCCTTTCGGAAAAATATTTATTGATGTATTTAAACGCTTATCCATACAATGGTTTGCCACAGTCGGCGCAATCAGCACGGTGTTACTGGGCTGGGCAATGCCAGGTGTGTTGCCGGTTGTCGGTTCTCTGTTTGTTGATGATGTGTTATTAATGGTGTTCGGATTACTGGGCGCGCTTATTACCCTTGGATTAGCCAATCAATACGCGCGTGTAATTATTACCTCTATCCACGAATTTGGCCATGCGATAGTAAGCGTAATTCTTGGCGATGCCCCTGAGTTTATGGTTGATGATATCTATGGCGGCAAAACAAGTTTTATACCTCGAAAACCCAAGGGCCCTGTGGCTGCATTCCAGATGTTTCTTTTCGGCAGCCTGGCAGCGTTTCTGCTGGTAATGGTACCGAGCGTACTGTATTTACTTTCTCATCCCGGCGCTTACTTCGCATTAAGCGTACCGTATATTAATCTGCCGCTGGGAGTGTATGTTTACTTCTTACATGTTATTGCTACCACATGGCTGAGCTTTTCATTCTTTGCCACAGTGCAGAGTATCCTTTATAACAATTTCCTTATTATGGCTGCAAAGCCCTCTGAAGAAGGTCAGGTTGATAAGTCAGCCAAGGAAGAAAGACTTGATGGTGAGCTAACCAGAGATGCCTTTGCGCAGATGACATGGCTGCAGAAGATTATTTCTATTGCGATTCCGATAGCAGTGTCTGCTATTGTTGTTGGTCTACCATTGGTTGCAATTTGGGTAATCGCGCATGTAATTGGTTATGATGTACCGTTTGCCCTTGCCGCAATTATCAGCGCTGCTAATCAGTCATTCTTCTCAGTAGCTGCTCAGGTTGCAGGTTTTATGATCGAGCATCCTATCAAGTCTGTATTAGCCTTAATTGGTTTTGTTTCTTTCACGCTGTTTCTGATACATGTTGTGGCTCTGGCCTTCGATAAGTTTACAGGTGAAGACGCTGATGACACAGCAGTAAATAGAGGGCCGCGCAATGGCGGCAACAGCGGCAAGCTTCTCGGAATCCTGATTGCGGTGGGCGCTGGCTTAATCACATTCGGCGCCACACCTGCCTTAGCAGCAGAGGGAGCTACGGCAGGATTAAGCAATTCGGCCATGCCTTTGATTCTTGCAGTGGTATCCGCAACGATAATAACCTTCGGTGGAAAGTATTTAGTCAATAGAACCCGAAAGTCAATTGAAGAATACCAGAGAACCAACAGCCTGCATGCAGCGAGGATTGATGACATGGTAATTTTCACCTTAGACTTCCATCCGATAAACATGCTTGTCTTAAGAAACATCAAACAGGTGTTTACTTTATTACGCGTGCTTCTTTCGAACACAGTATTACTGGTGGCGCAGTTCGGATTTAACCTACCGGCATTCTATTTAATGACCGGACACGGCCGAGACCTGAGCAGAGAATATAGGCTTATTGCGTCACAACTAAACGTAATAAAGCATCTTATTGATTTGCTTTTCGCACAAAACGTACGCTTTATCCGTATCTACAGAAAATTAATCGCAATTAAGATTAGACAAATTCCGGTTGTCCGCGCTATCAGGAATTATGTTGCTGACTTCACAAGAGGAGTCAGCAGAATCCGCTTCACGATAAGGGCACACAAGAGACACGCGATGACTTCACTTCGTATGTTTGGGTTGACATTGCGATGGAAAGCACAGAGCATGCGTTTAGCTCTTCATTGGAAGAAAGTAGATGCATTGTGTACTCTGCGTTATTCCATCCGTAACTTAAGAATAAGACTTTCAGCATATGTGATTCGCGTACAGGCACAGCTCTATTTAAGAAAGTTAAGGAAAATCAGACGTGCCTTAGCGCCCATTACGCGCTCGCTCATCATTCCGATGATTGTCACCGGTGCAATCGCACTGCTTGGCGCCAGCCCGGCGATAGCGGCAGAGGCTGCGCTTGAACCAACATGGCTGGAGAATCTGTTTACCACCTTAGGTATTTCAGCTGCGGAAATTATTAATATTGCTTTAATCTTTATAGGGCTTACCTATGCGTGGATCTTACGCGGCGCAGGTGTTAGGTTTACTCAGCCACACACTTACTCTCGAATCATTCACGGATCTCGTTGGCGCACGTATCTTCCGCTTGCCATTGCCTTGGCCAGCACGGTGTTAGGCTCTCTCGTTATTCCCGGTTTTGCGTACAATTCATGGCTAAAGTTCGGCACAACTATGCTCCATCCGATTTTCTGGCCCTTATACATCTTAAGCTTGGATTTTGTGTTCTATGCAACTCACTGGTTCGGCACTGCAAGACGCGTTAATACTGCTTCGCGCCGTAGGTTATTGAGCGATGTCTCGAAGCTCAGCCGTCGATTGAGCATTCTTAAAATAGTAAGACTGGTCAGCGGAGTAATGAATCTTACCGTCACTATTGTTTTCGTGCTTAATCTTGCCAAGATATTAGGCGTGCTCGGCGCGGTTCCCGGATTCATTGATATCGGTAGGCTCGAAGGGGATCCGGCGCTTCCGCTCTTTGTCAATGCCACACTCCTTTGGGCATTAGGGGTACTTGAGTATATTAATTTCTGGCTCTTTAGCATTATGCGTTTCATTACTCAATATATTCCGCAAACATTGCAGCGCCTGCTAGGCATAGCAGATAGAAAGCTTGCAATTTCTTTCAAGAGTCTTTTGGGTGGTGCCGGTTCACGCGAGATCAAACGGCTTGAGCGCAGAATAAGAAGGAATTCTTCTTCTCGCGACAGAGAGCGACGAAGCGACACGGCCGCTACGGGCAAGCCTATTGCTATTCTGCTTGCGGTTGCTGGCGCGAGTCTATTGCTTCCTGCGGTAGGCAATGCTGCACCTGCAGCAGGTGTAGTAGCAGTTGGCGCAGCAGGCATTGCTCCTTGGGCAATTGGACTCGTGGCTGGCATAGGCGCGTTAGCAATTCTATTGACCTGGTTTGTAAAATCAGGACGCTTAGGCGCAGGAGGGATTTCAAAAACACAAACCGGAACACAAACAGATAATAAGCCGCGTTCACCCGCTTACCGTGGCGGTCGGGTTAGTAGAATCGCGGCTTTACTATTAAATGCATATAAGGGCGTTGAACAGACTCTCCGCAAGAGTCTGACCCCTGTTCGCGCCCTTATTGCGATTTTAGTTGCACTGTTCTTCTTCACTGCTAGCCCTGCAAAGGCAGCACTGACCCTAGCAAACGAGGCAGTACCGCACCAACGTTCCCTGGATATCAGTGCGGTGCCAACTTCCTCTAAAAACTTATCTAGGATAGTTGGTGCGGTTGATGTCGAGGCAACACTAGCTCGCGCACACATCGTTGCAGCCGATACGGTTGCTTTAAATGATAGTAGTAATGTTGCTGTGCATTTCATTACACTTCCTGATTCTGTGTCGCTCGGATTAGAGTTGATTGCAACGGCAGATCGCGAATCAGAAAATCTACTTTTTGACCTTAATTCTTTCATAAGACATGTTGAGAAGTTACGAAGAGACAGTAGAGAACCCAATGGAGATTTTCCTGGACGGGAAGAGCTATTACAGAGCGTTGTTGGTCCGTTGGGCGATGAAGAGATATTTATTTCATACCTTGAAGAGATGGCATATCACGAGCTATGGCATAAGCACGCAGAGGCATTAGTTGCTCAATGGGCGGCTGAAGGGTATCTACCTGAGGCATTCGAGTGTTGTTATATTCCTGATTATTTCAAGCAGAGAGTTGTTGAGGAAACAGGTGCGTATTTAGCGCAAATGAGCTTTAGCAGGCATCCTAAATTAACCTTGGACCATATGATTTGGAGATCTTTACTGGTCATATGGGGCAATCCCCTGGCCGAATACACACACGCCGGAAAGGTAATAAAATCAATTATGCTTCATAAGTTAGAAGGATATGTTGATTTTGTGACTGAGAGATGGATAGAAGAAGAGAGAGCGAAAAACAACGGTCAGATAAGCCAGGCAAGAGAAGGAGTAATTCGCAAGGTAACCCCGTTACATTTTGAGGCTGGCGCGCTGACAGGTTTTGCTTACTACGATTACATGCAAGAATTTGTCAGCTCCTTATCCGATGATGAGATTCGTCAAGCTGCAAAAGAGGCGGTAGAGGAAATGTATGGAACATTGCCTTCTTCAGAATTAGTAAACATTCCGCAAGAGGTTGTGCAGTGGTATCGCGCACAGGCAGAAATCTTAACTGAGAAAGAAGATAGCAGCCAGGCCGCAGAGCTGCCTACTTCTCAAGGAAACCTCTGGCCATTATTTATCCTCGGACCTGCAGTTGCTTTACGCCGCAGGGTAAGAGGAGTGCTTGGTGCACTGATGCTTGCTGCGCTGTTCTTCACCGCAAGCCCGGCATATGCTGCAGACGCTCAAAATACTCTCACCGAACCGGCATATTATCATCTCTATAACGGAGAGCAGATATCCTTTGATAGAAAAGCCTACTTTGGAAATCCTGTGGTACGCGAAGGCCAGATTGTCTTCTTTGACAAGGGCTCCGTTGGTACAAGCGCGCTCGAAGGTAATGCCTGCACCGCTTGCGTGCTGTATGATCCAACATCAAAAATTTCTGCAATTGCCCATTTCACACGAGAGACTACAGAAGACGGCACTGAAAGACGCAAGACACTCACAGAATACAGGGCAAGAGTCCAAAACTTAACCACGTTAATGCAGCGACACGGAATGGATCTCGAGTCAATTAGACCTCGTCTATTCTCAGCCAGCACACGCGATGGAAGGTTAGAGGTAGCATTACAAGAAACCTTCCCGGCTCTGGAGCCGACCATCATACCATTTGGAAGCATAAATGCAGATGTTGCATTTGATGCAGATGATAGGATAGTGCGTTATGCAGAAGGAATGAATAAATTTGCAGAATATAGAATTGATTCTGCAACCGGCGATATCGCACGGCATACATCAGAAGAAACAAACGACTGGCCAAGATTTATTCTGCTTATTGTCGGCTTGCTTGCAGGGGCTTATTTGGGCCTGCATGTTATCCCGAATTGGGGTGACAAGGGTACGCGCGGTTCAAGAGGGCCACAGGGTTCAACCGGCAAACATACATTGATAGAAATACTAAGGTTAATCCTCGATGCTTACGCCGAGGGTCGCGTGCAGGATGCAGACCCTGAGCTTACAGCAGCTTTGCAGCGGGCTGACAGAGAAATAAATCTTCGCATAAAAACCTTAGTTGCTGCAGGCCGCTTTGCTCAACCGCCGGCAATTACCAAATATAAGGTGATTGAAACCGATACAGTCACCTTTGGCGCTTATATTGTTAACCATACCCTGTATATCGAGAGCGCTCATTTAGACAATCAGTTCTTCCTAGGGGAACTTATTATCCACGAAAGAATTGAAGCAGTAACAGACCATGCTACCGCCGAGCGATATTCTCGGTTTGTGCGCCGTCTCTTGGTTGCAGATTTTGTGCGAAGCGAAGGAATTCAAGAACAAGTAAGAAAAACATTCTTACGAGCCCAAAGAGAGTTTAATTCTGAATTCGGCGCCTTGCTTAATCCGAAGAGAGGCAAAAAAGATTCGCTTGATACGCAAGAAGGTGGCTATTCACAGCATGATCCGGATGCACAAGGATATGAAACGGTTGCCAGAAAAATACTCGAAGACGGACCAAAAACAGGCAACATCCTCGGCATCCTGCTTGCGGTGGGAGTTGGCTTAACCGCATTCGCTACCCCAGCCCTGGCAATCGAGGGGGCGGCGGTAGCCGGTGCAACTGGTTTATCAGGCATACTGCCAATCGTTGCGGCAATTGCCATGGCGGTATTGGTTGCAAAATATGTGAAGAAAGCAAGAGCACCCGGCATCTTAGTTGCTCTGCATTACCTTGTCACCTTGTTTGCAATGATTGCCTTCCCCTCAGCCGTATCCTACCATGATATCGCCGAACATCCTGCCACCGGATTCATATTTAAGAATGTTGGTCCTCAGTTAATTATGTGGCTGGCTGTGCTTGCACCATTTGTTTTTGTCGCTGCCCGCTACATATTTACTTGGGAGATGTCTTCGCCTATACCTGAGCGTATCCGAAAACTCGGTTGGAAGATGTCCACGCCTATACCTAAAGCTATTCGAAAACTCGGCTTAACAGGTTTAGTATTTCTTGTACCGGTGACCGTTCAGATGTACGAGAGCATGGTGAGGAAGATCGCAGATTTCATACCCATGCCGTCATATCTATTCTTAGATTTTAATACAGGGTTGGTAGTAGCAAACCTTGCTGATATATTGATGCTGTTTGGCTTCTTAATGATCCTGCCATTCGGCCTGTATGTACTTTCCGTCAGTATTGCAGAGCGAGTAGTGAAAGTATACAGATTCGTGCAGAGAAATCCTGTGGCAAGGATTGGTATTATCATTGTTCTTGGCTTAATCGCGCTTACGAGCGGAGATGCATCTGCCTCGGGTCTCGCTCTGGGCATGGCAGTGCCGCTGGGAGGTTCAATAAAGGGATTCGGATTCTCAATTACTCCTGAAACCAACGAAATTGAACGCACGAGCCTTGACGATATGGAACTGATTGAGACTCCCGACGGGCTAGGACTTGCGGTAGTTAAGGTCAGAGAAGGTATGGTATTCAACATCACTAACCTCAGAGACGAAGAATCATTCTTAATGAGCACCTGGCAGATCAAGACATGCACCGCTGTCGGCATACGCTATACCGTAGGAAGCCGCATATTCATCGGCTTGGTACATATCCCTGTTAATCCCGGCAAGGTAGAACAGCTCGGCACAGACTTCTCATTGCGCATGATCCGGTCTCTGGTGAACCATTTTGAAGAACGACACGGAGGCCTTATCGACGATATTCAGCTGGTGATTCAGTACGATAAGCACGAGACCGAATTTCCGGAACCGGATCAACTCGCTGCGTGGGGAATACCCGGCCTTACATTCGTACATGTGCAAGTACGTCCCGGTCAGGAAGCGCAGGGCGAAGCCACCTTGGCAGCAGAGCTTGGCCATGCCGATATGCGTGTAGACAGAGAAGGTGCTTTGATCGTATTGCACCCGGCCGATGGAGGAAGGGCCGAGCCAAAACCGGTAGCCTGGAAGAAAGAAGAAGCACCCAGCTATGAGATAGATGCGATAAAGGTAATAGATATTGTAATGGAATTACGACGCCACCTGTATGAGGGCGTAGGAACAGCGGATTCCATTATCGGTTTAATCAGACAATTAGGAGAAGCCAGCTTTAGAAAGAACAAAGACTTTATTTCAGCAAGAGGGGTTCTTGCCGAGGCGCTTTATTACAAGGATTCGTTTGTCGCCAGCGGCGTGTTTACTGCTGAGCAGGCCGGTACGATTGAGCATGCAATCAACGCTGCCTTAGATCAGATAGAAGAAAAATTAGATGCTCTATTCCCGGATAGGTTTGAGCTAGAAGAAGTAATGGGTAGAGGTATAGCTATAGAGATTGTTGGTCCGACAGATGATGATGAGCTCGAGCAGCGATATGAAGAATTTTATGGAAAGAATTTTATAGCGCTCGATGTATATAAAGAAGATTATAGAAAAGCAGTAGCCTATGTATTAAAACATATGGCTAAGAACGCATTAGTCAGAAAGACTATCTTCATCGAGCATAATGTTATGTTGCGCCTGGAACAGATTACCATGGTAGAGGTTAGATTTTTGGCTGACGGTGCTGATAAAGTAGTCTTTGTAGTAACGGTCGAAGCCGATTTGGGCGATAGAGCGGCACTATTCCATTTCGTCGCAAAGCCCATCCGGCACAGTAGATTTACAGATGCTTCTCTTGCACAACTTGAACAATTTGACCAGGAAGTGTTACGGCATATGGTGCTTTCAGCAAAGCACTCTACGCTTAGATCTGTTTCTTTGATTGTTGAGAGAAATCCTGAAGGTATGTGGACAGAGGCATATGTTAACATGCCGCGACTGGATTGGTTAATAGCCTCTGCAAGGGAAGAAGGTGTTGAGACGTTAAGGCAGGTATGGTTAGAGGCATTTTATCTGGCGGTTAAAGGTTATGCCCGCATCGTCCAAGATCTTAGAGGTCTGCAGCAAGTGTGGGATACAACGCCATTTAATGTATTGTTAAGTTTATCAAAAGGAGTAGCGGTAGGCGTTGATCTCGGTAGGGTCGAGGCATTTACACCGTTTACATTTATTTCAAACATTCTTGGGGCTTTAGTAGGAGGCAGGCTCGCAAGCCTTGCTCCAGAGGATTATGGCCTTGGCAATCAAGACAGTTTCGGTATAGCAACTGCATTTCCTGAGCTAGAGGGTACAGTAACAAGATTAGATGTTGCCTTAGCGGTTCGGGAAGCATTTGGCCCAGAAAGAGGCCTTGAAATAGTTAAAGACAAAAGACTTGGAATGTTAAGAAGTGGCATCGTTAAAGATTTAGCAGAGTTGATGAAAGCAGGCGAGAGGACCGATACAATAAAAGTTGGTTTACAGCTTTTAGATGACGGAGCGTTGTCCAACAAACAGCGCAAAGAACATGCCAGAAACTTACAGTATATTCAGCAAAATCGCGGAAGATTTGAGGATGTTCCAGTTGCACAGGGTGGAAGCACGCCGGGAGCGTTCGGTATCCTCCTTGCTATCGCAGCTGGTTTAGGCGCATTCATAGCCACCCCGGCATATGCGGCTGAAGGGGTGACAGCAGTCTCTGCATCAGCTACACCGGCGTTTGCGTTGCTACTGATCGATACGGTAATACTTGTAGCATTTATGGCAACAATGGTCATTAGGGCATACTTTCAGCGCAGGATTACGATGTCTGCTCTTCTTGCTTCTGGTGCGCTCCTTGTTACGTTGTTGACATGGTTTACACATCTACTAGATTTTATAGCCATGGTTGCCTCAACAGCACCTACCGCAATAGCCCTTACCGTTGCTGCCGCGGGGCTTGCAAAGATTGTGTTTGGATTCTATTATGCGGGCCGGGCACGTCTCCATAACAAAATCAGCTTCGCTTTAGTAATGGGCATTGCAGCCGTGGTCATCGGAGCAACAGATGTGATAATGGTTTTACTGTCGAGCACAAATATACTTTCTGTAGCCTCGATCGGTGGTGGTCTTATGTTGGGCATGGCAGTGCCGTTGGGCGGCCTTGGCTCAAGAGGTGAAGATCCACGCGAAAAAATTGTTCTAAGCATTCAGGGTATTCTAGGGATTCCGCAGACAGTCAGATTGTTAGACGGTCTTGGTCGTATCGCAAGAAGAAGGCGAGATAGTTCTGTGGAAAGCACAGAGGTGTTAGAGGTGATCCTGCATACCTTACAGCGCATCGGTGACTGGCCCACACTGTTTACTGCGGTACGCCCCGGCCTCGACCTGCCGTTTAGCGAACAGGAGTTAAAGCGGCGCATGGTGGCAGATAATTTAGATCTACTTGTTCCCGCAGATGAGGCCTCAACCTCAGCATCTGAGGAAGCCCGTGAAGTATTACAGGTATTTGAACAGGCAATGGATGTGGTGATTTACGGCAGACACGCTACGGTAACACTTGCGATGATGGAAGAGTTACCAGGAAATATTCCGGCGTTCTGGGCTGAAGCCACTGCCGAGATGCTACCGTTAGTGCGTATGCAGCGGGATTTCTTGGATTCCCACCGGGACAGAAAATCCGGAAAGCTCGAAAGAAGGGCAGCTGCCAGAAGAGGCGATAGGGTGAAACTGCGATGTGACGACCAGCACGCAGTTGAGTTGTTAGTTGGGCAGACACTGGTAAGAATTGAAAGAGACAGCACCGTAAAGCCTATAGGGTTGCATCACGCATTTCGCATTGATGCAAGCGGCCAGCAGAAATCACGCAAGGTGGCATTTAGACGCAGTCTTACGATAGGTAAAGATGACAACAGCACTAGATTTAAACTCTTTGGCGTGACCTCAGCTGTACATAGTGATCCGTGGGTTGACGAACTGCATGCAACTGTCAAGCCCAAAGAGCAAGGCTGGGTAGAGGTAGAAAATCTTGATCAGACTTTTGGCACCGCTTACCGTCAGGTCCGCACTGACGAAAGAGGCTCTGCTCCGGGAGCCCTCGGTATCCTCCTTGCTATCGTAGCAGGCTTAGGTGTACTCGTTGCCACCCCCGCCTTAGCGGCAGAGGGAGTAGTAGCAGCAGCTGCAACCGGCGCAGGTGCGTTAGTCATCGGCCTTGTGTTTATTGTGTTTGGTGTCGCAGCGATTGCGTTAGCATTAGCTCATCGGGGTAGCACCTTAACCGCAAGAATAGGAAGACGAGCCGGAAGAAGAACATCAAGAATAACGCGTCGCAGGAAGCCATTAAGTTTAGTTAGCCTAACAGCAGCAATCGTAGGAGTCTTAAGCTTGATCGTCGGTGTAGTAATACTCTTGTTGAGCATGGCCACAGTCGCTGTAGCCTCAACTGGTTTAGCGTTTGCAGGCATGGGAATGATCTCGCCAATTAACCTCAGGGATCTTTACGCAGAGCGTATGGATACTTACGGAGAGCTTGATGAGCCAACCGTAGACACCGTTCTTGCTAATCCAGCAGCCTTTCCTTTAGGTGTTGTATTCTTTACCTTAGGTGCATCCGGAAAACTCCCTGAATATTTACACAGCGAAGAATATTATGATCTGGCCCGAGAATTTATTAGTGCCGAGACACAGCAGGATGCAGAAGCATTTCTCGATGGCAACAGTGCAGACAGAACCCTGGAGCTCAAAGCACTCCTTTTTGCAGTCACCTTTATTCTTTATCATAAAGTGTATGGTAGGTATGCTGAACGCACAGAAGATGTACATGCGATTGCAGAAAAGATTTTACAGCGCGCTCAAATTGTCAAGTATGTGTACGGAAAATCGAACGCAAACTTCCAATTTGGCGAAAACATGATTTATACTTTCGATACCATGCAGCTAATAGTAATGGTGATGGCGCATGAGATCGGACATAACATGCTTTCGCTTTTAAGGCCTGAAAGCAGCCGTGAGGCCGAAGAATTCTTTGCAGATGATGCTGAGCTTGCGCTTGGCTACCTGATGGGTTGGTCAGCAGAGATAGAAAAGACGCTGCAGATTAATGAGGTTCATTTACGTGGAGCACGTGCCCATACGCGTGCCATGACCCATCGCAGCGCTATTATGGAACGGGCAGCACGTCTCGGCAGACCAATTACAGATTGGGCACGCTTTGCACGCAATACTGCCGCAACAATCTTAGAAAGCGCTCCAGAAGCACGGTTGGAGCTAAGGGATTTAGCAGAGGAAACAAGTGGTTCACCTAGATTGGAATGCAACCCATGCTTTTTCGTAGTAGTAGCATTATTAACCGCAGGCAGCTATTTTGGCATTCCTGCGTTGACTATAATAGGTTTAGCTATCGGTTTAACATTTTCTGCGAGCGCAATAGTTAAAGCGCTCGCTACAAACAGAGGGGGTGCACAATGTGCGCTAAAGAACACAGCAACTACGAGACAATCGAGCTTACCCATCTTGTTGTCTTTCCTAAGGACGGTGCGATCTACGCTTCAGGCAGGTATGGCTGCTGCGATAAGATCCGTATCTTCCTTATCTTCACGAATGACGGAGGCGGTGTCTATACTCGTAACGGCCGTGAAGACAGTTGGGAAGAGCTTCCTGAAGAGCGCGCAAAGGCTATTCGCGCACTTGCAAGGAAGACGCAGTACAACGAGATCGCGCCGATCTACACAGCGAACACGCCGTTCGCCTGGCAATAGGAGACGAGTACGACGTTTAGTCGCACTCGCCTCTTTACTTGCCTTGGTGCTTAATGTAAGCACTGGATGTGCAGTCAAGTGGGGCAATAACCCTGTTGGCTATGATCCTGACCGCGTAGAACGCGTGATGGATGAAAGCTTCAGGGGCATGGCAGAACAGGATAGTAGCCTAGCGGCCAGCGTTGTCATTCCTGAAACACTGCCTGTGCATATTCCACAGGCAAGAGTATTAACAGAGGCAGGAGAAGTTAATGCAACAAAAACAACACAAAACCCGGGCACCCTCATTATGGCTGGTGGGGCCGAGGGCATTGTGTTGGAAGATCAAGGCGAAATTTCCGCAGCGGACACTTCAGAAGCAAAAACAGCAGAGACAACTACACAAAAAGCACGCGAACCGCCTCGTCAATACTCACCTTCCAGCTGGGTAGAGAATCAACCCACTAGACCAGATTATCAACCCGGCGTATGGTTATCTGCAAAAGATAACAATCCGCAAGATGGCATCAAAGACAACACGCTCTGGCACGCAGCTTATGAAGCACTCACCGCAGAAACAGAGAGCGAACCCACCGATCAAGAAATTTATGCAAGAGTTCAGCAAATCGCACAAGATGCAAACATTTCAGATCCCAACCTAATATATATAGGAAAGAATATTCCGGTTAACGTAGCAACTGTTGAGGCTGCCACTCGATTAACTGGCACTGTTGTTACACCGCAACCTGAGGCAACACCTGCAGCAGAAGCACCCACTAATGAAAGTAACATGGGTGTCGATGCAACTGGTGAGACTGTTGAATTTTCTGTTGGTCAAAGAGCATATATGGTTGAGCCGACCTTCGGTGAAATCCTTACCTTTGAAATTGCAGACTATAACAATGAGACAAACGAAGTCAACTATGGTACTTCTTCATGGGTCATGAATGAGGTCTACACTAGTAGAGAGGATGCGCTAAGGGCATCAGAGAAAATTAGAGCAGATTTTGTAGAGAGCCTTGAGACTGAGGATGCCAGCGGCGAGACTGTTGCCTTCTCTTTTGATCAGGAGGTTTATTGGATTAACCCAGATAGTACGATCACCTCAGGATATATTGGATTTATTAATGCAGGGACACAGGAGATTTTTGTAGACGATTCTTACACGCCACAGCGAGCAGATGAAGTTTACGTCAACGAGGAAGATGCAGCAGAAGAGGCAGCCCGTATCGCCGCTGAGGAAGCAGAGGCCGCACGCATCGCAGCGGAGGAAGCAGAAGTTGCTCGCCTTGAAGCTGCTCGAAAAGATTCTATTAGACAGGCGCAAGCAGACTCCGCAGCCGCGGCTGCCCGCACTGCCGCAGCACCCAGCAGCACCCAAGATATATTGCAGAATGCTAAAGATTTATTCAGCGGATATGGCCATTTTCACCTTTTAATTTATGCCTTATTCGCGCTTGCAATCGCCTTAGTCATAAGAGGTCGCATGCGCATGGCTGCTGACGGAAGGATGCTTAGTACCAGCGTAGTCGTACCCGCAGCAACACCAGAGCCTCTACCCATACCGGAAGCAACTCCAGCACCCAGCGTTCCAGAAACAGGGAGTGCAGCACTCAGCGATGCAACAACAGGGAGTGCAGTACCCGCGAGTGAAGACAGTGTGGGTACAGTACCCACTAGTGATAGAGATATGGGTACAGAACCTTCAAGCGCACCTGTTGAAGCACCAGTACCAGTAGCAGTTCCAGAACCTCCGAGCGCACCTGTATCGGTACCAACACCAACAGAAACTCCAGAATCTTCAAGCGCACCTGTGTCGGTACCAACACCAACAGAAGCTTCAGAACCTTCAAGTGCGCCTGTGTCAGTACCAGTACCAGCACCAGCTCCAGAATCTCCAAGCGTGCCTGTTGGAGCTTCAGCCCCAACAGCCACACCCACTCCTGCAACTGCTCCGGTATCAGCGCCTCCAGTTGTAGCACCAGCAGAGGCACCCAAGCCTCAAAGCACAATAGTGCCGCTCACCGCCAGTGAACGTGCCATCATTGCCAGACATGCAGCCGCTGACGCTGCTTGGCGAGAACTTCCTAATTATACGATGGCTCCTTCGGATCATCCGGTTGTTCAGGAAACAAAACAAGCTGCACAAGCCTACAATGAATTGCTGCATAACATGGCGCCTGAAAAAGCCGCAGGCTTAGATCGAGCCCACTATGAAGCGTGGACAAGATCTCGCGTGGTGACAGAAGCTTACTCTGAAAGGGAAACTAGGGAAATACTAGAAGTAGCTAAAGCAGAGGTATTAAGAAATGAGCCCAGAGAATATGTAGACAGATTATTAAGGAGACTTAGATTTTCTGAAACTCGTCCAGAAAAAATTATGGAAATGGATCCACACGTATCTCTAGAGCGTGCACAAGAAATAGCCAGTCAACACGAAAGGTTGAATGAAAAAACTCGGCAAGGCATTGCCGAGATAGAGCGCCTACTCGATATGCGTGACGGTAAAGCACCGCCCGCAGTGGTGGGGCCACCCGCACCAGAGACAATGCCAGAATCTCCAAGCGCACCAGCTGAAGTACCTGCGCCAGCATCAACACCAGCAGCAACCCCTGAGCCTCCAAGTGCACCAGCACCCGCATCCAGCGCTTCAACAACAGAGGCTGCAGCACCAAGATCTTGGGTCCTTCCTTCACCGGAGAGCAGGAGAGCTTCTGCGGCAAGATTTGAAATAGTTGTTTATACTGCGTTTAGCGCAATATTATCTATTGGGGGTATAATATTGCTCTACTCTTACTTGTGGTTAGGGGAAGGCTCATGGTTTGTATTAGGTACGGGCATTCTGGGGACCGCAGCCGGAATCATTGCATTTGTCAGGGCTGTTAGAGTACGGAAACAAAGGATAGTAGCAGCACCTGAATCTCCACGCGCTACTACTGAGGAATCGGATGAAGAATCCATTCCTATGACAGGCAAGTTTATTGCCCATCACCTTAAGGCAGCATTGCTTACCCTTGCTGCCGCAGGGATTTTTGCAGCAGGCACATTGGCCTCCGCAGCGTTGAAGGAGACAGGGCATATCGAACTTGCTGAAATGGTATTGGCCGTTACGGTATTGTTGGTAAGAGGTATTGTTGTCAGCAACCTAACCACTACCCATGAATCTGCTCATGCAATGGCCTCCGGAGATAAAGATGCGCAACACAGGATCAATCTTCTTCCTTGGAGACATCTGTTTATGCGACCAGAAGATGAATTGTGGGCAGCAAAACATAAATGGGATCTCTTGAAAATCGCAAATTATAAAGTTTTTGCTTGGGCGGGTTCTGTATCATTCCCGGTTACCTCGCTGCTTACAGGACTTCCCTTAGGATGGGGTTCGTTACGACCGGTACTGTACAATGTTAATGGAGATTCCCGCAAGGCGGTGTGGGCAAAGGTAGCAGCTCCTTTAACCAATTTCGTGCGAGGACTTCTTGCATTGGGCATTGGTTGGCTTATTGTTCAGGTGCTAGACCTGCCTTACCAAATGTACTATATTCCTGTGTTGGCATACATGGCAACAATTGAGCTACTCTACGCTGTACAGAACTTGCTGCCATTTCCTCCTGCTGATGGTGCGCGTATATTCCTTGGCAAACTAGAAGAGAAGTCTCTGGTGATAGAAAAGGGTAAACCTGCACCAACGAGTCGGCTGATTGCAATTGCGTTACTTGCAGGAATAATCACCGTGACAGTATTTTCTATCATCTCAGGCAGATTAGACTTAAGAGGCGGTATCCACAACACCATTTTTGAAGGTTTTCTCTTATTCAACTTGCTATGGGCTGTACGTAACCTCATTACAATGCTTGTGCGAGGTGGTACATTTGCACCGAAAGATTGGGGAGGCTTGTTGTTTAGCTTATTCTTTATCGGCGGTGGCCTTAGCTTATTAATAAACAGTACGTTGTGGATAGTATTTGCTGCCATGCCTGTAGAGGCAGGAGTGCTCGGACTTACGCAAGGACTTATCGAGTTTACATTTATTGCCTGGGGCTTAAGCAAAACAGCTCTTCCGCTTATTGCTGGTATCGCTCAATCAGGAAACGCTGCGCAATACAGCACTGCCAATGGTGCGGGACATAAATGGTCGAATTCATTCTCTACCCTCCGTGGCGGGTGGGAACGGATTTATTCAACTATTTTAAGTCCCGCACTTAAGGCAGTGCGGCAGCGCTCATTTATTTCAAATATCTGGGGTCGGTTGACCTCAACTCTTCGCACAGTTCGAGGCGCGCTTCGGAATCGAACGACTGACACTGACCCGCGGTCATTCGGTTCTGAAGCAGCGACCCCAGATAAAACATTATCTTCCCAGGCTTCAATGTTTACCTCCACACTCGGTGAATGGGGTATCATCGCAAGCTTCTTTGCGCTAGTAGGAGGAATTGTTGCCTTCATACACAGAAGACACCTGCGGCAAGAAAAGGCAGCAGTTGCAGATTTCGATGTCATTACAGTTGACGAAAGCCACAGAACATACGATTGCCACAGACAAGAAGCAGCGGCAGGAACGGTAGAGGAGATTGCCAAAGAAGCTATCGCCGATGGAGTCCAGGTGCTCATCCTTATCGACGGTGCGGCTCTCTCCGGCAAGACAAGTTTAGCAGGAACGATTGAGCGGGATATTGTAGAAATCGGAGGTTACATAAAAAGAAGACATCTTGCCGCTGTTTGCGGTAATGAGCTTAAAGATGATTTTGCAACAATCCGCAGGGGAGAAGAATTAGACAGAAAACCTTATAGCCATAGACCTGCATTGCAACAGGACAGAGATGAAATCATCGGCTCAGCAATGTCATTACAATTTTATCTGCCTCAGCTTATCTTAGGAAGGTTATTTGGCGGTGCACAGGCAAAGGTTGTGGTATTAGAAGGTGCAGGGGTTATCCCTGACTTTAATGAGGCTGTGCGCTTAAGGCCACGCGCACTCTTTGGATACGAAGGTTCACTTGTCATCATTAAAGTAAATATCAAAACCATCGGGCTCGAACGTCATTATTTAGTCGACCGCGAGAACTATAACTACGATCCAACCGATAGTGGCTTTACACGCAAGCGTCATCCTGGGGTAACTGATGCACAAGTGGCTGAAGACAAAGCAAAGAGGCGAACTGACATAATGAATGTGCCGCAACTGGAAATTCTCGCTGCCTTGAAAAGAGCCAAAGAGATAGCCTTACGACTTAATAGAGATGATACGGCTTCGCTGGCAGAGAGATTTAAACCAGACAACGGATTAAAATCCGCCATCGCATCAGCCCGCGAGTTAACGTTCAGATCAGGTAGCTCAGAAGTAGGAGTGCTATTAACCCAAGCCCTGAATGCGGTGTGCAAGGTTTATGTTGCTGATTTAGAGCACCTTTACGGATATGCCATACCGCAAGAGAACGCAATTGTTGTAGCAAGAGATATTCTCAGTAATCCATATGAATTAACCAAAACAGTCCTGCATGAGCTTGGAGAGATATTGTGGGGTCGGGAGCAATATGCTCAAGAACTGGAGAGTTTGGTTGATGTTGATGCACGCCTTACAGAATTAGGTAAAGCTGTCGAAGCCTCCATTACGGAAGGCAGCATCACAAAAAATGCGGCGACACAAGAGATCTTCAATAGATTGCTTGAGTATCTTGAGAAGGCAATCGTTGCAGTAATGCGCGGCGAACCCTTAACTGTATCGAGCATTGATCAAACCGTGATGAGAAGAAGAGATAAGCAACAAGAAATCAGAGCGTCCAGAGAATTATCTCATGTTGCTGATCAAGAAATAAAGAGATTGGTCCTCTTGTTGGTAGAGCTTGCTAAAGATAGAGTAGGAGCACCTTATATTATAATTGCAGGTGTTAAGAAAAGAAGAGCACCTCAGCACGAAATGCGGCGTCAGGTCTTTGAGGTGTTAAACCGGGCATTCGGCGCTGCTTCTTACCATAGCCGTGTTGAAGGGATCCTAGGACAATATATTAATGAAGATAATGTCGATTCAAGCTCTGCCCAGGTAAGCCACTTCATCGGATTTGGTATAGGTTTTGGCGCTATCGTTAAAGCTATTAGCCACATGAGAGCTGCGCTTGTCGGCCTTCTCGCGTTAGCACTTGCTTCTACATCCCTGGTCGCTAGAGAGGGTAATCCTATTGACACCACACCTGTTGAAGGCCCCGTTACCATTACCGAGACTAACCCACTACGTAGTCACTACGTAGTTGAGTTTGCACGTGTCCTTGGTTCGCTCGTGGTGCCCACCACTGCATTTGCTGCAGAAGGAGAAACAGAAGAGGTTGTTGAAGAAAATAACACAAATAATGGCAACGGCGGAATAGGTAAAAGTGACATCGTTGTTCCTTTGATAATCTTTTTAGCTTTTGTAGTGATGATTGGCATGGGACAGTATAGACGCACTCTTAGATCAGCAGAGGAAATAACAGGCTTTGGAATTTCAACCACTCTCTACGATCGGGTGAGAGATGAGAATGATGAAGACGATGATGTTGATTCTCCCGCGCTGTTCACCGGTCTTGAGATTGGGTTGGGAATAGGTGTGCTGATTGCGCTATTTATCTTTGGTCGGATGACCCACTTACGAACTGCAATGCAGGCTAAGCAGATAGGAGAAGAGTGGGGTAGAAACAGATCTGATAGGGACCAGATCGACGCTGGATATCTTTCTGAGATAGATGAGCTAAGTAGAGAACTCGAAAGATTGCAAAGAAGAGTTGCAGAAGAAGAAGCTGAGGCTCATGCAGGCCTTGAGATGGATAACCCTGTAAGTCCCAAAGAGACGGTAAGAGCGGTTGAGGCAACAGGAACAAGCCACGATAGAGAAGTGGCTCGATTAACCGCAGAACTTGAGGCAGTACAAGAAAAACTCAGAGAAGATCCGACCGATTACCTCGGCGATGCCGGAGAGCTTACTACAGAAGAAAGAGGCTCCAATCTACCTTCTCGGTTAATGAGCGCGTTGATTGCAATTGCTAGCTTACCAGTAGGAATGGTGTTAGGAACCAGCGTAAGTGGCGAAGGTATTCCGACGCAGGAGGCACCCGTCCAAGCAATTCCTCTTGATGAAAGAGTTGCAGTTGTCCCTGAAGCACGCTTAGGCGGAACAGGAACAGGATCAGCTTCTCCAGATTCGTCTTCTAACCCGCCGAAATTCTTAACCAAGGCTGCAGCGGTGGTGGTGTTCTTTGCAACAGTGCTTGGATATGTATTTGCCTACAAGTGGATTGTAATAAACCTTGCCTTCTTAACCTCACCTGTTTTTGCCGCAGTGCTTGTAATAGGATACCTTGTGTTAATGAAGATCAAGCACAATGGGGGTGATAGCCATGCAAATAGAAATCTTAATATCATTACTGCTTTAGTAGGATTGTTCGCCTTCACAGTGCTGGCATCAGTAGCGGTGCCTGTAATCGGGCTTGAGATTATGCATCATGCGGTTTGGGGACGGATTATTTCCTTTGTAATGGCTGCGGGCAGCATCTACTTTGTCACGCACCTTATTGCAGCATTTAGTGGAACGTACAAGCCGATTAGCTTAGACGTAGCAAGCTGGGTTGGAAGAGAATCCGAGTTGAACGAAGCAATCTTTGATCTAGTCCCTAAAGAAGATAGGCATGAAGTTGCATTGATCATATATGAACTTGAGCTACAAGGTAAGTTGCTTGTCTACGAAAAGTTGAGAGAGATAACAAAAGAAACGCATGGAAAGGCAGGAAGAAGATTTGCCGTAGGTCTCGCTGATGATGTGCATCAGGCCTGGAGCGATACACGGCGGTTATTTACCCACAAGAATCCTTTGGTCAAGGCCGTCGCCGCTATTGTGGTTGCACCGTATTTCTTCTGGAGGGTAACGGTATTGTTCTTTGCCCGATTCAGTTTACGCAACGTTGAGTACTTAATCGCTGTAGATAAAGGCGAGGTGAAACTTACCAACAGTGTAATCCATGTCGAATCGATAGTAAGGCAGATAAACAAAGGCTGGAAGGGTTCGCGTTGGTTTAGAAGTACGCAGCGCTTTCCTATCGGCTCAGGCATTGTTCAATTCATCGGCTCACGACTTTCTCTTGCACTATTATCCGGCTGGATTAGCCATCCGATTGCAGAGGCGCTGGGATGGGATGTACCGATAGCAGGACTTGCGTATCTTTATGATCTTTTACCCGAATCAGTAGCTGCTTTCTTCAAAGATCATTTCCTCTATACCTGGACAAGTGTTGTCAATATTATCATCTTGAATTATCTATTATCAGCTCGTTCTACCTTGCGGCAGATGTATTATGGGTGGTTAGATCTCTTTGCATCGAAAAGATTCGGCACCTTTGTGCTTGATGCTAAGGGAGAAAATCCAAAGCCCACTTTAGAAATTGAAGCAATGCTTGATACCGAACGAAGAATCCATAGATTGTTAGAGAAAGGTGGATTGCCGCTAGAAGAAATAGAGCGGTTAGGTCAAGCAAGAGCGAGATTAGAGCAGGCTTTAGGCCGCGCCTATTTTGCAGGGTATGTGTACGCAAGACGCAATCCTTATTTATTCAACCTCTTGGAGGGTAGATTTGGAGGATCCAACAGAGGCAAGCTTGACATAAAGCTCTTTACCTTCCTGCTGTGGGCAATCCCGCTGTATGTAGTTAACGCTCTACCGTTCTTAGGAACTATTATTAATGTGGTTGGTCGTATGTTCAATATTGATCATGGCAGATTACATGCGTATACGCATCTATTAAAGAAATTACGCGTTGGTTTCTGGTCTGGCAATTTAGGTCTGGCATTAATCGGCGTTGAGATCGGTGCGGTACGGGTATTAGGCGAAGCCTTAGGTGGTCCTGCAGAGATGTTAATCGGCCCGTGGGAAGGAAGCTCTTCTCCGGAGGGTTACTTCAGGTATCCGATACTTAATATTGGTGGTGATATTTCTGATTACGCAACAGAAGGTGTTGAGGCAGGTGTGAAGAAAGCAACCGGAAGAGAAATCAAAATCGATATTGCCGGTAGGGTCTACAACTTAGCCGGCGGAGAAGGCGACTTTACAACCGCACAAGAAGCTAAGAGATTAGGCACTACTCAAGGAACGGCTGCAGAATACGTAAGGCTCATGGAAGAATTGCAGGCATTAGGTGTTGAGGTTAAAGATTTACAAGAACTGCGCGCGTTGTATAGAGAGCTGCTCAAAGACGGTATCACTGCACCGGAGGCGGGCATTGCAGAAAAGATCAGACAGTTCTTAGCGGTGGTAGCCGTATCAATTGCGGATGACTCAGTCGGCGAAGAACTCGACTTCTACCCCATTAACTCTGAATTGATTCAACAACTCTTGCGTGATGCAGGATATTTAGAATCAGGCACGGTGGGCATACTGCAGATACATGGTGCGGTAATGAGATTAAGAGAAAAACACGGCATCACAGAGTTAAGTGCGGTTACCTTTAGTCCTGAAGATTTGAATTCTCTCATCGAAGAACTAATGGCATCCGTAAGCGAGACATTGGGAGAGAAATACGAAGAACAAAGAGAGCTTAACGAAGAATACAGAAAGGTAGAAGCACAGATTAAGAAAGATAACCTGCTTCTCTTAAGAGATGCAATAGAAGATTTTGATTTAGCCAATGGCCGCAAAAGGGCACGGTTCATTACCTTCTTACAGGAGAGAGGATATGTATTCCCTGAAGACACCACCACAGAAGAGATGCTGACTGTGACACGCACTATGATAGAAAGCAATGAAGAAGGTACCGTCTTTACCGTCGATGAAGCACGAGTCTTAATCGATGAGCAGATTGCATCAGTTGAAAAAGAGATTGCCGGAGAGTCAGATTTCCGCACGTTCCATGCAGCTTCACAGGCAAAGAGATTAGAAGCCCAAAGAATCCTATTGACCTTACCGTCGGTTGCTCAGCGTTATAATGCCAGAGAAGATGAGTTGCTTCCCGCGGTGGCTGAGATCTATGGTGATTGGATTACATTAGAGAGAAGAAACGTAGAATTGCTTATCGCCGATAATAACCCAGAACAGAAGGTGACTGCAGAAGAACAAGCTGAGCTTGAGAGAATAGATACGGTATTTACCTGGCTTCAGCTGCAGCACGAGGCTCGAGAGTTAGAAGAGGCGCGTGTTTCCATGGAGATAGACCAGCAGTCGATGACACAACTTCTTCAGAAAACACACTACCTTAAGATTCCTTCTTCTATTGCTTTGCGGATGTTCAATCGCAATGCTAAGAACCTGCAGGATATGCTTAGTGATGTTTCTTGGCAGGAGGAGTACGTGGTAGAGGCGCTCAGCATGCTTCAGCAAGTACACGGTATCGAAGGTGAAGAGGTATCAATGAATCCGAAATCTATGTCGCGTACAATGCGTGTATTAGTTGAAAATGCCTACGACGCAACGCTTCATGAAATTGCGGCACACGAGAATGAATTGGGTGATAATGATGCGATTGAAGAGAGAGATCTTCGATTAGCCAAAGAAGATTATCTGCACGCGATTCGCAAGGCGCGCGCAGAGGTTCGCCGAGAGGCACGAGACCAGAAGTCAGAGGGAAATGGATTAAGTAAGATATTTAAAGCCATCAGAGGAGAATCAACCGAAGACGAAGAAGGTGCGCTTGACACGAGCGATCTCCAGAGACAAATCGATATTCACGAAGATGCCTTTATTGAGATTCAGCACGAGGTTGCTGTAGAGGATATTATTAACGATACACATGTCGAAGAGATAGAAGAAAAGCAGCGTCAATGGACAGCTGGACAGATTAGAAGCTTACAGCGTATGCTTTCAGGCGCGATGAATACACTGAGCCGATACACAGAAGAGTTGCAATCTGATGAGATTACAGAAGAAAGAATTGTAGAGATCGAAGAAGAGTTAGTCAAGCTTGCAGAGCGTATCAATAACGCACGCGACAGATTGCTTTATCCGGAACAGTTTGAGCGCGCTGAAAGACGAGCTGAAGAGGCAGCGTCTGTTGCTTCTGCAGGCACAACCCATCAGGAACGCTCAGAAGCACAAGCAGAAACTGAAGCAGGAACAAAACCTGTTGAAGTAGAAAGAGTTGAAACAGAAGAGGCGCCTGTTGCAGCAGAAAAAGCTCAAGCAGAGAAGCAGCGTACACCAGTTGCCAAGGGTCAAGCAAAAGGTCTTACCGCTTCACCAGCATCAGGTAAGGGTAGACAAGTTGTACCTACGCGCCCAGCAGCTCCGGAAGAAGAGCAGGCTACCCCGGCAATAAAAATGACCGGAAGCCTCTCTCTTGGTTCACGGTATACGGAAGATCACGAAGGCAACGGTCAATTTACGCCGTGGATTGAAGCCTATGCACGATTGTTGCTTTGGAAGAAGACAACAGCCGGAATCATGCTTAGAGAAGGTGCAAATACCAGAACATTACGCGCAGATGTAGATACAGAGATTAAGGGAATTAAATGGAGCAATGCATTACGCGCAGATGAAAGAAGAGGTTTTTCCAATGACAGCGGTACACAGCGCACGTGGCGGTATGATACTGAAATCGGACTACCGGGAATGTTTGAGATTGGCGGCGGAACAACCATACGACAGTTAGACGAGGGTGATGGTTGGACAACTGATGTGACCTCACGCAGGTTCCATCTGACCGGTCCTGAAAATTCCTTCCTCTATAGATATAACCACAGCCCGTATTCTGGCAATAATTCGATTTGGTCATTTAATGTGTTGGATAATATGTTGGTGGATTCCCGTAATCACGATCTTCAGCTTAGGATTTATGATTCTGAGAGAAGAGAGCATTCAGAGGTCGAGCTAAATTATAGATGGCGCGTCAGTTCTGCGTGGAGATTATATTTCGATATGTATAGAAATGATTTCCAAGAAGAGCGCAAAGAAATGGGTAACTGGCCGATGAGGGTACGATCGGATAGCAACATTAAGCTTCCTCTTAGCATGATCTTGCGATCGAGATTCAGTGCGTTTCAAAATACCCCAAGCTATTTCTATGACGGCCAGGATGGGTTTACTCATGAACATTCTCTTGATTTCGGCAATAGAGAAAATATTCGCGGTTCAGTTTCTTACAGCAGTGCACGCGATGAGGTATCAGCAAATGCAATGGTCAATCGGGGTCCTGGATTCGTTAAGGCAGTGGGTGGTCGGGTTACCGTAAGCCCCGAGTACAAGCCCAAGGCAAGCGTGACTACTGTATTTGACAACGGTGGCAGCGCACAACTTCATGTTGATAGGCAGACCGAGAGACAAGGGGTTAGGGTAAACGTTCCTATGGGTGACAATACACAGGTAATTGCCGGAGTCGATAGATATACAGGAGAACAAAAGTCAACCGGAGGAAACTTAGGAATTCGCTCAGGAAGCAAGGGCCTGAACCTCCGTTATAAAAACGGAGAAGATAACTCGAGCATGTATGTCGAAGGACAGTATGATCTTACCGATCACTTGCTGCTTAGAATGTTTTACCACGATGAGGAGTTCCGTGATTTAAAGCGCAATAGCGCAGGCGTTGCATTAACCTATTTCTTCGGCGGTAAAGACGAGAAGAATGATAGACAAAGATCCTCAGGATTTTCATCAATGCCGTATTCATATCCGGCTCCAAGAAGTAGCAGCAGCTCAGCGCCGCTATCTACTCCTCCGGCACCTGTTGCAGATGTAGATGCCCGCAGCATGGCCAGGGCACTTACTCATACTCATGCGCTTCTTGAAGCAGAGCGCTCGGTGATTATCCCTGAAGCTGTTAGAGAGGCAATGTATTTACCCAATGTCGGCCCCTACTTAAGAGAAAGAGTTCAGGCGCGCGGGCACTATTTCTCCTCATATATGTCGGATCGCGCACCTCCGGAGGAAAGAGAAGCAGTAGAAGCGGTAATCGAAGAAGTTAACAAGATTATCAGCCTTCCTAGTGTGCAAAGAGAATTTGGCACAATCCTTCCGATAGATCCCTCCATAGAAGAAACCGATCCTCAGATAAATATGGTCTTAAGCGAAACAGACGAAGCCCTCGAGTTCTTATTTAATGATGACGCAGCACTGCGACAGATGACCTGGGATGTCTATAGCAACCCAACAGGCAATCGTGGTACCGGCGAAGACTTCCCGAGAAACCATCTGGACGAATATTTAGGTGCGGTAGTCGATTGGGCTATCAATACTATTACCATACCTCTTATCGGCCCGGTCTATGCTACGGTAGATGATTTTATTCAAAGCTCAGATTTTGCTTACATCTCAGAATATGTTATTGATTTCATCAACACCGGCACTCTCCAGGAACACAGAAATGATTTTACCTACACCTATAGTTTATATCCTATTGATTCTGCGCAATCGACCCACCCGCTGTGGCTGGGTCCGTTTCAAGGTTCAGAGCCTACAAACAATCCTTACAGGTCGTATCTCCCATCTTTAACTGAGGTGCTTTTTGGCTTAGCGGGAGATGGCATTGATGGGTTTGATTTCTTCCTTGTTGATACGCCTAAGGTGGCCGCTCTTCTTTATGAGATGGTAACCGACCCAGAGTTTGGATACAACTTCAATTATTTATTCAGTCTGAGCTTGAATCCAGGAGACCCTGCTACCGGAGGCGATTCAGGCTTGCAATACGGAGATAGCGAGTTAGATATCTTATCTGCGATGGTTAATGACCCGTCATTCAACCATGCTACCTTTGTGCAATCTGTCAAAGATGCAGCGTTTATGCTGACCATCATGCAATTTGATACTGATTTCAGGGATGCATTTAATTATGTCTACGACCAAACCCTTAATCCGGGTGGTAGTAATTCTGGGCTTCAATACGGAGATAGCGAGATAGATCTACTCTTTGCGATTGTAGGTGAGCCGGGATACAGCCCCTCTAATTTTGTTCAGCCTACTAAGCATATTGACTTCATCCTGCGGGAGATGTTCAATCCTGTTTACGGTGATGATTTTGAGCAGGCCTTCAATTATATCTTTGGCACAAGCTTAGATCCTCAAGATCCTGCCTCTGGCGGTACCTCTGGCCTTGCATACGGCGACAGCGATTTGGCGACCCTCTATTTTGTGGTCGATCCGGCAAATCAGGTTTTCCCCAGGGATGATTTTGTAGATTTTATCATTGCAGTATATAGCTTTTACGCTGAATATAACGGTAGAGGGGCTGTCCAGCGAGGCTATGTGGATGACATCCTTATCCTTTACGGCATAGATCTAAGTGACGGCCGCCTAGACTTAGGTGATGTCATCGCCTTTGGCAGCAGCACCCCACCTTACTATAGCCCTCTCTATGATGAGACCGGTGCGCTTCGCGATCCTGTGGATATTATCGACTTCTTCGTAGCGGTAGGAGCCTTCATCGCTGAATACGAGTCACGCTCTACCACTGAACAGGGTTATGCTCATAGCGTTCTTATCCTCTATGGTATAAACCTTGCTGATGATTTAGATCTTGGTGATGTCACCGGCTTTGGCAACAACACCGCACCTGAATACAACCCGCTCTACGATGAGACCGGTGCCTTACGAGATCCCGTAGATACCATCGACTTCTTTGTAGCGGTGGGAGAGTTTAGGGCCGAATACAACACCCGCTCTACCACTGAACAGGGATATGCCGATACCGTACTTGCGCTCTACGACATCAACCTTAATGACGGCTTGCAGATTGAGGATGTCACCGGCTTTGGCAACAACACCGCACCTGAATACAACCCTCTCTATGATGAGACAGGTAGCTTAAGAGACCCGGCTGATACAATCGACTTCTTCGTTGCCATAGGAGAGTTCGTCGCTGAATACGAGTCACGCTCTACCACTGAACAGGGTTATGCAGATACCGTACTTGCGCTCTACAACATCAACCTTAATGACGGCTTGCAGATTGAGGATGTCACCGGCTTTGGCAACAACACCGCACCTGAATACAACCCGCTCTACGATG